>DATFYE010000026.1:0-25607 GCA_035315185.1 Syntrophorhabdales bacterium | reverse complement strand
ATCGCTGGCGCCACTATCCGAGGTGATGGCAGAGTCGTGCTGATGCTGGATCTACCGGGAATTTTTGCGCATTTCTGTCGACAATCGGTAGCAGCCTAGCCACGAAAAGACTAAATAGACCAGATAGACTAAATAGACTAGACAGACCAGCCAGGCATTTTCGTCATTCAAGCACGCTTTTTGCAAGAAAAAGTTAAGTTTTTCAATGGGTAAGCGATCACTTGTTGGAAGGGGAAGAAAGTATAACCGTGGCGGATAAAGGTATGCGCTCCCTTGTGGCTTTCAAGATCAACACCGAGGAGTTTGCTGTAGATATAGGAAGCGTGCAGGAAATCAACAGGGCTGTGGAAGTTACGCGGATTCCCAACTCGCCCCCTCACGTCCAGGGGGTGATGAATTTGAGGGGCAAGATCATCCCGGTAGTGGATCTGCGCAGGCTGCTCGGTTTTCAGGCCAGGGCAGCTGACACGCAAAGCAGGATCATCGTGATCGACATTGGCGGAGTGGTGGCCGGATTTCTTGTCGATTCCGTATCAGAAGTTGTGCAACTACCTGAAGGGTCCGTCGAGCCGCCACCAACCCTAGCCGGAGCCATGGAGCCACACTATGTCCAGGGCGTTGGCAAAATCGACGACAGACTCCTCATCCTGCTGAATCTTCAGAAGATGTTTCTAACGCAGGAAGAGAGCGGGGAGGAATGGGCCTTACTGAGCTAGTTACCGGGCTGAAACGGGACAGGAGGTTATTCTCCGGGATCGAAGGAGGTTGCCATGGCGGGACTGTTTGACGTTGACCTCATTCCAAAGATTCTTTCGGTGGATAAGAAAGTGCGCCTGTTAGGAATCGACAAGCGGCGCGAACGGGGTAACGAAAAAGGTAGGAAGGACCGCTCGAAACGGCTTGCTTCATCCGAGTCCAACGAAAAGGATTCGGAAAATCAGGGAACGATTGATATCACCGTATGAAGTTTTCAGGGTCGGAAAATTTTTCCCACCATCCCATCGAAGATAACGCCTATCTGTCTATCTGGTCCATCTCGTCTATCTAGTCCACTTGGCCTAATTTGCTCGCTTAGTTACTCGAAGGTATCTATTGCCTATCCGCGCCCATTGCTGTCCTTCATTGATGCCCTTTCCGCTGGGGCACAACGCGAGCCCCCAACAATAGTTTTGGACCAGACAGATCAGATAGACTCGACGGACCGAGGGACCGGATAGACCAGATGGACTAGATAGACGAGACAGACCAGAGAGTGGTCGAGTATGGCACATCATTTGCTTCACTTGAGCGAGGAGATTTTCATGGCGGGTATATACACAGTTGTAAGTGGGGCGGCAGCGGAAGAGAAGAGGCTCGGCTTCATTAGTAACAATCTGGCCAATGCTCTTACTGCAGGATATAAGTCGTCCAGCCCTGTGTTTGAAGCAGTCCTATCCAGCAGCATTATAGATACCGATCAGGCGGACAGCACGTTTGTCGCTACGTATGACTCCCACATAAACTTCGCTCAAGGTCCGCTTATTGAATCAGGAAATAAACTGGACGTGGCCCTGCAAGGGGACGGTTTTTTTGTGATACAGACCGCGCAAGGGAATAGATATACCCGCAATGGCCAGTTCGCCCTCGATGCCACGGGCAAGCTGGTCACGCAAGATGGAAATACCGTAGTAGGTGAAAGCGGGGACATAATCGCAAATGGCAAACAGATTTCCATAGAAAAGGATGGGTCGGTCTTTGCGGACAAGGTCTCTGTGGGCAAGTTGAAGACTGTCCGTTTTGCAACGAAGGAGTATTTACGTCCCGTCGGAAGCTCCCTGTTCGAGAACGTAAATCCACTCGATCAGGAACTGCCGACAGTCAACTGCTCAGTCAACCAGGGTTCTCACGAAGGGTCAAACGTTGATGTGCTCAAGGAAATGATCGACATGATTGCCGGTACAAGAGCCTATGAAGCATACGGCAAGGTCCAGCAGGCCTTTGGCGACATGGACAGCAAGCTGCAAGACGTGGCAAAAATCTAAGGAGGCGAAATGATCAGGTCTTTATGGACAGCTGCAACAGGTATGGTAGTGCAGCAGAAAAATCTGGATGTGATAGCGAACAACATTGCCAACGTCAACACTAGCGGGTATAAAACGAGCAGGGCAGGCTTCCAGGAACTGATGTACCAGACCATGCGTATGGCGGGGACGCGCACTGAACAGGGGAATCAGGTGCCGACCGGCATTCAGATCGGGATGGGTGCGCTCCTGGCTTCTGTTGAGAAGCTCTTCGTACAAGGTGACTTCCAGCAGACCCAAAACCAACTCGACCTTTCCGTACAGGGTGCCGGATTCTTCCAGATCACTCTGCCCACGGGTGACAAGGCATATACAAGGGCCGGCTCCTTTCAAACGGACTCCCAGGGGCGCGTTGTCACGCCTGACGGCTATCTGCTTGAGCCAGCTATCACGATACCCCAGGGTGCCACGGCCACCTCAGTAGAAGCGGACGGTACGGTTTCGGTCACCGTCCAAGGGCAGTCGAAACCTCAACAGCTGGGAACAATTCAGCTGGCCACCTTCATGAATCAGGCCGGCTTGTCTGCCATGGGCAAGAACCTTTTCGTTGAAACAGATGCGAGCGGGACACCTATCGTGGGCAGCCCTGGCCAGAATGGCGTGGGGACTCTGCAGCAGGGCTACCTCGAGATGTCCAACGTCGACATTGTCCAGGAGATGGTAAACATGATCATCGCCGAGAGGGCTTACGAAACCAATTCCAAAGCCATACAGGCTGCTAACGATATGCTCCAGATCGCAAATAACGTGAGACGTTAGGATATGAAGACCCTGTTGATAGTCGTTTCATTGGTTCTATTCTTTCTCTCCAATGGAGCATGCTTTGGGCAACAGACAGCTGTCGTGGAAAAGAGATTGAAGGGCCTCCTTGAGGAGACATACGGCCCAAAGGATATATTGGTCAAACTGGATGGTATTCCATCCCTTCTCAAGCAGAACATAAAGGTAAGGTCTGTTAGCGTGTATGCGATGCCGGACGCAGGAGGTAAAGGGCTTGCTTTCATGGAGTTCGAAGGAGAGGACGGAAAGCTAAGGTCCTCGTACATTCCGTTCAGAGTCTATGAGAAGAAAAAACTCTTTTATGCGAAGAGGGCTCTGCCCAAAGGGAGCCCGGTCTCTGTGGACGACCTTGGAAGCAAAGAGCAGTACATTAGCGAAAATGAGTTCATTTATCCCAAGGATCTGCAGGAGGTGGCCGCGAAGGTAGTCAAAAGGGATGTCCCTCCGGGTACGGTCCTTACAACCCTTATTCTCGATAACCCGCAGGTGATACGCAGGGGGGAGACAGTGACTATCGTGGCAGAGAACAGGCAGCTCCTGGTGAAAGCCAAGGGGAAAGCTGAGGAGCCCGGTAAGGTCGGCGAGAGGATTCGCGTGAAAAACCTGTCTTCGGACCGTGAAGTGGTTGGCAGAGTGGCCGGTGACGGGACAGTCGTCGTGGAGTTCTGAGGTGTCTATGAAGGTAATCTTCTTAGCGGCTTTGGTGAGCATGGTGGTTGCGGGGTGTTTCCCCTTCGAGCAGTCGCATATCAAGGACCAGCCGTTCGTTCCTGATAACATCTACAGGTATTCAACCTTAAATAAACAGCCCACGGGCAGTTTGTGGCCGGCTAGCTACAACGGTAACCTCTACTTCGGTGATCACAGGGCCGGAGCCATGGGCGATCTTATCACGATAAAGATTGTGGAGACGACCCAGGCCGATGAGAAGGCGACGACGGATACAGGAAAGAAATCTGCCCAGGATTACGGTATCCCTTACTTTTTCGGGTATCCCGGGGCCCACCCGCCCCAAAACACAAACCCAAGCCACCTGATTACAGCCAACGCGACAAATACTTTTGATGGGACCGGAGAGACGACGAGAACCGGAACCATGACTGCCACGATATCGGCTAAGGTTGTGGAGGTCTTTCCCAACGGCAACCTTGCCGTAGAAGGTAAAAGAGAAATCTACGTGAATAGCGAGAAAAAGGAGATCCTGCTGCAGGGCATAGTGCGCCCCAAGGACATTGCCAGCGACAACTCCGTTCTTTCCACACAGGTGGCGGATGCCAAAATCATGATGACGGGTATAGGCGTGGTCAGTGAGAAGCAGAGGCCCGGTTGGTTCAGCAGGATACTGGACGGTATTTGGCCGTTCTGAGAACCGTATGAAGACGAAGGTTTGGCAGATAACTATCGCAGCAGCGCTCGCGTCTATTCTTTTGGTTTCTTTAGCCCAGGCGGCGCGGATAAAGGACATAGCGTACATTAACGGTCTCCGGCCGAATCAGCTGATTGGTTACGGGCTCGTGGTGGGGCTTGAAAATACAGGTGACCGGGTGAATACGATCTTCACGATCCAGTCATTGACCAACATGCTGGAAAAAATGGGCATCAGGGTGGATCCCACGACCATCAGGGTGAACAACATTGCGGCAGTGGCGGTTACTGCGGATCTTCCCCCATTCGCCAGAATCGGGAACAAGATAGACGTCACGGTCTCTTCCATAGGAGATGCCAGGAGCCTGCAGGGCGGGACCTTGCTCTTTGCGCCTTTGCGGGGAGCCGACGGTGAGGTTTACGCGGTGGCTCAGGGCGCTGTTCTGCTCGGTGGGTTTGTGGCTACAGGTCAGGCAGCCCAGGTCCAGAAGAATGCTGTTACGACGGGCAGGGTTGTGAACGGGGCAACCATCGAGCGGGAGCTGAACTACCAGGCAATTAACGCGGATTCCGTGGTCGTATCGCTCAGATCTCCTGATTTTACCACCGTAAAGAGGGTTTCTGATCGCATCAATGAGGTGTTTCGCGGCAGCACTTCCGCTAAGGACGGCGCAACGGTCATGATCAACATCCCGGCGGAGTTCAAGGCAAACCCAGTAGCCTTCATATCGGCCGTTGAAAATCTGGACGTGGACCCCGGCACTTTCAGCAAGATCGTAGTGAATGAACGAACAGGCACGGTTGTCATCGGGGAGAACGTGAGAATTCAGACGGTCGCTGTTTCTCATGGCAATATCAGCATACAGATCAAGGAGCAACCGACGGTGAGCCAGCCTCTGCCTTTTTCGCAGGGCCAGACAGTGACCACGCCAAGCACCAAGATGAAGGTCGAAGAGGAAAAGGGTAGGTTTTTTGTGATGGACAGTGGAGTTACGATACGAGATCTGGTCACCGCCCTCAACGCCTTAGGGGTGTCGGCACGTGACGTGATAACCATTCTGCAGGCGGTCAAGGCCGCTGGCGCTTTACACGCAGAATTGGAGGTCCTATAATGAAGATACCGATGGAGGGCACCTGGCTCCAGGAGAATGCGGTAAAAGGGCTGAAGGAACGAAGCACCAGGGACAAAAAAGCTGCGTGCGAGGGATTTGAAGCCTATCTCGTCTCCACCATGCTCAACCAGCTTCAGAAGACGACCGGCTCTTCTGAAAAGAGCTATGCGGAGCAGACCTATTTTTCCATGTTTCACGAGAAGGTGGCCGAGTTTGTGGCCAAGAAAGGTATCGGGATCAAAGATGTGCTCATGCGCTACCTCGAACGTCGTGAAAGTTCTAAAGTTTCTGCAGGAACGGCCGATAATACATGAAAGAACAGAAGGGAGGAGTCTATGAAAATTGAGAACAACAACAAGGTACAGTTGCTGGATCATCTTGTCAAATCGGCCAATGCGAAAGCGCCAAAGCAGGGCGCTGTCGGCCAGAAGGACAACCAGCAGCAGGTTGCCGACCAGGTGGAGCTCTCTGGCCGCAAGACCGAGATCGATCAGCTGAAGGAGAAGGTCAAGGCCGCCCCTGCAACCAGACAGGACAAGATAGATGCCATTAAACAGTCTATAGATAACGGGACGTACAACGTGAAGGGCGAAGACGTTGCCCGGAGCATCCTGAAAAACCAGGTTCTGGATGAAGCTCTGAAGCCATGACGAACCAGCTTTTATTTGAACTCATGGGGACCCAACTCGGTGTACTGAAACAGTTCCTGCGGGTCCTGACTGAGGAGCGTGACGCAATCATTTCCTTTTCCCTGGAGGGGATCGTCCGGGCCAACAACGTCAAAGAAGAGCTTTTGAAAAAGCTTGAGTTCCTCGAAAAAGAGCAGGAGCGGATGACGATCGAACATACCCCCATCGATGCCCCCTCGAAAGAGTGGACTGTTTTGCGTAAGGATTTTGAACAGACATTAAAAGAGGTGAAAGTAGCCCTGGAGAAGAATATGCGGTTGCTCACCTTTTCCATGGACCACGTGAAATGTTCCATTGAAAAAATGATAAGCTTCATTAACCGGTCGTCGTATGGAAGGCGTCGAGAGGCACTCTCGTTCGTGCTTTCAAAGGAAGTATAAATGGCCGGGCTGACCTCGATCCTTGAGATTGGTAAGAGCGCCCTCTTAGCCAGCGAGTTAACGCTACAGACTGTCTCTCACAATGTGGCAAATGTCAATACTCCCGGGTACTCGCGTGAGGAGTCAGTACTGACAACGCCCACTCCTGATGCTTCGCCTGCTGGTCTGATCGGCAACGGGGTAAAAGTCTCTGAGGTGCGACGCTTTGTCGACAACTATCTTAACGACGCCATACAGAAGAAGAACACAGACCTCCAGTTCCAGACCACCTCAGCACAGTACCTCGGGCAGATGGAGTCCATCCTGAGTGAAAACAACTCGCAGCTCACCCAGAACCTGACCGCATTCTTCAACGCCTGGCAAGACCTTTCTACCGACCCCACAAGCGTCTCTCCGCGCGTAGCGCTCGAGGCACAAGGTGAAAATCTTGCACACAGTATAAACAGCGTTTACGGTGATTTATCAGGCGTAAAGAGTGAGCTCAACAGTAGCGTGTCGCAGGAAGTCGACAATATCAACAGGATGACGACTACGATCGCCAGTCTCAACCAGAGCATATCTGAAGCCGGGACCCACGGCGACGGGCAGGCAAATGACTATCTCGACCAGCGCACCGAGCTTTTGAAAGAGCTTTCCGGAGAACTGGGCATTGTTTCCTTCACGGACAGCAAGGGCGATATCACCGTATTAACGGCCGATGGTAAATCGCTCGTCGACGGGAATAACCACTGGAACCTCGCAGTATCCGATCCTCACAGTACCGGCTCCTTTTCCGTTAACTGGGCGGACTCCAAAGGCAATCTTTCGGACATCACGTCCAATGTGACAAGCGGCACCTTGGGAGCCTTGCTTCACGAGCGGGATGTAGATGCGCAGGGCTTCATCAACCAGCTTAATGCTCTGGCTCAAACGGTCACCACGCAGGTGAACCAGGTTCACGAAACGGGATACAATCTGAATCAGACGACGGGAGTAGCATTCTTCAAGCCTCTGACCCAGAACTATGCCGCTAACATGGCCGTTAGCGATGACGTCAAAAATGATGTAAATAACATTGCGTCCACTTCCTCGCTCGATCAGCCGACAAATAACGATATTACCCTCGGTATCGCCGGCCTTGCGAACGCCAACCTGCCGTTCACCGTGAACGGTACTACCACGCAGACTACACCTGTCGATTTTGTCTCCTCGATCTATAGCAGTGTCGGAGAACTGACGCAGAATGCCCAGGACTTGGTGACTTACCAGACTAATACGATGAGTACCTTGACGCAACAGCAGGCGTCGGTCTCTGGTGTCTCCCTGGACGAGGAGATCACAAATCTGATGCAGTACCAGCGCGCGTATCAGGCATCGGCACAGCTGATTTCGACTGCGGACGCTCTTACGGTTACCATGCTTGACATGGTTGGAAGTACAACAACTGCGACGGGCTGAGACGGTTTGGAGTGTAAATGCGAGTAACAAATAAGTTAATGTTCGACCAGATGAAGACGAGTCTGCAGACGGCCCTCAGCGGGATCAATAAGGATCAGGGGGAAATCTCCTCCGGAAAGAAAATTAATGTTCCTTCGGACGATCCGGTGGTCTATACCGAGGCCACACTGCTCAATGCTCAGCAAGGCACGAATACTCAGATCACCCGCAATCTCCAGAGCATCAACAGTCTTGGCAGTATGTACGAGTCTACCTTCAACAGCGTCAATGATTTACTGACCCAAGCAAAGCAGCTTGCCCTAACGTATTCGGACGCTACCATGTCTCCCTCTGACAGGCAAACCGGGGCGCAGGCAGTCGAAAATATCATTGAACAGCTCGTGACGCTGGGGAATACCAAGCTGAATAACACGTACATTTTCGGCGGCACGAAGGCGAACCAGGCTCCGTTTCAGCTCAACCCGGACTATTCGGTGGACTACGAGGTACCCTTGGTCGCGCGCGATCCTGTAAATGCGTATGTCGCCCAGGGAACGGCGGACACAACCGGATTTTCCGGTCAGGAACTCTTTTACGACAACAGCAAGGCATTGACCGCAACCCCCTCCAACTCCTATACGGGAAATGCGTCGAGCGACACAGACTACAACGCCTTCGTCATCGATTCAAGCAATAACACCCTCTATGTGAATGGATCCCCGGTGACGCTTGATTCGGGCATCTACCGGGGTTCGGAACTCGCCAATCAGATTCAATCGAAGCTGGGCCAGGGATACTACGTGACATATGATAGTGAGTCGGGCCTCTTCGCGATCCAAAACCAGACTGGCCAGGCGGCCACCTTCAACTGGTCCAATGCGGATGCCACCGCAGCTGAGACCCTCGGCTATGACCGCCTTGACTCGACGGTGGCTAGCGGCAGCAGTGATGTAAGTGACGTCGAGGCGGGGAACAGCTCAATTCTTATCAAGATCGCGCAGGATGGAAGTGCCACAGGGCCGCTGCAGGAGCGGGCACGGTACACGTACTCCCTGGATGGCGGCCAAACCTGGTCGGCCAATTCAATAATAGCAAATTATGGAAGCGCCGACACAACAGCCGACTTTGTGGTCGATTCATCGAATAATACGATTTACGAAAACGGCGCTCCCGTAGCGCTTACCGCAGGAACCTACACCGGAGCAGCGCTGGCCGCCGAGATACAGACGCAGCTCAACGCTGTTCAGGCTGGACATACCGTTACGTATGACGCTGCAGCAAAGACGTTCACCATCACCAACGGCACAGGTAATACCGTTAACCTTAACTGGTCCAACCCCGGGGCTACGGCCGCCTCTCTCTTAGGTTTCAACGCGCAGGACACCGCTATAGCGGCCGGGAGCAGCGCCACAAGCGCTGTTGAGGCTGGGCTATCCCTGGGTCAAGTCATGGAAGTGGGATATCAGGTCGGCCCCACGACAAACCAGCTGGTTGTGAATGACGGGGTAAGCGATCATACCATCATTCTTAACAATGGCCCTTATGATGGAGCAGGGCTGGCTACTCAGTTACAGACACAGTTGAACGGCACTTTTGGGGCAGGAGTTTTCGCAGTCTCTTACGATGGAGCTTCCAATAAATTCACCATCCAGAACACGAGCGGCGCCACCTATACACTGAAATGGTCGAGTGGCAGCACGACCACCGGAACACTTCTCGGTTTCAATCCTTCCGATACGGTACTTGCGGGGGCGGGTTCGAGCGCTACAAGCGATTTTGCGACCGACTCACGGAATACGATTTATGAGAATGGTCTTCCCATCACGCTCGACGCAGGCACTTACACCGGCCAAGGTCTGGCCGCGGAAATTCAGACAAAACTTGGCGCAGGCTTCCAGGTCTCCTATGATTCGACCGCCAACCAGTTTTCCATCGTGAATAACACCGGGGTCCCTGTCACGTTTAACTGGTCAAACAGCAGCACTACGCTGGGTGCTATGCTAGGATTCGACAACCGCGATAGCACCGTTGCCAACGGGGGAACCGATACCAGCGACTTCCAGGCCGGGATGATGCTAGACGGGACAAACGGGGCCGACGCGACTAACAGCCGGCTCAAAATTGCATTTGACTCCGGCAGCCCTCTGGCTACGGGCGACAGCTTTGCGATTAAGGACCTTGATATTTTCGGTTTCCTTAAAAATCTGAAGGATTGCCTTCAAAATAACAACGTCACCGGTGTCAGCGACGCTGTCCAGGGTATGGATCTCAGTCTTAATGTACTGAACAAAGATATAACCAAGGTTGGCATGTTCAACAACAAGCTGGCCACTTTGACAACGCAAAATTCGAACAAGGACTATCTATACACGACGTTGCTGTCACCTTTGACGGACGCAGACATTGCTCAGCTTACCACGGACCTTACCTCATTGATGAACAGCTATCAGGCTTTACTCTACTCTATGGCAAAGATGCAGAATCTGTCCATCATGGATTATCTGAAGTGACGGATTCGGCTATGATCCAGGTCAGCAGCATGATTTCAATTCTCTAACACTGGAGACGGTGATAAGAGGCGCTGGGGCAGGATGCTTGTATTGACACGGAAGTCAGGAGAAGCGATAAATGTCGGCGACGAAGTCACAGTTACCGTGCTAGAGATAAGAGGCAACCAGGTCCGGCTCGGAATCCAGGCCCCGCTTAACATCATCATTCATCGCAGAGAATTGTACGAGAAGATAAGGGCTGAGAACCTTATGTCTTCCGGATTGTCCGTTGATGACTTCAAGAAGATCAGGGAGAGGCTGAAGTAAATGATACAATTCGAGACATCCCGCTTCGGCAAATTGGAAGTAGCAGAAGATAAAGTCATCCAGTTTCCGGCCGGTCTGCTTGGTTTTCCTCGGGTCAAGAGGTATGTGCTCCTTGACTACGAGGATACGCCGATAAAGTGGCTCCAGGCGATCGACGACCCTGATGTTGCTTTTATCGTGATGGAGCCGAGGATGCTCGTGCAAGACTACACTATCTCTCTGGATGCAACAACACGACAGGCCTTGCTGCTGGATGCCGAGGAAGACCTGGCCATACTGGCCATTGTTCGTGTCGAAAAAGGTCAAGTCCTCGCCAATCTCAAAGGCCCGCTTCTTTTTAACTCGCGTCTAAAGATAGGCATCCAGGCAGTGCTTGAGTAGCACCCTCAAGCGTCGGCGGCGATGCAACTACTTTCCACACAATTGGCCGTCTGTCAGATACTGTACCGTCGAGCTGGCGCGTTAGAGCTCGAGGGTAAAAATTTTCCTACCCAGTAAAAACTTCCAGTCTCGCTCGGCCACAACAAAATAGGTTCTCAGTAATTTTAGATACTTACTTCTGGCGATTTACTCCTTCTGGCCCTTACTTATGGCATGCGCTTAGCAATAGCAACCAATAACTGAGTCAAGTAGCCTCCGCACGAGAGGGTTAGTGAGGCGAAATACGTAGCAATAAAGGGAGCTTGAAAACGGGCGGCAGATTGGCTCTTACAGACAGTCCGCGTCTGATGTCAGAAAACCGGGAGTGAACCGTCATGTTTGACGACAAATCAGTTCTTATAACGGGCGGCACAGGGTCGTTCGGGAAAAAGTTTACCCGTTACCTCTTCGAAAATTACAAGCCGAAAAAAGTGGTCATCCTCAGCCGCGACGAATTTAAGCAGTTCGAGATGTCCGCCGTGTTTCGCGAGCCTGAGTATGAAATACGATACTTCATAGGAGATATACGGGACAAGGAAAGGCTTTATCGTTCCTTCGAAGGCATCGATTATGTCATCCACGCTGCCGCACTCAAACAGGTGCCTGCGGCTGAATATAATCCTTTCGAAGCAGTCAAGACAAATATCCTCGGGGCACAGAACATTATAGACGCGGCTATCGATAGAGGGGTAAAGAAGGTGATAGCTCTTTCAACGGATAAGGCCGTGAGCCCCATCAACTTGTATGGTGCCACCAAATTAGCCATGGAGAAGCTGTTGATCGCTGCAAATTCTTACGTCGGCACCAAAGACACCTGTTTTTCCGTTGTGAGATACGGGAATGTGATAGGAAGTAGAGGCAGTGTCATTCCATTTTTCAAAAATTTTGTAAATAACGGGGGAGGAAAACTTCCTATAACGGATGAGCGCATGACGCGCTTCTGGATCACGCTTCAGCAGGGCGTTGAACTGGTCTCCAAAGCGGCGTACGAGGCCGTAGGGGGAGAGGTCTTTGTGCCGAAGATTCCGAGCATGAAGATTCTTGACCTTGCCAGAGTGATCGCCCCTCACCGCGAATACGAAGTGATCGGCGTAAGGCCCGGCGAAAAACTGCACGAGAGCCTCATCTCAAAAGATGAGGGCAGGAATACGGTCGATATGGACAAATATTACGTGATTCTCCCTCTTTCTGCCAACGGCAGCAAAAAGTTTTATAAGTACAGCAAGTATCCCAAGATGGTGGAGGGCTTTTGCTATCGCAGTGACACGAATGACCGCTGGCTGGGTGAAGAGGACCTTGCCAATCTTGTGAAGGAGTTTGAGTCGCAGTGACGTGATACCTTACAGCAGACAACTCATAGAACAGGATGATATTGAGGCAGTGACTCGGGTATTGCGGTCAGACTTCCTCACGCAAGGTCCGGCGGTCGAAGCCTTCGAGTCAGCGCTCACCTCCTATACGGGTGCGCACTATGCTGTGCTTTTCGCCTCCGGAACAGCAGCTCTGCATGCGGCACATTTTGCCGCGGGCATAGGCGCTGGCGACGAGGTACTCACCTCGCCCATCACCTTTGCAGCTACGTCAAATGCTGCGCTATACCTCGGTGCAACACCGGTTTTTGTGGATGTAGAACCTGACACGGGCAACATGGATGTTGCGAGTCTGGAGCAGGCCATCACACCGAGAGCCAAGGCGATCGTGCCCGTACATTATGCCGGACACCCTGTTGATCTCAAGGCAATATCTCTCGTTGCGAAAGAGTTCGGACTCATTGTGATCGAAGATGCGTGCCATGCGCTAGGAGCGGAATATAGAACAATAGGGGCCGGGGGCCGGGGGCCAGTGGCCAGGGAAGGCCCAAAAGACACGATTCTGGAAAGGCTGGACCCCGAACCCCGAACCCAGGACCCTAAAGACGGTCGGAGCAAGATCGGCAGCTGCACATATTCGGATATGACGGTTTTCAGCTTCCACCCCGTGAAACAGATTACCACCGGGGAGGGTGGGGCAGTGCTCACCAATCGCAGCGATTTCTACGAAAAGCTCCGCCTCTTTCGCACGCACGGCATTACGAAAGACCCTTCCAAATTCGCGCTTCAAGACCGCAGACCGCAGACCGGAGCCGGGGGAGCAGACGGCGATTGGTATTACGAGATGCAGGCCTTGGGCTTTAACTACCGAATCAGTGACCTTCACGCTGCCCTCGGGATATCACAGCTTCGCAAGCTTGACCGGTTTGTGTCGCGGCGAAGGGAGATAGCAGAACGTTACAGGAGAGCGTACGCTGACAATCCCTGGTTTGCAATTCCTCCCGAGAGAAGTTACGCGAAATCTTCCTACCATCTCTACCCCATTCGACTCACAAATGGGCTCAGGGAGAAAAGATACAGGATTTTTGCTGGTCTGAAAAAGGCAGGTGTAGGTGTCCAGGTACATTATCTCCCCGTCTATCTTCATCCCTACTACCAGAAGATGGGTTATAAAGAAGGGCTGTGCCCTGCTGCTGAGGATTTCTATCAGAGAGAGATCAGCATTCCTCTTTACCCAGGCATGGATGATCAGACTGTAGACACTGTTATCAAGACTTTACGGAGGTGTTTCAAGAAGAGATGACGGCAGAGTTGGTCCTTGGAACAGCCAACTTCGGGCTCAGGTACGGCATAGCAAATAACAGGATGCTCTCCCAGAGAGAAGCCTTTGTCATACTGGAGAAGGCGCTTGACGTGGGTGTCTGCTGGGTTGATACGGCGCGGGGCTACGGAGAAGCGGAAAAGGTGCTCGGCAGATTCTTCAGAGCGCACGGCAAACTCTTTGACGTTGTGACCAAGCTGCCGGATGGAGAGTATCGGTCTGCCGAAGACGTAGAAATGCAAATAAACAGGAGCCTCGAAACCATGGGCATAGATCAGATCGATGTGTTGCTCCTCCACAGCTTCAAATCACTGGATTCTTGTAAAGAGGTTCTGCTGCCCGTTCTCGAGCAATATCTTTCGGAAGGCCTTGTGGGCAGATACGGTTTGTCGGTCTACCATCCGCACGAGGTCGAGACGGCACTTGCGATGAGCCGCGAGGACGGATTCCATATAGCGGCGATCCAGTTTCCCTTGAACCTCTTTGATCAGCGGTTCCTCAAGGGCGATTTGCTCCAGAGACTCCGAGCTTCCGGTATTACCCTTTATGCGCGCTCTATCTTTCTCCAGGGGTTATTCTTCGTGGGCGGTGCCTCGCTCGCCGGGCATCTCGTAGAGGCCGGGCCGAAGATCAGGCATCTGGAAACCCTTGCCAGAATGCATGACATTTCAATCGAGGGATTGGCACTGCTCTTTGCGATTTCTTCGGATGTTGACTACGTGGTGCTTGGCGTGGACAGTGTGGCCCAGTTGGAAAAGGATGCCGCACTTATGGCCGCCGATACGGATCACGTCCTTCCAAAGCTGAAAACTCGATTCGACATGCTCGAGGTCCCTGATGAAGATATTATCCTTCCTTACAAATGGAAGCAGTGACCGGGGAAGAGGACAAATGAGTGAACGGATCTACAGTGTGGGGCTCATAGGCTGCGGCCGCGTGGCGTGGCTTCTTGATCGAGATCCACTCATTCCGAACAAACCGGTAACTCACATGGGTGCCTATCTTAGGGTCGACAGGACAAGGGTCATCGCTGCTGCGGATGTCCGGATAGACCATCTGCAAGCTTTCTCGAAAGAGTTTGGTATTGAGAAGGCCTATCTTGACTACGAGGAGATGCTTGCTCGAGAAAAGCTTGATATCGTGAGCATCTGCGCGTATGCCCATGACCGATACCGTATGGTCGTCGACGCCGTGAACGCGGGGGTAAAAGGTATTTGGTGTGAGAAAGCCTTTGCGACATCCCTTGAAGAGGCTGAGGCCATGGTTGCGTTGTGTGAAGAACAGGGCGTTACCTTGATTGTAGGTCACACGAGGCGGTGGAGCCCGGATTACCAGCATGCAAGGAGGCTCCTTAAGGATGGGGCCATCGGGAAACCTTTATCCGTCGTGTGCCATTTCAGCGGCAGCATGGTACACACAGGGACTCACGCCTTCGACGTTTTGCGGTTTTTTTTCGGAGAGGCAAGGTGGGTAGAGGCGCGCCTTGAGCCACAGAGGGAGAGGCAGCCAGACGATATTCACCATGCAAAAAGGCTTGTCCAGTACGACGTCGGCGGATATGCGCTGGTTACTTTCGAGAACGGTGTGTACGCAACCGTGCACGGAGATAGCAAAGAATATTTTCTCTTCGAATTCGACATCATGGGGACTGAGGGTAGACTGCGTATAGGCAACTGGCTCTTTGAACTCTTTGAGGCAGAGATGAGCGAAAGGGAACAAGGCCTTCGAGAGCTGCACAGCAAGGATACAGGCGCGTGGCAGGAGGAAAATCCCTTTGTCACTGCGGTGCATCATCTTATCGACTGTATGGAGGGCAGGTCAGAAAATGTAAGCAGTCCACGGGATGGGATGGCTGCCCTGGAGATGGCACTTGCCATCCAGGAGTCGCATCTCAACGGAGGGTCGAGAGTCTGTTTGCCTTTGCAAGAGCGAAGCTTGAGGGTGATAAGCAGATAATATCAAACGCGGAGAAACGGGGTCCGAGGGGTCAAGGGGGCGGAAGGACGGCCGCAACAGCCGACGTAAGGCAAGGATGAGAACACGGGAGAGTGGAGAAGCGAACGAACGAAACAGAGCAGAAGAATCACATGACGAGGGATGGAGTCTCTTATGAAGATAGGTAGCACTGAGATCAAAGAAGGTAGGACCTACGTTGTCGCCGATGTGGGCTCCAACTTTAACGGCAGTCTCGAACTGGCAAAAGAATACATTCACGCAGCTAAAGAGATCGGCGTGGATGCGATTAAATTTCAGACCTACAGGGTGGAGACGCTCATGAATCCTTTGAGACCCAATGGCGAGCCCTGGGAGGCGATGGAGTCCTTGAGAAAGTATGAACTGCCCATGCAGTGGCATTACGAGCTCTTCGCGTGTGCAGAGGAGGTTGGTATTGAATTCATCACGACCCCTTTCGACCTTGATCTGCTTGACGAGTTGAATAGCGTGGGAGTGCGAGCCTTCAAGGTCGCGTCGGGCGATCTGACTTTCTATCCTTTGCTAAGAAAGATAGCATCCTTCGGGAAACCGGTGATCCTTTCAACAGGCATGGCTTACCTTCACGAGATCCGGGAAGCGCTTCAGGTTTTGCAAGACGATGGAGCACAGGATATAGCCCTCCTTCATTGTGTTGGGCAATATCCCCCCTCATACGCCTCGATGAACCTCCGTGCCATTGAAACCATGAGGAGCTCTTTTGGTCTACCCGTAGGTCTTTCGGATCACACGCCGGATGATGCGGCTGTGCTGGCAGCGCTTGCACTCGGCAGCTGCATTGTCGAAAAACATATCACCATGGATGGCAATCTGGGCACGCCGGACGCATCTTTCGCCATGACTGTCAATGCCTTCGCCGCTATGGTTGAGAAGATCAGAAATTGCGAAGCTGCTCTGGGTAATGGAGTCAAAAGCCCGGCCATTGAGGAGGCAGCAAGCCGCACCTGGGGAAGGCGCGGCATTTACGCAAAGAAAAACATCCGAGCAGGTGAGATTCTGTCCCTTGAAAATGTGAAATTTGTGAGGCCGGCCTCCGGACTGGGGCCGTCTGTATGGTCTCAGTACGCAGGAGCAACCTCTAAGAAACCGATCCAGGAGCATGCACCCATCTCCGCGAGCGACCTCGAGGCGCAGGACCATGCGCAGAACAATGGGCACAGCCGTTCCAGTGTCTGGCTTGCACGGGCGGAGCGCGTGGTACCCGGTTGCGCTCAGACATTCAGCAAGGCACCGGGGCAGTATGTGCAAGGCCTGTCACCGTACGCGGTGGAAGCCGGCGAAGGGCCCTACCTCCTGGACGTTGATGGGAAACGATTTCTCGATTACCCGATGGCTCTCGGCGCCGTGATTCTCGGCTACAACTACCCGGATGTAAACAAAGCTGTAATTCGACAACTGCACAAAGGCGTTTCCTTTAGCTTGCCTCATCCTCTTGAGATCCTCCTTGCGGAAAAACTGACGAGTATCATTCCCTGCGCGGAGATGGTCAGGTTTGGCAAGAACGGTTCTGATGTTACGGCCGGAGCAGTGCGTCTCGCGCGGGCAGTGACGGGCAGGGAACGGGTTGCTTGCTGCGGCTATCACGGTTGGCAGGACTGGTACATCGGATCCACGGCGATGTGCAGGGGGGTGCCTGAGGCGGTACGTGCCCTTACCCACACGTTTACGTATAACGACGGAGCTTCTTTGGAGTCCCTCCTCGACAGCTATCCCGGTCAGTTCGCCGCCATCGTCATGGAGCCCGCGGGGCAAGTCCCCCATCCGGGCTTTCTTGAAAGGGTGCGAGGGCTGGCAGATAAACACGGCACGGTGCTCGTTTTTGACGAGATCGTTTCGGGCTTCAGGCTCCATCTGGGAGGCGCCCAGGCATTATACAACGTGGTACCCGACCTCGCATGTTTTGGCAAGGGGATGGCAAACGGGTTTCCCATTTCAGCACTTGTGGGGAAAAGGGAGCTGATGAAAGAGCTTGCGCACGTATTTTTCTCCTTTACCTTCGGTGGCGAGTGCCTCTCTATCGTGGCAGCATTGGAAACGATCCGTATCCTGGAAGAATATCGTGTGATGGATCACATCCATGAGTACGGGCTAAAGCTCATGGAGGCGTGCCGAGACATGATTAGAAGACACGGCCTTGAGAAGTATGTTTCTGTTATAGCGCACCCCCAGAACATGGCCCTGAGCTTTAAAGAAGCATCCGACGACGAGCAGATACTCAAAAGCTTGTTTCAACAGGAGGTCATTTCGAGGGGTATTCTCTTCAACGGAAATCATGCAACCACGTTCTCTCATACAGTATCTGAATTCGAGAAAACCATCAGAGCGTACGATGAGGCCCTTTCAGTTCTGGCGGCCGCCCTTGAGAGCAGTTCTCCTGAGCGATTCCTCAAGTGTGAGCCGCTGAGACCAATCTTTGCAGTGAGGTCCCACAGGTGATACTTTGCGTCATTCAAGTCAGGATGTCTTCCTCCAGGCTGCCGGGCAAGGCCTTGCTGTCCGTGCTGGACCGCCCTCTGCTCTCATGGGTCATTAATAGGGTAAGACTTGCCCGGACGCTTGACCGTATCGTTGTTGCAACCACGCTCGAAGCCGATGACGATGCGATCGTCAGTCTTTGTCGCCAGGAAGCGGTCGAATGCTTCAGGGGCAGCAAAGACGATGTTGTCGACCGTTTCTACCAGTGCGCCGCGCCGTACAGTCCGCTGGGCGTCTTGAGAATCACGGCCGATTGCCCTCTCATAGATCCGGGGATAATCGATATGGTTGTGGGCCGGTTCTTGTCGGCCGGCGGCAGTTTGGACCTGGTGAGCAATGATGGCGACACGTACCCTGACGGGTTGGACGCCGGTATCTATTCCTTCCGCGCATTAGAGAAGATATATCGCGAGGCTTCTCTACCATCAGACAGGGAACACATCACACCCTATATTTGGAATCATCCGGAACTCTTCTCGATAGAGGTCATTCCATGCTCAGAGAATTTGAGCAGGTTCCGGCTTACCGTTGATTATGAGGAAGACCTTGAACTGGTGAGAAAGGTCTACGCAGCGCTCTATCCGTCAAACCCATCATTCAGCTGGTTGGATGTGATCGACTTTCTCATCAGAAACCCTGAGATCTACAAGCTGAACAGTCACTATACGCGGAACGAAGGGTACCTGGAAAGTTTGAGAAAAGACACGTTGATTGTTGAGGCTTGAGAAGATGATCTTGTTTGCTGTTGATGGCGGTAAAGAAAAAGGGTATGGGCATGTAATTCGGGCTTCTGTCCTTGCACGCTCCTGTTTGGGACTAGGTTTGGAGGTTTCCTTTGTCTGTGCAGAACAGGACGTCTACAATTACCTTAAGAAAATGGGTTTCCCTCACGCACATTTAACTGGTGAGGCCCGCTTGGTGAAAGATAGTGCATCTCAAGGGCCTCAGCTTCTTGTATGGGATGCGTACAGGCACCTTAGGCTGGAGGAAGTAGAATATCTCCATGAGTGTGGCGCGTCGGTTATAGAGTTCGATGCCTCCGACGGCAAGAGTCACGCTGACGAAGTGGTGAACGGTTTCGAGCTCACGCTCCATAGTGCTGCAGGCCATCGGTACCAGCTCGTGGGGCCTGACTATTTTGTGGTTGATAAGAGTTTCTCCAATGCAAAGGAGTGGCGGAGAGCATCATCGTACCCGGACAGCGGACAAGACCTTTTTGTCTGCTTTGGCGGAGCAGATCCGGAACAGCTCCTCCAGTCAACGCTGGAGGTCCTGGCTGAGATCCCCGCATGTCGATCGATCCAGATCCGTGCTATGGCCGGATTTGATGGAAAAAGGGAAAGGGCCATTCAGCGACGGTTCTCGGCAACGAAAAATCTTCGGGTATACGGGGAGGCGGATGCTACACTGATGGCCCGGCTCATGAGGTTTTCCTATCTTGCTATCATCTCTTTCGGTACCATTCTTGTTGAAGCGATGGCTGCGGAATTGCCCGTGCTCTTGGTTAATCCCACGGAAGCGCATGAAAAGTACGCCACAAAGGTACTCAACGGGATCTTTGCCGGCACCGGCAAGACGTTCGGCTATTCACCGCACATCGACTGGAGCGCGTTTCGCCGGGAGCTATCACACCTTTTGGGACGGCCCCCCGCGGCAGAACGGATGCGGGTAGCGACAAGCCGATTGGTGGACGGGCGGGGAGCCGAAAGGATCGCCAGGTACATTTACAACTCCGTGACCAAGAACATGGCCCCCAAAGGTGGCCTTCTTGAGTCTTCAACGAGGTGACTGGTGACGTGTACTCTGTGTGGAAGTTCGGAACAGATCGTCAGGGCGGTGTTTGGCGATGCCACTTACGCAAAATGCACCTGCGGTGTTACGCTTGCTGACCCGATGCCGACCCAAACAGAACTGACAAATTTTTACAATAATAACTACGTAAAATCGATGGGCTGCGAGGAGGCGAATCCGCACTTTGCGGAAGCGTATCAGCCTGTATATCAATCGGAAAAGGTGCTTACCTTCAAAGACCTCAGATTTCCTTACGAGAAGGGCCAAGGCCTCCGGTGGCTTGACGTGGGGTGTGCGAACGGGCTCTTCGTTGGTTGGATCAGGCAGTTTGGCTACGAAGCGGTTGGTGTTGATGTCGCTTCCGAAATGATTCAGGAAGCGAGGAGCAAAGGGCTCGACTGTCACTGCTGTGAAGCGGATGAGCTGGGAAGTGCTTTCGATATAGTGAGTCTCTGGGACGTCATAGAGCATTCCCTCAATCCAAAACAGCTCCTGGGAAGGGTGACAAGGGCTGTCAAGAGGGGAGGGAGCCTTTTGCTGCAAACGCCCTGTACCGGGATTATCTCGGATACATTCGGCGGAAGCTGGAGAGAGTATACGTACCCTAATCACCTGCATCTTTTTTCTCAGGAGTCATTGTTTTATCTGTTGAAGGATCATGGATTCATGATCAGGAACTGGGTAAGATTCGGCAGCGGCAATACGAGTGGAACCCTCCCTGACGACAAAAAAAAGGTTTTTGATACCATCGCGAAACAACTCGGTATCGGCGACGTGATCGCCTTATGGGCGGTGATGGGATGAGGAGCGAATCTGTCCGCTGCAACCTCTGCGGCCGGGAAACGTTCTCTCCCGTGCTGACCGATCCAAAGACCGGTTTCAGTCAGGGATTCTGCGCAAGCTGCGGCCTCATCTTCGTCAATCCGCGGCTGGATGGCCCTTCAAGAGCACGATTCTATAAGACTTACGGCCAGAAATATCCGGAAACGTTCTTGCTCGACCCGAAAAATCCTTACCGTCAAATCGCATGTTCCCGAGCAGCTTTCTTTGAGAGGTTCCTTGGGCAGCTTTCTAAAAGACCGAAGACGCTCCTCGAAATAGGCTCCTCATACGGCTTCTTTTTGAAAGAATTGGCCAAAAAGAATGCGGGCATCCGGACATACGGTCTCGACCCCTCCGTTACAGAGGTAGAGTTTGCCAGGCGCGTGAACGGGCTTTCAAGTGTGCGGACAGGTCTCGTTGAGGATCTGCGCAAAAGTAAAAGAAGGTTCGACGTAATAGCACTGTTTCACGTCCTCGAACATCTGGGCGACCCTACGGAAACGCTCCGGATACTACGGGACAGCTTGCGGGAAGAGGGCTTGGTGTGGATCGAGGTACCTGATGCTGCTGAATTAAAAGGAGACGTGATTGAATTTCAGCACTTCATCTCCTGCCAGCACCTGTATGAGTTTTCTCTGACAACCCTGAAAGCACTGCTGGAAAGGGCGGGCTTCGAAGAAGTGCTCCATGAGAAAGCGCCCCTCGGGTTCTTTCTCGAAAGTAACCAGAGGGCCATATACAGAAAACGGGAGGGACGGGTCACGGAGAATATACCGGTGGATACCAACGCCGAGCCCTACCTTACAAAGTTTCGTGACTGCGTCATGAAAATAAGAAACGACGTGCAGTCGTGGCTTGATCGTCAGCTTGATCTTGGCATGCCCATATTCATTTACGGAGGCGGGTTTCACACGATGGGCCTCTTAGGTCTTATCAATCATCACAACGGTTCGGTTCAGGCCATTCTGGATGACGATGAGACAAAGCACGGGGGCTCACTTGACGGCCTGCCTATTGTATCACCTGCTGTGCTGGAGGAAACGAGTGAAGCTGCCATTCTTGTCTCCACGCTGGTTGGAGAGGAGACTATACTGAAGCGTCTCAGCACCGTGAAAAAGCCGGGCTGGGAGATAAAGACGATTTACAGGGAGGCTGAAGCATGAAAGAGATATTGATCATTGGCGGCGGCCTCCTGCTGGTGCCTACGGTCAAAGTCGCGAAATCGATGGGCCTCAGAGTGACCGTTGCGGACCAGAACGCTTCCGCTCCTGCAGCAGCTTATGCGGATGATCTTCTCATCGCCAGCACCTACAATCCCGATGAGGTCATCGCGAGGATCAGAGAGCACGGTTGGGAGCAGCGATTCTCTGGTGTTTTTACCGCCGGTGCCGACGTGGAAGTGACTGTGGCCAAAGTTGCCGAAACGCTTCGGCTTCCCGGCATTCCGCCCGAGGTGGCCCACAGGACCCACAACAAACTCCTGACGAAAGAGGCGCTCGTCAGCAGCGGAGTCCCAACACCGAGGACGTTTGCGGCAGAGAGCCTGGAAGAGACAAAAAGCAGGGCCATGGAACTGGGGTTGCCCGTTGTCATCAAGCCGCTCAATAATTGCGCCTCCCGTGGCGTGACTTTAATTGAGGACAAATCGGACATAACATCTGCTTTTGACCTTGCGAAACGTTTTGGCTCGAACGGCAAAATCCTTGTGGAGTCCTTCGTCACAGGTACAACACACACCGTTGAGATGATTGCCTGGAGTGGGTCCTACTATCCGGCAAGCATCATTGATACGGTACATGGATACCCACCCTTCTTTGTCGAGCTTTATCACGTTAATCCTACCCGAAGGTCTGCTTCGGAGTGTGAGCAGATGGTTAGACTCGCTGAGGCAGCGGGTAGGGCGGTGGGAATTATCGAGGGCGTAAACAAGGTCGATATTATCTTTTCGCAGGACGGGCCCCAAGTGATGGAGATGACTGCCCGCCTCTCCGGAGGCTTTCACTGTCAGTACACAACGCCGCTTGCATGCGGAACCAACAACATTCGTGCCGCAATCTCAATAGCTCTTGGAGAGGCGCCTGACACGCGGGACATTGTCCCCCAGAAGCATGCATGCGCCATTTCAAAGGCGGTTTTTCCGAAACCCGGAATAATAAGATCTATTGCAGGTATTGAGGAGACCAGGAACATTCCCGGTGTTGCGGAGGTTTTCGTCCTCAAAAAAGAGGGTGACAGAGTCGGTCCGTACCAGCATGGGGCAGACCGTTTTGCTTATGTTATTGCCCACGGCCCGGATGAGCCCTCTGTTTGGAAAACCCTGGAGAAGGCTGAAAAAACGCTCAGGATCGAAACGTGACGGGAAAAAGATGAATATAGGGTACCGCGATCAACGGATGAATCAGACATATGGCTCTTAAGCTCTATTCGATATTTCATGTTAATCTGCTCTATTCCTCTATCCCTGAATCGAGACGAGAAGAGGTGATTGAACATTGTCTATGGCCACTCCTTGAACTGGCACTCCGCCATCGTTTTCCGATTGCCATCGAATCACCTGTTGCTACATTGGAATTGATCTCGCGGTTGGACAAGAAGTGGGTAAAGAGTCTCCGGGAGGCCATTCGATCAGGGCTCGTGGAGTTCGTGGGCTCTGGCTATTCTCAGATCGTGGCACCGCTCGTGCCCGCAAAGGTCAATAAGTGGAATCTAGAGATCGGCAGTCAGGGATATGAGCGCATCCTTGGTGTGGTACCGACACTCTGGTACATCAATGAGCAAGCCTATTCAGCGGGCATCGTTGAACATTATGAGCGGCTTGGGGTTAACGGAATAGTGATGGAGTGGAATAATCCCCGCACCCTCCACCCGGAATGGGACGACGAACTGAAGTACTATCCGCAAGTGGCCATGGGGCCGAAGGGGCACCGGGTCGCGCTGATCTGGAACGATTCAATCGCGTTCCAGAAGTTCCAGCGGTACGCCCACGGCGACATAGATGCACCCGATCTGTTGACTTACCTTCTCACCCACCTCGGTGAGAGGGGGAGGTATCTCAGCCTCTACGGCAATGACGCGGAGATATTCGATTTCCGTCCCGGACGATTCAAAGCAGAGCCGGAGCTTGAACGTCCGGTCGAGTGGATCCGCATCCTTGAGTTGTACGAGCTTCTCCGGGCGGACCCTCGTTTTCAGCTCATCTTTCCGTCGGACGTACTCAAGTCGCCTCCGATGCCAGCCAGAGCTTACCTGCCCCTGGCGCTTGAGTCATCCGCTCAACCTATACCTGTCAAGAAGCAGCCAAAATATAACGTTACCCGGTGGTCTGTTACAGGGAGGAATAGCCTGTATGTGAACACGCTCTGCCACCAGCTACTCCGACGCATCATGCGCATGGAACAGGAAGGCACGCAGAGAAGACACAAGATTGAGCCCTTAAAAAAGAGGCTCTGCTTTCTCTGGGGCAGCGACTTTCGCACGCATATAACAGCCGAGCGGTGGGAAAGCTTCTTGAGCGAGATTGAACGTCTTTCGATTGAAACAGCCTCTGCCGGGTTACCTGCTCCACGTCGCATCACGCTCTCGCTGAATGGTCTGAACGGAACGCTCCACGTCGCTGGAGAGGAAAAGATAAAGCGTCGACTTTCCTCATCGCGGACGCACTGGTCCGAGACATCGTCAGACGGGAGGTTCCTCCGCGTATCCAGCCCTTCCGCCAGTGTGCTCTTTAATCTCCGGCGCGGGCTCTCTGTTCAGAGCCTCGTCTTCCCAAAGCTGAGCTCTGAACCCCTGGCGGGCACGATCCCTCACGGTTACTTTAAGGACATTGCTCTCAGCGCTGATTGGTATACGGCTAACACGGTTCTCCAGCGGCCTGGACAGTCCCAGGTAACTGATCTCATGCCCGCCCGCGCAGAATTGATCTCGGGCTCTGCCGGTGGAAAAGAGTGGTTCGGCTGCGCGGCAGAGGTTCCAACTGAGGCTGGCCCCATCAGAAAGCTATTCAAGGTCTATAAGAACCAGCCCCAGGTCGACCTCGACTATACCTTTGACTGGGAGCGCATTCCGGCGGGTTCTTTCAAGACAGCGTTTCTGACCCTCATCCCCGAATCATACGATCTTTCAAGCCTTTTTTATGCTACCCATAACGGCGGCTCGGGGTTTGAGGTCTTTAGGATAGAGGGCCAGACCGTGACCCACAACGCGCCTGCATCGAGCGTTGTGACAGCATCGTCGGGGCTTGGTGCAACAGAAGGAATAGTCGTTATCGGAGACGCAAGAAAGGCCCTGGCCATATGCTTCGAGCCGTCAGTCTGCGCTTCTATGCCTATGGTGACATTTCGTCAAGCTGTGCCGTTCTTTTTTTGCCGGCTCATGTTCTCCTGCGGCGAACTTGACGAGAGCAGGACCGGGGAAGCCCCTGGCCCGCTGAGATTCCGGTGCAGCATCGTAGGGATGGAAAGGAGTTATGGGCTAGGCGACTAAATGGACTAAACGGACTAGATAGACCAGACAGACACATAGGCGGGAGAGATGGATTATTTTGAAAAGAATCTAGCGGTGTTGAAGGAACAGCATTCAAACCTGGCTGACATCATCCTATCAGACCAGAAAGAGGAATGCGTAGTTCAGTTGACCACCGCGGAAAACGGCGATCCCAGGCTGATAGTCACCAAAAGGGATGGAGAAGAAGTATGCATCCACAGCGTGGAGAACCCGGTAAAGTGCGCGAGCGACGCCGCTGATCTAATCGATAAAACGCATAAAGAAGGTCTCATAGTGCTTCTTGGCCTTGGTCTCGGCTACTTTGCCCAGGAACTTTTGAAGCGTTTTCAAACAGGTCACATGATGCTCGTCTACG
>DATFYE010000025.1:0-7584 GCA_035315185.1 Syntrophorhabdales bacterium | reverse complement strand
CGATGTTGTCCCCTTAAAACAGCACTCTGCCGTGGTTCTTCAAGGCATGGCCCTCATCGCACGCACCCCGGATCGCCGATCTATGCATGACTGCAAGGCAGGGAGGAAAGCTCATTCAAGGTGAGTTTTTCAACAGGCTGTGAAGATTTGACCCCAGTCCCTGCCGAAAGCGGAGTTTGTCACAGTAGTCAACAACGTCCCTCGACCGTGCGATTTGACGGGCGTCCTTCAACCCACACCTTGACATTTCTGATGGGTATGCAATAATCAACGCGGAGGTGTGAGCTATGGATGAAAAGAACAGGATGATATTTGCCTTAGTTTCCGGAGTGATCACCCTCGCCGTGAGCATCACCGTTGCGTATATCGCATTCAAAATCTTGGGGTCCTCAGCCGAAGCCAGCCTGCAAAATTGGAAATTGGGAGGAGCATTTGCGGGGTTTGTCTTCACTGCCTCTCTCTTAACATCCATAACCTTCCAGTTTTATAAACAGTTGACTGTTGATCAGATAGGAAAGTATCGCGAACAGATTCAAGAGCTTCAGGCAAAGCTTATCAAGGGGGCTCCTCGCCCGCAGGGATACACGATAGACATAGACGAAAGGCACAAGCTGGTCTTTGCCCGGCCACGAGACTGGTTGCCGAAGGAGGGACTTCTTTATCAGTACGTCGAAAAAAAACCTCTTGGCGTATTTCCTGCTAACTTCAACGTGGTGTTTCAACGCGACGAAGACATAGCGGATACCTACGAACAGTTCAAACTTGGCACCTTTGACGCCGCGAATGTCGACATCGAACGTCTCTATGAGGATATGACTAACTTTAGCGTGGATATTCTCAAGAGCTCGCTTCCATCGTTCGAGAATCTTTCGTTATCAAAAGAATTCATACTTGTCGATGATATCAAGAGCCTAAAATGGATTATCTCTTATACCACTGTACATCCGAATCAAGAGGAGAAAAAAATAAGGTTCTGTCAATCCGCGATATACATATACGCCCCGAGGCTAGGTGGACTGTACAATTTCAATTTTACCGATATTGAGGAGCATTATCTGAAGGCGAGTGAAGTCTTCAACAATGTCATAAGGTCAATCCGTTTTCTGTAAACCGCCTGTACTCGTTGCAGGGGCAGGGAGCGCACAGAGAATGGCTCATTGAAAAAAGGGAAGGATAGAACGGCGCTTCGCGGGGGAGAGCCGCCATCTGGAAATCAGGCGCCAAAGTTCTGAACACTAGAAGGCTGTCCCTAAGATCTTCCCGCATCCGATAAATATTCTTGCCCAGACGGCAGAATAGTGGCGGACTTTGAAAAGGGGAATAAAGGAGCTGTCAAAATGAACGATGTCATAGGGATTGCTTGGTACAAGGATGGGCCTACCTACCGCAGGTCGCTTGCGGTCTTTACCGATTCCGAGAATATGCCCGCCACGTATGAAGACTGGAAAGCTCTTGTCGGAAGGGAATGCGAAGAGATTAAGGGTGCTGGCAATATCGCTCTTCGCGCAGACATCGATCCGGAAACATTTATCGATTGGTGCGACAGGCGTGGATTTAGAGCCGATTCCCAGGGCAGAACGGCATTCGTGAACCACGTCGAGCTCGAGTATCGGAAGATCGGCAAGGGAACGATCATCGAATAGCCCGTAGAGCTTGACCTGCAGAGCCGAGGGATCCCGACGGCGCCTTAGCCAAACCCTGCTTTTTTTCGTTTTTCCGTTTGGTCCTTTGGCTATTGTTTGACCGCCGGGGCGACATCGATCCCGTCGACGCCGCTGCGCTCGACTGAATTCCGGAGAAAGCCCGATGAACGGAGTTCGTCAATCGCCCTGTTGACTGCAGCCAGAAGCTCGGGTTTGTCCTTTGCTACGGCGATCGCCTGGGGTACTCCGTAAAGATTGTCCGGAAGAAGGCGCAGGCCGGGGATGCCCTGCGTCGACACACGCAACCGTTGCCTGTTGCCCCCGAACGCGTCCACCTTGCCGTCGGCCAGCCACATGGCAGCTTCTTTGAGAGAGTAGTCCGGACTCACCAGCAGTGTAGCCTGCTTCAACCAGTTTTTTAAATAGACGGCGATGGAGTCGCCCGTGTTGGCCCCGATAGTGCGACCCGGACGATCGATATCGCGCACCGATACGATGGGCGAGTTATCCCGCACCAGAAAGCTCTGCTGTACCAACATGTAGATCTGTGAGTAGAGAACGATGCCCATTCGTTCCGGGTTGGGCGCAACAAAGCCGATATCCGCCTGGCCCTTCTGCACCGCTTCGAGGACGGCTGCAGCGGTGGCAAGCGGCAGAATCGTTACCGGGACTTGATTGCGGCGGCCCAATTCGTTCGCGATGTCGGTGGAAACACCGTGATATTCCCCGGTGACCGGGTCTTTGACGGCCTGGGCCAGATTGGAGACGATGTAGGCAGCACGCAACGTGCCTGTGGGTGCAATGCCGGGCTCGGCGGCAGAAACTAAGCCTTCGGCTGCCAGGAAAGTCAACATGATCAGAGTGGCAAAAATCTGCATATTGAGCTCCTTCTGCTAAAACTGGTGATGCTGGTACCCGTCCACCTCCTTGATGAGAAGCAGTTGATGGGTGCGCTTTACTTCGGATTAGTTTTCGTGAATTTCAACCCTTCCAGGGTGATCCCGGCCATAAGCCCTGCCTGGCCGAAGACGAACCCGACTATGGGCTCTTTCAGTTTGGTGGTATCTACGGAACCTCCTGCTCCCAGGGTAACCAGGACAACGGTGCCGTCAAGGCCCACCTGCCAGCCTTTGCTCGCCCTGAACTTTTTGAGGACTGCCTCATCCATGAAGCAGAGGATGAGGTTGAATTCCTCCGCGCCAATCTGGAGCCCGGCAGAACCAGCGGCCATGTTGTAGTAGCCGACACTCTTCCCACCGACCCTTAGGGCTCCATTGCCGTACTTTCCCCCTATGATAAGGCCGGCCTGCTTGACCCTCGGCATCACGAGCGTACCCTTCGCGGCCTTGAGGAATTCATCGGCCCCCTTTACGTCCGCGGCGAAACGCTTAAGGGCTACATTCACACTTGCGTTGATCTCTTTTTTTGTCGCCGCCCAGGCCCCGTCTGGGATGAGCACGGCAAACAACGAGGAGAGAAGTGCGATAACCATTAAGATGCCAATCTGTTTTTTCACGAGCCTTCCTCCCTTAAAATACTATTTCTCCTAACGTAGGACAGGCCTTGTTGGAAAACAAGAGGGCATCTCTCCCTCGGGACGGGTAGTTTACTCGTTTCGCATCGCCTTGCGCCATGCTGCGCGATATTCTTCAGTTACCTCGTCGATGTCATGGTCTTTTTTTGCATGCTCGGCAGCCTTCTTCAGCACCTCTTCCTCTGTTTTGCCGCGAGCAACGAAATCGCAGTCTACCCCTACATCCCTGCACCGAAGCATTTTTCCCATGGCACACCCCCTCATGGTCGAGTTGAGGACACAGAGTCCTGAAACAAATGTAAGGCGAAGAAGTCCTTTGTCAACAGGCTGCTTCCTCGCATGCGGCTCTTGGAGCCCTATCTCTTACTCTTCGTCGGAGTCTGCTGTCCCTGCGCTGCCATATGCTCTGCGATCAGCTCGGCCTGAAAGCGGTTTATGGTGTCCGGGTCCGTGAAGATCGTCTGGGTGTTGTTCTGCGCCACGTAACCCGGGCCCCCAGGACTACCAACGACCACGAAGGTGCCCTCGCCTGATGTTGACCAGTTAGTCGAGCCTTCGGCGCCAACCTTGCCGTCAGCCACGAAGCCCTTGGTGTGGCTGATCTGGTGGGTGGCGGACTGACCCAGCACGAAATGCGTGTTGTACGCTGCCGGGTTCTTGGCCACGTCCGAGTCGAGCAGCCTTTTCTCATGGACGCTACCCGCCTGGCTCTGGTCCAGGGTGATCAGCATGGTGACCTGGGGATCCAGCGCTTTGGCCATCAGGATGTCGTTGAGTTCATCGTCGTCGTAGCCGAACATGTTGAGGTACAGGGAGACGCTCACCCGGGAAAGGACGTACTTGAGGATATCGTGGACATCATCACGGCCGACGTAAAACAGGTGGAAGTCCTTGCTTGCTGTGTTCGAGTATACGCTTTCCTTGGTGTATTGCTGGAGGTCGGGCAGATTAAAGGTCTGCAGGCTTTGTGACGGGTCGCCGAGTGCATTGCTGGGACTGCGTTTCTTTGCGGTTCTCATAGAGCCCCCTTTGGCAAAAGATGTATGGGCCGGATCGGCCTCTTTGGTAATTGTAATACCGGCCACTGGGAACGACAAGTTTTTGGGGATGCCCTTTAGAAATTCACATGTATCGCCAGGCACCAAAGGGCGTTGCCTGGTGGGCTCATCTCTCAGGCTTTCTTGTTGGCTTCGCCACAGTGCCTATTCTCAAAAAAGCCGATCTTTTGTGAATAACGTGATTTTCTGGGAGCAGGGTGACGCTCTTTACATTTTGGTTTCATTGCAGAATGCGCCGCTATCCTGGAGTGCTGCACACGTTGGCACGAAACTGAGTATCTAGAGTACCGGGCCATGAGGGCATCGGCAGCGTCGCCGCGCGAATTGTGTCGGTTACGGAAAAGAATGCATCGTTTCCTCACCGTCACCTTAAAACCTCACGTGCAACAACAATAGACGATGTTCTTACGGTAATGCAAAACAGCATGGTACATTGGCACTGATATTGCACTGAATTGTGGTGTGCTTTCTATCAGTGTTGCTCAGTCCGCAGAGATGTTGAGCGGAAGGCATAAGGTGCTACCGCGAAATACGATGAAAAACCCTTAGCCAATCCTTTCGTCATGCTCCGGGAGGAGTTTGACGACTGGGCCGTGCTCTTTAACCCTGATACGGGGCGTGGATATGGTCTGAGCCCTACCGGCGTCTACGTGTGGAAGCTCCTTGACGGGGAGCATACCCATGATGCCATCGTTCAGAAGATCCGTGAGCATGAAAATGTGCCCGAAGACGCGAGCGATCATATCAAGGCATTCGTTGATGCACTGCTTGCCGAAGGGATGGCCGGGTTTGACCGCACGAGGTTCGGACTTCCGGACACTGCAGATAGACCGGGAAACTCTTCTTCCTCGCCCTCTGCGGCAGTGAGCGAAGTGCAACCATTTACCTATCAACCCCCTCGGCTGGTCGATCTAAACGGATCGCCAGCCTACGGGGACGACTGCAATGACGGATCACACGCCGCTAATAGTTGCCACAATGGCCCTGTTCCCTGCATTTGCAATTACGGTCCCGCCGATGACTACTCTGGTTGCCGAGGCGGAAACGCGACTGCATGCACGGGCTGTTGCAGTTGGGGAATTCAATCGAACGCTTGCAGTGGCGGGACCTGGCCTGTTAGTGCTTGCAACGGCGGGAGTTCTACGGGGCAATGCTGTACGACGGGACCCAGCGGCTCATGAGAGCCATGGGCACCTCTCTTCTTTCACACTTTCACTCGTTAATCTTCAACTGCTCCGATTCTGTCAACTTACAGCTTAGGAGGTGAACTCGATATCCATCACGTTGGAAAGTTATTCACGCCCACTCATCAGCATAACGTATTTTTTGGGGGATGCCTTTTAGAAACTCACATGTATCGTCAGGCGCCAAAGCTCTGAACGCTGAAGGGTGTCCCCAAAATCTTCCTGCATCCGATAAATATCCTTGCCCATACGGCGGAATAGTGGCAGACTTTTAGAAGGGAGTAACAGCGGGATGCCCGACAGGGACGTCACGCGTGCTCCTGCACATTAGACCGCGGTGATATGGATGGAGACCATGACCTCACCGTTCTCAACATCGACTTCATCATTCATTGAGGCCGGCACACGGATTACTTCGGATCCTTCTCGTAGCTCTCCACAAACCCTTGAGGCGTCGTTTCGCGGGTCCTCAACGTCTACGTGATCGCCCCGCGCTTTCACCCCGGGTGGTCTGCTTTCTTGCGTAAATGAGATCCAGTGTCTCAAAATTCCTACGTCTTTGTCCGGGAATTTCATACAGAGGAATCTCTGGACGGGAGGTTTCGGTACCATGGTAATTGCGGAAAGTGACCGTGAATACGCTCTCTTAATAACCATAGTGGAGGAGGAGGTGCAATGGAACAGAACTTGCTGGGAAGACAGGTTGTAGAATCTGTGGTTCGAAGGGAGATGATTATTGTTCAGTTCTCCGGCCTGGCCAGCAACACGACGGAATATTCTCGCGAAACGGTTCGTTGCGAGAGGTTGAGAATAGAGCGGTAGGGGGCAGAGTCAATTCGTGTTTACCTTATCGCCTTTATCGCTCGAAAATAGCCGTATAGCGAGAAATGAGGTGTCTCGCGGGTAAGCGGCGCTCCGGATAAGTACTGTTTCCTGCGGGAGGGGTTAGCTGTGATGAGACGAGGCGCAAATATTCCGGAAAAGTCACAGACGGTCTATGAGATTTTATCGTACTTGGTTGAATATCCCAGGGCACAGGATACACTCGACGGCATCATAGACTGGTGGCTGCTGGAAAGATACGTCAAGTACCAAATAGCCGGGGTCAGGGATGCCCTCGCCACCCTGGTCGAGGACGGACTGGTGCTCGAACACAAAATGCACAATCTGCCGACGCGCTATACAATCAACCGGGATAAGGCGGTTGAGATAAGAAAGGTTCTGAAAAAGGAAAGGGCCACACACACAACAACCGCCAGGGCCAAGTCGAAGCCGGAGATAAACTTCTAGTTCGGCCCGGGCACCTGCTCTGCTTGTGTTAATGGTTCTCAGGTCGAGAGAACACCAGTTCCTTTGATTTTGCCATCTATGACGACCGGGCGATTACCGACCTCGCAGTGCAGTGCGGCAAGCACTTCGGTACAAAAACGAGGGAGACATCACACGCGGAGAGATATCTGCTTCTCTTCGACCTGAGTGATCATGTGGCATATGCCGTAGTTGATCGGGATGAAAAGGTTATCCCCGCTACGATGGTTCAGGTACAATCTTTGCCGCGGCAATCGTCACTCTCAGACGTGTAAGCCTATTCGCCATTAGTGTACTCGATATCCATCACGTTGGAAAGTTCTTCACAGCCACTCATCAGCATAACGTATATCTGGGGATGCCCGACAGGGACGTCACGCGTGCTCCTGCACATTAGACCGCGGTGATATGGATGGAGACCATGACCTCACCGTTCTCGACATCGACTTCATCATTCATTGAGGCCGGCCACGTTTCAGGCCTGGCCCTTGTTTATCGTAGTGATTGTGCGTGTAAATCTTATAATCTTAGGGGCGCCCCTCCGCCCCACGATCAAATGTCAATATGTCACCAACGTCCCCTACCCCTGTTGGCGCACATGAGTCTCTCGGCATCTGAGTGTAGAGTTATTGAATAATTGAAGGACGTCCCCACTTCTACCCTGGGCGTAAGAATCAAAACGACATTGTTCATCCAATAAGCAGGGAAGGGAATTCCCTTTCCTTTTCGAACCGTCAGCTTATCAGCATTGCCCGCTTTGGACAAAATTAATTTTCGCACGCTTTCTTCCGATAACTAAGGCATCATATTGCCTTCACAAAATCCAAGGAGGTATCACGTGAAACTTTCCCGGATAG
>DATFYE010000024.1:0-3336 GCA_035315185.1 Syntrophorhabdales bacterium | reverse complement strand
CAAGCGGCTTGTTTTTGGCAAGATCCAGCGCAAAGGTCGAGCGGACGATGATGTAGTTTCCGAGAGATTTCACTACGGGAAGATAGCCCGGTTCGATGTAGCCGGCGAAGGTCATCAGGCCCTTGGGGGCGAAGTTCATCTCCTTGAACGTCTTGGTGAAGAGGATCGCATCCGTGATGTATGACGCGTGAATCAACACATCGGGCTTGGCTTTGATGAGCCTCCCCACCTCGCTCGTCACGTCCGTCGCATTTGCCACATAGGAGACGTCTGCAACGACCTTGTAACCAAACTCCTTCGCATCCTTGTTGACTTCCTTGCCCACGTTCGAGCCGAACTCCGTGTCTTCATGGAGCACCGCTATGGTATTCACCTTCTTCCCGGTCTTCTTCTCGAGGTCTTTCAGGAACATGAACTGATCACGAGCAAAGGTGCCGTCGTGCGGGCTGACCCTGAAGAAGTACTTGAAGCCGCGTTCCGTAAGCGTCGGTGATGAGGAATCAGAACAGACATAGGGGATCTTGAGGCGCTCCGTCGCCTGACTTGCAGTGTCGGTGACCGCACTCTGGTAGGCGCCGATCATGGCAACCACCTTCTCCTGGGTGACAAGCCGTTCGGCTTCTGACATGCCGTTCTTCGGATCACCCTTAGTGTCCGCGAAGACTACCTCCAGTTTTGCCCCTCCGAGGTTGGGGAGGCCCTCCTCTTTCGCCAGAGGCAGGCTCAGATCATACTTGCCGTTTATGATGTCAACGGCCAGTTCCACCCCTCTCTTGCAGTCAAGGCCAGTGGTGGCGATATTCCCTACGTAAGGCTTAATTGGATTCTCACTACTCAGTTGATAGACTGCTCCGATTTTGATAGCCTTCGGCTGTTGCGCCGAAAGGGTGAAGGATAAGAGAAGAATCCCGAGCACTACCAATATTGGTGTCAACCATGTCCTTCGCATACCACCCTCCTTCTACAAGAAAAGAACCCCAGCAGCGTTAAGGCTTCTGCAAGAAGGATAGTACCGGTCCTGGAGTAAAGCAAGCGCGGAATAGCGCCGCGACGCATGAGCGCACCCCGGTGATGATAAGAGCGTATAACGCCATACTGTTAAGGCATTGCCCATTCGTATTGCGAGATGTACGATAGCCTTCGAGCTTAAGCCAAGAATGATACGCTTTTTATGCCAAAGGCTTATTGACAAGTAATCTTTTTCTGCTAAAATCGAAATACATCGCATAAAGGTGAACGGTCTATTCAAGACGAAAGATGAGCCTCAAATTACGGACGATCTGACATTGTACAGCCTCCTCTTAGAGAGGACCGCGGAAGGTAACATAAAGAACTTAGCAGAGGAGCAAGGAAAATGAAGAAGACCAAGAAAAAAAGTTCCGAGGGATTGACACGACGAGACTTGTTGAAGGGTTCCGGAGTAATCCTGGGCGGTCTGGCACTCGGAGGCGCTATGATCGGTGGCGGAGCTGGCAAGGCCCACGCGCACGCACCATCATGTCCCGCAACAAACGGCTGCCACTACCCGGTGCGCCCTGATTCCACACAGGAGTACACCTATCCCAGAGGCCTCGGCGACTTTACGCCGGACACGCCACTCGATGCTGATGAGATGCGGATCACCTTTCTCGGGACAGTGTTCCCTCCCAACCGGCGGGCACAGCAGATGATGAGTATCTTCGTAGAAGTGGGTCCGTGGATCCCGGAATCCAATGGACCTGGCAAAGCAACAGACTCCTTCGTCTTCGACTGCGGCGCCGGGGTGTTAGCCAATTACGCCGCCATGGGTATTTCATTCGGTAGGATGGACAAGATCCTCATATCCCATCTCCACGCCGATCACATGAGCGACCTGAGCGCAATCTACTGCTTCGGACCCGCGAACGACCGCAAGTCGCCCCTGTACGTCTTTGGACAGGGGCCTTCGGGCGTACAGAGTCCCGCGTGGGGAAACAATCCTCCAAAGTACTACGACGATGGGACCAAGGATTTCTGCGAGTGCCTCCGGAAAGCCATGCGGTGGCACTCGGAAAGCTTCAGCTTCCTACCATCGAACTGTCAGGGTTACCCAACCGCCGCCGAGATCCAGGCGAGTTGGGGGTTGAAGGACCTTCCGGAATCTGTCGGTGACGATCCCTGGGGCGACGGCTATGCCCTGGTCCCCATTCAGTTGGACTGGTGGAAAAACGGGAAAGGTGCGAATGGCAAGCCTAACGGCGACAACGTCGCTTACTACAACAAGGAGACCGGCGTGAGGATCACCCACTTCCCGGTGATCCATACCAGAAAGGGCTCCATGGGCTACAAGCTCGAGTGGACAAACCCGACTGTCCTAGGTGCACCCATGCTCTCGATGATTTACACGAGTGACACCAGGCCCGAAACCAACTGCATCGACGAGGCAAACAACGTGGATCCTAGTACGGGCAAGGCACGGGGTGTCGACGTGTTCATCCACGAAATGATACTTCCGCCGGAACTGCTGGCCATGAAGAACTATCCGGGCATGACGTGGCCTGATTATTCTAAGCCTGGCTTTCAAAACGCAGTCCAGAATGCGGCGAACATCGAAGACAGCTCCCACACGCCACAGGGGGCCTACGGGTACGTCCTCACCCAGATAAATCCCCATCCGCGGCTCGCCGTCATTGCGCATTTCCCGACGGAGGATGATACCGTCAAATGCGCCATGAACAGCGTACGGGCACACTTCCCGCATGGCGTTTATCCGGTATTCGGTCGGGATATCATCTGGTCTACAGACCTCATGGTGCTGAGGGTGAAGAAGAGTGGGATCACTCAGCTCATGGGCAACGTCTCGGATTACACGTTCGCCCCACCCCAAAACGTGCCTCCCAACCAGAAGACTCCGAAATACCCGACCCCAACTGCCCAGCTCGACACGTCAACGTTGATAGACTCAGGCCCCAACACGTACTGCGATAACGGGTATTGATGATCGTGATCTGCATGGGCTCGACGGTGAATAGCGGAGGCGTCACCGAGAATGTAGATTAGGACCGGGAACCTAACCAGTTGTCAACGAAGGCAGGGCCATCCGGCTCTGCTTTCTGCTTTGTTCCATCCGGTAATCATCAAGTTCCCTGAATATGCCCCGGCAAAGAGTAGTATGTGCAACCGACGATTTTTGCGAAGTAAAGATTTTGAAAAATCCCTGACGATGAATTTCGTTTGTTCCTTCCTCCTATGAGAAAAGTCAACAACAAATGTTTTGCACAGGTTTTTTCTACCCGCTTTCTCTTTCATATCTGTGATCAGGTCATAGCTCTCACTCCTTCGTGATGATTCCTTCGAATCATCGTTTATGTACTCCTC
>DATFYE010000023.1:0-9750 GCA_035315185.1 Syntrophorhabdales bacterium | reverse complement strand
CCGCGCCGGCAATGGCTACGGGGGTCCCGAAGCCCGATGTCCCCTCGATGATGGCCCCGAAGGAGAAGGCGATCAATAGCACCTGCAGACGCCGGTCGAAGGAGATATGGACGATCGACTCCTTGACGATCTCAAACTTGCCGGTGGTCACCGTCATGGTGTAAAGGAACATGGCCGCAAGCACGATCCAGATGATCCCCAGAAAGCCTGAAAGTGAACCGTATGCAAAGGCCGAAAACGCACCCGCGAAGGGCATGCCGAATACCACGCAAGAGATCAAGAAGGCAGCTATGACGCCGTAAAAGGCTGCATACGGCGCGCTGATGCCGAGGTGGCGGTGACCCAGCTTGTCCCTGTGCGGGTGCAGGGCAATGAAGTACAAAAGGGTCATAATCGGGATCGCAGCTAAGAGGGTGGAAAGGAAAACGTTGCCTGCGGGATTGTAATTCTGATGATACATCTCTGCGGCAAATCCGTCAGTGGCCCGCAGGGAGCACACAGCAAAAGTTAACCCTGATAACGCCATCGTAATCCGTCTCATCTCTCCTCCTTATATAGGGCATAAAGCCCTTTCGATTCACCTCAAGAAAATAAACGGTATGCATCACCTCCCCCGCTTCATCGAAGCAACAAAATAATCAATGAGTCCGTACTGTCTATTCTTCCCTAAGCAATTAAACCTGTCAACCAAAATCTTTCAAATACAAAATCCATTGACAAGTCCAAAATAATCGGTACAATAGTCAGTGCACCCACAAGATCAAAATCCCGGCTGGAAGGTACTGAATCCTCCGGCGGGAACGCCCCAATACCGATTTGTATTCAAGTTGGAGACCGAGGCGGCAGCGAGGAGATGACGTAGGCGTACTCAGAAGTACGTCGAGGAAAGCGACGCAGCGACAACGAAGGTATACACTTGAAGGCGAATTGGTATAAGAAACGAAGAGAAGAATGATCCTTATTCCTTCTGGCAGAAAATGCTGGGTGGAAGAGCAGCACCAAGGAGGTATACATGGCTCGATTGTATGAGTACCAGGGGAAACAGATACTCAAGGAAGCAAAGGTGTCGATTCCCAAGGGTGAGGTTGCCGCCACCCCTCAGGAAGCCGCCAAGATCGCAGAAAAGATAGGGAAGCCCGTTGCGGTAAAGGTCCAGATCTGGGCGGGGGGGCGAGGGAAAGCGGGAGGTATCAAATTTGCCGAAAATCCCGCGGATGCACAATCGGTTGCTGAAAAGCTTCTGGGATCGGAAATCAAGGCCTTGAAAGTGGAAAAGGTGCTGGTGGAAGAGAAGCTCGATATCGAAAAAGAATACTATGTAGGGGTAATTATCGATCCTTCAATGAATGCCCGGTGCCCAGTCATCATGTTCAGTACCGAAGGCGGAATGGATATTGAAGCAGTGCCTCAGGACAAGATCGCCCAGATGAACGTTGATGTTCTTCGCGGTTTCCGACTCTATGATGCGCTCAATTTAGCCGTGCAGCTCAAGGTGCCGACCAAGGTCCTCCCCGCTATCGGTCAAGCCATAATGGGTCTCTATCAAACCTTCAAGAACTACAACTGCCGGATAGCTGAGATCAACCCGCTCGTCCTGACAAAGGACGGCAAGATAGTCGCCGGAGATTGTCGCATCGCCATCGATGATTCGTCGGTCTTCCGCCATCCTGAATTTGGGATTGACGTGGCCCGCGAGGCGCCCACTCCTCCGACAGAATTGGACAAGATCGCCTGGTGGATCGAGGAGGGAGATCTCAGGGGGACCTGCTACATTGCGCAGATGACCCAGGAAATAAAAGGGCCCAATTATGTAGGGTACCATGGTCTCGGCGGCGGGGGCGCCATTCTGGGAGTGGATGCCCTCAACCGGGAGGGGTTGAAGATTGCCAACTACGCTGACACGAGCGGCAACCCGACAGCAGCTAAAGTTTACCGGGCGGCGAAGGTGATCTTCTCTCAGCCCGGCATCGAAGCCTATTTCTTGGGAGGCTTCATGTACGCAAACCAGGAGCAGTGGCATCACGCCCACGGGATCGTGAAGGCCCTGCGCGAGGAAATGCCGAAAAGACCCGGCTTCCCTTGCGTGCTCCTGCTCTGCGGTAACACAGAGGAGGAATCCCTGAAGATACTCCATGAAGGCACGAAGGGTCTGCCGGGTCGGATTGAGATATACGGCGGCGATAAAGTTTATGAGACGGAGTTCCTTGCCAAAAGAGTGAAAGCCCTGATCGCGGAATATCGCAAGGAACGAGGGATAAAGGAGGGCTAGGCCATGCAGTTTGAAGAGCGGACCATCAAGGTCATCATCGATGATGAGAAGTGTCTCGGGTGTAAAACCCATGTCTGTGTGGATGCGTGCAAGAAATTCGCTCGTGGGATCCTGGTGCTAAAGGATGGCAAGCCTGTCCTCGGCGGGGATGCAGAATTCGGCAAACAGCGGGGTACGGAGTGTCTCGCCTGCGAGTATGAATGCTGGTTCCGAGGCAACAGTGCGATTACCATCGAAGCGCCCATCCCTGGCCTCGACGAGTACAGGAAAAAACATGGAGTGGCCTAATGACAAAAAACGTTTCTCTGGCTTCGACAGTTTCTCTGGTTTTTCTGGTTAAACGAGAGAAACAAGAAAAACGAGAGAAACCAGAGAAACTGATGGGGTGATCATATGGCTATTTTACTCACAAAGGACACAACGATCTTAGTTCAGGGAATTACCGGAAGGGAGGGCTCTGCGCGTGCTGCTTTCATGAAAGGTTACGGCACAAAAGTTGTGGCCGGAGTCACGCCCGGAAGGGGCGGAGAAGAGGTCTCGGGCATCCCCGTTTTTAACACAGTGGCCGAAGCGGTCAAGGCGAAGGGGCCGATCGACGCGAGTGTCACGTTCGTCCCGGGACCGGGTCTCAAAGATGCGGTGTTTGAAGCGGTTGACTCAGGGATCAAGTTTATCGTGAGTCCGGTTGAACGTGTCCCGCTCTATGACATCCTCGAGATGGTGGCTTATACGAAGCAGAAGGGTGTGCAGCTTCTGGGTCCGGGCTCCATCGGCATCATCAGTCCGGGTATCGCTGCCGCTGGCTGGTTGGGCGGTACTCCCGAGTTTGCGAGAAGGGTGTTTGTGCCGGGCAATGTCGGTGTGATCTCGAGAAGCGGCGGCCAGTCAGCTACGGTCCCCTGGGCTCTCAAGCTTGCGGGGCTGGGTATGACTACGGTGCTGCACGTCGGAACCGAGCCGGTGACAGGCACATCCATGGCAGAGATACTGCCCCTCTTCGAGAAAGATCCTGACACAAAAGCAGTGGCTGTCTTCGGAGAGATCGGTGGTCCTCACGAGGAAGAGGCGGCTGGCTGTGTGCGAAGAAAGGAATTTACCAAGCCCCTCGTGATTTTTGTTGCCGGTGCGTGGGCCCCCGAGGGTATGCGCTTCTCCCATGCAAGCAGCATCATTGAGAGAGGGAAGGGTTCGGCGAAAAGCAAGATCGAATCACTCAAGGAAGCAGGTGTTCACGTAGTGGATCGGCCGGACCAGATCGCTCCGACCGTTAAGAGGTTGATAGAAAGAACATAGGGTCAAGGGGCAAGGGTCACGGGTCAAGCAGTGCGAAGAGGCGCCATGACCCATGCCCCTTGACCCATGACCCCAATCTTTAAAGGAGGTATGACTATGCCCGTAATGAGATCTGTATTTTATGTCCCGGGAAACAACGAGAGTTTTATCCAGAAAGCACCGAGTCTGCCGGCCGACATTATCACCCTCGACATTGAAGACTCAGTGCCACCGGCCGAAAAGGCCAAGGCCAGGGAACTGTCGCGCGAGAACCTGAAACTGGCCGGATCCGGCGGCTCGGCTGTTTACGTGCGCGTCAACAACTGGGAGACCTTGATGACCAACGACGACCTAGAAGCGGTTGTCTATCCGGGGCTCTCAGGAATATGCCTGGCAAAGTGCGGCCACCCGGATGACGTGAAGCGCCTTGAATGGAAGCTGGATGAGCTGGAGCGTCGGCGTGGAATGCCCGTTGGCAGCGTTGCCATTCAGATTCTCTGTGAAACAGCCAAGGGCGTCATAAACGCCTATCCTTCCGCGATTGCGAGCAAGCGGTTAAACTCGCTGATTTTTGGCGCAGTCGATTACACAAAGGACATGAGAGTGAAACTCACGAGCGAGGGCGTGGAGCAGTTTTACGCTCGGAGCCACGTTGCAGTCGCGGCCCGCGCAGCCGGCTGTATTGCCATTGACTGCCCCTTTGTGGCGTTCCAGGATGTCGAGGCCTTTGAGAAGAGCACCCGCGAAGGGCGGCAGATGGGATACGAGGGAAGAATGCTGATTCATCCGAATCAGATCGAGCCGTCCAATAGGATCTATTCGCCCTCACCAGAAGATGTGGAATGGGCCAAAGGTGTGGTCGAGGTCTTTGAAAAAGAAGGCATCGCCAAGGGCATGGCCGCTGTCTCTTACAAAGGCAAGATGGTCGACACACCCGTGTACGACAACGCCCGGACGATCTTGAAAACCATGGAAGAGATCGCGGCTTTCGATAAGAAAAGAAAGGCCTGAGAGCTGCAGATAACGTAGCAGAAACTACCCCGGGGGTTTCCTCGGGGTAGTTTTCATTTTCCGCACTGCCGCACCGTGTCGATGGTGGTGCCGTCGCGATATTCCACGACTGCCACGATGTTTTGGCCCATTGCTGTCCGTTCAGGTCTGCCCGCGATGCGTTCCCCCACTGACCTAAGCTCGTCAATATCGCGCACCGGAAGCCCAGCCTCCGTCAGGCGATGTGCGAGATCTTTGCGGCGCGGGTTAACAGCCACGCCGCTATCAGTCACCAGGACATCAATCGTATCGCCGGGTGTCGTGACCGTTAGCACTCGGTCTCTGATAATCGGCCATTGACCGCGCACCAGGCTCGCAACAATGATGGTCAACTTGGCTCCGGCTGCCGTATCACTGTGGCCTCCTGATCCTCCCATGATGATGCCATCTGATCCGGTTACTACATTCACATTAAAGTCGGTGTCGATTTCTGTGGCTCCCAGGATCACGCAGTCGAGCCTGTTGACAGCGCAACCGGCATTAAACGGATTGGCATAGAAGCCGGAACCGACTTCAACATGGTTGGGATTCGTGGCAATCGATCGCACAGCTTCAAGGTCAAATCCCTGCACATCGATAATTCGCTTGAATAGCCCCCGTTCCAACATTTCCACCATGTGGCCGGTAATGCCACCCAAGATAAAGCTCCCCGTCACACCGGTCTGTTCCATGATCCGGCGCGCAAAATGGGCCGTGGCTAAAGAAGCGCCTCCGGCTCCCGTTTGAAAAGAGAATCCGTGCTTGATCAAACCAGCAGCCTGGATGACCTTAGCTGCGGTCTCAGCAATCCTTAATTGCATCGGATCGTCGGTGATGCGCGTCGTACCTGAGATAATACCCTTCGGATTGCCGACCCTGTCTAGCATGGCCACATAATCGACCCGGGTCTGTGGAATGGAAATGGGCGCAAGGGGGTACTCCACAAGGTGGTCGGTAACAGCCACAACAACGTCGGCATACTCGGCATCAGGAAAGGCGTACCCCAGTGAGCCGCAGGCAGCAGGGCCACTGACACCGTTGATGTTGCCATAATCATCAGCTGCCGGGGCCGCAATAAAGGCCACGTCAATCTTGAGCTGACCGCACTCTATGGCGCGGGCACGGCCCCCGTGCGTGCGCAGGATAACGGGCCGGGCGCATAATCCTGCGGAGACAGCCCTGGCAACCGGTCCTGACATGTAGTTCGTATCGAGAGTGCCTACCACGCCACTCTTGATATGGTCGATGAGCGGAGCATGCACTGGAAAGACTGCGCTGAGGGCAACGTTCAGTCCTTTGATCCCCAGCTTCGCCGCGGTAGCAAGCACCTCGTTGACCACCCCGTCGCCATTACGGAAATGATGGTGAAACGAGAAGGTCATGCCGTCCCTGACCGGCACGCGTCTGAACACTTCTTCAAGACTCTTTACGAGCTTGCTTTCACCGGGTCGCGCGGCTTTGACCATCGGGCCATACCTGCTTATTTGCGGCCGCGCAGCAAACGCGCCACTGAAAGGCAGAGTCTTCCCATAGCCGTCTACGTAGTCAGGAATCTCCCGTCCGAGCGCATTGATCATTGGAAATTATCATACCACAGGTCTCACACCATCGAACAAACGGGCCCATCAAGGCTCGCATCAACCTGTTCAACCAACAAAACCAAGTAGACCAATTAGACAGTAGTTACATTGTTTCGTCATCCTTGTTGTGGACGCGCAATTGAGTTGCTATAATTAGGCATCTACCTTTTGTCACGATGATTGGAGGAGATAGACATGCCGAAATTCAGCGCAAACTTGAGTATGCTCTTTACCGAAGTCGATTTTATGGAGCGTTTTGAGCGTGCTGCGCGGGCGGGCTTTAAAGCGGTCGAATATATGTTTCCTTACAGCTACGATGTGAACCGCATCGCGGAAAGGCTGAGCGAGTGTCACCTCAAGCAGGTGCTCTTCAATCTACCTGCCGGAAAATGGGAGCAGGGCGAGCGCGGAATCACTCTTCTTAAGGAGCGCAAGAGCGAGTTTGAGGATGGAGTTCAGTCGGCTATCCAGTACGCGAAAACTCTCGACTGTTCTCTCGTCAACTGTCTCGTCGGACTTACCCCTCGTGACGTTCCGGAGGAGAAGACGCGCGAGGTGCTCGTGACAAACCTGCGTTTCGCGGCCAGTGCGCTCGCGAAAGAAGGCATCCGTCTTGTGATCGAATCGGTGAACACGAGGGATATACCAGGTTTTTACCTCTCCCGGACCGCCGATGTCCTCGCGCTCATTCGCGAGGTGGACCACGCGAATCTCTACTACCAATACGACATTTACCACATGCAGGTAATGGAGGGAGACATCACGATGACCGTGCGCAACAACATCAACACGATCGCCCATATGCAGCTCGCGGACAATCCGGGACGGCACGAACCGGGTACGGGAGAGATCAACTATACGAACCTTTTCCGGTTCATTGATGAAGCGGGCTACACGGGCTATATCGGCTGCGAGTACAAGCCCCTTACGACGACAGAGGAGGGGCTAAGCTGGATCAAACCGTACCTTTGAAAAAGCGAGACCGCTACGCTCGGAAGGTGGAAGATCGCCCTGCGGGCTAGGAAGATGGAAGATAGAAACATTAACGTACAGCCGGTATCATTCGATATTTGTAGCGCTTCCCAGTGATAGCGGTCTTCCTAGCGAAGCGATCTTCCATCTATCTTCTAAGAAGTTTCTGAAAGGAGGGTCTTCATGGCTGATCTCGGCTTTATCGGTTTAGGTATCATGGGAAAGCCCATGGCACGGCATCTGTTCAAAGCAGGTAATAGAATCTACGTTTATGATAAGGTTGCTTCATGCGTCAAGCCCCTCACGGCCGAAGGAGCTGTTCCGTGCGCCCATGCCAAAGAGGTGGCGGCGAAGGCGACCATCGTCTTCCTCATGCTTCCTGACACACCGGATGTGGAGGAAGTGCTTTTCGGCAAGGATGGTGTCGTAGAAGGAATCAAGCCTGGTTCCACAGTGATAGATATGAGCTCTATCTCCCCCATCGCGACACGGCGCTTCGCAGAGCGTCTCCGCTCCATTAACGTGGAGATGCTCGATGCCCCTGTCTCCGGAGGTCAGATAGGCGCTGAGAACGGTACCCTTTCGATCATGGTCGGCGGCAAAGAAGCGGTATTTTCGGCGATGAAACCCTATTTCGAGCTCATGGGCAAGAACATCGTTCACATCGGTAGTAACGGCGACGGTCAAATGTGCAAAGTAGCCAATCAGATCGTCGTTGCATTAACGCTTGAAGGCGTGAGCGAAGCACTGGTGCTTGCTTCAAAGGCAGGTACTGACCCGGCAAAGGTAAGGCAGGCCCTCCTCGGTGGCTTTGCGTCTAGCAAGATCCTCGAGGTGCACGGCGAGCGCATGCTCAAGCGAACCTTCGCTCCAGGCTTTCGCGTGCGCCTCCATCAGAAAGACCTCAGCCTTGCGTTGCAGACTGCGCGTGAACTTGGTGTGAGTCTCCCGAATACTGCCACCGTCCAGGAACTCTTCAATACCATCAGTGCCGACGGCAGTATCGATCTTGACCATTCTGTTATAATTACCGCGCTGGAAAAGCTGGCGAACCACCAGGTGGGTTGACACGTCGACGTTAATAGCTTGAGAAAAAGATTAGGGATGCTAGTGAAATAATAAGGCCTCCAGATCCGCGACTTTGCTTTAGCGCCTGTACTTTTGTCGTCTCATATGTCTTACTGCATGACGTTGAGGTATTTAAGCTAAAGTGCGGGTCAGCGATGAAACAGGCGGTCTCTGATCTTCTTTGATTTCTCAGGCATGGCTTTGTGAAAGAACTCCATCTGGGCCTGAAGCCACTGAAGCTTTTGCTCGACCGGCTTGCTCATATACGCCTCCATCTCGGCCCTTGTCCTGTAATAAAGCAGTGGGGGCTCTCCGGCGCTTTTAGATCGGTCCTTACCCATCCTTCCACTCCTCTATGATTTTTCTGAGGTGAAAGACATCGGCTCTGTCCTGCGGCCTGTCGCTGGCTTCCTTCATGGCGATGAGATCCTGAATAGCGACAACGGGGATCACGGTATCCTCGAAACGCAATTCTTTTCTGCGGGAGTGCATCGCTCTGATGTCAAAAGGCGCCTCAATAAGCACATCAAGAAGGAAGAAGGGATTCTGCGGATCGTAGAGGGAAAAGACCTTCATGTTCTTCTCCGTCAGCCAGCTCCCTCTTTTTTCATCGTCAACAAAGTCTTCCAGCTTGACCGGCAGCTTGGGCTTCAGAGCCAACTCCCGTATGGCTTCAACAAATCTTTCAAGATTGCTCTTCTCCAGCAATACCACGATGTCAAGGTCAGCCGTTGCCCTTTCAATACCATAGAGGTTGACGGCTACACCGCCCGCCACCAAGTACGTTACTGATTTCCGGTTCAGGCATGAGAATATATTCCTGAAAAGTTCCATCGTTACCTTACTTTACTTCTCTCACAAGACAACTGAGAATGCAACTACAAAAAACAGGATCCTTTGTTGTGTTATTTCTGCATTCGTAATAACACTAAATTGGACTGGTACGATGAAGCTTGCAGGAGTTTGAGGGGTGAAGCAAAATGTGGAAGGAGCAAGAGGGGAAATGGGATCTTATGGTCAGCCCTTAGTGTCACAAATGCTGCGAGTAGAGGAGCGCAGATGACTAATGCCCGCAAACCAAGACTGCTCCAAACCCTTGCCACGCTTGAGGGTCGGAAGATTATTGACGGAAGAGAATAGATTCGGATTCTCTTTGGCAAAACATGGAATTGTTGTGGTATGATTGAGAGAAATCGACGCGGGAGCTGAATGCTTGCAAAAGCCTGCAAAGATAGTGTAATTGTTGTGAGACAATTAAGAGAAGGGTGTATCATCTAGTCCTGCCTGAAATGAGAACGAAGCCCCCCGAGCGAGAAAGGACACACGAGGCGGCCTGAACACGGTGCAATCTCAAAATAGTCGGCACGGAGATCGGAATTGAAGCAGCTCTTTTATCCAGAAAGCCTCGTAGTAGTCGGCGTATGTGTGCCACGACAAAGTACAGGAGAGATGAGGGTAGGTCCCTCGGAGTCGGCTTACAGGAGCTGGCTTCAAACCACCGTAAGCTGCTGTGATAAAGAGTCATGGTGGTGAGCGTTACGGAAAAGGCAGGGCAAGACC
>DATFYE010000022.1:0-3748 GCA_035315185.1 Syntrophorhabdales bacterium | reverse complement strand
GGCTATGGTTATCGTCAAGGAATTGAAGCAGGGGTCGGTAGAGGAGGCCCCCATAGAAATCCGGATTTCGGGTGACGACATTGCCACGTTGAAACAGATCGGAACGGAAGTGGAGAATATAGTCCGGGCAGTGCCTTTTTCCCGGTATGTCCATCGTGACTATTTTAACGATTCCTCCATGGTCGATGTCGACGTAAACAACGAATTGGCCAATCGTCTCGGCCTGACCAATGGTGCGGTCTCTCAGATCCTAGCCGGCGGGTTTGATGGCAAGCCGGTCGCGACCTTCTGGGAAGGCGACCGGCCGGTTACCATGCTCCTTCGCCTCGACAAGAACGAGCGCTCTTCCTTTAACAATGTGCGTGATGCGTACATGGACTCCCAGCTTACCCATGCGAGCGTGCCGTTACGAGCTGTTGCCTCGGTCAACCCCGAATGGCAGACGAGCCGCATCGTGCGCCGGAACGGCGTCAGGACCCTCACGGTGCGCAGCTTCGTCAAGAAGGGCTTCTACGCATCGCGCCTGCTTGACGCCGTCACGCCGAAGATCGCGGCGCTCAAGCTGCCTCCCGGGTACCGCATCTACTACGGAGGAGAAAAATTCAATCAGGATGACAATACGCCTCAGCTGTTCGGCGCTCTTGGCATCAGCCTTGTCGCTATCTTTCTCGTGCTGCTCATCCAGTTCCGGAACGTGTCGGAGCCTCTCGTCGTCATGTCATCGATACCGTTGTCCCTTTTCGGTGCAGCGGTCGGATTGCATGTTACCCGCAATCCCTTCGGTTTCATGGCATTTATCGGCATGATCAGCGTATGCGGTATCGTGGTGCGCAATGCCATCATTCTCGTCGATTATATAAAGGAGAAGATGGCAGAGGGGCACACGCTCGAGCAAGCAGGTACAGAGGCCGGGCAGCGCCGTCTGCGGCCGATATTTCTTACCACCATGGCTGCAGCGGTAGGGGTGACTCCCATGATTCTTTCTCGATCGGCGCTGTGGAGTCCCCTTGCCTCGGTCATTGCCGTGGGGCTCATCTTCTCTATGTTCTTCACGCTCCTCGTCGTACCCGTGCTCTTCGTTGTCGTGAGATCGCGTATCGGGAAGGCTCCCGCGGCCGCTCTCATTCTTGTGGTCGCGTTTCTCCTCGGATCGGGGCAGGCCCTCGCCGAAACACGCACCTTGACCCTCGATGAAGCGGTTACGCTTGCGGTGGCCCAAAACTCGTCTCTTAAGATCGCCAGCGCGAGGGTCCGAGAAAGCAGCGAGAAAAGGGAAAGTGTCCGGTCGGACTATTTCCCCCATCTATCGAACGAATCGACCTACTTCCATCTTACCAACAACCAACTGGTTACCGTTCCCGCGGGCAGTCTGGGCACCATACCCGGTCTCGGCCCTTTCCCCAGTCAGGATGCTTCTATCAATCAGGGCTCCCAAACACTAACCATTGCGGATACCACGCTCGCCCAGCCTCTGACCCAATTGCCGAAGACACGCCAGGCGGACAAAATCGCCCTTGCAGAGCAGCAGATCGCAGCGGCCGATTTGGATAAGGCCAGGAATGATGTTATCTTTGCCACCCATAAGCTCTTCTATAGCCTGGTCATAGCCCGGAAACAGAAGGACGCCGCTTCTGCCGCCGTCGCAGCAGGTGAACAAGCCCTCCGTGAAGCGAAAGACGCTGTGGCTGCTGGAAATATGCTCGAGGTCACCGCCATCGGGAGCAACGCGGTTCTCCTCCAGAACAAACACTCCCTGATTTCCGCGGAGATTCAGATAGCGGATCTCAACTCTGAACTTAATGACCTTCTGGGCTTGCCCCTCGATACGGATATAGACCCTGTCGACCCCCCTCCGCCGGAACCCACTTCAAATACCCGTGAGACATACGTGCAGGAGGCTCTTGGAAAGAACCCTGAAATAAAAGCCGCACAGGAAAGCGTCAACAAGGCCCAAAGCGGTGTAAAGGCTGCACAACTTGAGTATGTCCCTGATATAACCGCGTTCGGCCGCTATTCCCATCAGGACGGAGTCCCCTTTCTGACTAACAATATCGGTGTCGTCGGTCTGAAGATGACATGGGACATTTTCGATTGGGGTAAACGGGGGCATGTTCTAGCTCAACGCAAGGAGCAACTCGCACAGGCGAACGAGAACCTTCACCGCGTCGAAAAACGGATCGAGGTAGAAGTAGACAAGGCATACAGGAAGCTGGAACAGACAAGGCGCCTGATCGATGTCGCCCGCGAATCCCTGGCGCTGCACAAGGAAAACCTGCGGCTTAAAAGCGATGGGATAAAGTCAGGGACAGCTACGCAAGCTCAATACGCAACAGCGGTTGCTTCGGTGAAGAAGGCAGAGTCTGAAGAACTGCAGGCTCTTCTTGGTCACTATCTGGCCGTAGCGGATCTTAAGCGTATAGTCGCTTCGTACCGCGGCCTTTGAATCGAAAACTGGGTCAGATCAGTCAAGGCCGATACTCTGTAGCAGCGGGATTACAGCGGTAATGGTGGAGGTTTAAGATAAATGCATGATGATTGATTCTACAGGTGGAACGTTTTATTTTGAAGGATCGGTGAGTTTCAAAAAAAGGATCGCACACGCCGAACCGGCGCTTCCTGTACTGTTGCGCTTCAGGACTCGCTTCGGAATTCGGGTTGACATCATGCAGTACAGGTGGTAATGAATGGCGATAGATGACCGATCCAATCAGGAGGATAATATAGATAGTCTCCCTACTGCAAATAGATAAAATATTTTTGAAGGAGGTCAGATTCGTGAAAATGTTTGTTTTTGTTTATGCCGATTATTTTGATGACACGATAACACCCATGTTTAAGCAGGCTGGCTACATCAAAGTGCACAATATGACGGGTGAATACAAGGGGTTTGAGCCGAGGGCAGGAGGACCCCATTCACACGGTGGACTGACGTCGCTCTTAGTCCCTGTGCCCGATGAGCAAATTCCTCACCTCCTTGATATTGTGCGCAACATGAAGAAAGAATTTCCTGATGCCGGTCTCGGCGCGTTTACTTTTCCATTGGAAGAGGTTGTTGTTTGAAGAATAACGGATACCTTCGCCTACGAGAGCAGTAATTGAAGCTGCAGACGACTGATCGAGGTCGGACGGAAACCTAATGCTCGGTTCCACCTTGTATAGAATGTTTTCTTACTTCGCGGTAATGCTATTCATTGTGTCGCTATTGGGGTGTGCCACCGATCAGGCCGGCAATAGCCCGCTGATCCGCGCTGCATTTTACGGGGACGCCCCTAAAGTGGCAGCCCTGCTCAAAGCCGGAGCAGACGTCAATGCAGCCAATCACATGGGTGAAACGGCCTTGTTGACTTCCGCGTGGGGCGGAACAGGCAGAGGCGATGTGTCCATCGCCAAGGCCTTGATTGCCAGTGGTGCCAACGTAAACGCCAGCGATGTGCTCGGGGTGACTCCACTAATGGCGGTTTCTGCATTCGGTAACGTGGAATTTGCACTGGTCTTGCTTGATGCCGGTGCCGACGTAAACGCTCAGGACGTCCATGGCTATACGGCTCTCCATATTGCGGCCCTTCACGGCCACACCGCTATTGTCCGCGCGCTGCTGACCAGAGGCGCAAAACCAAACGTGGCGGACCCGCGAGGGGTCACACCCCTCATGCTGGCCTGTGATTGTCAGTGGCCGGAAGGGGTCTGTTCCGGACGGGCTGAAATCGTGCGGCTACTCATCGCCAACGGTGCGGACGTACATATGAAG
>DATFYE010000021.1:0-28939 GCA_035315185.1 Syntrophorhabdales bacterium | reverse complement strand
CGTGTTGCACTGCGAATCGGCCACTTTGGTATACCCCAGCGCATTTCCGGCAAAGCATTGGCCATAGTACTGCACACCCGCGTAAGCATAGCCGGCCTGAGCCGCCTTTGTTTTGCACGACTCCACGGTTTCGCCTCCCGTAGATAGTTCATTCGGCAGTGCCCGCGTGCTGGTGTCGGTGTAGCATCCGGCGTAGCCCGATGGATTTACCCCCGTTGCGTAAATGCTGTTGAGCCACGAGCCGCCGCACATCTCAGCAGGATTGGCGCTGCAGGGCGTGTTGCACTGCGAATCGGCCACTTTGGTATACCCCAGCGCATTTCCGGCAAAGCATTGGCCATAGTACTGCACACCCGCGTAAGCATAGCCGGCCTGAGCCGCCCTCGCTGTGCACGACTCCACGGTTTCGTTTCCCGTTGACAGCTCATTCGGCAGTGCCCGCGTGCTGCTGTCGGTGTAGCATCCGGCGTAGCTGCCATTTGAGGATCCATTAAAAGTGGCCGTAACCGACTTGGACGCATCCATGTTCATTGTGCAGGTCCCCACACCGGAGCAAGGTCCTCCTGACCAGCCTCCAAATGTCGAATTGGCATCGGGTGTGGCCGTGAGGGTCACCTGGGTGCCGGGGACGAACTGGGCTGAGCAAGTCGCCCCGCAGCTGATCCCCGTGGGGTACGAGCTGACCGTTCCGCTCCCATTCCCTGTCTTTGATACCGACAGGACGGGGAAGGCATGCTGAGACGCCGTGTACGCAATCGTCTCGTAACCGAACTCTACAGGGCTAGTCAGCTCGGAGTATGCGATTCTGAAAAAGCCTGCCTCGCCCCATCCGGTCCCCCAGCTATTTTTTACGATGAAGTAACCGCCCGTGTCACTGTATCCTACGATGATGATGGCATGGTAGCCTGCCAGAGAGCCTGAGGTGTATTTATAAACACCGGTGACATAGTTGAAGAAGTCGGAGTAGACTGCCATGGTGGTGACGAGGGGCCCGTACGTGTAGAGCGCGTTCTTAAGGGCATTGGTAGTGGGGGTGGTGCCTGGCGAGGCCACCCAGCTCCAGTTGTTGATCTTGAAGGCCGCTGCCTGCCAGTTGGCACAGGCCATGCTGCAGGTCCCATCCGTTCCCGTGTACGGGTAGCACACATCGAGCGCCACCCCCGTGTCGCGAATATAGTTGGACGCGGTGTTTACGTAGCCGCCCTGCTCACAATTGCCTGCACCACTGCAGGAGATCAGAACCTGCTCAGATAGATCGAGGTCAACATTAGGGGACTGATTCGCGATCAGGGTTGCCGATTCGGTCGCGCCGGTTGTGGCAAACGCCCAGCACGCCCCACAGCTCCCCTGATTTTTGACGGAAGTTACATAATTGCCGCCGTTGCTACGCCAGTCAAAGCCTGTTGGTGCAGACCCGGTCGGCCCGGATTCCCCAAGCAGCGGTGCTCCGGCTGATGCTGCCAAGGCATTTCTCTTGAGCCCCAGCCGGCGCATGCGCTCAGCAGAGGAGAGCCGCGACATCGACGTCTCACCTGCTATCCAGCCTCCGCCCTTCGCCTGAATCGCCGCATTGAGAGCGGTTACGTCTTGGCTGTGCGCAAAGGATGCGAGCACGAAGATCGAAAGTGCAACAAGCATAATTACGAATGTGACGCTCTTGCCCATCGGTTCCCCCTCCTTATGAACGATGATCCACGCAAGCACGCGATCAAGACTCCCCGGGTCCTGCCCACAGAGCTGGTCTAGTTATCCTAGGCAGTCTATGACAGGTTATAAGTCATGAGCCGCCCTCGTTCATACCACATCCTTCGCCTTGGGCAGCGTGCCATCAGTAAACCTTATCCGGGGATTTGTTGTCAAGACCTCTATGAGCTCCCACGATCCGGCATGCATGGTTCATGCCATAAGCATACGTACCCCAAACACCAGGGTAATTCAGAGAGGGTATACGTATATCCATCCTTATAGGAAACCATAAGAGTCTGCATTTGCCGCGGAAGAAAATAAAGAGAACGAGCAGCATTGTTTAAACCGTCCGCCTCGAGCTTAGGATGCTGTCGGCTTTCTTTGCATCTGAGGTTACGCACCTAAGCTGTTGATTGCAGGGCACTTTGCCGCCATGGTTTAAGCTATAAGTCTGTATCTAAGTGTGGTGTCGGCTTTTTTTACATTTGGGGTTGTGCACGTAAGCTATTGAATCTAAATAACTCTCCTCGCTCCTGCGCCGGAATGGGAGAATAAAGTGTCGGTAAGGTTTACGATAACAAGGGGCACCAGTCGGCTCGATGGTGGTATTCATGAGAGCATTATCCACGATGCTAGGGTAAATTACCTCATAAAATTATATACTTGCGCGCGTATTACAGCATGGCTCCGGCGCTCGCAACCGGTATTGGCATATCCCTTGCTAAGGGGTAAGGCATGAGCCACATAAAGAAGGAGGATCACAAAATGAAGAAATATCTCAGTTTAGCATTTGCTGTATGCGGGATAACACTGTTTCTTGCTATGCCTGGAGTTTCTAACGCCACATCCTTAACGCCAGGTTCGACTATAACCCCTGGGCCTGGGACTAACTTTCCTGCCGCCGATTTTGGCGCTTCTATCCTGGCCGATACGGGCACGGTAACTGTTGTTGGAAGCGGTGCTCAGCCATTCACGGCGAGTGTCAGGGAGATTGTTGTACGAGACACGGTGACAGGTAATATTGACTTTTTGTATCAGTTCGTAAATGTGGGTCCTAACCCTTCAACTTACATCAACGCGATGTCCGTGGACAGTTATGGTACATTCACCACCGACGTTGGAGAGTCTACCGGTTACGCCAACTTGGTCTCAGGTTCTTTCACCCCGCTGCCCGTTGATGGTTCCATCAACCGTGGGCCAACCGGCCAAGTCATCACATTTAATTGGGCGAGCCAGATTAACCCCGCCATAAGTCCTAACCTCGCCGATGGTACCGAGGTTATAGTCGTCCGTACAAACGCACCCACCTGGCAGTCAGGGACAATGAACTTTATTGATGGGTCTATTGGTAGTACCCCTGGCTTCGCTCCCGCCGTTCCTGAGCCGGCCACGCTTCTTCTCCTCGGCTTTGGCCTAGTGGGCCTCGTCGGGGCTGGGAGAAAGTTCAAGAAATAGACTCGATTCATTACGGTACAGCAAAGGCGGGGCTTTCGGCCCCGCCTTTTTAGTTCCTGGGTTTGGCAGGGTGAAATATCATAACGTGCCGGAGCCGTCCACGAAATCTACCCGCTCAGTTTTTCGATTGTCGTGTTTCTTTACAATCAGCTAAGCTGTCAGCAAAAATGGGCTGGAGCTTTTTCCTCCTGAGCGTCGCCAGGGATCGTCATCTTGTAAACATTAATAATTGAAGTATGTTCCGCGGCCTGCTCCATGCCGCCATAGCCGGTGCTGCTAAAGCGGGAGTTCTATAGTGCGAAGAAGGAGGATTTAAGACTGCTTGGACAGGTTGCGTCGAAGTGGCTAAGGAAAACGGCAACATCGGTCACAGGCACGCCGAGTGACAGTGCCGATGGTGTACCCGCTTCCAAATCCGAGGTTCGGGACGCTGGTAAGCTTTGATGACGAAGAATCGGGCTCTCCCGTAATAGCCGGTAATTACTCCTTTTTTGGTGTAGAGTCTATCACGGAAGTGTCGTCGGGCCTCGCTTTGGAACTATTCGACAGTAGCCAGAGCTAGCCTAGCGCCTTGGGGATCATCCCTGACTTTGCCGGAACGATACGGTTTCAGTTTCAGCTCGGTGCCGGTTCCAGAACCCGCAACCTTAACGTTCTTGGTCTTGAGCCTATTAGGTATCATTGGGCTTATTCTTCACAAAAGATTGGCAAAGCAACATCATCCAAGCTGCTAATTCAAATTCTTCGTGAAAATGGCTTGTATCGCGTGACTGGTCAGTACCTCTGGGAAGGTATACGTAGTGACTGCCCCGACCGATACTCCATCCACTTGCACGCCAACAATCTTGCAGCCTGAGTTTCGCGAGATGGTAAAGGTCTGGTTCGCGCCGTAAGCGACCTGAACCTTACCGGCCGGGGAGATATTTCCGCCTGACGTTGCTGATGCCGTTATTGTGAATGTTTGCAGCCCTGCCTGCGTCACGGTAAATACCTGGCCGGCGATGGTGAGGCTGACGGTGCGTGAACTTGTAGTGGTATTGGGCGCAACTGAATAGATGACGGAGCCGTTGCCCGTGCCGCTCGGTCCCGAGGTCAGTTTCAGCCAGCTTGGTGGGGTTGAAGAGCTCCATGCACAGCCGGCAGGCGCAGTGACTGTGACACTACCTCCTCCTCCTGTCGAAGCAAAGGATGCGCCAGGGGAAGAGAGAGCATACGTGCATGATTGCGGTTTAGAGGCGCTGAGGGATGTGGCGTACGACACTTCGTTAGAATATGTACTCTCCCCGGAACTGCCGTAGGCTGTCACCGCGACGTAGTACGTCGTACCATCAGCGAGGCCCGTGAGTACATACGTGACCGCGTTTCCGACGTTCACCGCAGCTGTATAATTTCTGCTGGCGGTACCGTAATAAATCTTGTAACCCTGTAGGCTGCTATCAGCAACAGCGTCCCACGTGAGAGTCACCTGGGCAGACCAGACAGAGCGCGGAAGGATAAAGTTGAGACTGAGGCTAAGAAGGGCGAGGAGCAAGAGCGCATGCCCCGCTTTCAAGACTGAAAAGAGACGAGGCTTGTCGGAAGTGCGGTTCAAAGTGACATATCTTATTAGACCATACGCTGCCTGTCAAGTTCTGGATCAGATTTTTTAAAAGATATGCGGGACTGGTCTCGCTGGAAGGGAGGAGTTCCAGCGTTTACCACCAGTCCCGCACAGGGAGAAGGAGGCGCGTGAATTACTACGCGGTGAATGGGCTAGCTTGTTCTAGCTCTAGTGGCCTGTATTACTGTACCTCCTGGATGAGTTGAATGTGGCGGTCACAGAAAGATTACCGGTCATTACAACGGTACACATGCTGGATGTTCCGGAGCACGCCCCTGACCAGCCGCCGAAGGTTGAATTAAAACCGGGCATCGCATACAGGGTAACGTACGTACCGGCGCTAAAGGTTGTCCCGAAGGGCTTGTTGTACACCGTGCCAGTCCCTGAGCCGGTCCTGGTGATGGTTAGTGGGTAGCGGGACTGGGACTGGGCAAAGCTTGCTTGGACGCTGAGATTCGAGTTCATGGCAACGGTGCAGCTCGACGACGTCCCCGAGCATGCGCCGGACCAGCCTGCAAAGGTTGAATTTGGGCCTGCTGTGGCCGTCAGGGTGACAGGCGTCCCAGCGTTGAAGGTTGTCCCCGATGGGCTGCTACTCACGGTACCGCTCCCCGCACCCGTCGTGCCTATGGTGAGGGTATAGGTTGCAGGTGTTAGCGCAGTAAAGCTCGCGCTGATCGTATGGTTGGCCGTGACATTACTGAAGGCGTAGGAGGTCACTGCACCGACCGATGACCCGTCCGCGGTAACCGCTGCCACCTGGTAACCACTCGACGGGGTGATGGTGAAACTCTGGCCTGTCCCTGCATTGACGCTGACCGACCCGGATGGAGAGATAGACCCACCTGAACCGGCAGAGGCGGAGATTGTGTATTTCTGCAGGTTGAATGCTGCGGTAACGCTGAGGTTAGCGTTCATGGTCACCGTGCAGGTGCCCGTGCCCGCGCAGGGACCTGACCAGCCTACGAAGGTCGAGTTTGCGCCGGGCGTGGCAGTCAGGGTAACAGACGTACCGGTAACGAAGGTTGTCCCCGACGGGTTATTGGTCACGGTACCGCTGCCCGTACCGCTTGTAGAAACGCTTAATGTATAGGTCGGTGCACCTGCCTGAGTTATGGTAAGGATTTGCCCGGCGATGGTGAAGGCTGCCGTGCGTGAAGGAGCGCCTGTGTTCGCGGTGGCGGAATAAGTCACCGTGCCGCTCCCTGTCCCGCTTACACCTGAGTTGATTGAGATCCAGGAAGTGCTATTCGAGGTTGTCCAGTTGCACCCGGTGCCCGTGGATACGTTCGTGTTTGCGGTGCCGCCACCTGCACCAATTGACTGGCTGGCAGGCGAAATCGCGTAGGTGCAGGCGGACGGCACGGTGTATGAGACCTCATTGGAGTACCCGCTCTGGTTGCCGGCAGCATCATAGGCGGTTGCCGCAAAGTAATAGGTGGCCCCTTGGCTCAGACTTGGGACCGTGTAAGTGGTCTGCGTCGCAGCATCAGCTGACCACGAGTAATTCCTGGAAACGGTGCCCCAGTGGGCCTTGTAACCTGCAACGCCAGGACTCGTGTCCGGATCCCAGGCGATCGTAGCCTGAGCCGCGGATGCGCTGTCAGGCGACGCAAGAGAATAGGTGAAGATGGTTGCCAGGATAGTTAGAGCGAGTTGGACTAGTCTAGCCGCACGCCCGCAGGGAAGGTGTCCAAATGCCATCGCAGCACCTCCATGGCTGGTACTTGTTTTGGGCCGGCGAATGCCAGCACAAGGAAGATGCTGCCTTCGCCTGGCAACCCGGCTACCGTATCCCGCGCACCGCGGAAGTTAGGCCCGTGGCTTTGCGTCCCGCCCTTTCGGAGTGGTTTGCCCTTTTCAGGTTCGTTTCCGTTATCGTCCCCACCTTAAGAAACTTTAGGGGTCTAAAGGCCTAATGCGCGGAGCTCGTCTCACACATGGATCACGGGGAAGAGCAGATGAAGAGAAATAGCGAACGGATCTATCTCACGCCCACTCCGACACGGCGGCGTCTTCGTTCGAGGCCGCAGAGCCGCGGAGGAAAGACGGAAGAGAGAATGAGATTCTTGCCCGGAATGGTTGAGAGGACCATTCCGGGCAAACCCCGTCCGGCTGTGCCGGAAGGGGTTTAGTACCTGCAAAACTCCGGCGACGCCGGATGCGATGCGAGGAATTCTCTCCGAGAATTCTGAGCAAGCACATGCATACTCTCAAGTGCTTTTCTCCTCATGCCGTTCCTCTGCGACTCTGCGGACTCTAGTGACCGAAGGGAACGGGCGTGAGATAAGGTTCTAAGATTTTTTTGATCCGTACCTGTGACGGAGGAATTCTATGACACCGGGCAGGATCGAGATGATGATGATAGCGAGGATGGCGAGAGAGAAGTTGTGTCTCACGACGGGAACATTGCCGAAGAAATATCCGGCTAACACCAGAATCGTGATCCAGAAAATTCCCCCCATGACATCATAGGAAATGAAGCGTATATAGGTCATCCTTCCTATGCCTGCAACAAAAGGCGCGAAAGTGCGAATGATCGGGACAAAGCGTGCAATAATGATGGTCTTGGTTCCATATTTCTCGTAGAACCTATGGGTACGATCCAGATATTCTCTTTTAAAGAAACGTGATTTCTTTTTCGTGAAGACTTTCGGTCCCACAAGATGGCCAATCAAGTAATTGAGGTTATCGCCTGCGATAGCTGCGAATGCGAGCGAGATAATTAACCAGGTGAGCTTCAATGAGCCGAGAGCTGCAAACGTGCCGGCAGCGAAGAGCAGGGAATCGCCCGGAAGGATGGGTGTCACGACGAGCCCTGTTTCACAGAAGATGATGAGAAAGAGGAGCAGGTGCGTCCAGAGGCCGTAGGTTCTGATGATCATGTCCAAATGCTTGTCTAGGTGGAGAATAACGTCGATCGCCCACGTGAGAAGTTCTGTCATGCTGGGGAAAGAGCTTAGCACCACCTGTCACCAAAAACAAGAGTGAGAGTCTTACTCTGTCGGAATTCGTTACACTCCAATGATTCCTCCAACCAATTGATATTATTGTTGGTTCTTTTTAAGACGCACCAACCCCTTCAGAAAACTGTCGGTATGTTTTACAAAAAACCTCCTCAGAAGAATGCTAAAATATTAATATACGTAACAATATTAGATACTTACAGGTATGGCATGGCGAATGCTTATAAGAACAAAAAAGGCAGAATACTGTACCTAAGCTTTGCTCAAAGGAGGAAGCCCGATGAAACACATCATGAAGTACGCCCTTGGGGTTGCGATAGCCATAGCCATTGCGGGCAATGCTAGCGCTCAGAACCTGCCGCCGCCCGTGTCTGGGCTTCAGGTATTCGACTTGGCCGGAGGCGCGATCACCACCGGTTACAGTGAGTACACTACAGCCTTCGCGGCCACGAGCGCCGCATCGACGGTGACGTTCGTGTTCCGCCACGATCCCGGCTTCTTCGCCTTCGATGACGCGTCGGTAGTGGACATCACGCACCCCGGCCCGAACCTGCTGGTTAATGGCGATTTCGAGACCGGCGGCACAACCACGTCCGGCGGCGGGTCGCCCGGATGGACCTACTTCCAGCAGGCCGGCGTTACCTTCCTTGGCTACCAGACTACGGCCAATGGTGTGCTCTCACCTCACGGCGGCTCCTACTTCTGGTACGACGGTGCGACTCAGGGTTACGATGGCATCGACCAGACCTTTGGGACTACGGTCGGCGACACGTATCAGATCAGCTTCTGGCTGAATCAGGCAGGAGGCAGCGGCGTCTACCAGCAAGTCAGCACTAACGGCCTGCCGGGCACGGCAGGTAACGGCATCGACATGCTGGTCTATGCCGGCAACGGCCTGCCGCCGACTACTGCCCCCGAACCCGCCACCATGCTGCTTCTCGGCTTGGGCCTTGTGGGGCTTGCAGGGATTAGGAGGTTCACGAAGTAAGTTAGGTCCCAGTTTGTAAAGTAAAAAAGGCAGGGTCAAAAAGACCTGCCTTTTTCGTGCCGAAATTTAATACGGCGTCTCACGTAAATTTGTGCTTTTTATCTTTCCAGGCTTGACCGAGCCGCCCCGTGCCTATACGGGGGAGTCAATAAAAATTCGTGTATAACTCGAAACTCGTAACCCGGAACATGCAACCTGCCGCGCCTTCGGCGCCTTTAAGCCTTCAAGGACAACCTCACATGTTTGGTTTCCCAACGTGCAACCTGTGAAGTATTTGTGTTATGCGTTACGTCTTATGTGCTATATAACTCACGTGTAACCTGTAACGCGTAACGTCTTTTCCTTTTCTTACCTGTCCCACTAAAATATGGTAGAGTAAGCAAGGTCTCCGTGAAAATCGTATACGGCATAGCTGAGGACATAGGATTGCGCCCCAGCATGGAAGACGCACGGGCGGTCTTTGATGTGCAGGAAGAAGGACTGTTCAGTGCGGAGGTGTACGACGGCCATTCGGGTGCAGCGGCCGCTTATACTGCTTCAGAAATACTGACGCCTCATTTCTTATCTGCATTGAGATCGGAGCGCTCGAAGCCGGCTGACGACAGAAGGCCTTATCGCGAACTGCTGAGAGAAGCGTATCTGGCTACTGACAGCTATATAGTTAATCGCAATATTCAGAGTGGAACTGCGGCTGCCACGTTTCATATCCTTGATGATAGATTCCTTGCGGGCAATGCGGGTGACTCCCGGGTGATCATAGGCACGCGTCGCGATGCTGTCCAGTTGACCGTGGATCATAAGCCGGACGTCCCTGCCGAACGTTCCCGGATTGAGTCACTGGGCGGGTGGGTCATTACCTATGTTGTACCCAGAGTACAAGGCATGCTTGCCATGAGCAGGGCCCTGGGAGATCCAGCTCTCAAGCCGTACGTCAGTCCGGAACCGCGTATTGTGGAAGGGATTCTCGGGTCCGAGAATGACTTTGCGGTTGTTGCCTGCGACGGTGTGTGGGACGTGCTCAAGCCCCGGGACGTGATTGGAGTTGCACGCCATGTAGGTGATCCTCAACTCGCAGCAGAACGCATCGTGGCAAAGGCACTCTCGGCAGGCAGTAGCGACAATGTAACGGTAATAGTGCTAGACCTCCGGCAGCACACGGCAGAACTCGCCAGCCGCAAAATGGAGATCCTGGCAGTCCTAGATCACGCGGGTCAGCAGTGAATAACTGCTCTGAAAGAGCCAAGACAGAAACGTCTCACACAGAGGTCACAGAGTTCACGGAGAAATGAAGAGAAGAGAGAATGATATTTTTGCTCGGAATGGTTGAGAGGACCATTCCGAGCAAATCCCGTCCGGCTTCGCCGGAAGGGGCACACGTACCAAAAAATTACCGTGCCACGGAGTGGCTGACGGTTTTGATTTTCCGGCCTCTCACCGGAAAATCAAAGAGAACTCGCTCTATCTCTGTGAACTCTGTGGGCTCTGTGTGAGATGAGAAGTTGTCTCTAAGCTACTTTACGAGCGCCAGGGCTGCTTTGAATTCGGCGGTTCCTGCTTGCTTGAGCAATTCGTAGATTACCATCTCAGTCGATGTGATTGTAACGCCATTCACGCGCATTCTTTCAACAGCAGTGTTCCAGTTGTCAACGGTTCGCGAGGAGATGGCATCACGTACTGTATGGACCTTGAACCCCGGCACGGCATAGAGCGCGGTCTGAACAACGCAGATATGTGCCTCGAGCCCGGTCAGGATGAGCGTCTTTTTTCCGCTTCGACGAATAGCGTCGGCGAACTCATCGCACAAAAAGCAGTTGAACGCCACTTTTGAAATTGGCTTGACGGGCTGCTTGAGATGAGAAAGATCAGGCACTGTCGGGCCTAGTTTTTCCTGCTCTGTGACTATGACTGGGAGTCCGATAATGTCAGAGAAAGCGATGAGCCGCCTCACGTTTTCGGCAACCGCTTCACGATGCGCCATGGCCGGAAGCAACCTTTCCTGCACGTCGATGATGACTAAGAGGCTCTCTTCTCTTTCTAATAGTGTGTTGTTGGTGTGCATGTTGGATGTCATGTCATACCTTCCCGCGCTCGCACGCCATTTGGGTCTACGTGTCCATCTAGTCTGTTTCGTCTATCTGGTTCCTGTCTTCTCTCTGGACCAGATAGGCCAGATGACCAAATAGACAGGAAGGACTGAACGCGAACGTTGCGCGGCGCCGAAGGATATGGGGAAACGTGCAACGGAGAACCACATCAAAGGGTGATAAAGGGTGGCGAATCGGCGGCCCTAGTTTAGTTTCACCCTTTTGTGATGTATCTACTGCTTAATCTGCATCTCTTCGCCGCAGCAGATAATGTCACATGCTCCGCAGTCGCACGTCTCGTCTACCGTGAGAACGATACCGCACGTGTCGCAGTAGAGCTGACTACCTGCTTTCTTCGCCGGAGCTTTTTTCGACTTTAAGGCAGGCGCTTTTTTCCTCGCCAGAGCCTTCTTAGGTGCCTTCTTAGGTGCCGCCTTCTTGGCTGGCTTCTTTGCTGCCACTCTTATCACCCCCTTTCACTTACCGAAATGACTTCATTTCTTCTTTGCTGCCTTCTTCTTCGCCGGAGCCTTCTTTGCTGCCTTCTTTGCTGGTTTCTTTGTAGCCACTCGCATCACCCCCTTTCACTTACCGAAATGATTTCCGCCGACTCGCCTGTTGAAGAGCTCGACAAGTTTTCCTGTCAATGTTGTTGAGCATGCTCGATAGCTATCCTCGAAGATCTTTTTAGACTCTTCAAAATTGTAGCATCACCGTGCACCCTTCCAACAAGATTGACAGCGCTTGCAGGAACAGGCTCTGAACCCTGGCTCATCGGCGTTGGGCCGAAAAAAATTGCAAGAGCGGAACCGGGAGGCCAGTAACCGATGTCACCGACACTCACTTTTGTCGTTGCCGTTTCATCGAGAGATTGCCGCACAGGAATTTCGAAATAGAATTCATCACCCCACACCGAAGGCTTTGCATGAATGGGAAGAACCGCGCCAATGGCCTTTGCGCACTCGGTGTCGAAAAATTCCGCATCGAGTTCTACGTGGTCTACAACAATTTTCACTCGAGCCGGCACGTTTTGCATCCTTCCAAGATCCTTGTGCAACAAGCTTTCATTAAAGATAAGAATAAGACCAATTACGCTGCGATGCAAGAGGAAAATAAAATAAAATGAAAAAAAATAGAAAATATTTTCCGGAGAATGACGGTTGAGATTGGTGATTGCAATTTTCATTGCTGTGGGTTAAGCTTGCTGAAGCGCTCCAGGGGCTGCTTTACACGCATGTAGGGTTTCGAGGTAGATCACACGTGACCATGTTTCTGATTTCTTTTTTCTCTCTCTACAGCCTGCTTCACTTTTATATCTTTGCTAAAGCAAAGACGGCTCTTGCGCTCAGTGTCCGGTGGAGCATGTTGCTTGTCCTCTTCATGCTTCTCATGATCGCGGCCCCGGCGATCGTCCGGCTGTTTGAAAAATATGAGCTGGAATTTCTTGCGCGCGTGACGGCGTGTGTGGGCTACACGTGGCTGGGCTTTCTTTTTCTTCTGGTTTGTGGGTCGATCCTCGTTGATATCTATCGCTTGCTCCTGTATGCGGCGGGCTTCATTCCCGGCATTGATTCGGCGGCGAATAGCTTAAGATGCGCTATATCGGCGAGGGGATATTTTCTTCTGGTGTTCTCGGCGGCAGTGCTTGTAGCCGGATATGGAAGTTTTGAGGCGACTCGGATTGGCATTAAGAGGGTGGTTATAAGAACAGCCAGGATTCCGGTTCGCGTGAGCCCCTTGCGAATCGCGCAGATCTCGGACGTACATATCGGCTTGATCGTCCGTCATGATCGGGTCAGAAGGATCATGGAGCAGGTGAAGAAGACAGATCCGCATCTATTTGTGTCGACAGGTGATCTTGTGGACGGGGAGATCAACAGCCTTCAGGGACTGGCGGAGATTCTTCAGGAGGTAAATCCCCGATACGGTAAATTCGCGATCACCGGTAACCACGAATTTTACGCGGGCATAAAGCAGGCTCAGGCATTCACAAAAAGGGCCGGCTTCACCATGTTGAGAGGAGAGCGCATTACGGTCGATGACTTCCTGACCATAGTCGGTGTTGATGACCCGGCCGGACCGGGCGTGCTGAAAGGCGACAGCGAGCTGGAGAAAAAGCTTCTTGCGGAGGCGGCCACCGGTAGATTCACTCTTTTGCTTAAGCATCGACCCGATGTGGAAAAGACGAACTTGGAACGGTTTGATCTTCAGCTGTCCGGGCACCTTCATAAGGGACAGATTTTCCCTTTCAGGTTCATAGTACGGCTCTTCTATCCGAGATTTGCAGGGTTCTACAGGCTTGCCGACAATTGCTCGCTTTATGTAAGCGGAGGGTCGGGCACGTGGGGTCCGCCCATCCGCTTCCTCGCACCGCCCGAAGTCACGCTGATAGAACTTGTTCACGCAGAGTAACTTGTTACAAGTTACGCGCCTGCGGCGTGGTTACGAGTTACAGAATACTGCCCGTTACAGGTTAACGACAGGAACCGTTAGCGGCAGAGAAGACGCTTTGTTCTGGGTCACTGCTCGTAACATGTCTTGTCTGTAACTTGTAACCTGTAACGGGTTTTAATAACCTGTAACGTCATTGGACTTTCCTGAATTCTCTCCCCTTCCACAGCATGTAGATCGCCGGGTAGATGATCAGTTCGAGGATGGCCGATGTGATCACGCCGCCGACCATTGGTGCGGCGATTCTCTTCATCACATCCGAGCCTGCGCCATGGCTGAACATGACCGGAATAAGCCCCGCGAGAATCACTCCCACGGTCATGATCTTCGGGCGGATCCTTTTGACCGCGCCGAACATGATGGCCTCCTTGAGGTCTGCGAGACCGGCGAGCTTTCCTTCCTTCTTCCATTTGTCATAAGCAAGTTCCAGGTAGAGAAGCATCACCACGCCGGTTTCCGCGTCGAGCCCCGCAAGGGCGATGATGCCGACCCAGACAGCTATGCTCATGTTGTAATTGAGGAGGTAGAGTAACCAGAAAGAGCCTACGAGGGAGAAAGGTACTGCGAGAAGAACGATGATGGTTTTGGTTACTGATTTCGTGTTGAGAAAGATCAGCACAAAAATGATCAAGGCCGTAAGAGGAATGACGAGTCTCAGTCGTTCGCGTGTTTTTACCAGGTACTCGTACTCCCCGCTCCATTCAAGACGGTAGCCTTCAGGGATTTTGAGAGAAGCGACCTTCTTTTTGGCCTCGTCGACGTAGCCTCCGACATCACGGCCCGCGAAATCGATAAACACATAAGAGGATAGGAGTCCCTCCTCGCTCTTTATGCTGGTCGGGCCCCTGACAATCTTAATGTCGGCAACCTGCTCAAGCGGAACCCTCGCGGATCCTCCGGAGGAGGCGGCAGATCCGCCCATACCGGAGGCCGCCTGCGGCTGGCCCATCTGCGTCACAGGTATCAGCACCCTTTTGAGCATTTCTCTGGTATCCCGGAGCTCCCGGGCGTAGCGCACGTTGACGGGATAGCGCTCCCGTCCTTCAATGGTCGTGGTGAGGTTCATGCCTCCAACGGCTGTTTCTATCACCTCCTGGACGTCCTGCACGGTTAAGCCGTACCGGGCTGCCTCCTCCCGCTTTACGTCGAAATCAAGAAAGTACCCCGTGGTGACCCGTTCCGCATACGCGCTGCGCGTGCCCTTGACGTCCTTCACGCGCTGTTCTATCTCCAGGCCGATCTTCTCAAGCTCATCGAGTTTGGGTCCGAGGACCTTGATGCCTACGGGTGTCCTTATGCCCGTGGCATTCATGTCAATCCGGGCCTTTATGGGCATGGTGAAAGAATTGGAAACGCCGGGAATATCGAGGGCGTCGTTCATCTCATTTTTAAGTTTGTCGACCGTCATGTCGGGGCGCCACTCTGACTCCGGCTTGAGGTTGATCACGGTTTCGAACATCTCGAGGGGCGCCGGATCTGTCGGCGTCTCAGCCCGACCGGCCTTGCCGAAGACCTGGGATACCTCGGGAATTTTCATCAGCAACTTATCCTGCAACTGAAGGAGATCCGTGGCTACGGATATAGATGTCGCCGGAACCGTGACCGGCATATAAAAGAGCGTGCCCTCGTAGAGCGGAGGCATGAACTCCGAGCCCAATCTCATAAAAGGGATGACAGTCGCGGCCAAAACGAGAATGGCCGCTACGATCACGATCTTCTTGAACCTGAGTGCGAAACTCGCAACAGGCTCGTAGAGCCGGTGCAGAATACGGCTCACCGGATTTTTTTCTTCAGGCCTTATCTTCCCTCTTATGAAGATGGTCATCAGAACCGGCGTGAGCGTCACTGCAAGGAACGCTGAAAAGAGCATTGCAAAGGTCTTGGTATAGGCGAGCGGCTTGAAGAGCCGTCCTGCCTGCGACTGCAGTGTGAAGACAGGGAGAAAACCGACAGTGATCACGAGGAGTGAAAAGAAAAGCGATGGCCCCACTTCCTTTGCGGCTTCGATGATGATGTCAATCCTCTTACGAGTGTCGAGTGTCGAGTGTCGAGTTGAAGAATCGTCCTGCGCCCCTGTTCCTTGATCCTTGGGTTTGCGTCCGTAACCTGCCTCTTCGAGTTTCTTGTGCGCATTTTCGACCATGATGATCGAAGCATCGACCATCGCTCCGATGGCAATGGCAATGCCTGAGAGACTCATGATGTTGGAGGTTACCCCGAGATAGTACATGCAGATGAAGGACATGATGATGGCCACGGGAAGGGTCAGAATGACCACGAGGGCACTGGGCAGATGAAAAAGAAATACGAAGCAGACCACGCTAACCGCAATGGAGAGCTTTATGATCTCGTCCTTCAGAGTGGCTATAGACCGGTTGATCAGGTCGGACCGGTCATACGTGGTGACGATCTTCACGCCCTTCGGAAGGGATGGCTCGATGTCCGTTTTCAGCTTCTGCTTTACACGGTCGATCACATTGAGCACGTTCTCGCCAAAACGCACGACGACGATACCGCCGGCGACTTCACCTTTGCCGTCAAGGTCTGCCACGCCGCGGCGTATCTCCGGCCCGAGCTGAATGTTGGCCACGTTCTTAAGATAGATGGGCGTTCCGGCAGCGTTTGTGCCGACCGGGATATCTTCGATATCTTTGATGGTCTTGATATATCCTCGTCCTCGGACCATATACTCGATGCCTGAGAACTCAAGTACCCGCCCCTCGATATCGAGGTTGCTTCTCTTCACCACTTCCATGACTTTCGTAATCGGGATGTTATAGGCGGCGAGCCGGTTCGGGTCGACGGTGATTTGATATTGCTTTACAAATCCACCGATGCTCGCGACCTGCGAGACACCGGGAACGCTCTCAATGGCGAGCTTGAGCTGCCAGTCCTGCAGGGAACGAAGCTGTGCAAGATCAAGGTTCCCTTTTTCATCGACGACTGCGTAAGAGAATCCCCACCCAAGGCTCGTAGCATCAGGACCGAGCACGGGGTTGACGTCCGCCGGCAACTTGTTTCTCACCGACTGGAGATATTCCAACACCCGGCTTCTTGCCCAATAGATATCCGTTCCCTCGTCGAAGATGACGTATATGAAAGAGCTTCCGAAAAAGGAGAAGCCCCTCACGGCCTGTACTTTGGGGGCAGCAAGAAGCGTCGAGGATATGGGGTAGGTGATCTGGTCTTCGACGAGGTCAGGACTCCGTCCCGTCCAGTCAGTGTAAATGATGACCTGCGTGTCGGAAAGGTCAGGAATAGCATCAAGCGGCGTGTTCTTAAGAGCCCAGTAGCCCCAGACGATGGCAAAGAATACCATCAGGAATACAAAGAATTTATTTCTTGCGCTTAGTTCGATAATCTTAGCGATCACTGCGGGCTCCTTTTTGCGCGCATTACTTAGTCGACTGCGTCGTCGCTCTCCTCAGCGTACCAAATGTACGCCTGCGTCGGCTCCTCCTGGTCAACGTCGTCCTGCACTCGAAAACGAGCCCGCAGGATAAACCAGAAGTTCCAATAATTGTCATGTTCATACCTCGAAACATGCCTGACACCAAAGGACCTAATGCTGATGCGCTGGCGGCGTTGCCGTTTCTTGACCCTTGACCCGTGCCGCCTGACCCTGCTCTTTCATTGGCAGCGGTTCCACGCCCTTCAGCTTTGCTTCGGAATCGATGAGGAAGTTAGCGGCGGACGCGACCTTGTCGCCTGCCTTGAGTCCGGCGGTCACCTCCACCATTTTTTCTGCCCTCACACCGACGCGTACCTCTCGCGGCTCGAAGTAGCCGTTTCCTTTGTCGACATAAACGATCTGTCTGAGGCCCGTGTCAAGAACGGCGTCCTCGGGGACGGCCAGTTTTCGTCCAAGGCTGACCTGAAATTCCACGTTGGTGAACATCTGGGGTTTCAACTGCATACCCGGGTTGGGAATGACGAACCTGGCCTTGGCTGTCCTTGTCTCGCCGGTCAAAGTCGGATAGATGTAGTCGATCTTCGACGAAAACTGGCGACCGGGAAAATAGCTCAACTGGATAGTTGCGGGGTCTCCCACCTTGAGCAACGGCAATTCGTATTCGTATATGTCTGCAGTTATCCAGATGCTGGAGAGATCGGCAATATCGAACAGTTTCTCCCCTGCCATCACCTTCATGCCCTGGACCGCGGTTTTCTGGAGCACGTACCCGCTTACCGGACTGTATATGGTCAAGGTACGGATCGGTTTTTCGCTCTCTTCGATCTTCTTGATCTGCTCATCACTGATGTCCCAGAGCTTTAAGCGCTGGCGCGCCGCCCCGACCAGGGCTTCAGCGTCTTTTGAAATCATGGCTCCGAAGCCTGATTCTGTTTCGGCCTGCGCAGTACCGTTCTTTGCCTGGGCCCGCTTTTCCCATCTGACCACGTTGATAAATTCCTGTTGTGTGGCCCAGAGTTCCGGGCTGTAAACTTCTGCAAGGGGCTCACCCCTTTTCACCTGTATACCCGTGTAATTGACGTAGAGCTTCTCGATCCAGCCCTCGACTTTGGTATTCACCGTGTAGAGTTTCCTCTGATCATACTCTACGGTTCCCACCGTCCGGATGACTTTCTCCAGGGGTTGAACGGAGACGGTCGCTATCTTCACGCCGATGAGCTGCTGTTTCTCAGAAGGGATCTCTATCGTCGGTGCTTCCTCAGCCTTTTTTTCTTCGGCGGCCGGTACACCGGCCATGCCCGGCATACTCCCCTGGGGCTCCTTCTGTGCCGATTGAGCCGGCGCCTGTGCCTCTGCGGGCCGCGAGACCCTTGTAGTGCTTCCAAGAAAACCCGTTTTTGAGAGGTAGATCATCAGAACCGCTATAACGACTGCTCCACCGATAATCATCAGACTTTTTCTTTTCATTTCGTCCCTCCCGCCACAGCGTCCGTTGTCGTGGTTAACGCTCCCAGTCTTGCTATGGCCTTCTCCCTCTCAACGTACTGAGCCCAGTAGAGGAGTTGAACGTCGAGTAGTGCCTTGAGTCTTGTAGTCACCGTGAGGGCCTCGGTTTTGCCTGCCACATATCCTGACAAGCCTAATTGCACGTCCTGCTGGGCTTTTGGAATCAGCCCGTCCTTGTAGAGCGTCATCAACCGTCCGGCGGTCTTTGCCATGGAATAGCTCTCACGGATGGCGGAGGCGAGCATGTAATCGGTGGCCTGAAGCTCCTGTTTCGCCTCGCTGAGGGAAGCCTTGGCTTCGAGAAGGGCCTGGTCCTGTTTCGTCTTCTGGTAGATCGGAAGCGGAATCGACGCCGTAAGGTTCCACATATCCAGAAAAGGGCCGGTTCTGTAAAAATAGTTAGCGCTGATCGTAAAGTCAGGATAATACTCTTTCCTGGCCAGCTTCACCTTGGCCTCCGCTGCCTTGACCATCTTCTCCTTCGCCTTTACCTCGGGGGAGCGCTCCTTTGCCAAGCTGAGGCTTTCGTCCAGGGTGAGGCTCAAGGGTGTCTCAGAAGTTTCTACGGGCTGCCCCAGCTGATGATTCACATCTCTTCCCATGGTCGTGTTGAGCATGCCCTGTACCGCCTCTATCTTTTGTTGCTGCATCTCTTCTTTTTCCATCAGCATGTACTTCTCAGTTTGGGCCATGATGACCTCCTGCTGGGAGCCCATGCCTGACGCATAACGCGCTGTGGCCGCATCTTCGACCCTGGAGAAAAGGTCGGTCCTTTCTTTCAGGATGTCGATGGTTTTATGGGCAAGGAAGAGATCATAGTAGAGTTCTTTGATTTTCGCCGCGAGCCTCAGTTTGGCGGCATTGTAGAGATCCGCAAGCCCCTGAGCGTCGCGCGTCGCCATCTCTTCTTTGAGCGAGCGCTTTCCCGGAAAGAAGAACATCTGGGAGAGACCGGCCATGCCCTGGGCACCTATTTCCTGTCCCAGGGTGAATTTCTGGAAGCCTTCGTTCTGATAACCAAACATGAACATCGGGTCAGGAAGGCTCTTTGCCTGAGGAATCCTATATTTTGCCGCTTCTACCCGCGCCTCGAAGGCGCGAAGTTCGGGGCTATTCTGCAGGCACTCGTCGATCAAGTCCTGCAGCCGGAGCGGCTGGTCAGCAGCGCTGGCAATCCACGGTGAGATCACGAGCCAACCGAGCAAAAGCAACCCGGTCCAGATTGCGCCCCTTCCAATACGCGACCTACGTACAGCGTACAATGATATCAAGGTTATCACCTCCTGACCCCCTATCGTGCGTGCAGGGCGACGCGCGAAAGACCCGCGCTGCACCTACTTTACATCGACAGTGAATTTCATCGTTTGCGTCTTGTCGGCTCGGGTTACTTTTACGTTGATGTACCACGAACCCCCCATGGAGAGATTCATCACTGCCTTATAGGTGTTTCCCTTAAGCTCCGCATCGGCCTTGTAATTCATGGCAGGCATGCCCGGCATGGCAGGCATGCCATATTCGACCGCTACCGTCGCGTCGGTGATTGCCTTGGAGCTTGCGTCTTTGATAGCGATGTCCATATTGTTCGTTCCGGTGGCCGGCGGATTCCTGTCGATCTTTACTTCGACAGTCAGGTCCCCCGCCTTTTTTGTTACCTCATAATCCTTTGCATAGACTGTCCCTGCAAGCAATAGAGCTGCAACCATAACAACTGTGAATCTTTTCATGTGCATCCTCCTGATCGTTTTTTTGCCGCCCGCCAAATGAGCGGATAGCCTAATTAATGCTAGCTAATCGTATCTAACGTAAGACAGAATCGTTGGCTGCTCAATAGCGCAAGGGCGCATTGAGAGCATCTGGCTTGAGGTGTTATATCAGCAGATGAGCTTGGTTGTGTCGGGGAATAGGGTTTGTGATGGTGCCCTGGCTCGGGCGAAGTCCGTGCCGAGAATCTTCTCCGCAGCATCGGGGATGTATGTGATATTCTGATTTAAGGCTCCGGCGTGGACCAGCCCGGAGATAATAGAACCGGCGCCAGAAACGAAGGGGAAACTCGCAGGTTCACTGGTGCTCTGCTTGAGGTCGCAGTCACAGGCTGGGTCTCCGCAACAACAATGCTTGCTTTGACCCGCGTGGTGCCGCTCCGCGCAATGGTGGCCTGACTTGGGCGCACTCGCCTTAGGCTGGCACAGCTCATGTGTGATGCCCGCCGCAGCGTGCAAAGCCTGCCCGGCCACAAAGAACGCGGCAAGCACCAGAGCGCAGGTGAAGCGAATAGTTCCTGCTCGTTTAAATGCCGTCCTGCTCATAAACATGCAGTATAGTACGCATGGTATGCTTTGTCAACCAGATCAGTAAATAATACCCAGGGTCCCCATCAGCAATCCAAACTCGCCGGAAACACTAGAAGTCTGTTGAAATAGCGCCATTCTTATGATAGAGTAGCCTGACTTGCAACCTTTTATCCTATGAATGTCAGAGAGAGGTTAGAGGATCGAGAGGAACGTACGCTCTCCCCGTTTGCACAGAAAAGTTCTATGACGAGGGGCAGACGGAGGCCCGAGCCTGCCTGCGACATACGGCCGGCATTTCAGCATGACCGGGACAGGATCATACATAGCAAGTCATTCCGAAGGCTGAAGCACAAGACACAGGTGTTCCTCTTTCCTACGGACGACCATTACCGGACGCGGCTGACACACACGGTGGAGGTATCCCAGATCGCGAGGACGATTGCGAAGGCACTATTCCTCAACGAAGACCTCACCGAAGCCATTGCGCTGGGCCATGACCTGGGGCACGGACCGTTCGGGCACGCAGGCGAAGAGGCGTTGAACAGGATACACAGAGGCGGTTTCAACCACCAGGAACAGAGTCTTCGGATCGTGGATTTCCTGGAACGGGATGGAAAGGGCTTGAACTTGACTGTCGAGGTCCGTGACGGCATTCTGAAACATGCCAAGGGCAGGGGCGATATTCTCGCCAAGGATGAGAAGGATAAACCGCTGACGCGTGAAGCCGAAGTGGTCAGGATTGCCGACGTGATTGCGTACACCAACCACGACGTGGATGACGCGATTCGCGGCCACGTAATAGAGCCTTCCGACCTGCCGGAAGCGTGTGTGAAGTCTCTGGGAACGACCCACGGGCAGAGAATCGACGCTATGGTGCGTGGCGTTATCTGGCCGTCTCTCGAAAACGAAGAGAAAGGTATTTGCGTCGAAGAGAAGATAGGGAAGCTGATGGAAGAGTTGCGCGATTTTCTGTGGCAGCGCGTATACGAGAACAAGCTCGTGCACGAGGACTTCGAAAAGTGTTCAAGAATCCTGGAGGAGCTCTATGCCTATTTCCTGAAAAAACCGGACGCCTTTCTTGAGGAAACCGGTAGAGATGATTTTTACGATGAGTCTGCCACCTGCGTTTGTGACTATCTTGCAGGCATGACGGACAGGTACGCATTCAACCTTTATGAAAAACTATTCCTTCCTTTACCTTGGAAGATAGCTATTTGAGGGGGCTGCTATGAAGAAGAAAATTTTGATCGCAGACAAGGACGCCAGCCTTAAGGAGGCATTCCGCATCATATTCTCTGAGGACAAGTACGAAATTTTCTATGCGCCCTCGGCAAAAGAGGTGGAGAGGATAGTAGCGACCGATCATCCGGAGATCTACATCGTTAATGTCAGTCTCGTAAAGAGCAGTGGGATAGAGGTCTATAAAAAACTACAGAAGGATAAACTCCTCGATGGTGCCCGGTTCTTTTTCATGAAGGACGAGAACGACAGTACGGAGCTCCTCGGTTTTCAAGCTGAAGGTGTGATAGAAAAGCCTATCAACTTTTTCAAGGTTCACGAGCGTATTGCCAAAGATGACGATCTTATCGTCCTCACTGATGAGATGGCAGAGCCGGAACATCAGACATTGCAGAGGGCAGCAGAACGGGCAGGAGAATTAGCTACGAAGGAGGCTCTTGTGAAAGAAGGTATCGATGTGAAGACCGGGATAGAGGGGCTGGCCAGTGGATTGAGCGGTCATGCTGCTGTTAATACTGAAGAGATGGCGCCGGCTCTGGAGGCTGAGCTGCGGAGGGTTCTGAGCGTAACCATGGAGGAAATGGTACCGAAGTTTGTCGACAGAATGACCCCCGTCCTTTCGACATTTGTAGAGGATTACACACGGCGTGTGCTCTATGAAATTGCCGAGAAGGTCATCAGGGAAGAAATAGATAAGTTGCTCAAAGAATCGGCTTCATGACAGATAAGATTTACCAACCAAATCCGGTCGAACGGAAATGGTATAGCTTCTGGCTGGAAAAAGGTTATTTCAAGGCAGAGAGCGTTTCCGAAAAACCTCCATTCAGCATCGTCATACCTCCTCCCAACGTGACCGGTGTGCTGCACATGGGTCACGCGCTGAACAACACGCTCCAGGACATTTCCACGCGGTATAAAAGGATGAGCGGCCATAACGCGCTCTGGTTGCCGGGCATGGACCACGCCGGGATAGCGACACAGAACGTTGTTGAACGGGAGCTGGCAAAAGAAGGGCTTACCCCTGAAGCCCTGGGAAGGGAAGCCTTCATTGAAAGGGTATGGCAGTGGAAAGAGAAGTCGGGCGGAACTATCATCGAACAGCTGAAAAGGCTGGGCTGCTCCTGTGACTGGTCACGGGAACGTTTTACCATGGATGCAGGGCTTTCCCGGGCCGTTCGTGAGGTTTTTGTCAGACTCTATGAAGAGGGGCTCATCTACCGCGGCAACTACATTATCAACTGGTGCCCGCGTTGCAAGACCGCGCTTTCCGATGTGGAGGTAGAACATGAGGAGACGAAGGGGCATCTCTACTACATCCGGTATCCGCTTGCCGAAGGAAACGGGTTTGTAACGGTTGCTACGACGCGTCCGGAGACAATGCTGGGAGACACCGCAGTTGCCGTCAATCCGGAAGATCCGCGGTATCATCGTTTCATCGGGCACGACGTGATCCTCCCTATTGCGCGGAAACAGATCCCGGTGATCGGTGATACATACGTGGACATGGCCTTTGGAACAGGGGCGCTCAAGATAACGCCGGCTCACGACTTCAACGACTTTGAGATCGGAAAGGTTCATTCACTCGACGTCGTCAAGGTCATAGACGAGGAAGGCAGAATGAACGACCACGCCTTCCATTACAGGGGCATGGAACGTTTTGAGGCGCGCGAGAAAATTGTCGAAGAGCTGCGCAGCGAAGGGCTGCTTGAGAAAATCGAAGATTATGGCCTTATAGTCGGCAGGTGTTACCGGTGTAAGACTGTAGTGGAGCCGATGCTTTCACTGCAATGGTTTGTTACCATGAAGCCGTTGGCGGCTCCCGCTATTGAAGCAGTGAGGGCGCACCGGGTACGTATCATTCCTGAGATGTGGGAGAAGGTCTACTTCGATTGGATGGAGAATATCAAGGATTGGTGCATATCGAGACAGATCTGGTGGGGGCACCGCATCCCGGTCTGGTACTGCGACGCCTGCCAGAAGATGTATGTATCAAGAAAAGACCTGACCTCGTGCGAGCAATGCAAGGGCGAGCTGCGGCAGGAATCGGACGTACTCGACACGTGGTTTTCGTCAGGACTCTGGCCCTTCTCAACCCTGGGGTGGCCTGACAGCACGGACGATTTGCGCACCTTTTACCCGACGTCCCTGCTCGTGACCGGATTTGATATCCTCTTTTTCTGGGTAGCGAGGATGATTATGATGGGACTCCACTTCATGAACGACGTGCCTTTCAAAGAGGTTTACATACACGCCCTTGTGCGAGACGCTGAGGGGCGCAAGATGAGCAAGTCGAAAGGCAACGTGATTGATCCTCTTCTAATGCTCGATACCTACGGTACCGATGCCTTCAGGTTCACGCTTGCGATGCTGGCTGCTCAAGGTCGCGACGTGCTCCTTTCGGAAGAGCGCGTCGAGGGAGGGCGCAATTTTGTGAACAAGCTGTGGAACGCCTCCCGTCTTGTGACGGCATTGCTCGATGGCAAGGAGTTTGAAGCCGGTAAGGCGCAATCCTCCTTCCTCCCGGACCGGTGGATTCGGTCGCGAACCCGCAAGGTGGCCGGAGAAATTGAGGAAAGCATAAATGGATACCGTTACAGCGAAGCGGCAATAACACTCCACAGTTTTGTCTGGCACGAGTTCTGCGATTGGTATCTGGAGTTGGTCAAACCAAACCTTTATGGAAAAGTGACCCATTATGATGGGAAAGCAACTGCCTCAACCCTGTGTGACACCTTTCTCGACATCCTGAAACTTCTCCATCCCTTTATGCCCTTTATCACGGAAGAGATTTATCAACGCATGCCTCTCAAGGAAAGAGAGAGCATTATGGTTGAGCCCTTCCCTCGATACGAGATTTTAGAGGTCGATGAGCAGGCTGAGGCCAGCATGAATATGCTCATGGGGGTCATTGATGTGATCAGGAATATCCGCGGTGAGATGGGCTTTGCCCCTAACGTAAAGGTCGAGGCACGCATACGCGCCAATCATCACGCCCCTCTCCTTGAGGAATACTCCTACTATATTAAAGAGCTGGCAAAGGTCGAAGAGCTTCTCTTTGTCACGGACGGCGTGTCTGAGCGCGCTGCTATCGGCATTCACGAAAACGTCGAAGTGTTTATCCCTATCAAAGATCCGCAAATCATCGTCCGGGAAATCGGCAGGATCGACAAGGAACTGGCAAAAATGGGCCCCGATATCGAGAGGGCATTGAAAAAGATCAACAACGAAGAGTTCCGTGGCAAGGCTCCTCCTGAAGTCATTAAGAAAGAGGAGGCCCTTTATGAGGATCTCTGTCAGAAGCGTGAGAAGCTTGTGGGGAACAGAACCACGCTGGAAGGCTTGCTGAAATAATCTGGTCCATTTAGTCGCCTGGTCTGTTTTGTCTATCTAGTCTGCGTCTCCTTCGGAGACCAAATAGACCAAACGACCAGATAGACCAGACAGACTAAATGGACGAGATAGACTAAATAGACCAAACGACCAGATAGACTAGACAGACTAGAAACCATGCCGCTCAATTTTTCGATTGTCGAGCGCTTTGCGTCGGAATACCGGGAAGCAATGCGCGGGAAGACCCTTCTCAGGCATGATCGCTATCACATGCTTTCGGCCCTGAGAGAGAGGCTCTACCAGGCGATGCGGGGCTATGAGACGTTCGAGGCAGAGCTCTCCTCCATGATCAAGTCAATAGAACAGGCCAAGACTTACGAGGAACTCGGAGAGTACCACCAGCGCTCTGTGACGGGTATCAGGAATTATTTTCTGGAAGAGCAGACGATCGTGGATGTCCACGATCTTTTTAGACTTATCAGGGACGCTGTTACGGCGCGGGTACTCTCGCTTACTGAGCAGGAGATGGAGGGGGAAGGACTGGGACGCCCCCCTGTCGAGTACGCCTGGGTGGGGCTGGGCAGTGAAGGTAGAAATGAACAGACCTTTGTGACCGACCAGGATAATATGATTATTTATGAGGCCGGAATCACCGAACAGGCGGCCCAGTATTACGGGGAACTTGCGCAGAGGGTTGTTGAAAGGCTCCATACCGTGGGCTTCAGCAAGTGCAAGGGCGGCATCATGCCCTCACATGAGAAATGGCGTGGCTCCATCAAAGACTGGGAGAGGAGGATAGGAGAAACCCTCACAGAGGACAAGGAGACACTTGAGCTGCTTGATCTGATTATCCTCACCGACGCGCGACTCATCTGTGGAGCGAAACGCATCTTCGGCATCTTCCTTAAGCGATTTCACGCCATGCTTCAGGAGAACCGCGCTGTTATGAAGGAGCTGATACGGTCTGCTGTGCTCATGCCGACCGCCTTGGGCTTCTTCGGTAGGTTCAAGGTTGAAGACGAGGGAGAGAACAAGGGTAAGCTGAACATCAAGCTGCACGGCTGGGCGCCACTTATCATGTCCGTGCGGGCGCTCTCGCTCGCAGAAGGAGTTGACGATACCAACACCTTGAAGAGGATCAGGGCGCTGCGCGAGAAAAACATCATAAAGGGCGAGGTGGAAGAGGAGCTCATTGACGCGTACCTTCTCTTTGTCAAGTTCCGGGTGATGAACCAGCTCAACGAGCCGGACAGTGCCAACGCGAACCACGTCAACCCGGACACGCTTGATCCTGAAGAAGCGGGAAGACTGCGCAGAGGGATGAGGGTTGTGGAGTCTTTCCAGAAATATATTAACGAGATTCTGCTGTTCGGACAACCTTTCTAGGGAGGCTAACATGAAGGTTGCAGAGGTCATGAACAAAAACGTAGTGACGTGCCACCCCTCTGAGAAGCTAGGTGTGATCATCAATAAATTTGAACTTTTCCACATAGCCGGCATGCCGGTGACAGAGAAAGGGAGTCTTTGCGGGATCATTACCCAAACGGATGTGCTCAGAGCGGTGAAGGAAGGATCCATCCAGGATGTGGCGGTCAAGGATGTCATGATGAGTGATATCGTGGTAGTATCACCAACGGATTCGGCAACGCACGTTGCAAGGCTGATGGTCCAAAAAAAGATCAACAGAATACCGGTGGTCGAGAATGGGAAACTCGTTGGGATAGTGACGAGAGGGGATCTCATCAAGGCGGCGTCGGTGTGCGAATGATGCCGCCTAAAAAGAGGGTTGCGAGTTGCGAGTTGCGAGTTATCACGCCTGCGGCGTGGTTACAAGTTGCAGGTTACACGTTACAGGCATGAGGAGAAGCAGGAGGAGTCGCTATGAAGGTAACGCGTGATGTGATCGAATATGTTGCCCATCTGGGCAGGCTCGAGCTTGATCCGGATGAGATCGAGCGCTATACGTCTCAGCTTGACGCTATATTGGAGTACATGGACAAGCTCAATTCGCTTGACACGTCGGGTATCGAACCGACGACCCATGCAATACCGAACGTGAATGTCTTCAGGGAGGATGATGTTACAGAGGCATTCTCTGTAGAAGCGTCGGTGGGAAACGCACCGGAAAGGAAGGGGTCGTTTTTCAAGGTCCCTCCTATTATCGAGGTAGAGTAACATGGAAGAACTTCTCGGCAAGGATATACTGGAGCTTGGCAACCTGCTCGCGAAGAAAGAGATCACGTCAGTCGAACTGACAAAATGTTATCTCGAACGGATAAAGAGACACGACGGCGCGCTCCAGTCGTATCTGAGGGTGACGGAAGACCTGGCCATCAACATGGCGCAAGAGGCCGATAAGAAAATCGCAAAAGGGGAAGGCAGCCTCCTCACAGGCATCCCTCTTGGCATTAAGGATATCCTGTGCACCCGCGACATGGAGACCACCTGCGCGTCTCAGATTCTGCGGGGATTCATAGCGCCGTACGACGCTACGGTGATTCAGAGAATGAAGCAAAGCGGTTTCATCCATCTTGGAAGACTCAACATGGATGAGTTTGCCATGGGGTCATCCACCGAGAACTCTTCGTTCCAGGTTACAAAGAACCCGTGGGACCTGTCACGTATTCCCGGCGGCTCCAGCGGAGGCTCTGCGGCAGCTGTTGCGGCCGGTCTCTGCGTGGCTGCTCTTGGCACTGACACAGGCGGTTCCATCCGGCAGCCTGCGAGCCTGTGCGGAACCGTAGGGTTAAAGCCGACGTACGGAAGGGTCTCGCGGTACGGACTTGTTGCTTTCGCATCCAGCCTCGACCAGATCGGTCCCATCACGCGAAGCGTCAAGGATGCCGCGGCGCTGCTCCAGGTGATTGCCGGTCGCGACGGCATGGACAGCACTTCCATCCCCCAGCCTGTGCCGGATTACTTATCGTACATCGGCCGCGACGTGGGAGGGTTGCGAATAGGCATTCCGCAGGAATACTTCATCGAGGGGATGGAACCGGACGTCAGAAAAGCTGTAGAGGATGCGATCAAGGTATTCGAAAGAAATGGCACTGCCGTTGTTCCCATATCCTTGCCCCACACTGACTATGCTGTGGCAACGTATTATGTAATTTGCACTGCTGAAGCTTCTTCCAACCTGGCGCGCTACGACGGCGTGAAATACGGATTCAGGGCGCCTGGAAAAGATATCATCGAGATGTATAAAAAAACGCGATCTGCGGGTTTCGGCAAAGAGGTAAAGCGACGGATCATTCTCGGCACGTACGTGCTCTCTTCCGGGTATTACGATGCCTATTACAGGAAGGCAGGTCAGGTGCGGACTCTGATCAAGCGCGATTTCGACAGGGCCTTTGAGCAGTGTGACCTCGTGCTGACTCCTGTTTCTCCGACCACAGCCTTCCGCATCGGTGAAAAGGTAGAGGATCCGCTGACCATGTACCTTTCGGACATTTTCACGATACCCGTGAACCTCGCAGGGCTGCCCGGCCTGTCAGTGCCCTGTGGCTTCGATCATACGGGACTGCCGATTGGCCTGCAGATCATCGGCAAACCGCTCGATGAACCCCTTATACTGCAGGCTGCGCATGTATTTGAAACTGAAATGAGGCTCAAGAAAATACCGGACAGGTTTGCGTAAGAAATACCCGTTACGGGTTACAGGCAAGACCTGTTACAGGTTACGAGTTCAAGACCGGAACAGAAACCACGTAGCCCAGATGGACTGAAGAGTTCTTCGTGCTTCGTTCCTAGTTCTTTGTTTATGGTGACCAGATAAACTAGACAGACCAAATAGACTAAACAGACCAAACAGACTAGATAGACCAGAGAAACCAGATGGACTCACATAGCGCACATCGATTTCTGCAAGCCCTGAAAGGAATGGGCATTGAGGCCTACTTCTTCGAGAGGGAGAACGAGGTTACCTTCTCTG
>DATFYE010000020.1:0-42519 GCA_035315185.1 Syntrophorhabdales bacterium | reverse complement strand
GGAACAGCCGTATCCTCGTCACGGAACGAGGCACGTTCTTCGGCTACAACACGCTGGTGAATGATTTCAGGGCGCTTCCTGCGATGAGGAACTTGGGATATCCGGTGATCTTTGATGCGACCCACAGTGTTCAAATGCCCGGAGCATCGAGCGGCGCATCGGGTGGAGAACGCGAGTTTGTCTTTCCGCTGGCCAGAGCCGCGGTGGCCGTGGGAGTCGATGCAATCTTCATGGAGGTGCACGAGGAGCCTGACCGGGCGCGATGCGATGGGGCCAACTCGATCGAGCTTGGTAACGTGGCTTCCATGCTGGTCACCCTGCGAAGGATAGAGGATGCCCTATGAGTAGTGAGTTGCTGAAGGCGGGGAAGGAAGTCCTGCGGAAGGAAGCAGAGGCAATCGTCGAGGTAATGGAGCGACTGAGCTCCGACTTTGACGACTTCGTCAGGACGATTGACGCGTGTTCCGGAAGAGTGGTCTTCACGGGTATCGGCAAGTCCGGGCTCGTTGCGAAGAAAATAGCTTCGACTTTTTCCAGCATCGGCATCCCGGCCGCTTTTCTGCATCCTGCGGATTCCCTTCACGGCGACCTCGGCGTGATCCAGAAAGGCGACGTTTTCTTCATCGTATCATACAGCGGGGAGACGGAAGAAGTTGTAAAGATGCTCCCTTGGATAAAGAGAATGGGTATTCCCGTACTCGTCATAACAGGAGGGGCGAGCTCGACAATTGCGAGCCACGGCGATTATGTGCTCGACGTGAAGGTGGAAGAGGCTTGCCCCTACAACATGGTTCCCACCTCCAGCACCACCACAACCCTGGCTGTTGGAGATGCAATTGCTGTTGCACTCATGAAAATGAGAAATTTTAGAGCGGAAGATTTCGCTTTGCTGCATCCGGGGGGTAGTCTGGGGCGTAGGCTCTTGCTCAAAGTAGAGGACCTGATGCACACGGGTGATTCGTTGCCAAGGGTGTACGAGGATACTATGATGAAAGACGCCATCTTGGAGGTAACTTCGAAGAGGCTCGGCGTGAGCGGGGTATTCAACAGAGATGAGGAGCTACAAGGGATCATAACCGATGGTGATCTTAGAAGAGCGCTGGAACGGTATGAGAACATGCTGGAGAAGCGAGCCCGAGATGTCATGACACGGAACCCCAAGGGTATTGAAAAGGATGCCTTGGCAGCCTATGCCTTGAAGAAAATGGAAGAGTTTTCAATAACCTCCCTGTTTGTATTTGAGAGATCAACAGATAGGCGGCCTGTGGGGCTCATCCATATTCATGACCTTCTCAAGGCAAAGATCGTATGAGGGTCGATGAATCGAAGAACTCTAGCGGGCTACATCGCGTCCGGATTTGCAGTTAGCATTCTGCTCTACTCCGGATACTTCTTCGTTAAGAGACCCGAACGCCCGACCCCTCACGTTGCCGAAGAAGAGAAGAAGGTCATAGTTTTCCGGGACGTGACGTATTCCGGTGAAAAGAAAGGGGCAATTGACTGGGAGTTGAAGGCTAAGATTGCAAGGAAATACATTGATAGGCCCTTCGTCGAACTGGAGGATATCGATGGCTCTTACAGGCCAAGACCTGATACGGTTGTCTTGTTCAAGGGCACCAAAGGCGAGCTCGACACGGAAGCTGAGAAGGGAAAAATGGATGACGTAGAGATCGTGTACAAGGATGAGTATACGGTCAAGAGCAAGAGCATGGATTTCGACTTTAAGAATTCTAAAGTATCAAGCAAGAACGCCGTGGACCTGAAAGGAAAGAAACTCACCATGCAGGGTCTGGGCATGGTGGCCGATACCGACAAGCAAGTGGTGGATATCGAGAAGGATGTGCACGGAACCGTTGAGACTGATACCCGTCGATTCAACTTCTCATCAGACCGGTTTTCCTATGATGTCAAACAGAACATCTATACCTTTGAGGGCAGCGTCGCTGTCAAAGGCGAAGATATGACCCTGTTCTGTGACAGGATAGATGTAACAAGCACGGGAGATGAGGTCGATAAGCTCGACGCGCGCGGTAAGGTAATACTCAACTCAAAGGGCACGCTTGCCAAAAGCGGCAGAGCAGTATATTATTTAAAGGACGACAAGGTGACGCTTGAAGATTCACCGAGGGTCACCAAAGACAAGGTGGATATGGAAGGTCAAAAGATCGTCTACAGCCTCTCATCAGGAAAGATTTCTGTTGAAGGGCCGAAAATGAGAATACAACGGTGAACGTGGGATCAACCCTTAAGGCTCAAGAACTGACGAAGTCGTTTGGCGCCAGGCGGGTGGTGAATGACGTAAGCTTCGACGTCAAGACGGGGGAGATCGTGGGCCTCTTCGGACCTAACGGTGCCGGCAAGACCACGACGTTTTATATGGTGGTCGGCTTCTTAAGACCTGATGTCGGCAAGACCTTTCTCGATGATGAGGAGATCACGTCTCTTCCCATGTTCATGAGGGCGCGAAAGGGCATCACCTATCTGCCGCAGGAGCCTTCCATCTTCAAGAAACTGAGTGTCGAAGATAATCTCAAGTCTGTTCTGGAATTTCACGAGACGGACCATGAGGTGATCGAGCACAAAGTGCGGGAATTGCTCGAATCGTTCAAGCTGGAACATCTTGCTCCGAATAATGCGGACTTACTTTCGGGAGGAGAGCGGCGGCGTCTTGAGGTGGCCCGGGCTCTGATGTTGACTCCGCGGTTCATACTGCTTGATGAGCCTTTCTCGGGCATCGATCCAATCTCTGTCGCTGATTTGAAGAAGGTCGTCACCGGGCTGAAGAGGAGAGGAATAGGGGTGTTGCTTTCCGATCACAACGTGAGGGACTCGCTGCCCATATGTGACCGGGCTTACATTATGAGCGAGGGGAAAATAATACTTGAGGGGGATCCTTCTCAGATAGTAAATGACAAGCTAGTGCGTGAGGTCTATCTTGGAGAGGAATTTTACTTAGATGTTGGAACTTAAACAGACCCAGAGGCTAGCCCAGCAGTTAGTGCTCACACCGCAACTCCAGCAGGCGATTAAGCTGCTTCAGCTCTCGCAGATGGAGTTGATCGAGGCGATCGAGCAGGAGATCAAGGAAAACCCTGTGCTCGAGGTCGAGGAGGAGCCGTCAACAGCGGCCCCCGAAGAGAAAGAAGCCCAAAAGAAAGAGGAGATCGCAGAATGGCTTGAAAGATTTTCCCCGTCCGAGGAGTATCTCACAAGGGAAGAAAAGGATTATCCTGACTACGAGAACATCGTTAAGAAGGCCAGCGATCTGCGCGATTACCTGCGCTGGCAGGTTGGTGTTTCAGATTTTGCCCGGGATGAACGCCTCTGGGCCGAGTGGATCATAGAGAATATCAGCGACAATGGCTACCTCGCCTCTCCGCTCGAGGAGATAGCGGAGATTTCAGGTATACCGGTCGAATCGTTGGAGAAGGTTCTTCGAAAAGTGCAGAAGCTGGACCCGGCAGGGATCGGCGCGAGAGATTTGAAAGAATGCATCCTTATCCAGTATGAGGAAAAGGGGGAGAAGGACCCTGTTTTCGAAGAGATCGTGAACTACTATTTCGAGTTTTTCCGAAAGATGGATTTGCGGGAGATTGCAAAAAAGTCAGGGCACCCGATGGAGAAGATTAGGGAGGTCTTCGACAAGATCAAAAGCTTTGATCCCAAGCCAGGGCGAAATTACGAGAGCGACCAGACCATTTATGTTGTCCCGGATGTGCACGTGATCAAAACAGAAGATGGCACCTTCGACGTTCTCCTCAATGACGAGGGGATACCAGAACTGAGAATGAGCCGCTATTACATGAATCTACACGGCGATGAGAAAGTGAACGGCGATGCCCGTGAATACATCAAGAGAAAAATAAAACAGGCCGAATGGTTCATGAAGAGTCTCGAACAGAGGCAGAAGACACTCTACCTCGTCTCCAAGAGCATCGTCGATTTTCAGTCGGAATTCTTTGAAAAAGGCATACGCCACCTGAAGCCCCTGATTCTTAAGGACGTGGCGCATTACATCGGGGTCCACGAATCGACCGTCAGCAGGATCACGACCAACAAGTATATGGGGACCCCTTCCGGCGTGTACGAAATGAAATTCTTCTTTACCACCGGGGTAGGCAGCGATTACGGTGAAGCGGTCTCGACGGATGCAGTAATGGATTTGATTGCTGAGATTATCTCGAAAGAGGATAGGAAAAATCCGCTCAAAGATGAAGAGATCGTTGCCCTGCTGAAAAATCAACACAATATAAGAATTGCTAGAAGGACCGTAGCAAAATACAGGGAAGTGCTACATATCCAGTCATCGAGAGAGAGAAGAAGACTGGACTAATTTGAGTTGACAGGGGTTACCCCGTCTGATAGCCTTGTAGCTTATTTTTGGCGACTGCCACTCAGTTTATTCTATCGATCCGGAGGAACCATGGATATCAGTATAAGTTTTCGGCATGTTACGCCTGATGATACATTGAAACAATACGTGGAGGATAAGCTCGCGAGGCTACAAAAGTATGTGGAGACTCCTCTCGATCTGCATGTCGTGCTATCCGTGGAAAGGACTTACAGGCAGCGGGTAGATGTGATGTTCACCCTCAACGGCGTTGTGATCAATGCCCATGAGGTGATGGATGATATGTACGCAGCGGTGGACCGAATTGTAGATAAGCTTGAGGCAAGGCTGAAGCGGTTCAGGGAAAAGGTGAAGCGATACAGAGAGACGAAGCCGAAGTTTGTATCGAGGGCGTTCGAAGAGGAAGGCACGAAAATATTTGTGACCAAACCCGTTGACGCCAAACCGATGGACCCTGAGGAGGCCGCTATGCAACTTGCTGCATCAGGGAACAATTTCATCATATTTCGTGGTATCGAACGAGGGAATGTCTGCGTCATGTACAAGAGGCGAGACGGCAATTACGGCCTCATAGAGACAGCGGGAAGAGTCCCATGAACATAAGCGATGCTCTCAGAGAAACATGCGTGATTGCCGATCTCAAGGGGGAAACAAAGGAAGAGGTACTGAGAGAGCTCGTTTCGTCTCTGAAAGAGATGGGGCTTATTGAAAATGTGGAAGAAGCCGTCAAGGTGATACTCGATCGGGAAAAACTGGGCAGTACCGGTATAGGTGACGGAGTGGCTATTCCCCATGGCAAAATGAAGAAACTACAAAACGTGCTCTGCGCGTTCGGAAGATCTTCGAAAGGCATAGCCTTCGGAGCGGTCGACGGACAGCCTGTGCACATCTTTTTTTTGCTCCTGGCGCCTGAAGAGAGCACGGGTCTACACTTGAAGATGTTGTCGAGGATCTCCAGGATCGTGAGAGATGCATCGTTCCGGAAGAAGCTGATGGAAGAGGCAAATACGCCTCAGGTCTACAAAGATATCGTGGAGGAGGACAAGAAATTTAGTGGATGAAGGGAATAACGGTCCAGGAGCTTCTCGAAAATAAACCGTACGGATTCGACCTAGAAGTCATTGCCGGTTCAAAAGGCCTTTCGAAGAAAATATATAATCCCAGGATACAGAAGCTCGGCCTTATCGTCGCGGGCTTCATGGTCTATCTTCACCCTCACCGGGTGCAGATCCTCGGCAACACTGAAATCTCGTTTCTCAGGCAGGTGAAGCCGGAAGAAAGAGAACGCATCATTAAGGAACTCTGCGCGCAGGAGGTTGTCTGCTTTATTGTGACCAGGAACCTGAAAGTCCCCGAGGAATTTCTCCGGGAAGCGGATGCGCGGGCTATCCCCCTTCTGCGGACGAAGCTTGTGAGCTCGACCTTCATAGACCGTATTATGCGGTATCTGGAGGAGGAGCTTGCCCCTTCGACGGTTGTACATGGCGTACTCATGGAGATCATGGGGGTTGGAGTATTGATGGTCGGGAGAAGCGGCATCGGCAAGAGCGAGAATGCGCTTGAACTGATTATGCGTGGGCATCGCCTGGTGTCGGATGACGCCATACACGTGAAAAGAATGGCAGCCCTCGATCTGATCGGAGATGCACCCGAGATGATAAGAAACCTGCTTGAGATCCGCGGCATCGGTGTCGTTGACATCAGGCACCTTTTCGGCGTCTCAGCAGTCCGTGATAAGACCAGAATCGAGCTTGTGGTTGAGCTTGTGGACTGGGATAAAACGATGGAATATGAGAGGATAGGCCTGAAGGACGAGAAGTACGGACTGCTTGGCATAGACCTTCCCCTCGTGAGAATCCCCGTGAGTCCCGGCAGGAATGCCTCTGCAGTTGTTGAGCTTGCCTGCAGGAATCATGTGCTGAAGCAAGGGGGTATTCACACCGCCAGGACCCTTGATGAAAAAATCCTCCACTCCATGCAGAAGAAGGATAAAGAATGAAGGTAGTGATAGTGAGCGGGATATCAGGGTCCGGCAAAACAACCTTTCTCAAAGCGCTCGAGGATGCCGGATTTTTCTGTGTCGACAACTTTCCTCTTTTCCTGCTGCAGAAATTCCTCGAAGTGTATGAGTTGGCGGGCGAGAGGATAGCTCGCTGCGGGTTTGTCATCGACATCAGAGAACGGGAGTTCTTTGAGGAGGGGAAGGAGATACTCAGAAACGTTAAGGAGAAATACCAGGCTGAGCTCGTGTTTCTCGAAAGCGGCGACGAGACGCTCCTCAGGAGATTCACAGAAACCAGGAGGACTCATCCGCTTTATGCCGAGTCAAACATCAAAGATGCGTTACAGACTGAGCGGGAGCAGGTGGGCTGGATCAAAGAGATGGCGAACAATGTAATTGATACCTCCCAGTACACCACGCACGGGCTGCGCAACGTGGTGCTCAGGGCTTACGGCCAGGATGAAAAAAGGATGAATATCAATCTTGTCTCCTTCGGTTACGCGTATGGCATCCCCCTGGAGGCTGATATTGTTCTTGACGTACGTTTCCTGCCGAACCCCTTCTTTGTCAATGGATTAAGGGAAAAATCCGGGCTGGAGCCTGATGTGATAGGGTATGTAAAATCGAATGAAGTTTATGGTAAGTTCTTTCCCATGCTGCTCGATTTTCTCATGTACCTGCTTCCGCTCTTTGAGAGAGAAGGCAAGAGTTATCTCACGGTCGGTATAGGGTGCACAGGGGGCAGGCACAGGTCCGTCTCGGTAGTGGCTGAACTGGAACACCACTTGCGGGCAATGGGTTATAAGATATCCTCAATCCACAGGGACGTTGAGAGGGAGGAGCGATGATCGGAGTCGTTGTCGTGGCACATTTCAAGCTTGCCCAAGAGATGGTTGCCGCCACAGAGCTGATTGTGGGCAAGCAGGAACAGTTCACGTACGTCGATATCTTTCCGGATGAAGACGTTGAGAAGATCAAAAATACCGTAGTAGCGGCTCTCAAGAACGTGAATTCAGGTGAGGGAGCGATTATACTGACCGATATGTTTGGCGGAACCCCGTCCAACATCAGCCTCTCTTTTCTGGAAGCCGGAAAAGTGGAGGTGGTGAGCGGGGTGAATCTTCCCATGCTGATCAAGCTTGTGACTTACAGGAGTGGCAAAGCCCTGGCCGAGTTGACTGAGTTCATCTCCAACTACGGCAAGAAAAATATATATGTTGCTACGGACGTGCTTCGAAACAAGAAAGTGGAAGCCTCGTGAAAGAGGGGATCCTTACGATCAGAAATCGTTTGGGCCTCCACGCCCGGGCAGCCGCTCTGTTTGTGAAGAAGGCAAGCGAGTACAATTCCGAGGTCTGGGTGGAGAAGGACGGGACACGGGTGAATGGCAAAAGTATCATGGGTCTTCTGATGCTAGCCTGTCCCCTTGGATCAGGCATCATGGTAAAGGTTGAAGGTGACGATGAAATCCAGGCGTTTGAGGAATTGAAGAATCTGCTAGAGGACGGGTTCGGGGAAAAATGAAAGAAGAGATTTTTGACAATAAGATGTTGCACGGCTTGGGTGTCTCGTCAGGAATAGCCATAGGTAAGGTCTACCTTCTGGAGCGCGGAAGAATCCATATTGAGAAGTATTCGGTCAAGGAAGAACAGGTCGAGAGAGAGATTTCCAAGTTCCAGAATGCCATAAAGAGTGCTGTCGACGAATTGAACAGCATCAAGGAAAACATTCCCGATGACGACGCACGCAGGCACGCCTTTATCATAGACGCTCATATTTTGATGCTCCAGGACCAATACTTCCTGAAAGAAGTCATCGACACGATCAGGTCAAAGAAGGCTAACGCAGAATGGGCCCTGGATATTGTTGTGTCAAAGTTTTCCAGTAGCTTCGAAAAGGTCGAAGACCCGTATTTGAGGGAAAGGGGACGTGATCTCGACTACGTGTACCAAAGGCTCTTGCGGATCATGGTTAATAAAGAGGCATCAGGGATTTACGACAAGAGTATACGTGGCAAAGGCATTATCGTGGCACATGATCTTTCACCGGCGGATACGATTCAGATCAACCTGACCAGGACTTCCGGGTTTGTAACCGACGTGGGCGGCCGGACGTCACACACCTCAATAGTGGCGAGAGCATTGGAGATCCCTGCCGTAGTCGGGCTCGGCAATCTAACGGCTATCGCAAAAGACGGTGACACGGTCATCATTGACGGTGACGAGGGCGCGGTGATTGTCAACCCCAGCAAAGAATTGCAGAAGGAGTATTTGGCGAAGCAAGCCCACCGTTCTGCCCAGAGAAAGGAGTTTTTGAGGCTTGGGAAGCTGAAAGCCGAGACGCAGGACGGATTCAGGGTGCGTGTAGCCGCCAACATAGAGCTCCTCGCCGAAATGGATATTGTTGAACGTTACGGGGCAGAAGGGGTCGGTCTCTATAGGACGGAATATATCTATCTTTCCAGTAAGACGCTGCCAACGGAGATGGATCATTATCACATCTACCGGAAGCTTGCGGAAAATCGCGCCATCAAATACACTACCATACGTACGCTCGATATAGGCGGAGATAAGTTTGCGTCCAATATCGAGGTTGCCAAGGAGATAAATCCGGCCATGGGATTGCGGGCAATCCGGCTCTGCATCAAAGAGATCGACCTCTTCAAGGCCCAGCTCCGCGGCATCCTGCGAGCGAGCGCCCATGGGCCGCTGAAAATTATGTTTCCCATGATTTCGGGCATGGAAGAGGTAAAGAAGGCGAAGGCTGTGCTCAAAGAATGCATGGACGAGCTGCAGTACGAACGGGTGCCGTTTGACGAGCATATCCAGATCGGGATTATGGTTGAAGTCCCCTCTACGTGCATGATTACAGATCTTCTGGCGGGTGAGGTCGACTTTTTCAGTATCGGGACGAATGACCTTATCCAGTACACGCTGGCCATAGACAGGGTAAACGAATATGTCTCGTATCTTTACGAGCCCTTACACCCGGCTGTTTTGAGAATGATAAAGAAGACGGTTGATGATGCTCACGCGCATAATATCGAAGTTGCTATCTGCGGGGAGATGGCCGGAGAGCCGCTTTACGCCCCTATATTGCTCGGATTGGACATTGATGAGATGAGCATGAATGCCTATTCGATCCCAAGGGTAAAAAAGATGATCAGGGGCTTGAGGCATAGTTATTGCAAAATTCTTGTAGAAGAAATTTTAGCTAAAGACTCACCCAAGGAAAGTGAGCTTCTGGTGAGGAAGGAAATGAAGCGGCTGTTTCCTGATGACTTTGAGCATATTGCCTGAGAATAAAAAGGAGGAAGAGAGATGGGAATGAGTCGATTTCTTTTTACGTCAGAATCTGTGACTGAGGGGCACCCGGATAAGGTTGCCGACCAGATCTCTGATGCTGTTCTTGACGCTATAATGGCGCAGGACAAGAAAGGCCGGGTAGCGTGTGAAACGCTTGTCACCACAGGACTCTGCCTCGTGGGAGGCGAGATAACGACGAGCTGTTATGTACACGTGCCTGACGTTGTGCGACAGACCGTCAAGGAGATCGGCTACAACAATTCCTCCATGGGTTTTGACTGGGAGACCTGCGCTGTCATCACCTCAATCGACGAGCAGTCGGCTGACATCGCGATGGGCGTGAACGAATCAGCGGATCACGAGCAAGGGGCTGGAGACCAGGGTCTGATGTTCGGCTATGCCTGTAACGAAACCGAAGAGTACATGCCCATGTCGATCCTCTATGCGCACAAGCTTGTTCGCCGGCTTGCCGAAGCAAGGAAGAGCAGGGTTCTTGACTTCTTAAGGCCCGATGGAAAGAGCCAGGTCACCGTGGAATACGTGGACAAGAAACCGAGGAGGATCGACTCGGTCGTGATAGCGGCGCAGCACAACCCGGATGTTACGTACCAGACCATACGGGAAGGCATCATAGAAGAAGTGATAAAGAAGGTAATCCCTCGCGAACTCCTCGACGACAAAACGACCATCTACGTGAACTCCACAGGCCGGTTTGTCGTGGGCGGGCCCAAAGGCGACTGCGGCATGACCGGAAGAAAGATCATTGTCGATACGTATGGTGGACAGGGAAGCCATGGAGGGGGCGCCTTCTCAGGCAAAGACCCTTCCAAGATGGACAGGAGCGCGTCCTACATGGCCCGATACATTGCAAAGAATCTCGTGGCAGCGGGTCTTGCCGATCGCATGGAGGTTCAGATCGCCTATTCAATAGGTGTGGCGAAACCTGTCTCTGTTATGGTTGATACCCAGGGAACCGCCAAGATAAGCCCTGACAGGATTGCGGAGATTGTTAATGAGCTCTTTGATATGCGCCCGAGAAAGATCATCGAGAAGCTTGACCTTCTGAGGCCTATATACAAGAAAACGGCCGCCTACGGCCATTTTGGCAGGGTGGAGCCTGAATTCACCTGGGAACGGCTTGACATGGTGGATGCGATTAAAAAAGCGGCTGGCGTGTAGGAGGATATAATGGATTACGACGTCAAAGACTTGAAGCTCGCCGATGCGGGCCTGGAGAGAATAGATTGGGCGGACCGGAGAATGCCGGTCCTGCGAAAAATACGGGAGCGGTTCAGTAAAGAGAAGCCTCTCAAGGGTATGCGTATAGCCTGCTGCCTCCATGTCACGTCAGAGACAGCCAACCTCATGAGGACCTTGAAGGAAGGAGGAGCAACCGTTGCTGTCTGCGCATCAAACCCTCTCAGTACCCAGGATGACGTGGCTGCCGGTATCGTCAAACACGTGAAGGTAAATACATTCTCCATCAAAGGTGAAAACGGCGATCAGTATTACACGCATATTCAGCAAGCGCTGGCACTGATGCCGCACGTGACGATGGATGACGGCGCGGACCTTGTGGGCGCTCTGCACATGATTGCGTTTGAGCGCTATGAGAGTTTGCACAAGGCCATCCAGAAGTGGGTGAAGAGCCTCGGGCAGAAGAAGAGACAGGAACTGATCGAGAACGTCGTCGGGACTACCGAGGAGACGACCACCGGTGTCATACGCCTCAAGAGCATGCAGGAAGAAGGCGTGCTCCGCTTCCCGGCGATTGCGGTCAATGACGCCCTCACAAAACATATGTTCGATAACCGTTACGGCACGGGTCAGAGCACGATCGACGGCATCATCCGCGCGACCAACATGCTGATTGCCGGCTCGAATGTCGTGGTTTCCGGCTACGGCTGGTGCGGCAAGGGAGTAACAAAGAGAGCAGCCGGCCTGGGCGCCCACGTCATCGTGACGGAAATAGACCCGCTGAAGGCCTTGGAAGCCCATATGGACGGGTACCAGGTAATGGACATGGCAAGCGCCGCGAAGATCGGCGACATCTTCATAACGGTAACCGGGGACATTCATGTGCTCAGAAAAGAGCATTTCGAAAAGATGAAGGATGGCGCTGTCGTTGCCAACTCGGGTCACTTTAACGTTGAGATCGATATCGATGCGTTGGAAGCCATGAAGACGGGGAAGAAGAGAATACGCGGCCTCATCGATGAATACCGCCTGCCCAATAAGAACATCTATTTGCTGGGAGAGGGAAGGCTGGTCAATCTGGCCTGCGCCGAGGGGCACCCTTCCGAAGTGATGGATATGAGCTTTGCGAACCAGGCGCTCTGCGCGGAGTACGTCTGGAAGATGGGCAAGAGCCTAGAGAAGCGCGTCTACAGCGTGCCGTCGGAGATAGACAAACAGGTGGCCCTCCTTAAGCTGCAGACGATAGGGATAAAGATAGATAGTCTGACTAGCGAACAACGCAAATATCTCGCCTCCTGGGAAATGGGAACCTGACAGGCTGCGCGGTTAAAAGTTCATCTGCTTTGTCGCCCTTCGCCGCGTGGCTCTTCGGCGTACTTCTTGTACGCCCTGTGATTCCCACGGCTCGGAGCTTCGCGCATCTGAAGCTTTTTCCCGCGCAGCCTTTCCATCTTGGCATGGGGCCTACCCGTAACCCACGCCTGCACTCACTCGTCCTTGCCGTCTCCCTATGCATCGAAATCTGCACCGCCGCTAACATGACATTCGCCCCTGCGGCTTGGGCGCCTCCGGGTACCCGCGCTGTTGCGGGTGGTGAGACTTTCTTCCGCGCCGTCAATCAAACTTAATTTCTTCAAAGACTGAGAAACTGATATTACAGCTTATATCTGAACTTCCGGAGGAGTTCTTTCCTGTGCTGTTTGTTCTCATCTGTCTCTACGCCTATTGGCTTTGCACCATCTATAACCCCCATGATGCCGTTGCCCCGCTCTGACGAGGCTACGATCACCTCTAACAGATTGGCAGTTGCGCAGTAGATGCTGCAGACTTCCTGGCAGGCCTTGATTGCGTTCAGGACATTTATAGGGAAGCCGTCCTTAAGGAATATGACAAAGATGTGACCGCAAGCGAGCGAGAAAGCCGTGTCAGCGGCGAGCTTCTCAAGTTCGGGGTCGTTCCCCTCGTGGCGCACAAGGCACTCCGTGCTGGCCTCAGAAAAGGCCACGCCAAATTTAAGGCTCGCTGAGGATGAAACCAGGATCTCGTAAAGATCCTCAATCGTCTTGATGAAATGCGATTGGCCGATAATGACGTTCAAACTTTGGGGAACGTCCACCTTAACCGATTTGAGTTCCATGTGTACCTCCTTTGTAAGTAAGCGCGTAGCGTATGATCGAGGCTGTTGTTGCGGGTTGCGAGTTACGGGTTACGCGTTAAGTACACTCGACTCGGAACTCGGAACCACGCCGAAGGCGTGCTAACTCGTAACAACTGCCAACTCATCACACAGTGCCTTATGCTCGCTGCTCGAACGGTTCTGCCCGCGTAAAGTCCGGCACAAAAAGCGGGGCGCTCTCCAGTTCCTGGATGAACACATTTTCAAATCCCTGATCGAGCGTTAGGTCTAGGAGCCTTTCATATTCAGCACCCGTTATCGTCCGCATGAGCATCGGGTGCTCGGTAGCCCGATGTAAAGGTTGATACTGTGCCATGAGGCTCAGAGCTGTCTGTGGACCCAACTCCGCCTTGATCCAGGCAATGATGCGCTCGGTACCTGCGAGTTTTCCGGGAAGAACCAGATGCCTGATCAACAGGCCCCGCATTGCCAGGCCGGATTCGATCATCAAGTCGCCCACCTGCTTTTTCATGGCAAGGATGGCCTGCATGGCAGCCGCAGGGTAGTCGTCCGCAGATGAAAGTTTCCTGGCTATGGGGGTGTGCCAGTACTTGAAGTCGGGTAGGTAGATATCTATCAAACCTGTGAGCATCCCGATCGTGCTGACGTTTTCGTAAGCGTTCGTGTTGTAAACGAACGGAATGCGCAGTCCTTGCTCTTTAGCCAGATGGATCGCCGAACCGATTAGAGGCACATAAGGTGTAGGACTCACAAGGTTGATGTTGTGAGCGCCAGCTGCTTCAAGCTTGAAGAATGTTTCTACCAGCCTGTCTATTGAGATTTCTTCACCGAACTGCTTGTGGCTTATCTGATGGTTCTGACAGAAAACGCAGCGCATATTGCAAGGCGAAAAGAATACATTCCCTGAGCCCTTCCAACCGGAGATAGGCGGCTCTTCCCCGAAATGAAGGCCCCAGTGTGCAACCCGTATGCTACCGCCCGCGCCACAGTAACCCCATTGGCCTTCGGCTCGGTTGACCCCGCAATTGTGGGGGCAGAGCTCGCAGTGGCGAAGCCTATCCACGAAAGTTTCCATCGATACTATTATATACCAAGTGAATGACACGTTACGAGTTACGAGCAGGAGCCTGTTACGAGTTACGAACAAAAGCCTGTTACAGGCTACGCGTTACAAACAAGAAGCCGTTACGAGTTAATTAAACCGCGCCGAAGCGCGTGCTAACCCGTAACTCGTAACGCCGCCGCAGGCGGGCTTAACTCGTAACACGAAACCCGGAACTCGGAACAGTTGTTGCTCTATCTTTTACTCCGCCGGCAGGAATTCTTTGATCAAAAGATGCACGAACTTTTCTCCCATCTCCTCCCGTATCGTCGGTGTTGCAACGATTCGTGCAACAGGACCCGCAGGGAGAGGAGTCCGTTTCTGCATGGACCCGTGCCAGGTCCTGTTCTTGTCGTCGGTTATTCTGGCGAAGCCATTGAAGACCGAGATAGCTGATGCCGGAAGCAGAAGGCTCGGCCGAGGGTTGCCGATGCCAAAGGGCCGAAGCAGATCTATCATTTCTACAACATCCTTGGTCAGATCCCCGAATTCAATTACTGCGTCGACGTAGATTTCTCTGATAAATCCTTCGAGACGCTCCGTTACCTCCCGCTCAAATGCCTCGCGTAAAGGCAGGAGATTCTCTCCGACGAGTGTAATGCCGCAAGCGTGTTTGTGCCCTCCAAAAGCGAGAAGAAGGGCAGAGAGCGATGCTATTGTCTGGTGCAGGTCCATTCCCTCCAGGCCACGCGCCGAGCCTCTCCACGTTCTCTCGGTCCGCGTGATCACAACTGCAGGTTTTCCGTACCGTTCGACAAGTCTCTGGGCCACTATACCAAGCACTCCTATCGGCCAGTCTTCGCGGAAAAGCACTACTGAATTGTCCCGGCCAAGTCCTTCAGTCTCAATCTGTTCCATGGCATCCCTGAGAATGACTTCCTCAGTATCCTGCCTTTTCTTGTTTGCCTCGTTCAGTTTTGAAAGAAGCTCCTCTGCCTCGCTTTCCAGGTCAGTGGTGAGGAAAGCGAGCGCAATCTGCGGGTCAGAGACGCGTCCCGCCGCATTGATTCGCGGCGCTATGCCGAAGCCCAGTGCGAGCTCATCTACGGCTCCTCTGCGGACCACACGCTTTTTGAGAAAGGACTTGAACCACGCCCTCGGCTTTTGTCGCATGGTCTCAAGACCGAACCTCACCAGGAGACGGTTGTCTCCGGTCAGGGGCACCATGTCAGCAACTGTGCCCACGGCGACCAGGTCCATCTCCTTCTTGAGATTTATAGTGGCCCGCAACAGGCCGCGTGCAGAAAGCGCACGCCTGAGTGCAAGCAGGAAAAAAAAGGTGACGCCGCACGCAGCCAGGTCCCGCGTGGGAAAGCGCGATCCCTCTCTTTTCGGATTGATGAGCGCGTGCGGGTGGGCCGGCGTGGCACCGACTTCGTGGTGGTCTATCACGATAGTCTCCATGCCTAACTCGCGCGTTGCCTCCACCTCAGCACTGTTTGACGACCCGCAATCGAGACAGATCAGGAGTTCAACTCCATGCTCACTGAACGTCTTTACGGCTCGCTGATTGAGCCCGTACCCTTCCTGCCGTGTTGGCAGGCAGACGTCAGGAACGATGCCCACCTGCTGTAGGAAGTTTTTCATTAAGGCAACTGATGTGATGCCGTCCGCATCGTAGTCCCCGAAAAGGCCTATCCTTCTTCCAGCCTCGATCGCTTCAACTGTTCTGGTTATGCCTCGCTCTATGTCCGGGAGCAAGAAGGGATCAGAAAGAGCCTCAAGCTTTGGCGAAAGAAAGGTTTGAATGGCCTCGGCTGAACGCATGCCCCTGGCAACGAGAATGCGGGCGATCAAAGGGGGAAGACCGAGGTCGGCCTCGATGGCCTTGACCAAGGCCTCATCGCACTGAGCGATCTTAAGCATGTGCCGCGCCGACGAGGCTTTCTAATCGGGCGAGTCCGTGTTCATCCATATATCTGGCGACTCCAGCCAACATCTTCGGTATGGCGAACGGATCAATGAAGGTGGCAGTGCCCACCTGCACTGCCTGCGCCCCTGCCATGAGAAACTGAATGACATCCTCATGATCCGTGATGCCCCCGGCTCCTATCACCGGCACGTGCACCGCTCGGGAAACATCTGCTACTGCTTTGAGAGCAATCGGTTTCAGAGGAGGGCCTGAAAGCCCGCCCCGAAAGGCCACCCGTTTGGCCGCTAGATCGATCGATACCCCTGGCATGGTGTTGATGAGCGTTATCCCGTCGGCGCCTGCGCTCACTGCAGCCTGCGCTATCTGGACAATATCAGCCACCTCCGGTGTCAGCTTGGCGATAAGCGGTATCGGGGTCCTCCGCTTTACCCGTTCGATAATAGAAAATACACTCTGTGCTTCCTTCCCCATGCATATGCCCCCTTTAGTCACGTTGGGGCAAGAGAGATTGATTTCAAGGGCTATGATAAAGGGGTCAGGCCTTATGCTAGCTGCGCACTCGATATATTCTTCATCCGTGAACCCGAAGAAGTTGATTACGATAGGTGTATTTCTTTTCTTGAACAACGGGAAATACTCAGCGAAAAATCTCTCGAGCCCTACGTTCTGGAGCCCGATGCTGTTAAGCATGCCTTGACCCTCCTCCCAAACGCGGGGAGGTGGGTTACCATGGTGCGGCTTAAGGGACAGCCCTTTCGTAACGTAAGCGCCCAGAGTATCGATCGACCATAGGGATTCTATCTCCCGGCCGTATCCCATGGTGCCGGAGCCATTCATCACGGGATTTCTCAAGGTTTTTTTAAAGAGGTCTATAGAGAGATTTGCCATAAGTCAAACACCGGTCCCTCGACGCAAGCTCTTTTGTAAGGCTCGCGATCATCAAGAGTCTTCTTCACGCATCCGAAGCATAAGCCGAGCCCACAGGCCATGCGTTCTTCTACGAGTACCTGACAGGGTATCCTCTTTTCCGCGAGAACTCCTTTCAAATTTGCAAACATAGGTTGCGGCCCGCAGGCGTAAACATAGGGTTTTTCTCCAACCAGAGAAAGAGAACTTTCTAGCAATTGGATGACATTTCCGCAGAAACCTGCTGAGCCATCCAACGTACAAATGCGAGGTTCCTGATGAATTACCTCTCCAAGGAGGGGAACCTCTTTCTCGGTTGAGCATCCGTAGAAAAGGCAGGCTTTCTTTTCTAGCTGTTTCCACAGCAGGTGAATACCCGCTATACCGATTCCGCCTGCCACAAGTACAGGCGTGTAGCCCCTGTGCACCTCAAAACCGTGACCGAGAGGCCCGAGAACCATCACCCGTTCCTTTCGAGGCGCTGAAGCCAGGGCTCGTGTGCCTTTGCCGACCGTCTTGTAGAGAATAGTGACCGTTCGTTTTCCGTAGTCGTATATGCTGAAGGGCCGCCTGAAAAAGATCTCGGCCGAAGGGACCTTGAGCATGATGAACTGGCCGGGGATCACCTCATCGATAGGCCTGGCGAGTTCGATCTTGCATCGGTAAAAGTCCCGGCATAGCCGCAGGTTTTCCCTGATTATCCCTTCTGTGTCATGCATGCTGTTCGCTCCCGGAAGCCAGATGCATTACCAATGCATCCTCGTTGGTCTCAACATAGTAGCGCTTCCGTCTTCCTATCATCTGAAAACCGAACTTCCTGTACAACGCTATCGCATCCCGATTGCCTTCCCGTACTTCGAGGAAAAAATTGGCTGCCTTGCTACGTTTGAGAAAGTCAATTGCGTAATTTAAAAGGTGTGTTGCAACGCCTTTTTTTCGAAAGTCCGGGTGTATGGCAAGATTCAGCATGTGAGCCTCTTCTCCTATGAGGTAGAAGTTGATGTAGCCGAGCAGAGCACCGGTCGATTCTCGAAGCACAAAATTAACGGAATGCGGAAATGAGAGTGTTTCCTTAAAGAGTTTGCGAGACCAAGGGTCTGCGAATGACTTCTTTTCTATTTCGAGAATCTCTTCAAGGTCAGACTCTTTCATCTCCCTTATCAACACGCTCTGAGATAAGGCGTTCTGCAAGCGCAAGGTCCTCCTCGGTATTGATGTTTGTAAATATGGAGACACCGTTGTTAAGAAAGAGCAAAGGCGCTTCTATCACCTTGACCGACAAGTAAGGAAGGAGGCCGGTAATCTTTATTCTGCTGTGATCGATTGCCCGTAACATGTGTGGCAGACAGGATCTCCTGTAAACGGCGTGAAGGGGTTCATAACCTGCTTCTGTACGGGGTATTACTAGATCTTCGCCATGGACCTGATTAATCATGTGGATAATCGCCTCTTTTCGCAAGAAGGGCATGTCGCCTCCGAAGACGAACACATAATCTGTTGCTGCGTAAAGCAGCGCCGACGCAACGCCTACCAGGGACCCTTCTAACGGAATGATATCTTTCAGTATAGGGGAGTCAACGCCTTCAATCGCAGCATGGTGCTTTGAGACGATGAAGACCTCCGATAAAACCTCCTTTACAATCCCGTGAACGTGCGCTATAAGGGGTTTGCTCCTGAATGGCAGAGTGGCTTTATCCCTCCCCATTCTCCTCGACCTACCTCCTGCCAGTATCGCACCTGAGATCTCCACCAAGACACTATTTACCATCTTTTGTGGCCTGAGTAAATACGCTCGGCGGGATTGCATACAGTTTTTCAAAGACTTTTTCAAAAAATACCTTGACAACGAAGCGGAATTAAATATATCTTGTGAAAAAAGTCTCGAAAGGAGAGGCCATGCAAGGGGGGTTTAAGAGCGTTGTTTATTGGCTCAGTCGGGTCATGCAAGTGGTGGCCGGGATCTTCCTGGTGTTTATGATGCTCCTTACCACCTTCGATGTCATTCTTCGGATTTTTTCTCGACCCATCATCGGCACGTATGAAATGGTGGCCCTTTCAGGCGGGATAGTCGTGGGGTTCTCTGTGCCTATCACGTCCTGGGTAAGGGGACAGATATTCGTCGATTTCTTTTATCAGAAGTTTCCAAAGAACGTACAGGATATATTCAACTACGTGACGAGGATCATGTCTATCGTGCTCTTCCTCTTCACGGCCTGGAACCTCGCAAAGATGGCCACAGACATGTACCGATCCGGGGAGGTTTCGCTGACGCTGCAGCTTCCTTTCTATCCTGTTGCTTACGGAATCGGCTTTGCCTTCTTCGTGCAGATTTTTGTCCTGATTACGGACATGGTGAAGATCGCAGGAGGCGAGTATGAATGAGGTAGTGGTCGGGCTCATAGCTATGGCGGTGTTGCTGCTCCTTTTCCTCACGGGCATAGAACTCTCCTTTTGCATGGCAATTATTGGCTTTGTCGGATTCTCGTACTTGGTTGCGATGCCTGCTGCCTTCAACCTCCTTGCGAAGGATTACTTTGATTCGCTTGCCTCATATGGTTTTACTGTCATCCCCCTCTTTATTTTTATGGGGCAGATTGCCTTCAACTCAGGGATAGCGAAAAAGCTCTTTGAAGCTGCGAACCGGTTCATAGGGCACATCCCGGGTGGACTGGCCTTAGCGACGGTCGTCGGTGCCACGATCTTCAAAGCCATCTGTGGCTCCTCTCCCGCCACCGCAGCAACGTTTGCCAGTGTGGCAGTGCCGGAAATGGACCGTTTCGGTTACGACAAGAGATTGTCCACCGGTATTGTCGCCACCGTTGGTACCCTGGGCATCCTTATCCCACCCAGCGTCACGCTCATCGTATTTGGGGTCATCACCGAACAGTCGATTGGCAGGTTGTTCATGGCAGGGCTCGTTCCGGGCCTCATGATCAGCCTCTGTTTTATGTTCATCATCGTCGGATGGGCCAAAATGAATCCCGCCATTGCACCTAGAGCCGAGAAGTCTACGTGGCCTGCGCGATTTGCTTCCCTTCCGGATGTCGCTTGGCCGATTATTATCTTCTTGGTTGTCATCGGCGGACTGCTGAAGGGTTTTTTCACCCCGTCAGAAGCAGGAAGTATCGGTTGCTCCGCGGTCATTGTGCTGGCCCTTTTGAAAAGAGCCCTCGGTTGGAAAGAGTTTGTAAAATCGGTTGATGAATCCCTCCGCACCGCCTGCATGGTCATCATGCTCATTGCCGGCTCCGCCGTCCTGGGCCATTTCATCGCCGTGACCAATATCCCCATGCTGGCCGCTGAGTGGATTGCAGGCTTGCCCCTGCCGCACTGGATCATCATGATCGTCATCTCATTCTTTTATCTGCTCGGTGGTTCGTTCATTGATGATTTGGCCTTCATGATCCTGGCAACGCCGATATTCTATCCCGCTATCATCAAGCTCGGGTATGACCCCATGTGGTTTGGGATGATCATCGCTATAACGGTTATGGTCGGGGTCGTTATCCCTCCCGTGGCCATCAATGTATTCGTGGTAAAGAATATTACCAAGACTCCATTCAGCGTGATTTATGCCGGGGTCTACCCGTTCCTGTTATCTCTCGTATTCGTCGGAATTCTGTTATTTATTTTCCCGTCGATCTGTACGTTTCTTCCAAACATGCTGTACAGGTGACGGGGGCAGAGAAGACAAGCAGTTATCAGTTAACAGTTACCAGTTGCCGGTTGCAAGGGGGAAACTGGAAACCGTCAACCGGAAACCGTTTACGGTACGATCATGGCAACGTAAAACGTGCTGCCTGCTCTCTTCACCAGGAGGAGCAGGGAGGCACCGCTCCTGACCTGCTTGAGAATCGTCCGGTAATCGTTAAGGTTCCGCACCGAAAAGCGGTTTAGCTCTTTGATGATGTCGGCTGCCTGAATCCCTGCCCTTTCAGCAGCACCACCGGGAGCCACGTTCACAACCACAACTCCCATCCGGTCCCTTAATTGGAATTGGCGCTGGTACCGTTCCAGTATGTTGTCGACGTTCATACCAAGATCAGTGCCCGCCTGCACGCGTGCGGTCGAGGCCATGGCATCTCCGGGCATTTCTGCAATCTTGATCGGCAGGTCCTGCTGTGCACCCTTTCGCAGAATGCGGACTGTGACTGTTGTATTGATCGGGGTCTCCGCCACCAGCCGGGACAGATCAGACGCGCTTCTCGCCTCTTTGCCATTAAAATTGGTTATAACGTCGCCTTTCTGAATGCCCGCGTTCTCACCCGGTCCGGCTGTCAGCACATCAGATACCAGGACACCGTTCGTCTCCTTGAGACCCATGGCTTGAGCGATCTCAGGGGTTAGGCTCTGCAGTGTCAAGCCTACCCAACCACGGGTGACTGTCCCCTTTTCTCTCAGCTGTGACGTGATGGATCTCGCAGTATTGATGGGAATGGCGAAGCCGATACCTTGCCCCGCAGCAACAATGGCGGTGTTTATGCCTATCACCTCTCCTTTCAGGTTGAGCAGCGGTCCGCCGCTGTTCCCCGGGTTTATGGGTGCATCTGTCTGCAGGAAGTTGTCATAAGGCCCTGCGCCGATCACGCGGCCTGTTGCGCTGATGATGCCTTTAGTGACCGTCTCTTCGAGACCAAACGGATTCCCGATCGCAATGACCCAGTCGCCCACGCGCATCTTATCTGAATCGCCCAGGGCGAGGGGCTGGAGGTCCTTAACCGGGACGGAGAGTTTAATCAGGGCGAGATCCGTTTTGGAGTCTCTTCCTACGGTGCGTGCTTTATACTCTTTCCCGTTTACTCTAACGGTGATCTCATCGGCTTTTTCCACCACGTGATTGTTTGTAATGATATAGCCTTCTTTGTCGATGATGAAGCCGGACCCAAGGCTCCTGCGCTTCAGCTCCCTGTCCGGCACATCATTCCAGTAACGTTTGAAAAAATCGCCGAACGGGCCCTGGTCGTCAGGACCGAAGAAATGGTTGAAAGGATTACCAGGCACCTTAACCGTAGTGGTCGCGCTGATGTTTACAACACCCGGTTTTACCATATCGACCAGGTCGGCAAGAGAAGGCGGGAAAACTGTTACCTCAGATGTACGGATCCGTGCCTGACCCGGTGCCTCGGGACAGGCCAAAAGACCCAATATCAGCAAACAGAACAGAAGTTTTCCACAGCATGTCAATGAACTGCCTTTCATTTTGACTTCCTTTCAGCGCATTATATCTTTAACGTGTCCGTATAACGTAACATGGGAGACCTGTTTTTTAAAGACATCCAAGGGCCTGTCACCGGCAAAAATTGGGTATACACGGTCGCCCGCGAATGGTTATAATGTTGTTGTCACGAAAAAGTGAGGTGTTTGTGATCTCAGACGGCGTACCTTACGCAAAGCTTTACTCTATCAGGGAGAAGCTGGGACTCTCGGAGCAGGATCTCAGAGCGCTCGACCCGTACCGCGAAATGTTCGTCCGGCATAAGGATCGATTTGCGGAGCGCTTCTACGACGTCTTTGAAGGTATCCCTGAAACGCATCTCATACTCGAGCACGAGGGGCGCCCCGGGTTTCTGAAAAAGACGTGGGCAGCCTGGTTTCAGTTCCTCTTCAGGACACAGCTCGACGATGCCCTGCTTGCCTACCTGTGGCGCATCGGCGTGCGGCACGTGGAGGTGACTCTGGACCAGAGGTTTTCAAACCTGGGGTTCTCGGTGATACGTCAGTTCTGCCACGAGATCGTGCTGTCCGAAGTTCCTCATGGCGAGGCAGCCGCCCTTTTAAACATTGTAAGTAAACTACTCGACCTCTGCTTGCTGATCGAGACCGAGGCTTACATCACCAAGACGACCCGGTGCGATCTGGAGGTGATGCGAGAGGTGGCCGACAGGGTGAGGAACCCTGTTACCGTGATCGGCGGAAACATCAGAAGGTTGCAAAAGAAGATGGATGTGGCAAGCAAGGAGTACGATCTCCTTCAACGGCTTTTCACGGAGAATCAGAGGCTCGAAGGCATGATGCAGGATATAAGGGTTTACATGGAACTCTTTGCTGAAGAGCCGCGCGTGCGGGACGTTGATCTTGGTGAACTCATGCGCCTTGTTCTGGGGAAGCTGCGAGCGGAAGATCCATCAGCAAGGAATCATGTAACGGTTAACGTGAACTTGCATCAGCAAGCGAGTTTTGCCATAGGGGATCCGGACGCCCTTGAGCGTCTCTTTTACTATCTGCTCCAGAATAGTTTTGAGGCTGTCAACCCTGAAGCCGGTTTCATCGAGATCACTTCCCGCTCGGATGAAGGTGCTGCGCACAATCTGAAAGTGGAGATATTCAATAACGGTGCTCCTCTCGAAACTGAACAGACAGAGCGTCTGTTCGCCCCTTTCTATTCAACGAAAGTCGCGGGCACAGGGTTTGGCCTGACGATAGCGCGGTTACTCGCGAAAAAGCATTACGGCAAAATCGACCTGCAACCCGTTCCTGAAGGGGGTGTGCGGGTGATCGTGACTTTGCCAAGAGCAGAAAAAGATACCGTTTGATTGGTTTCATTGGTTCAATTGGTTTTATTGGTTAAAGCCTGGGCTGCATGTTTACAACGATTATCGGTCGGTCCTTGATGTCCTTTATTTCATGAAACCAATGCAACGAATGAAACCAATTGAACCAATGAAACGGATTGTTTATTTTATGGACCAATGAAACCAATACAACCAATTGAACTAATGAAACTGGCTTTTGTTTTGCCCGACGAGGACCCTCATCATCTCCTCGAGGTTGCCTGAATAGATAGGGAAGATAGCGGACTCGATCGCCCTGCTGATCAGTTTGGTGGTGCTTGTCACCTGCTCGACGATCTCGGCAACCTTCTTCTCATCCGTTGCACTGGTGAAGCATACAACCCAGACAATCCCTATGAGCCGCTTTCCTGCACAGATCGCCGCTGCGACCGCCGTTGTTCCTTTGAGGTACTCGTCAAAGTCGAGTGCATAGCCCTGTTTTCTGACTTTTGCAACTTCGCTAAGGAAAAGATTGAGGTCAGCTATGCTCTTCTCCGTGAACTGAGGCAGTCCCTTTTCCTTGAATAGGCTCACAATTTCTTTGTCTTCCATAAAAGAGAGGATCACCTTACCGGTGGCACCGGCTGTGACCGGAATTTTGGCCCCGACATGGGATGAGATCTTCAGGTCCTTTTTTGCCTCGATTACGTCCAGGAACTTGACGTGATTGTTCTGTTTTGCGCCTAGGATCACGGTCTCTCCGACTTGCTCTGCCAATTGTTCAAGGAATGGGCGTGCAAGCGTAGCGAGGTCTGTACGCTTGAACACGTTGGCCGAAAGTTCAAAGAGGCCTGGGCCCATCGTATACTTCTTGGTAGCCGGGTCCTTCACCACGAAACCCTCTGTCTGCAAAGCCTTCAGGATCCCAAATACCGTACTCTTGTTGATTGACAAGGCTTGAGATATCTGGGTCACGCCAAATCGTTTATGGTCTTGAACGATGAACTGGACGATTTGCAAGACCCTTTTTATGATCGGGGCACTATACATTATTCTTAATAGAGAACACTATTTGGCCAGGTTGTCAAGGCGTAGTGTCAGCGCATACACAGCATCGCTGAAACACTTGACAAAGACGTTCAGTCCTTGATATAAGTATGGTGTTTACAATAGAAAACTAGCCCGGCTTCACCATCCCGGTATGCAAAGCCAAAGCTGATCGCTAGGAGAAAATGGGGCATAGAATGCTGAAAACGCCTGGCATAATGGTGATTGAGCCCGCGTCTGAGCAGGGAAAGCGCCGGGCAGCAGGCATCTTCACCCGCAAGGATTCGTATCTCGATCCGGAAGCCATCAAGACTAGCCTGAAAGATATCCGCAGGTACGCGAAAGATAATAACACGCCCCTAATGGATCAACTGAAGAGGAGCCTTCAGGAATTCTCCGACATTAACGTCACCCTTGCAGAGAACGCAAAGGCTGCTGCCTCCCGCATACGAGAAATTGCGGACACCACAACCCTCGTCTCGATGAATAAGTCGAACGTCGTTGTGAATGAGCTCCGTCCGGAGCTCCGTGCCATGGGCTTCAGCACGTACCTGCGCTATTTCACCGAATTCAACAATTTTGATATCGACACGTTCAAAAAAACCGTGGAGGACTACTGGGCTGTGCCCGGTACTCACGGCAGGGGATTGGTTGAGTCGTTCGAGGTGCGCAAGCGATTCTACCGGCTTAATTCGTCCGAAGTACGTGATTATGTGGCTATACTCGGTGTGAACGCGGCCTCTGCTGAAGACGGCACGCTCTTTTTCCTGCAGCATATGTCAAATATATCGAAAGATCTGGAGCAGGCCAGGAAGATCATATTCGTGGTGAGTGTCGAGAAGGTGTTGAAGGATAAAGCGGCGGCCCTTTTTCACACACGCTCCATGGGTATATTCGGCCTTGAAAGCGTTCTCCTCGACCTTAACCCCAACCCTGCCGAAGCGTACAACTTCGAAGAATTGCCCGTGCTTTCAGGTATTCAGGACAGAGAGGACAAGGAAGTCCATCTCATCATACTCGACAACGGACGGACTGCGTTGCTGAACAATGGCTATCAGGACCTCTTTCTCTGCATCGACTGCAGGGCCTGTGCTCGCCAATGCCCCATCGGCAAGCATCTGATGGTCGACAGAGCGATGGTTTACAGCCCCAAGAATTATGTCCTCTCATTCCTGCAGGGCAAGGTGCCACCCCTTGACGAGTGCCTGCACTGCGGTCGCTGCGAAGTGGAGTGCCCGGTCGGAATCGACGTTCCAACCCTGGTCTGGAAGACCCAGATTGACTACGCCGAGAGGCACGGAAGGAGCCTGAAGAAGAGGCTGCTCGATGATCCGGAAATCCTTGCCAAGATGGGAACCCTGACCGCACCCCTTGCAAACTGGGCGGGAAACCTTCCCATCGTCAAGAGAATCATGGAGCTCACCGCAGGCATTCACCATCAGGCCAACCTGCCGACGTTCCACCGTCGCACGTTCAGGGATTGGTTCAAAGGAGGCGCCCGTGGATAACAAAGTTGTCTATTACACCGGCTGCTGGGCCAATTATTACGGACCCGAGATCGGCAAGGCCTTTGTAGAGGTCATGCGGCAAAACGGCTTTGAAGTCCTCGTGCCCGAGCAGAAATGCTGCGGCATGCCGATGATGGCGAATGCTAATCTAAAAGGTGCCGAGAAGAACTTTCAGTTCATCATGAAGTCACTCTACGCTGCGTCATCGCCGGGCTACGATGTTATCACGACCTGCCCGAGCTGCAACATGATGCTGCGCAAAGAAGGACGGAAGTTCTTTGACAGTGAGGAGGCGAAGTACGTGTCAGAGCACATCTTTGACGCGGACGAATACGTTGTGCGTCTCTACCGGGAGAAGAGACTCAACACCAATTTTGGAGAGGTGCCGCTGAAGGTTTTTTATCATAACCCTTGCCATTTGAAGGTGCAGGGCTTGACCAAAGAGCCGCTCGAGCTGTTGAAGCTGATTCCCGGGATCGAAGTGGTCGGGACGAACTATAACTGCTGTGGTTTAAGCGGTTCGTACGGCATGAAGAAGCAAAATTATAAACGCTCGGTTGAGATCGCTCAGAAGGTGTGGGAAGAGGCAAAAAATTCGGGAGCCGAAGCGGTCGTGACCGAATGTGGCGGTTGCGGATTGCGCATCAAGGAAGGCACCGGTCTTAAGATCCTGCACCCCATGGTACTTTTGAACCAGGCTTACAAGGCTTACAAGGCCCGTAAGGCTGCATAGAATAAACACTACATTTTATAGGAGGGCGAACATGGCAGAAGAGAAATTATCTACTCAAGAAGCTGTTGCGCAGACGAGAACCTATGGCCAGTTCAGATGTCTCAATCCGAGTTGCACGTCCAGACTTTCGGCTCAACCGGGCCAGGCTACAGTTAAATGCGCGAAGTGCGGCTCCGAGTGGCGCGTTGCGTGGGTAAAGGCAGGTTTCCCGAGAGTAAGGGGGCCGGTCTGGGAAACGAGCGAGCGGTTGGCTGACGAGGCCATGGCAAAGAAAATGGCGGAGAAGGAGGGAAAGTAACATGGCGTTGAACAGAAAGGTAGCGATTATCAATCTTACAACGGGTCAGATAGAGTCAAAGCCCATCCCCATCGATGTGCGAAAAAAGTTTCTCGGTGGGCGGGGAATGAATGCCTATCTGCTCTACAATTATCTGAAGCCCGGCGTCGATCCACTCGGTCCTGACAACGTCCTGGTGATAGGCATTGGCGTGCTTGCGGCAACCATGGCGTCCGCCACTTCGAGGACGGATGTGATGGGGAAATCGCCCCTTACCAATATGATCGGCAGCACCAACATGGGCGGCTTCTTCGCGGCGGAGCTGGCTCTTGCCGGATACCACCACCTGGTATTTCTGGGTAAGGCCGAAAAGCCGGTCTATCTCTGGGTGCACAACGGTGAGATCGAGATACGTGATGCCTCGAATGTTTGGGGAAAGAGCGTAACCGATACGCAGTGGGCCATCCGGAAAGAGATGGGCGACGAAGATGTCAAGTTTGCGGTCTGCGGTCCCGCCGGTGAGAACCTGGTGCGCTACGCGAACGTCATGACCGGTATCAAGAATTCAGCCGGCCGGACAGGTATGGGCGCTGTGATGGGGTCGAAGAACCTGAAGTGCGTTGCGGCGAGAGGTACACTCGACATAAAGATCGCTCACCCTACCCAGGCCCTGGAATACAACAAAAGGTTCATCGACCTGATCACAAGCGCCAAGGTCAACCAGACCATGGGTACCCTCGGCACGCCTTTCATCTGGGGGGCTACCAACTCATGGGGCGGCGTGCGGACGAACAACTTCCAGTTTAACCAACTCAGGTATTGCGATGACATCGAGCCTGAACATCTCGATGAGATTTCGAAGGAAACGTGCGGTGAGTACAACATGACGGCATGCTTCAACTGCCAGGTACACTGCCGCGCAAAATATAAGATCCCGCAAAGCCCGTTGGCCGAGAAGTTCGGCCTGGTAGGAAAGTATGATGAGGGTCCTGAGTATACCTCCCAGGGCGGGTTCTGTTGCGAGGTAGGTTGCACGGATGCAGCAACCCTGCTCTGTGCCAATCACCTCGTCGACCAGTACGGCGTTGACAACCTGGAGATAGGCAGCATGATCGCCTGGGCCATGGAGCTTTACGATTACGGCATCCTGACCAGCAAGGACACGGATGGCGTCGACCTGAGATTCGGCAACGGCGAGGCTGTGCTTGAAATGATCCACCGCATCTGCCAGAGGAAGACCTGGCTGGGCGAAGCGCTGGCTGAAGGCCCGATCCGGGCAGCGCAGAAGATAGGCAGAGATTCGGAGAAGTACCTCGTGCACGTGAAGGGCATGAGCAACCTGCACTCCGACGAGCGCGCAACACCCGGTCTCGCACTCAACATCGCGGTCTCTTCAAGGGGATCCGACCACTTGAGAAGCCGGCCCGCGATCGACCTCTACCACCTGCCGAAGGATGTCATGAAAAGGATATATTCAAGCCCGGTGCCCTTCGAGGGGGATCTCAGTTCAGACCACAGGTCCTACGAAGGAAAGGCGTGGCAGGTATTCTGGCAGGAAAACTGCTTCATGGGTGTGGACTGCATGGGCATCTGCAAATATCACACGACGTTCCTCGGTGCGACGCTCCCTAACTTCGAAGACTGGGCAAGAGTCCTTCACTACAACACCGGCCTGGAGCTCACTCCGACGGATATCTGGACGGCTGCCGAACGGTGCAACATGCTCGAGAAACTGGTCAATATACGGGAAGGCTTCAAGAGGGACGACCCGCACAAGGGCGACGTGCTCGTCGACCGGTATCACAATGAACCGGCGAAGCGCGGCGCACCCGATGTTATCGGTGCCACAATCGACCGCGAGAAGTTCAAGGGAATGCGGGCTGAGTTCTATAAGCACAAAGGCTGCGATGAGAACGGCATACCCACACCGGAGACCCTGAAACGACTCGGTCTCGAGAACGAACCGTCTCACTTACTGTGATAGAGATCGAAAGGAGGAAATGATAGATGGAAGCTATGGCAAAAACACTTGTAGTGAACCAGGAGCGGTGCACGGGTTGCCGGCTCTGCGAGTCTGTCTGCACGGTCAAGCATGACGGCGTGATCAACCCGATGAGAGCACGCATAAAGATAGAGAAATGGGAGCACGAGGGTCTCTATGTTCCGATGATCTGCCAGCACTGCCAGGATGCGCCCTGTATGAACGTCTGCCCGGTGAAGGCCATCTCCAGAGAAGAGGACCTGGCCCGCGTCATGGTCGATTACGACAAGTGCATCGGATGCCGTTCCTGCGTGGCGGTCTGCCCGTTTGGCGCGATGAACTTTAACACGATCGACAAGAAAGTGATCAAGTGTGACCTGTGCGATGGCGACCCGCAGTGCGTCCGGTTCTGTGACATAAAGGCCGTGGACTATGTGGACGCTGCAAAGGTATCGATCTCCAAAAAGAGGGATGCCGCACTCAGACTCACGTCAGCGCAGAAGAAGGCAGCAGAGCTGGAAGCGGAAATGTAGGCGCAGGAAAAGCAGGAAAAAGATAAAGAAGGTTAAGGTTGAGAGACAGCAAAGAAAAAATGATACAGGGTGAAGGTGGAGATATATGAGCGTGAAAGTCATCCTTCACCCTTATCTGACTGAAGGGGGCGAGGTGCAGGTTGAGTTGGAAGGGAAGACCGTCGGAGAGTGCATCAAGAATCTCGTGGCACGCTTTCCGGCCATGCAGGCTAAGCTCTTTGCAAAGCCTGAAAAACTGCATGGCTATATAGAGATTCTGGTCAACACACAGCCCACGGTTCCGCTCGAACTGGCCTATCCCCTGAAAGACGGGGATGAGGTGGCCATACTCGTCTTCCTCTCAGGCGGCTAGTGCCGATTTGCCTTCAAGCGTATAGCTTCGTTGCCGGCGCCACTCCTCACTCCGCGGCCCGCCTCCACGTAGTGAATGCGAGGAAGCGATGAAGCGTAGAAGCGGTAATACGAAATTTGTTTCCGTTCTTTCGCTTCCTCGCTTCAGCTTTTGTACTAAGTGTGGTTCCACCATTCGATCCAGGTACTATCCCGCCCAAAAACGACGTTTGTCGACTCTTCGATCTGTCTGAGCCATTCACCCAGCGCAGAACCGTGGTGGATGATGAGGGGCGTGCTATGATCCGGGAGTATATCGTCGAAAAGCCCGTGTATGAAGATGTTTCTGTCCATCTCCGGAAATGTTTCGCCGTCATCCCAGGGTGTGGGATGTATGAAACCGTGCGTGGCTCCTTCGTCCCTCCGATAGAGTAGGGTATCGCCGAATTCATCCTTCAGCCGCCGCAATAATTCGACACACTCAGTGATCTCCGCAACCGTCACTCCCTTGTTGAAATGGGCGAGGATCTTTTCGCTGAAGGACTCGAAACCGATGGACGAGAACATGATGCGGATGGCTCGTTCGCGCGCTGTACTCAGTATCTTTGTGAGCGCCTCAGCATGCTTCGTGACAGCATCGACTCTGCAGACAAGGTTCACCTGTGACAGGTCGATGCCCTCTTCTTGTGTTTCATCGAGAAGCGCCTGTAGTGTTGTGATGGGGTATTCGTCGATCAGCTCAAATGGGATTTTTCTGCCGGCCTTGTCAGGCAGTCCTTTGATCTGCGCCATGAGCGATGCCCTGTTCACGTGACCCTGGAAACCCTTGTCCCACGCGACATCGCAGAAGATGCAGCCGTAGCTCCGTATCGTTATCTTCGGCACTTTGTCGGCGAGGGAAACAGGAGGATCGAGCAGCGCCGCGGATTCTTTCCTGGCATACGGACAGCCGATGGCAGCAAGTACCTGTGCTACCTGTATCTCCAACGGTTCGAGCTTCTCGGAGAACGTGTACAGGTTTGACCAGTCGACTTCAAGATAAATGTCGGTCGCCCATCCAGATTGAAACGTCCGATTCTTTTCCTTCAAGTATTTCTGTCGCACGCCATCGACGGGTCCTTGGATGGCAATGTCTACACGGTCCTTGAGGCCCTGAAACCGGTGCGGAAACCTGTCAGCATCAGGCTCGCCTGCGTAATCCTGCAGCGCCTGCGGCCCACCCAGTATGGTGGTGAAACCCATCTCGTGCAGCATGGCGATCAATTGAAAGATCTCTTTTCGTCCACTCAGGTGAGAGAAACCGATTATCCGCTCTTTCCCTTGGTAATGGTCTTGCGCAAACGCGAGAAATTTCTCTTTGTGGAAATCTCTCTTAAGGCCGACGACAATGGATGGAATGGCGAGTCGTCTCGAAAAATAGGTAGCTGCCACTTGAGCGCCCAGTATTCCGTGCGGCTCGCCTGTGTGGTGCGTACAGATAAGCATGCGAGCCATACTATGTCACATCCAGGAGCTCAATGCAACGGCCGATCGCTGCGCTTGAGGACCGGCCTTCGGCTTCAAGGTAGTTGCCTCAAGTCGCCGAAGGTGACGCTTCTCAAGGGAGCACAGCTCCCGGTCCTCAAGGCTCATCAGAGCCGGTCCTTGAGTTGCCCGAGGTAGCGGTCCTTAAGGGCCGCAGGCCCAGTCCCCTGGCTTCGCGGAATTTCTTGACTGCTTCGAGGTGTTATGCTTAAAATACAAGCGCGTGCCGGGGTAGCTCAGTCGGTAGAGCAGGGGACTGAAAATCCCCGTGTCTGTGGTTCGATTCCGCATCCCGGCACTTTTTTCTGCTTTACCTCATGCCGATTTGCGATCGATTGACCCGCTGATGTCTTAATGAACGATGTGCAGGCCATTTCCTCCAGGAGATGCGCCTGAACCAGGCAATGGGACTACTACCCTCCCGAGCAACTGCAGTCACTATAGCCCACGCATCTCCCGCCCCCACAGGTCTCTCCCTGCGGGTTGCCGCCACAGTCAGTGCGGCAGCCGGTGGTCAAGCGCGTTTTGGTAAGTTATTCGCGTCCCGTTTATCATTTGCGGCACGAATCTTGATACAGTCTGTAATGTGAACAGCCCTTTCTTGTCACTGAACGACTGGATCGCCCGGCCGCCGCTGCCTGCCATCCTTGCCATCCTCATGGCGCTCGGGTTCAAGTATCTGGGTGACCGGCTACACCGGCTCTTGTTTCGTGGTTCACGGGAGCCCTTGAACGCTGCTACAAGTTTTATACTGACTATCGCCGTTGTTGCGGCTGCGTTGCAGGCGGTACTGGTTTTCTGGAAGGTGCCCGTTCAACTCCTGAGGTGTTCGGCATGGGCACTCGCTGCCCTGGGCCTCCTGGAGTTGTGGCTCATGTACGGTGTCAGGAACAGGAACCCCCATCCGTGGAGAAGGCTCGTCTCCTTTCTTTCCGGACAGCCAATCCTGGACCGGGCTACAATGCTCTTTTTACTGGCCATCTCCGCCTGCCTCGTGCTTCTGGCGCTCTCACCCCCCACGGACGCAGACTCGCTCGATTATCATCTGGGAGTGCCTCTTGAGTTTCTCCGCAAAGGAGCAGCCTATCCTCGGTATGACTGGTTTCACGCGCGGCTCATAGGCTCAGGAGAAGTGCTCAACATGCTCGGCCTCGCAGGAGGCACTGATATTCTGGGTGCCACGTTATCTCTGGCTGGCCTCTTTGCCCTTGCACGTACGGGTATCTCTCGGTGCCGGACGAGCAGGAACAGACTGTTCGTCCTGAGTTCCGTGATGAGCTGCCCGTTCTTGCTCTTTCTCGTGCCCAATCAGAAGCCGTTCCTTTTACCTGTTGTGGCAACGACGTTAGCGCTCCTGATCATCTCGGAGCGTTTCCGCTCCCTTGATGCAAGATCACTTGTTCTGGCTTTCGGGTGTTGTTTCTTTGCGATGTCATGCAAATATTCCTTCCTGTTGTCAGGCGGTATTGTGCTGATCACGGGCATGGTTGCGGCGTACCACTCACGACGTCTTGCCGTGGCCGTCACCCTTGCCCTGGTGCTTTACTTAGTGATGATTTTTCCCATGGAGCTGCAAAAATTTCTCTTCTACGGCGACCCGATTTCTCCCATGCTTGAGGGGTTCAGGCAGCATGGTGATGCTGCCGTCACGAGATTTGCGCAATATATCCGTCACTACAGCATGTCGACGCTGCCTTTTCCCCTCGGTATTATCCTGCCGGATTCGGTGGGAAGGCTGAGCTCAGTGCTGGGACTTGGGGTTCTCGCATGCGCTGTTGCGCTTTTCAATGCGAGAAATTCGATCGTGCTTATAACGGCAGCCTTTGCGGTGATCGCCATCAATTATTGCGCTGGTGCTCGCTCGTCAGGCTACTATCTTGAGCCTTACCTGTGGCTCTGTATAGCTGCTGCTTCTGTCCAATGGAATACCTGCAAGAAAATCGTGTATGCGCTCTTTGCGGTACAAACTACGGCGATGCTGATTTTGACGGGATTCGGAGCAGCCAGGCTCTTCCCGGGTTCGCTCACGACCGCGATGCGCGATCATGTCATGATAGAAACCGCACATCAGTATGCGATCATGCGCTGGCTTGACGACGAGCTTCCGAAAGATGCTGTTGTGCTGAGCACGTTACGGTCACACGCGTTGATGCCCCGCCCCTTCGTCGCTAAAGATATCGTGAGCTGGACAGACTGGACCTCTTTACATGAGGCAGAACGGACCAGGTCGATCCTTAAGGAACAGAAGTTCGACACAGTGGTTGCTGAGCCCTTTGCCGCGAAAGAATTAACCGACAGAATAGGTATACGATGCGCAGCGTCCTGGGGAGGATCAAGACAGTTTCTGACCGCCAGGCGAAATCCATGGAACAGAACCGACGAGACGAAACTGGCCGTATACGGTACGTGCTTTGCAGGTAAATCCGCGATGCTAAGGACTGATTTGTTCTCGGATAGGTGATCACCCATGAGCGATGAACAGCAGGCGGTTCACCATCCGCCCCGTGTCAGACGGGTGCGCCGCAGGAGGAAACGGAGCCTCAAGAGCAGGATCAAGAGGGCCTTGAAGGGTTCTGGCACGGATAAGAGGCTGTATATCGTGGCCGCCGGAGTCCTTGCGCTGGTGGCTGCCGTATACCTCTTTGATCTGCTATTTGCTGTTTTTCCTATAAAGAAGTAGAACAGGGTATAGTCTGCAGGCTATTTTGTCGGTTGTCCGATACGCTGCAGGGCGGTTTCCGCAAGTTTCCTGAGAATGCTGTTCGAAGTTCGGCTCTTTACCTCGAGGTAGAGGGATCTGGCATCCTCACTCTTCCCTTGTGAATAATAGATTTTTGCCAGGTAGAGTTTTGCGATTTCATCCAGGTTCCTCTGGCCCGAAGCTGACACACTCTTGAACATCGACTCGGCCTTCTGCAAAGCCTGGCCACTCCCGTTTGTCGTGTATTCCTGGTAGGCGGTGATGCCCTCTTGCAGCTGATATTGCAGTTTGTCATTCTCCCTGGCCTCGTACATCCTATACGCGGTTAGTGCAAGTCCGATCACGACCAGCGCCGACACACCGATGATACAAAGCCTCAGATGCTCCTTTACAAATGTTGTGGCGCGCCCCAGCGTCACGAGCATGAAGTCAGGTTTCTTGAGCTCTTCTTTTACTTTCCTTTTCGTCATAATTCTCGCGATTCTCTTCTTGTTTTATTCGGTCAGTTTTTATCTTAACCTTAACCTCAGCCTCAGCCTTAGCCTTAGCCTTAGCCTTCCATCGTCAGTATTCCAGCATATAGAGGCCGTGAAGTCAATACGAAGCAGGAGGCTGGTACTGCCGCGCGGCCTTCAAGTAGACTCTCAGCCGCCGTTTGTTCTTTTCGCCAATAGCATCGGACAGCTCTGTTTCGGTCATGCGTGCCAGCTCCGGCACTGATTTAATGCCTCGCTGCCGTAACTTCTTAAGGTTTGCCGGCCCCAGCCCCTTGAGGTGAAGGAGCGCGAGATATGCTTTTTCTTCCTGATCGAGTTGCTGCGGATCTATCGCGAAGCTTGTTTTAATCCCTTCTCGCTTCAGTTCTTTGCGTTTGTCCTGAGAAAGGAAGCTGAGTTGGTCAACAGTGGCGGTGTACGAAAAAACGGTATATCGGTCGATCGCCGCGAAGGACGCGAGAGAGAATGCGAGGGCGATTACGGCTGTCAACAGGCGATCTCTTTTTACCAACAGGCTGTCACGAATGAGAGCTACGAACAGTATTGTTTCGAAGGAAAAGAAGACGAAGCCAAAATAGCCCAATATCGGCATCTCAAAAAGCTTGAACCTCTCAAAGGCAGGAACGCTGTAAACCCATTTTGAAATGGCCCAATAATTCCACGTCTCCCATAGCAGCCCGCAGACGAGGCCTGACAGCGCTGAGGCGATGAGGCTGCCAGCCTCGCCTCGCTCCAGATCCCTCGTGAAGCACCAATGGCCGGTGGCGTAATTATATCCCTCGATGATCGGGATCAAGAAGACCCATGCGAGAAAGAAGCATCGAGAGGGAAAGAGCATGAGCAGGGCAAACAGAAGAAGGCCGAGAGCGATACAGGACGCAGGACGAAACCGGAAGGAAAGGGAGCCCACCCGAATGCTGCCCAGGAGAACGGAGAAAATCTCCTTGGTGATATATATGCCTGGAATGACTGTACCATAAGCGAACAGGTAGCCGACGAATCTAATGAGCCCAATGGAGGGGATATTTATATAGTACCAGTTCTGGATGCGCAGATTGATCAGTTCAAAAACGCACCAGAAGGCGGAAGAAATTGCTACAAGAAAGGGTAAGTCACGGTTAAAAATGAGGAACCGTTTGCTTCTCAGTGCCAGAGTCGCATCGGCCAGGGCAATGTAGGACCACCAGGCCACGACGTAAAAATTGTACATGAACGGTTCGATGCGACGCGCCAGCAACACATAGCCAGACACGTGAACAAGAGCGGCAGTAAAGAATACAATTAAAGGGAGGCTCACTTCGGCAAATTGGTACTAACTGTTGCTGGGCTCTTTTGGAGGCGTATGGCCTGACTCTGATGACTCCGGTTGCAGCGTTTTTACCCGCACCCCGCCGATAAATCTCCTGGCATAATAATCTTCCGAGAGATTGCTTATTCTCACTCCTTGCCTGCAGTACGATGACGCGTGGATGAATCTGCCGTCGCCGATGTAAATGCCAACATGGGTGGGATAGGTGCATTGCTTCCTCGTTCTGAAGAAAACGAGGTCGCCCGTGGTCAGGTCGTTCTGGGGTACTTTTGCTCCCGCATAATACTGTTCGTGAGCGCTTCTCGGGAGCTGCACCTCAAAAATCTCATAGATCTTTTTCACGAAGGCTGAACAGTCCAGACCTCTGACTGAATCTCCACCGTAGCGATAGGGAGCCCCGGCGAAGCTCTTCGCAACCTTCACGAGCATGCCGCGCTCATCCTCGCTCTTCCACTTCTTCAGGGCGTAGCTGCCGCCCACCTCAGGTGCAAGAGCAACGATCTCGTCATCATTTGCCCCTTCAGGTTTTGGCAGCCTGATGACCCGTCCAGGCGTTAACCGTTTCTTCTTCAGATTATTAAGGTCGAGGATATCATCTTTCTCAAGATCAAACTTCTCGGCGAGGCTTTCGAGTGTATCTCCCTTCTCTACTTTGTATTGAATGAACTCGCCCTCTGCCTCGTTCCTGGCGGTTGTCGTCAAGGTTCGCTGGCGCTTATTGGCCGGTCCCCAGGTTTTTTCCTTTTTCCCTGTGTTCTGTCCTGCGGAAGAACCTGTGTCTGAGCTTACAATAAGTGTCTGCCCTACCTTAAGCTTATTGGAGGTGAGCCCGTTTAAACTCTTGAGCTTGGTAACAGAGACTTTACATTTCCTTGAGACACCGGAGAGGGTATCACCGTTCTTTACTTTGTAGGTGGCCGCAGAAAGGGCGTAACCGGACCCCAAAACCAGCGTAAGAAAAATAAATACAACTAACCGTAGACTCTTCCCCACAATCCGACCCCGGCGTTTTTTTCATTTAACTAAGAAAAAGGCTGTCTGTCAAGAAAAAAATTTACAAAAAAAATTTTATTATTTTTCTATTGACATTCATTTGCAGTCTTGCAATATCTATACGTACCGGTAATTCCTACTACAAGGAGGTAAGAAGTATGCCCGCGAAAATTGACGAAGAAACTTGCACTGCATGTGGCGCTTGTGCCGAGGTCTGCCCCGTAGATGCCATTACCGTCGAGGACTCAGCAAAGGTTGATGCCGAAGCTTGCACGGAATGTGGGGCATGTGTGGAAGAATGTCCCGTTGAGGCCATCGTCCTCCAGGAGTAATATCCCTCGTGCGATAGCAGAAGAGGATGGAAGCCGTCCATCCTCTCTTAGAGCGCGCCGTACGTACTACGCGTTCTTCCGCTCCTACAAACCCCGTACCACCACCTCAGCGATGTCCAGGGCCTTCATCGCCTCGGCCTGCCCCTTGTCCTTGATGGCATCTTCCATCATGATGAGGCAGTAAGGACAGGCGGTGATCACGGTGTTGGCACTCAGCGCTATGGCTTCATCCAGCCTCAAGTGGTTGATCCGCTTGTGGTGCTCCTCCATCCAGATCCTGCCCCCGCCCCCGCCGCAGCAGAAGCCCTCGTCTTTATGGCGGGGAAGCTCCAGGAAGCGATCCTTGGCACACCGGGTAGCCACGCTCCGGGGTTCGTCGAACACCTGGTTGACGCGCCCTAAGTAGCAGGGATCATGGTAGGTGGTAATCCCTTCCAGAGAGGGACTGATCTGGAGTTTCCCTTCCTGTGCCAGCTGGGCAAGGAGCTGCGTGTGGTGATACACCTCGAAGCTGGCCCCCAGCTGCGGGTAGTCGTTCTTGAGCGTGTTGAAGCAGTGCGGGCATGCGGTCACGATCTTTTTGACGTTGAGCTCCTTTAAGAGCTCGACATTTCCGGCCGCCAGCTCCTGGTACTGGTATTCGTTCCCGGTCCTGCGCAACGGGTCCCCGCAGCACTTCTCGTCCGGGCCCAATACGGCAAAGGAGACACCCGCCTTCGCAAGGATCGTGGAGAAGGCTTTGGCTATCTTGCGGTTCCTATCATCCAGGGAGGCAACGCAGCCCACCCAGTAGAGGTACTCGGTCTCTTCTTCCCCTGCTTTCTTGATCCCCAAGCCTTCGGTCCATTCGAGCCGTTGTCCCTTACCCATGCCGTAGGGGTCGAAGCGGGTCTGGAGGTTCTTGTAGAGGAGCTTTAATTCGGATGAGACCTTGGAGAGCGTCATGGTCAGGTACCGGCGCATCTCCAGGTTCTTATCATACGTCGGTATCGAGACCGGGCAGTTCACCTGGCAGGAGAGGCAGGCAGTGCAGGACCAGAGGGTCTCCTCCTGGATCACGGTATCGATCAGCCCCTCTTCGTTCTTCACGCCTTTGCCGAAGCGTTCCCATTCCCCTTTGAGGTCCTGCACGAGCTTCTTGGGGGAGAGGGGTTTCTCACTGAGGTGGGCAGGGCAGCGGTCCTGGCAGCGGCCGCAGCGGGTGCAGGCATCCAGGTCGAAGATCTGCCGCCAGGTGTATCCATTGATCTGGTTGACGCCGAACTCCTCCGCGGTCTCGAAGTCCTCGATAGGGGCGACAGAACCCCGGGGGGTGGTCTCCACGCCCCTGAACAGCATGTTAAGAGAGGAGGTGATGATGTGCAGGAGCCTGCCGAAGACGATATAGGCCATGAGGCCGAAGGAGAGGACCCCGTGGGTGTACCAGAGCACGGCATGGGTCGTCTTGATACCTTCTTTTGAGGCACTCGCAAAGAGGGAGGAAAGGACGTAGCCGACAAAGCTGACCCGCTCGTAATCGGGTGTAGCATAGGCGATCCGTGCTGCCTCCACGAAAAAGCCGGTCACCAGGACGACCAGGATCCACAAAAGGGCGAGGAGGTCATCCGGCTTGTTATCCAGACGTTCAGGTCTTAAGCCGTACCTGCGGATGAGGGCCATGACGATGCCGATGATGGCAGCAAGACCCGCAAGATCGAGCAGAAACGAGAAGATAAGGTAGAAGTTCCCGTGGAGGTAGGTGATACCCGCCAGGGGGCGCAGAAGGTCATCCTCCAGGGCCACGAGGGCTGTGCCGATGGCAAGCACCAGAAAGCCCCAGAAGATAAGAAGATGCATGAAGCCCGGGTAGCCCTCCTTCGGTTTCAGGATGGAGCCGTGGAAGATGCCGTTCTTGATGACGTAGGCTATTCTTTCTCCCAGGCGTTCCTTGATGTTGAAGGGCGTTGCCTTGCCGATCTTCCACAGGGCATAGCGCTTCTTGAGTCCGTAGATAACGATGATGAACATCACCACCATGAGGCCGTAGGTGATCCAGCGCGCTTGCTGCCCGACGTTCCAGAAGATCTCCCTCCCGATTTCCATAGATCCCCTCCTTGACGGTTCGCTCGTAAGTTATATGTGAAAAGATACACAAAATCAATAAAATTCGTCACCTCGTCGCCATTATGGGAATGGGCCAGAGTCATCAAGCGCCCCTGGGAACTGTATACAAGTTTTCTCTTGACAAACATCAATCCGTTTGATACGCTAAACGAGCGTTCTCTACACGGAACATATTTGGTCCACATCATGAACCCCGGATTCAGAAGAGTGCCAGCTGTCGATAAGTGTTTTGCTATCCTGGAGTTGCTCGCCCAAGCTAAAGAACCCATGGGCATCAGCGACATATCCAGGAACCTTGACCTGAACAAGAGCTCGGTATTCAACATCGTCCACACGCTCAGAGACCTTAAAGTCCTGGAGAATCAACCTGACGGCAAATCTGTCTTCGGCACACGCTTTTACATCCTGGCAAACATGGCGGGAAAGCGCTCAGCGCTCATTCAGACAGCGCATCCGTATTTGGAGATGGTCAACGAGAAGACCAAGCTTTCCGCCTTCTTGGGGCTTCGTTCAGATTGCCGGGCCATGCTTATCGATAAAGTGGATTCGGCCTACGGGATTAAGGTATCTGCGGAAGTCGGCATGCAGATGCCGGTCCTGGCTGGTGCGGGCATTAAGGCAATGCTTGCACAACTGTCTGATGAGGAAATCGACCAAATTCTCGGCAGGACCGAGCTCAAACGATATACACCCCACTCCATTACTGATAAGGCCGCTTATAAAGAGGAAATTATTCAGGTCCGTAGACAGGGCGTCGCTTATGACCGGGAGGAGTACATCGAGGGTATGGTTGCCTTTGGTATACCCATTAGGGTGTACGGCAGGGATATTCAGGCTGCCATCTGGGCTGTTGGCCTGACGCGCCAGGTGTCCGACCCGTCCATCCCGGAGTTAACAGAATTACTAAAAGGGATTTCCGAAGAGATTAATTATCGATTGCAGTAAGGGAACAAGAAATATGGGCAAGCTGCGAGGAGGTGTTAGACATGTTTTTTAGGGTTCAGTGTAACGTAAAGGAGATCGAAGCGCCGGATATAGAAACTGCCGAGCAAATGGTCAGGGATTCACTGCGAGAGGTTATTTGGTTGCTTCCCGTCACAGATACTCCTGTAGCGCCTCCAGCAAGAGAACCTAAGAAAATTGAAGTAAAGGAAAAGAAAGGCGGACACGGTTCAATGACCGCGCGCCATTAGAACGTGCCATGGAGCACGTGAAATAAGAACAACCTGCGCAGCCGGTTATCAGGCTGCGAAAGAGACCTGAGAGGGGTATAGAAAATGAGGTACGCTGAAACAGGCTTTCAATTGGAAATTGATTTGTCGAAAGGAAGCATCGATAAGGTTGAGACCGATCCTAAAGAAACGGCATTGCATCTCGGGGGCAACGGTATCGCCGCGAAGCTGCTCTATGATAGGGTTCCTCCGGGAACCGATCCGCTTTCTCCCGACAACCTGCTCATATTCGGTAACGGTCTTCTGAACGGTACACCCGTTCCCGGCGCAAACCGCACAGCGGTCAATACTATTGCCCCGGTGAACGGATTGATGGGCCATTCCCTCATGGGTGGATGCTTCGGGCCGGAACTGAAATTGGCCGGATGGGACAGAATAGTCCTTCGGGGCAAGGCGCCCGACCTGGTGTACATAGCGATACACAATGACAAGGTAGAGATACGCGACGCCACGCACCTCCGGGGAAAAGGCATGATTGACACTCAGCGGTTGATCAAGGAAGAGTTGAAGGACAGCAGGGCCTGGGTGGCTGCCATTGGTCCGGCCGGCGAACACAGGGCTTATCTGGCTTCGATTGATTGCGGCAACTCGAGCGCCGCTCGAACGGTCGGGCCGGTCATGGGAGATAAAAGGGTAAAGGCGATTGCCGTCCGGGGAACAAAAGACGTCAATCTCGCCCACCCCGCTGAACTCTGGGAGATGGCCTCACGCCTGAGGAAGGAACTTGATAAGAACCCGAATGTCGGGGACTGGATGGCCGTCGATGAAGATGACAGCTTCCATCACAACAATTTCTCCTGGGGCAATGCCCGTGTACGCCGGAAGACTTTCTGGAGTGCTTCTCTCGAAGAGAGATGGCGGAACCTGAAGTACGACCACATGAGCCGTCAGACAGGCTGCTGGAACTGCCCGAAGGCATGCCACAATCTCATTAAGTGGCCGAACCGGAGAAGATTTTCGTACAAGTGCTATGGAAAAGACACCTATCACATGGCTTCCTTCCAGGAGTTAGACTTCACTTACGAGATACTCGGTATTTCTCAGGACTTAGGGCTTGACTCCTACTCCACCCCCCAGACCGTCGCCTTCGCCCTCGAGCTTTTGGACGCCGGGATTCTAACGGAAAAAGATTTTCCGGGGATGCCCTCCGACGTGAGGGGAAGATTCTACTATCTCCTTCAGAAGATAGCATTCAGAGAGGACATTGGAGATATTTTGGCTGATGGCGTCTCCATGGCGGCGGCGCGGATCGGTAACGGCGCCGAGCAATTCGATCACAACACCGTCAAGAAATTCGAGCAGCTACCGATCAAACTCGGCAAACTCAATCCGGCCTATTACCTTATGATAGCCACCGGCGAGGACATGGCTATCACTCAGATCGAAGGCTCTTTCCCGCAGGACCCGATCCTTGATGATGAACTGAGGGAAGAGTTCATTAAGAAGTGGGTCGCGGTCCCGGATCAGAAATTTGTAGAGTGGTTCCGCCAATGGAAAAAGCGTGATCAGCTGCCTGACGACGCCATGGTCGCTATTGTTGATTGGAATGAATGCATGCACTACCTGGATGATTCCCTGGGGTTTTGCGGATTCGTCTCCTCATTCCGGGGCCAGTTTGGCGGCACTACTGGGTATCACGTATGGAATATGCCGCAGCTAATCACACACGCGACGGGGTGGGAATTTGACAAGGACAGACTATGGGAATGCTTCCAGAGGAACCGGACGCTGGTCAGGGCCCTCAATAACAGATTGGGTCTGAGGAGACCCATGGAGAGGCCGCCGGAGGACCACTGGGCGGTAAGGAATGAGGAGTATGAGCAGCAGCTGCTGACCAAGTATTATGACTTTAAAGGTTGGACTTTTGATGGGATTCCCACCAAAGAGACCTTGGAGAAATTGAGCTTGGGCTACGTGGCGGAAGACCTCATCAAGAGGGGCGTTTTGACCGGGAATGAAGTTACTGCCCTCAACGATGCCAGGGCCAAGCAGGGCCAGGAACAAGAAGAAATGAAGAAGGGGGCCTGACCGTGGACAACAATGGAAAAAAAACAA
>DATFYE010000019.1:0-5118 GCA_035315185.1 Syntrophorhabdales bacterium | reverse complement strand
CTGCAGCGTTTTAATGATGCCCAAGCGGGAGAGCTCGTTCAGTGTCGCATAGGTGGTTGACAAGCTCAGGCTTTTCCTTCTCTTCTTTGCTTCCTTATACACAGAACGGGCGCCAGGATGAAAATCCCGCTTTTCGATAAGCACATCGATGATAGCCAGCCTTTGAGGAGTGAGCTTCAACCCCTTCGCTTTCAGCTGTCGTGCTATTGATTCTTTGGTTAGGCCGGTCAATTCGGAACCATTCCTGGCAATAAGTAACGTATAAGACCCCTTTCCTCATCTGTCAAGGAGTCTTTCACATAACTGTTTAGAGGAGATGCACAGCGCCCTATTCGTCAGGACTGGATCAGATCGGGCAGAGTTAAGCGTCTGATATTTTGGGTATAAGGGCCAATGCGGTGGCGAGCAGGGGAGGGGGAGTGGATGGTGACGAGGCAAGAACGAGGGGTATCGTATCATGGTTGAGCAACAAATAGTAGAAATGAAGAGGCCAATCGGCTTGAGTCAACATGGCTCAGCTTTTTCCTCCTGAGGTGTCGATTATTACGTCAAATGGTCCATTAAGGGTCTGTTCTTGAAAGTAAGGAGGAAGCACCAGTTAAAACTCGTGTTACCTACCGCTCGGCGGGTAACAGTTTTGATAAAGCCCAGGGGCAGATTTCACCTGCAAATCGAGTACTGACGTGACCTCTTAGAGAGTCACCATTACCACAAAAAGAAAAGTAATTCGCCGGAAGCGGCAGCTACTTGGCCGCTCTTAACAACGAGTTCGAGGCGCTGGAACGGTGTCGGGCGGACAGTTTGTTATGCAGTTCTGTCTTGTTTTTCTGGCCAGTTCACTATTCATTTTGTCGAACTTATCAAATTCCTATCTTTAGAAATGCTCTTCATAAAAAACAGTAGGATACTTGTTTTGCAAAGGTAACCTCTCATCCCATACGTGCACATATCGAAACATTTGAAGACAAAATCTTTGAAAGACAGCCCAGGCTTGAAGTCGAAATCCAAACGGTTTAGCGATGTCCTGCAATATGTATCATCCGTGGCGGACCAAAAATAAATCCTACAAGTTCTTATGAATTTGTAGTAGCATGCATAAGAAGCGGCAGCATACTCGGCCGAAAGGAGGACCCATGGTTGATAATGCGGTGAGACAGCAAGCCATCATTGCGAGAATTGAGCGGCTGCCTTTCCATTCCTGGCACGTAAAGATGCGTGTCATCGTCGGCGTTGCAACCTTTTTCGATGCCCTTGATGCCGTCATGATCGCCTACATTCTCCCCGTTATCATCCCGCTCTGGAAAATACCGCTCTCTGACGTTGGTTTTTTGATCTCCTCGGGTTACGTTGGACAGTTGCTGGGGGCCTTTTTCTTCGGGTGGGTTGCTGAAAAGAAAGGACGCATACCTGCCCTCGTCTGGACCGTGGTTGTCTTTTCCATTGGGTCTCTGGCCTGCATTGTTTCCTGGAGTTACTGGTCCTTGCTCATTTTCCGTTGTATCCAAGGATTTGGCCTTGGTGGCGAAGTACCCATAGCGGCGGCCTATATTAGCGAGCTCTGCAAGGCCAAGGGGCGCGGACGGTTCGTCCTGTTGTATGAGATGATCTTTGCAGTGGGACTGGTTTGTGCTGCCCTTTTGGGTTATTGGGTAGTGCCTCATCTCGGTTGGCGGTACATGTTCCTGATCGGGGCAGTTCCAGCCCTAATGGTTCCGATTTTGCGGCGCGGCCTTCCCGAATCTCCGCGCTGGTTGGCCAATAAAGGGCGATTCGACGAGGCTGAAAAGGTTGTTTCCCAAATAGAGAGCATCGTGAGCGAAGGTGGAAGTAAGGAGTTGCCGGCCATTGACCAGGCGAGGCTGGCGCCGGTACCCATAAAGCCCACGAGGTGGGCTGAGCTTTTTCGAGGCATCTATCTGAGGAGAACACTGACCGTATGGGTCATCTGGTTCTGCGGCTACTTCTGCAACTACGGCTTGGCAGCCTGGCTCCCCACACTCTATTCAAGATTCTATAAGCTGCCTCTGAAACAGGCCCTATTATTCAGTCTGATCACAAGCTGCGCCGGCTTGGTGGGGACACTCCTGTGCGCAATCTTCATTGATATCATGGGCCGCAAAACGTGGTTCACCGGAGCCTTTGTCGGTGGTTGTCTTTTCATGTTCATTCTCTGGTCAACAGGAGCGCGCGACCCGCTCGTCGTGTTGCTCTACTCTTCTATTAGCTATTTCTTTATTGGTTCAATTTCCGTCGCTCTTTATCTGTATAGCCCCGAGATATACCCCACGCGTATGCGAGCCCTCGGCAGCGGCGTTGGCACGGCATGGTTGCGCGTCGCGTCAGCGGTTGGTCCAATTGCTGTGGGCCTCGTCATGGCTCAGTATTCAACAGCAGCAGCCTTTATGCTGTTCGCGCTGGTAGCACTTTTTGGCGCTGTTATTACCGGTTTGTTTGCTATCGAGACAAGAGGTAAAGTCTTGGAGGAATTGTCTCCCTAGTGCGGGATCGCAGCACATGAAGCCCGTACATGTCGTATCGAGAACGAGGTCATAACATCTTTTTTGAAATTCTTGCGCAGGTGAAAAATTGCGGAGTTCTTACAGCTCCTCGCTTTCGCCCTGTTGAGCGGAATCAAGAATGCCGCTCGAAACGATGTGTTTTACATTGCAGCACGTTCTGTGTTGACATTTTGTTATGTCTTGTTTTAAAAAACCATATAATCGGATAAAGCCAATCCACCGGCGACATTGGGACGGAAAGCAACGGGTTTCTGGCGCCTCTTTCCTTCACCGGAAGATCGCCACGCTGGCAGAGAACCACTATCCTAACTTTGGAGGGAAGAGAGATGATGACCTACCCCGCAAAAACCGGTCCAGATGGTGAAATGAAGAAGCCATACGGGATCAACTGGAAATGGGGCAAGGATTTTCTCTATGCGGCCGTGGTCGTTCCTTACAGGGAGAAGTCCTTTGATGTAGACTACGATGCATACCGAAAGCTGATCAGGTATTTCCTCCAGCCTAAGTTCGTCGATGCCGGGGGTGGGCTCATCGTCAACCCGGAGGCGGGAGAGGTCTTCTACCTCGAGGGGGAGGAAAAGAAGGAGATCATAAAGGTGGCCATGAAAGAGGTGGACGGCAAGGTGCCCGTCTTTACCGGTGCGAGCCACGTCACCACCGACGGAACGGTGAAAGAATGTCTGGCCGCCAGGGAGCTGGGGGTTGACGGCATCTTCTTCATTCCCCCCATGGGCTCCGGCGACATCACCTATGCCTGGAACTCGGACCTTTACCCAGAGGTCTGGATCGACGTGATGAAGGCCATCACCGATGCAACGGACCTGCCGATGATCGTACACCCCACGGCAACCGTCAACCCGAGATACGGTGTCGGTCTCCCCGTGGGGGCAACCATGAAGATCCTCGAAGAGATCCCCCACATCATCGGCTGGAAGATGACTTACAACTACACAGGCTGGAAAACCGTCGCAGAGGCCATCCGCAGCCTCGACCACCACGTGGGCATTTTGGGAGCGCCTTCCGACTTATGGCATTGGGCACTCCTCAACGAATACTTTGACGGCGCGGTCAACGGCGCTTTCTGCTACGCCATGGAGACGAAGATCGACCACGTTCTTGCCTGGAGGAGAAACGATCTCGCTCGTGCCCGGAAGATCTGGAACGGTGGGCTGATGGCCATCCAGGACTACGTCTTCGGCGACTATGCCCGGCTCCATATTCGCTACAAGGTCGGCGCCTGGCTGCGCGGCCTCGTGCCGCACCCATTCATGCGGCCTCCGCAGCCGAAGCCCTTGATCTCCGAATGCCGGGAGATGGCCAGGCTGCTCCGAAACCTCGGCCTCGACGTGATCCCCGACGGGGAGATCGAGAGGATAGTAAAGCTTCTCTCCCGCTGATCCGCTCGTGCTGCAGCTATCGTGGCAAAGCTTCCAGGAACGGCCTCGACCTTGCGTTGCCATTACCATGCCAAAGACAGTATCAAGCCCGAGTATTGTCCGTGCGCGATTGCAGGAAGGGACCTTAGCCCTATACGAGAAACTCGGGTGAACTTGGTGGTCGCGATTGCCAGATAAAATGTTCTCAATATTCAGAGGAGGTCAGTTCATTTCTTTCAGGAAGAAATTTTCTGATTGAAAACTATCTCGTTCACCTACTACTCTTTCCCTGAGGATATTTAGAAAAGTTGATGATTACCAGTTGAAACAAAAGAAAAGCCAGGGCCTTATAACCTGTCTTTGTTCTTTGAGAACCGCTTAGGTCCTACGTACTAACCTTCCTTCCTAGCGCCGCAACAGCCGTGCTTATTTCCCGCCGACCTCGCCCATAGGTTGCCGAAGTCCCACTTCATGCAACGCTTCGCTGCACCCTAGACTAAGCCTTCTCTGCTTATTAAGACAATCGAGCAACGTACCTTCTTCAGGTCTGTGGAGTGCACAGTATGCTGCTAAATCATCCCTGCACTCCCTCGACACGTAGACAAGGGCTTCAATTGCCTGCTGAAGCTCGGTTGATGCATTGTCGAGGTCGTACGCACATCTTGGCGTAAGTCGGCCCTCATGAGCATGAAGGCAGGCGAGAAGCCGCCCTTCGCCAGGCCTTATGTTTTTGCAGTACGTCTCAATGTCCTTCCTGCAGTTTTCCACAGCTCCTTCTACGCGCCCCATGTCTGCGGCAAATAGGTTCCCAACAAACAGGAGTGTGACAGAAAAGCTCAACGCCCTGAACACGGTACGACGCATGTCTGTTCCTCCCTTTTTTGGTCTTGTTGAGCATCTCTTCGACAGCGCAAAATGATGCGCGTGAGCAGAGCCTCCTCTCCGCTACCAACGCACGAGCGATTGGCGAAGCTATTTACATGATTACATCGGTACGTCTCTTTGTCAAGTACTTCTAAAAGGAGACATTGCAACTGGGGTACCAATCATAGTTGAAGATTGCTGATAATCAAGTATCCGCTCTTTTTCTGGAAAGTTCTTTTCGTGACTTGAACGCACCACTCCGGGCTTTCTTCAAGCCCCGATTTTCGCTATACTATTATTTTGGAAGAAGCTGCCGATGGATGCCGGGGAGCCATACTACTTGCCTGAATATGCTCCTT
>DATFYE010000018.1:0-40035 GCA_035315185.1 Syntrophorhabdales bacterium | reverse complement strand
TTCTGCCTGACGAGCTTAAGGGTCAGAACATCCCTGAATACCTGAAGAACCGCCTGGAAATGCAGGATAAATACCTCAAGGTAATTGATGACACGTTTAAGGGCCAGATCCTGGCCTGGGTGCCCGAAATGGAACGGGACGTCACCGGTCTCGCCATGATCGAGAAACTGGCTAAACAGATGTTTGAGGACCACTGAGACGTATAAAGGAGTCTGGCGATGGAGCAGGTAACCAGGAGTATGATCCAGTACGTGAAGGAGCACCCGAAGCTCAAGTACATCTTCTTTGGCGGCAAGGGAGGCGTTGGAAAGACCGTTATGGCAGGGGCCGCTGCTTTATGGTCAGCGAAACAAGGAAAGAAAACCTTGCTCGCCTCCACGAACCCCGTCCACAGCCTTTCGAACCTCATGGAACAAGATGTCTTTGGAAAACCGGCCGTCGTCTGTGACGAGAAGATGTGCTACGCCTTCGAAATCGATACAAGGGATACGATCGAGCGATCCAAACAGGAAATCCGCGAAAAGATCAACTGGTTTCTCAAGTTCGCAGATATCACAACAAAGGCAGATGAGTTCGTCGAGTCAGCCACCATGAACCCGGCCTTCGAAGAATCGGCTATGTTCGAGAACATGACCGACCTCATGTTCAAGGATGAATATGATTTCTACGTATTTGACACAGCCCCCACCGCCAATGCGAGGCGGCTTCTGGGCATGTCAAAGGTTTACTCTCTCTGGGTCGAAAAGATGCTCAAGAGCAGGGAGGAGGCGAAGTCTCTCAGAGAGATGCTCTCTTTTACGAAGAAAAAAGAAGAAGACCCTCTCATGGATTATCTGCTCGGTTTCAGGGAACGCATGGCAAAGGCGCAGAGCCTGCTGACTGACGATGCTCTGACCGCCTTCTTTTTCGTGACGTTGCCCGAAAGCCTGCCAATTGCCGTTATCACCCGCTTCATCAACTGGTTTCATGAATTTGGAATTCCAGTGGGCGGGGTGGTCGTCAACGGGATTATCCAGAAGGAACAGGTCGGCAAGGACGCGGCGGAGTTCGTGCGCAACCGCGTGAAGATGCAGGACGACCATATGCAAGAGATATGGCAGATCTTCGGCGATCAGGTCCGCGCCCTGGTGCCCCTGTTCGAAACCGAGGTAAAGGGCGGCGCAATGCTCAACCGTCTGGTCGGCCAGCTCTTCCCAGCGTGAGCACGCGACGTTCCGGGTTGCGGGTTTCGAGTTACGAGTTTCATTCCTTTTGAACCCGCAACGCGGAACTCGTAACCCGTAACCCTTCAATTTACAGCCTCACCGTGGTACAATTTTCCAAAACAACCGGAGGTGATTCATGGAAGAGGTTGCCATCGGAACAGTGGAAAAATATTTCGGTAAGATCGGCGTCGCTGCGATCAAGATCACCGGCGGAGAGATGAAGGTGGGCGACAAGATCCACATGAAGGGCCACTCTACGGATTTTGAGCAAGTGGTGGAATCCATGCAGGTCGAACACCAAAGCGTGCAGAAGGCTGGTCCGGGCACTGATGTGGGCATCAGGGTAAAAGAAAAGGTGCACGAGAAGGATACGGTTTTTCTCGTCAAGGCATGAAAAGGGCCGTTACAACGCTGCCGCTCCATTATGGAAAGGCCCCGCGGTGGCTCTTTGATAAAATGAAGCGGCTCTCAGCCGCGGTCGTATCAATAATCCTGCTCGAATTCGGCCCCAGGGAAGTTTTGAGGAGGCTATCCGATCCCATCTGGTTCCAGGCGTTTGGCTGTGTGGTAGGCTTCGATTGGCACTCAAGCGGTTTGACTACCACGCTCTGTGGTGCGCTCAAGGAAGGGATTGCTTCCACTGCTACTGATTTTCCCCTAGCCATCTGCGGCGGAAAGGCAGCAACGTCACGCCGCACGCCCCAGGAACTGACCGACCATGGCATGACGTGGGGTATGGACGTCTCCTCCTTCGTAGCTCTCAGCCGGCTTTGCGCAAAGATAGACAACAGCCTGATACAGGATGGCTACAACATCTACCACCACACCTTCATTCTTTCGAAGGATGGTGACTGGGCAATCATCCAGCAAGGCATGAGCGAAGAAACCCGTACAGCGCGGCGCTACCAGTGGTTCTCACGGGAGAATCTCGATCTCTTCTGCGAACCTCATACAGGGGTCACGTGCGACCGGCAGAGAGACTCGCTTAATCTTGTTGCCAGAGAGAGCGCCCCCGTACAGACTGCGGCGTTAGACTTCACGAAACAGGACCCTGATTGGATGTCGAAGACCTGGGGAGAGATAGCGCTTGCCATGCCTGAACGACACTATATAGCGGCGAAAGATGTAGATGCCAGAAGGCTCGATCGGATCTTCAGGACTCTCCATGAATCACAACCTGAGACGTTCAAGGACCTCGTCCAGATACAGGGTGTGGGGCCGAGGACGATAGCGGCGTTGAGTCTGGTCTCGGAGCTCGTCTACAATGCCCCGCCCAGCTTCAAGGATCCGGCCCGGTTCAGCTTTGCCCACGGAGGCAAAGACGGCCACCCCTTCCCCGTGCAGCGAAAAACCTATGAAGAGTCGATCACCTTCCTTCAGACCTGCCTTGATAGGGCGCGCATAAACGATCGCGATAAACTAGACGCGTTTAAACGGCTCACCCGCTACGCGGCAAATTCCAATCCCTAAATTCCAAATCTCAAACGGATTCCAATTTGCAAGTATAGAAACATGCAGATTCGTCCATCTGGAATTTGAATCTTTGGCTTGTTTGGAATTTGGTGCTTGGAATTTGGAATCTGTATTCTACAAGCGCTTGCAAACAAGGAGAGAAGGGGATACTATCTGGGCGTGAACGTTTCGCTTGAGCTTCTCCGGGAGAGAATCAAAAATCTTGACGTTATCGCAAAACTTTCTGTCCCGCACTTCGCCGGCAGGATCTATCTTGTGGGAGGAGCCATACGAGAACTGGCATTGGGACAGTCTCCGGTCGATTATGATTTTGCCCTGGAGAGGGCCGAGGATACCGCCAGACTGGAGGAACTGTTCCGCACAAAAGGCTTCTTTCTCGGAAAAAAGCCGGCACAGACCTACCGAGTCGTTGGCGCGGACGGGGTCTTTGATCTCACCTTTATTCACGGCGACATCCTGAGTGACCTGGCGCGGCGAGACTTCACGATGAATGCCATCGGGTACGATACTGCCTCAGGCGATATGTTCGACCCCTACGGCGGACTTGGGGACATAAGCCGCAGACTTATCAGGTACCCGAGGAGGGAGTCGCTCAAGGAGGATCCCCTTAGAATGCTCAAGGCAGTGCGTCATCTCGCAACGCTTCCGGATTTCTCTCTTGATCATGACCTGGTTCAAGCCATACATGAGGAGCGAGACCTGATTCGTCTGACAGCCCCTGAGAGAGTAAAATATGAGCTCGACCTGATAATGCTCTCCCCGGACCCGTATAAAGGCATTGCCGCCTTGCGCGACACACGTTTGCTCTTTCTGCTTTTTCCTGAACTGAGTGAGTTGGAGCAGATGGACCGCGAAAAAGGATTCGACCTGGAAACATTGGGCCACACCATAGAGGGCTTCAAATATCTTGACAAGGCAAAGGCGTTTCATCCTTTCGATGAACAAGATACGCGCAGCACCGCGTACGCACTGCTTTTCCACGATCTAGGCAAAGCATATACCTTTTCGTACGATGAGACGAAGCAACGGGTCCACTTCTTCTATCATGAAAAACATTCCAGGGAAATGGCCGCTGCGATCATGGAGAGGCTCCGGTTCAGCTCACACGAGATCAGGGTGATATCTACTCTCATTGAGCAGCACATGAGGGTTTTCCTTATAAGCCACGAAGGGGCAACCGATAAGGCCGTAAGACGCCTTGTTTACAAGATGGGTGATCTCACACCACCGCTGGTCCTTCTCACCCTTCTTGATATGTATGGAAGCTCTAATGGTGAGGAGAACGAAACCACGGTCCGTGTCAGAGAGCGGTGCACGGAGGCACTCTCTGCTTACGACGATTGGCGGAGAGCACCCCTGCCCGGCCTTGTCAACGGTTACGACTTGCTCGCGCTGGGTTTCCCCGAAGGGCCGCGGGTGGGAAAAGTCCTGGATGTGATTCGGGAGAAACAGGTCTCAGGAGAGATCACAGATAAGAGTGCAGCCCTGGAATACGCGAGGCAACAGTTAGAGACAGTGAATACAGGTAAGGACTAAAGCGAAGGTTGGTAACTCTTCGTTTCAAAATTCCTGTTTCATTGGTTTCATTGGTTCGATTAGTTACAGTCACTATCGGTCGCAGGTTGGCACGTTTATTTCCACCGCGCCAATAGTTGGGATTGCGAAATTGTCCTGTAGAACTAATGAAACCAATTCAACTAATCGAACCAATGGAACGACGTGCCAACCCCAAGGGCCTCTACCTTTGCTTCAGTCTTTACCTCTACCTGCTTTATATCTTACCTGTTCCCATTCAGGGGCTTATAGCTATCGGTTCTGACGCCCTCGTCCGTTCCCCCCTCCGCTCCAATTCCAGATAACCCGTCTTCGCACCCGAAGGGATTGTAATGCGGATCGTTCGGCCACCCTCATTCAGTTTCTTCGGCAGAGGCATCCCATTCAAGTATACTGTGACCGACTCGGCAGAGAAAGGAACCTGGATCTCCACCTGCTCACCCCATCGGGCCTGCGTCGGACTAAAGGTGAAGGTGAATGAATCGGCTGTCCGTTTCTCCTGCCTGTTCGTCTCCTGAGTACGGGGCCTGGCCATTGGCTTCTGATTCAGGTGCAGATAGAGGCCGGCCAGAAGAGCTGCGATACCAAAAAGGATGAGAAGAGCGTTGACGCGTCTCGAGAGCGGAATCCTGCCGCCTACCTTGCTCACGATGAGTACGGAGAAGGCGAGCATTGCAAGGGCAATAATTATCGTTGATAGAGGAATTTCGGCCATGTGCACCTACTATACTTCAGGGACGTGCTACTTTCAATGGGAGAAAAACTACAATTTTTATCGCAGATGTACGCCGATAAAAGCCAAAAGAGATTTTCGCAGATGAGTGTGCTTGTTCCCAGCATTGTGATAAGACGCCAATGCTGGGAACATCCCGTCGCTTCGCGAGTGAAATTTTCCCCACCGGAGGCGCGGGAATTGACCGGCTGTGTCACTCTATCACACAGGCGGTCAAGAAGTAATTATCAGCGTTCATCATCAGTTTTTTATCCGCCTTTATCAGCGATAAAGAACTTTCTTGCTCCACGCTGGATAAACCTGTATAATGGCTGACAGGTTCAAGGTAATGAGCAACGTAGCTATTCTATGGGATCTTGAGAATGTAAACCCGGGCGCAGACTCTCTCTTTCTGGAGGGACTTATCGAGTACGCTGAGGCTAAAGGGAGGATTGTGGCTGCTCGCGCTTACGGCAACTGGGCCCATCCGGGCTTCTCTAAACTCGCTCCGTCCCTTACCAGGAGATATTTCTATCTTGTCCACGTGCCCAAAGGGCGCAAGAACAGCTCTGACATGGTCCTAGTCTCCGACGCCATGGAGGTCATGCGCATCCACGAACACATAGATACGTTCATCCTTGTGACGGGTGACAGTGATTTTCGTTTTCTTGTGCTCGCTCTGCGACGCGCAGGCAAGATGGTACATATCGTTTGTAACACCCAGAACGCCTCCGAAGATCTCCTCGCCCTGGCTGACAGCTATGTAGATTACCGGGGACTTGTCCCGGGCGGTGACGATGAAGAATCGCCTCAGAAATCGCCTCCTGCCGCGGAAGACAAGACAGCACAGCAGCGGCCCGTCGTAACCCCGACGACCAAGGAAGACTGGTTCCAGGTGCTTGCGGAGGCTGCCGACCTCATGCTGAAGAAAAAAGTCAGCCCTGGCCTTGGTTCCGTCAAGATCAGGATGAAGATGTTAAATCCGAATTTCAACGAGAAAAAGCTCAATTTTTCTCACTGGAGTGACTTTGTCGCGGCTGCTGTGAAAGGCGGCTTTGTTACGATCGAGGGAAAGGGGGCTGAAGCCCTCGTCTATCCTGTGTCGGAGGCACTGAGACGTGAAGGTCCGCAGCAGAAAGGCTTTGCAGCCCTTCTGGACGTCCTCAGGGACTTGGACAAGGGAAGCACGCCAAGTTACCACTCCTACCGCACCGTAAACTCAAGACTGATCGAAAGAAAAGTGCAGTTCAGCTCCCTGGGGTTTACGCAGTTCAAAGAGTTCGTACAGGCCGCTGAAGCTCGGGGATTGGTGGAATCGAAAGTCGAAGGTCTCAAGCACGCAGTCAAGCGGGTCCATGCCTAAACAGTTGCTTTAGCTTTCTGCTAATCCCTCGGACCCGATGTATTCGCTATTACAAGGCTACCCCTCCTTAGCCCTTCTCGCGATTTCCTGTAATTTCTTTGCAGTCTGCGGCAGATTCTTCAAAGCGGCTTGCCGCTTTTGCGTCATATTACTGACCTCCATGCTCGCCGCGCGGGCATCATTGTCAATAGATTTCAGGCGGGCTTCGAGTTCTTTGACGTAGCCAGCCACTTCAGCCTGCGACCCAATCACTTCTCCTGATTTGATCGTCACCTTCGGCGGGTCGCCGTCAACATCAAACTCCTTCTTATTGATCATGATTTTCTGCCTGCGCTCTTTTGCTGCTGCCAGCAAGCCTCGAGCCCTGCTCAATTCGTCGTTTACTGCATCCTTCAGACTGATTAACTGCTGCAACCTCTTTGTGGAGGGCTCAGGATTCTTAGGGGCTTCCTGCACTGCTTCGCGAGTTACCAGGTCCACGGCAGCCTGGATGTCTATGTCCCTCTCTTTCTTTATGAAGGACTTCCAACTATTTTCTATCTTGTCGAAGGGATCGCCACGGCCCACGAGGGCACCGATATCCTTCAGTTCTTTCACCTGAGCTTGACTGAGGGGCGCCCTGGCAACGGGCTTGCTTTTGTTTGTGCCGTCAGCAGCGGGGCTCATATCTGACCTGGTACAGCAGACAAGCAGCAGAATAGGTACAAGCGATAGAAATAAATTGAAGAATCTGCTCACGCGCTCATCCACTCCTAATCGTACTCGACAGTGCCGAAGCTGTCAACAGCAATCGGAACGCCGTGTAACCCGCAAGAAACCTACTCAATCGCAGACCGATTCCACATTGTGGAAGCTAATTTTAGAGAATTGTCTTGACAATGAAATGGGCCTAATTTATAGAATAGGCAGGATTTTTTGGCATCCGCCGGGAGCTCTGTGTCATTTTTTTCATTTAATGCTCTTCCGGCGTTCCAGATGCCCTGCCAGACTAAAAAGGAGGAATGATGGACAGCCTATACAGCATTTTACGATTCATCAGCAAGGCCTTGAATCTTGTGGCAGGCGTAACGCTCACCTTAATGATGTTCTTGACCGTAGCTGACGTCTCCTTACGAGCAGCCGGCCACCCGATCATCGGTACCTATGAAATCGTGGCCCTCTCTCTCGCAGTCGTCATCGGCTTCGGCATCCCCAAAGTCTCCCTCGACAAGGGACACGTGATCATGGAGTTCCTGCTGGAGAAGCTCTCGCCCAGAGGCAAGGACGTCATGAACACGTTTACGCGCTTGCTCGTTATCATGCTCTTCCTCTTTATCGGGTACAACCTTTTGAACGTCGGCGCTGAGTTCCACGCCTCAGGAGAGGTCTCACCCACCATCAAGCTGCCCTTCTACCCGGTCGCCTACGGGGTTGCTGTCTGCTGCTTCCTTGAGTGTTTCGTCTTCATCTTCGAGATCGTAAGAATCTGGAGGGGCCAATATGAATGAGGTCACAGTAGGCATCATCTCTCTTGCGTTGCTGCTGCTTATTTTCTCGACAGGTATCGAGCTGGGTTTCGGCATGGCGATTGTCGGCTTCGTGGGGTTCGGTTATCTCAATGGCTGGAGCTCGGCCATGAACCTGATTTCCAGGGACATATTTGATGTCATCACCAATTACGGGTACACGGTCTTCCCGCTTTTCCTCCTGATGGGCCAGATCGGCTTCAATGCGGGCATTGCGGTGAGGCTCTATAACGCTGCAGACAAGTTTGTCGGCCATATCCCGGGAGGGCTCGCTATGGCCACGGTCATCGGCGCGACGGGCTTCAAGGCCATCTGCGGATCAGCCGCGGCCACAGCCGCAACCTTTGCCAGTGTCGCTATCCCGGAGATGGACCGCTACGGTTACAGCAAGACGCTTTCAACGGGCATCGTCGCGACCGTGGGCAGCCTCGGCTGCATCATACCACCGAGCGTCACGCTCATCATCATGGGCATACTGACCGAACAGTCCATAGGACAGCTCTTCCTCGCAGGAATTATACCAGGGCTGCTCATCGCTGCCTTGTTTATCGCCATCATTTACGGCTGGGCGAAGATCAATCCAGCCATTGCCCCCAGGGGTATGCGGTCAACCTGGAAAGAGAGGGGGCGATCCCTTCCCGAGATATTCTGGGTGCTCCTCGTCTTTTGCCTGGTCGTGGGCGGCATCATGCAGGGCTACTTCACACCCACGGAGGCCGGCGCGGTCGGTACGTTCGCCGTTCTCCTGCTGACGGTCATAAAGAGGGACATGACCTTCAAAAAATACGTCTCGTCAGTCTCGGAATCCCTTCGCACGGCCGGGATGCTCCTCATGCTCATTGCAGGCTCCGCCATATTCGGCCACTTCATAGCCGTAACCAATATCCCTCAGAAAACAGCGGACTGGGTCGTGACCCTGCCGGTCAACCGTTACATCATCATGATACTCATCTGTTTCGTTTTTGAAATCGGCGGCTCCTTCATCGACGACCTCGCCTTTTTGATCCTGGCCACCCCGATCTTCTACCCGGCGGCCTTGAAGCTCGGCTTCCCACCCCTCTGGTTCGGGATCGTGATCTGTGTCGTTGCCATGATCGGCGTGGTCATTCCACCGGTAGCGATCTGCGTCTTCGTGGTGAAGAACATAACCAAGGTACCTATCGGCCAGATATACAAGGGCGTGACTCCGTTTCTGATCTCACTCATACTCGTATGGGGTTTGCTCTTTCTTATCCCGCAGATGGTGCTCTGGCTTCCTTCGGTATTCTTTAAGTAAGCGGGGAGACGAGGGATAGATAGCGGTTGAGGACAGTGGATAGTGAAGAGCGGAGAGCGGCAGGATGGCCGTTCACAGACGGAGAAATAGCAGAAGGGGCTGCGTGAGAAACAAACAAGCGTCAAAATAAAGTGAAGGAGGTATCAAGATGGGGCGAAGAGCAGTATTATTTGTGATGGCAGTCTCTCTTCTTTTTGCAACCTATTCTTTTACGTACGCAGCTGAGCCGATCAAGCTCAAGTTCGCGAACTTCTTTCCACCCACACACAAAAATGCCATACTCTTTGATCAATTCAGTCAAGACATCAACAAGAAATCGAACGGCAAGGTGGAGATATCCTATTTTGCGGGCGGGACGCTGCTGACAGCACCCAAAATCGCTGCGGGCGTTGCGACAGGAATCGCTGACATAGGGCTCTCGCACTGCGCTTACTCAAGAGGCCGCTTCCCCGTCATGGAGGCTATGGAATTGCCCCTTGGCTTTCCGAACGGCTGGGTCGGTACCTTCGTGTCTAACGACTTTTATGACAAGTACAAACCGAAGGAATGGGACCAGTTTCATCCTCTCATCTTCGGTACCAGCCCTGCAAACGTCCTCCAGACCCTCAACAAACCGGTAAAAACATTGGAAGAGCTCAAAGGCCTGAAGATCAGGGGCACAGGCAGGGTCGGGGATATCGTAAAGGCACTCGGTGCGACTCCGATGCCCATCGAGATGGTTGATCTCTACGAGTCCTTGAGAAGGGGCGTTCTGGATGGAAACATGGGACCGATGGAACAGCTGAAGGGCTTCAAGATCGGTGAATTGATCAAGTATGTGACGGCGTCGTATAAGGTAGGGAGCGTCTTTTCCTTTTACGTGGCAATGAATAAGCACAAGTGGGATGCTCTTCCTCCCGACATGAAGAAGCTCTTCGATGATACGTGCAAGGAGTATAAGGACAAGTGGGCACTCGTGTGGAATGAGATAGATATCGAAGGCCGTGAGTTCCTGGTGAGCCAGGGTGGTCAGGTCGTGCCTATTTCAGATGCCGAATCCGCCAAATGGATAAAAGCTGCGGAGCCCGTCATTGGTGATTACAAGAAAGACCTCGTCTCTAAGGGCTATAAGGACAAAGAGGTCGATACCTGGATAGCGTTCATCAAAGAGCGCATCGAGTACTGGAAGGGCCAGGAAAAGGCCAGGAACATACCAACGCCATACCAGTACTAGATTGGAGTCCTGAGCTTCCAAAGAAGTTGCGTCACACTCCGCTTCAGTGCGGGTGGAGTGTGACGTTTTCGCCCTTTGGGCTGTTCCTCCTCGACCAGTGAAATCTATGAGTGAGATGTATCGCGCGTACGAGATCTCTTAAAAAAGATTCGCCAGGAGAAAAAATAGAATGATGCCCGTTGAACAACCCAAAAATACGCCAAAGACCGTGACCGAGGCCATTGAGCAAGTAGTCATGGCCAACCGAATACTCGCGAACGAGGGCGTTCTTGATGCCCTGGGCCACGTGAGTCTGAGAAACCCGGAGAATTCCAACGCTTTTTTCCAAGCCCGCTCTATCTCCCCCTTCGAAGTAACAGTCGATGACATCCTGGAGATAGATCTTGACGGAAACGTCCTGACAAAGACGACTATGAGGCCTTACGGAGAGCGCATCATTCACGGAGCAATCCTCAAGGCGCGTCCCGATATGAACGCTGTTTTTCACGGGCATCCCGCTGCGGTCATACCATTCACGGTTACCAATATTCCCCTCCGACCCGTAACACATGTGGGCAGTTTCCTGTATCAGGGTGTTCCGGTCTATGATGACTACGAGCCTGACGGGGGCATGCTGATCTCTACAAAGCAGGAAGGGGAACGTATAGCTCGCCACCTGGGCCAATACAGGGTGCACCTGCTGCGCGGCCATGGCTGCGACGTTGTCGGAGAGAGCCTCCACCATGTGGTGGCCTCTGCCATCTACTTGCGCGATAACGCCGCCATTCAGCTCCAGGTGCTCCAGCTGGGCGAGGATGTGAAATACCTCTCGCCCGAGGAGGCCAAGCGCGCCATGGAGGTTGCGCTCTTCAACACCCTTCCCCTCGACCGCATGTGGAACTACTGGGTTGCCAGGGTGAGAAAGAATATGCCGGACATGAGGAGGTAATTATGATTGCTTGGCACGACTTAAGGGACTGGCTCAAGGAAGTAGAAAAGATCGGAGAGTTGGCAAGGGTCCAGGAGGAGGTTGACTGGGACGAAGAGCTTTCTGCCGTAACCTACTTGACCGGCAAGAAGATCGGCGGGCCGGCCCTACTCTTTGAAAAGATAAAAGGTTACAAGAAAGAAAAGCGGGTGCTGAGCAACATCCTCGGCAGCAGTTTGAACAGGATCGCCCTCACCCTGGGCCTTCCGCTCAACATGCCCGCTCTTGACATGATACGGATGACAAAAGATATTTACAAAAAGAGAATCCCGCCCCGTGAGATCAGCGATAAGGACGCACCTATCAATGAGAATATCCTGACCGGGGAAGACATCGATGTCACGATCTTCCCTGCGCCCAAGATGTGGCATCACGATGGCGGCAGGTACGTCGGCACTGCTGACGCGATCATTACAAGAGATCCCGACAGCGGTTTTCTCAACCTGGGCACGTACCGGCAGATGATCATGAACAAGAGACAGGTGGGCTTTTATGTGTCTCCGGGTAAAGACGCCCTGCTCCACCGGGAACGCTGCTGGGACAGGGGACAGCCTTGTCAGGTTGCTGCCGTCTACGGAACCGACCCTCTGCTCTTCATCTGCGGCGCGATGGGGTTCCCAAAAAACGTCTCCGAGTATGACGCCATAGGCGGCATCTTGGGGAGGCCCTACGAAGTAGTAAAGGGGAAGACAGTCGATCTACTCGTGCCGGCGCACGCTGAGATCGTCATAGAAGGAGTGGCCTACCCGGAAGACCTCCAGTCAGAAGGCCCCTTCGGTGAGTTCCAGGGGTACTACGGCAGGCCGGGTGGCCCCACACCCGTCATCGACATTACCTGTATACGCTTTCGGAATGAGCCGATCCTCACAGCCGCGCTCATGGCTGATCATCCCTCCTGCGAGCAGAACCTCTTTTTTGGCATCGCCCGCTCCGCCAAGATATGGGATGATCTGGAAACCGTCGGCGTGCCCGCTATACGCGGTGTCTATTCCGTTCCTGCTGCCGCCGGCGGCTTTGGTATGGTGGTAGTCTCAATCGAGCAGCGTTATCCGGGCCATGCAGCGCAGACGGCCGCGCTTGCGGCGCAGTGTTCCGGCGGCGCCTACTACACGAAGTGGATCGTGGTTGTCGATGACGATGTGGACCCTACAGACATTGACCAGGTCATCTGGGCCATGTCGACCCGCTGCGACCCGGCAAGCGACATCGATATTCTGAGGCATACCTGGTCGACCTACCTTGATCCTACGAAGAATCCTGCCGAGGAACGGCCTTACGGCTCCAAAACCATCATCAATGCGTGCAAAGAACACAAGTTCCTCAAGACCTTTTCCAAGCGTACCCGCTTGACGAAACCAACCTACGAGAAAGTGCAGAAAAAGTGGAAGAGCTACGGTTTGCCCTTCGATATCCCGGCCATAGACACATTTGAGCCGGATCTGTGACCAGGAGAAGGGGTGAAAGCCTTTCTGCACACCATTCACAGGATCACGATATATATGAACGTGATCGCAGGCGTTGCCCTCACGTTCATTATACTGCTCACCGTGTGCGATGTGGTGCTCAGGGCGCTGGGCAGTCCGATATCGGGCGTGTACGAGATTGTGGCTATGGCGGGAGGCATCGTCATAGGCTTTGTCACACCGTTTACCTCCTGGGTCAGAGGTCACATCTTCATGGATTTTGTCATCGAGAGGCTCTCTCGGGGAGCAAAGAGCGCTTTTGATATTGCAACCAGATGTGTAGGCATAGCGCTTTTTCTGATGATAAGTTGGAACGTCTTCAAGATAGGCAAAAACCTACACAGCGTTGACGAAGTCACCCCCACGCTTGAGCTGCCGCTCTACCCCATCGCTTATGGTGTGGCATTCTGCTTTTTTGTGCTTTCAGTGGTCCTCTTCTGCGACATTTTAAAGATCACCGGAGGTAGCTTCGGAGGCGGCCATGAATGAGGTCATTTCCGGATGCATTGGTTTAGCAGCGGTTCTCGTCCTGTTCCTTACCGGCATCGAACTTGCCTTTTCCATGTTATTGGTCGGTTTTCTGGGATTCGCCTACCTCACCTCGTTTGAGGCGGCTATGCATCTCGTTGCAAAAGATCTTTTCGAAGTCTTCGCCTCTTACGGTTACACGGTCTTCCCCATTTTTATTTTGATGGGGCAGATCGCATTCAACTCGGGCATAGCCAAGAGACTCTACGATTCCGCTTACACGTTTATCGGCCATATACCGGGCGGCCTGGCAATGGCAACCGTCGGAGGGGCAACAGCGTTCAAGGCACTCTGCGGGTCGGCTGCAGCCACGGCAGCTACGTTTGCGAGCGTGGCGATCCCCGAAATGGATCGCTATCATTACAGCAAAAAAATCTCTACGGGCATTGTCGCAACAGTCGGAACCCTCGGCTGCATGATTCCTCCCAGTGTCTTCTTGATCATTTTCGGCATCATCACCGAACAATCGATCGGTAAGCTTTTCCTTGCCGGCATCATTCCCGGGCTTTTCATTGCCGTGACCTTCCTCGCAACCATCTACGTTTGGGGGAGAAAGAATCCAGCCCTCGCGCCCGCCGGAGAGCGATCGACCTGGAGGGCCCGTTTCCTGAGCCTGCCGGAGGTAGTCGTCGTGCTGGCCATATTCGTTCTCATGATCGTCGGATTAATGAGGGGCTTCTTCACACCCACGGAGGCTGGAAGCGTTGGTACCGCTGCGGTCGCGCTGCTCGTTCTTCTCCGCCGGCAGCTCAAGTTCAGAGGATATGTCAAAGCCGTGAGTGACTCAATGCGAACTGCATGCATGATGCTTATGCTGATCGGAGGCTCAGCCGTTCTGGGTCATTTCATCGCCATAACCAACATTCCCCAGATCATGGCCGATTGGGTTGTGGCTCTACCGCTCAACCGGAACATCATCATGGTCATCATATGCCTGATCTACATTTTAGGCGGATCATTCATTGATGATCTGGCGTTCATGATCCTTGCGACACCGATTTTTTTTCCGGCCGTGCTCAAGCTTGGATTCGACCCCATCTGGTTTTGTATAATGATCGGGGTGACCCAGATGATCGGTGTCGTTATTCCACCGGTAGCGATCAATGTCTTTATTGTGACCAACATCACCAAGGTGCCGATGAGCGTGATATACAGCGGCGTTTATCCGTTCCTGGCCGGTATAATCCTGTTCGGAGCCCTTCTCTTTCTCTTTCCGCAGCTTGCGCTCTTTCTTCCTCATTATTTCATGCCGTGATGCTTTATGAAAGGCAAGCGGGTGGTGAACTTAGTTCTTAAATCATAAAGGAGGGAGTTCCATGAAAAAAATTTCTCTGCTACTGATAACTTTATTGATACTGAGTGTCACTCTTCTGCCCGCCACACGCCTCCTCGCACAGGCACCTGTGAAGCTCAAGTTCAGCAACTTCTTTCCGGCGACCCATCAGTACGCGATCCTGGGCCAGCAATTCTGCGATGAGATAAAGAAACGCACCAATGGAAAGGTCGAGATTGCCTATTACCCGAGCGGGATTCTTACCACGGCCACCAAAATGTTTGAGGGTGTCGTGAACGGCGTCTCTGACTTGGGCCTATCCCACTGCGAGTACACGAGAGGCCGGTTTCCCGTGACGGAAACCCTCAGTCTACCTCTTGGTTATCCAAGCGGGTACGTAGCCGGCCAGGTAACGAACGATTTCTTCAACCAGTTTCACCCGAAAGAGTGGGACGCCGTTCATGTTCTCCTGTTTTACTCAACGGGGCCGCAGATCATATCCACCGTAAAGAAACCTGTTAAAACGCTCGAGGACCTGAAGGGTTTGAAAATCAGGGCTACTGGAAGGCCCGCTGACGTGTTGAAGGCTCTCGGGGGAACACCTGTGGGAGTTGAGATGGCCGACATTTATGACGGGCTTCAAAGAGGCGTTGTAGACGGTCTTCTCACCTCGATGGAAGTCCAGAAGGGCTGGAAGACGGGCGAGATCATCAGGTACGCTACGCTCTCATACAAGGTGGGTACAGTCTACACTTTCTATATCGTCATGAACAAGAACAAGTGGAATGCGCTGCCGGAAGACATAAAAAAAATATTTACTGACACTGCAGCGCAATGGAAAGACAAGTACGGCGTTGCGTCCAACGACATCGATATCGAAGGACGCGATTTTTTGCTGAAGAACGGCGGGCAACTGATACCTCTTTCGGATGAGGAGTCGAAGCGTTGGGTGAGTGCTGCCCAACCGGTTGTCGAAAAACATCTAAAGGAATTGGAAGCAAAGGGGCACAAAAGGGCAGAACTTGAGGGTTACCTGAAATTCATCAATGATCGCGTTCCGGTCTGGACGAAGAAAGAAAAGGAACTGAAGGTAGCATCACCGTACTAGAAGTTGAAGAATTGTTTAATTGGTTTTATTGGTTTTATTGGTTCGAATTGATTCATTGGGTTTGGTCGGTGATTGGGATTGAACAATCTGTTTTAGTAGGAGTGGCCCAGCTCTTTTGAGATGGAAGTTGAGGCTGCTGTGAGTTCTTTGATCGCGCGCTGTGTCACCTTTTCGTTTACCTGGAATTCCGGCATACAGGCGCCAAGCGCTGCAACAACATTCCCCGAAAAGTCTCTGATGGGGACACCAACGCCCCTGACCCCGTCGATCACTTCTTCCCTCTCGATGTAGTAACCGGATTTCTTTGTCTGGTCAAACCTACGCATCAACTCCTTGACGTCGACCACCGTCTTATCGGTGATTTTGCCGGGCGGATAAAGTTCCAGCAGTTTCTTCCTCTGTTCATCCGGCATGTTAGCAACGAGCGTCATACCCAGCATACCGTAATAGGGAGGCCTTTTCAGACCGATGTACGATGAAACTCTGATAATACTTTCTGACTCCCTCTTGTCGATATAGAGCAGATGATCATCTTTTATGATACCCAGCAGTATCGTTGCTTTCAGAGAATGGGCTAAGCCGTCGAGATAAGGTGAAGCAACTTTCCGAATGGAAAGGGAAGAATAGACCATACCGCCCAACTCCATGAGCTTCAAACCCAGACTGTATGTCTCTTCCGTCTCGTTATATTTGAAAATCTCGTGCTTCTCAAGCGTCTTCAGAATGCGAAACGCAGTCGTCTTGGAAAGGCCGGCTTTTCTTGCAATCTGGTCAAGTGTAAAAGATCCCTCAGTGTAAGTGTACAAGTTGAGTATCTTGATGGCCTTTTCAAGGACTTTTACATTGTATTTCGGCTCATCCATTTATACGGGCTCGCGTCGCCCCCTCCGCCCTTCAGCCACCTCGCGGCTGCGATCCCGGCGAGCCGGGTACCCGCTTGCGGGTGCGCTAGATAGATTTCTGCGGGCAGGCCCTTAGAAATCTATTGCCGCTGTTTTACAAGCGAGCTTGGGCAGCGTTTTCAACAGAATCTCGTCACGCCCCGACCCTGTTCAAGCTCTCTTGCTTTCCGCGACGGGCGTAACAAACTTTAGCAAGAACACAAACGTCAGTATGATGTCGGCATTCGTCTTGATGCCCGGCATCTCGTGCGCAAGTTCCTTAAGCCGCTTCGCGCTCTTCTCTATAGCTGCTATCTCCTTCCTGATCTCTTCCATCACGCTTTACCTCTCAGATCTTTGAATCGTTTTGCCTTAAGATCGTACCTCGGCAACGTTCCTTCGGGTTCGAGAGTCACGTTCATCGTCAGGTTCGTTTTCACCTTCGCCCTCTCTTTGACCCTGCCCCTGATCTCCTCGGCCTTATCCTTGCCGATGTTCGGTTGAAGCTCAGTTCGAAGGGTCAGCTCATCCATGATCCCCTTTCTTTCAACAATGATCTCAAACTCGACCACTTCGGGGAACTCCTCCCTGATGAATTGTTCCACCGTTTTCGGCGAGAAGAGCACTCCACGTATCTTCCGGAGGTCATCGGCTCTTCCTACGACTTCCATTATTTTCCTGGAGGTCCGGCCGCATGCGCAACCCCCTTTTCCCTTAACGACCATGTCGTTGGTATTGAACCGTACCATCGGGAAAGAGTGCCTGCCCAGAGGTGTAATGACAACAACTCCGATCTCACCCTCTGCCACTTCTTTTGACAGTGTTTCCCTGTCAAGAATTTCAATGAGGAAGAAAGGCTCGATAATATGGAGCCCCTTCTGCTCCTCGCACATGGCTGCCCAGCCGCAGATCTCGGTGCCGCCGATATGATCGTAGACGCGGGCTCCGTAAGTCTCTTCCAGTTTCTTTCGCGTGGCCTCCGGCAGCGGCTCTCCTGCGCAGATCATACGCTCAATGCCCATCGTCTTCGGGTCGATCCCCATTTTCACGGCTTCTTCAGCTATGTTGAGGCCGTACGTCGGGGTGCATCCCATGGCGTTTGCCTTTATCTCGATGATCTTGTTCACCCTCCCCTTAGTGTCGAGGGCTCCTCCCGGGACGACCTCGCAGCCCACCTTCTCGCACGCATAATGGCATTCCCAGAAAGCGACGTAGACGTTGTACCCGACCGGGAGAAAAACCCTGTGATGCGGCCTGAAACCGGCCATCCACAAAATATGGCACCAAGCCTCGACCCTCCACTGCCAGCTTTCGTAACTCTCCGGTACATATACCGGCTTTCCTGTGGTACCGCTCGTCTGCCTGAAGGCAGAGACCTCGGTAATGTCAACACCAAGTAGGGCGCCGTAAGGAAAATTCTGGGGCAACTTTTCTTGCTGCGCCCGCAACTCGTCCTTGTACGTGAAGGGAATTTTCCGAACATCCTCGATCGTCTTGATGTCCGCAACGTTTATGTCTTTAAGCTTTTCCCGGTACATGGGTGAATGCGTCTTGGCGTAGGCGAGATATTCCTTAAAGTAAGAAAACTCGATAGCGTCAAGCTGCTCCGGTGGCAGCGTCTCGGTATAGGGATTCCAGTATTTCATGATTCCAGCCTCCACGTTTCATATTGTAAAACCTCGTTCCTAAAATAACAAAGAGCCCACATTTTGTCAACGAAATTCGTGCGGAAATTGCCGTCCCATTGGTTCAATTGGTTTCATTGGTTTTATCAAACAAGTGCTGGACCGTAACCCAATCAAACCAATAAAACTAATTAGACTAATTAAACATGAGCTTTGAAACTGAGGTTACCAGAGCTGCTCGATCTCTTCTTTCCACGCTGCGATTGAGGAGAGGGCATTCCTGACAACAACTTCTTTCCGCTTCTTGCTGTAATTCGCAAGAAGTCCGAAGTTGATATTCATAGGTTGGAAATCCTTCCGCGGCGTGGTGACGTAAGCGACCAACGCACCGACGGAGGTATTGGGTGGCGGTGGTATAAAAGGCTTACCCTTTGCGAAGCAGAGTACAGCGACGGCTGCTACGAGGCCCATTGCTGTGGACTCCACGTAACCTTCTACGCCCGTGATCTGACCAGCGAAAAAAACCGAAGGATTCTTCTTCACCTGAAGGCCCGGAGCCAGCACTGCCGGTGCGTTGATAAAGCTGTTTCGGTGGATGCTGCCGTACCGAAGAAAGACCGCATCTTTAAGCGCTGGTATCATGCGCAAGACTCTCTCCTGCTCCGGATAGGTAAGCTTCGTCTGAAATCCTACGAGATTGTACATCTGACCCGCGTAATCCTCGCGCCTGAGCTGTACAACAGCGTACGGTTGCTCCCCCGTATCCTGGTTTACGATGCCTACCGGTTTCATCGGTCCGTAAGCAAGGGTCTGTCTCCCCCGCTCTGCCATCACTTCTATGGGGAGGCATCCCTCGAAATAGTGCGTATCTTCGAATGCTCTCAAATCCACGCGCCGTGCGGCTACGAGCTCATCGTAGAATCGATCGTATTCGGCCTTAGTGAGTGGACAGTTCAGGTAATCATCAGCATCGCTCATGTACCGTGCGCCGAAAAAGGCCTCCTCCATGTCGACTGAGGCTCCATCAACGATGGGAGAAATCGCATCAAAAAAATGGAGATGCTCCTCTCCGGTGAGCGTCGCGATGTTCCCCGATAAGGCCTCACTCGTCAGCGGACCGGTGGCTATGATGTTCACGCCATCGGAAATCCTATCTACTTCTTCCCTTACAACCCGCACCCCTTTTTCTGACAGAATGGCCTCTGTTACTTGCGCCGAGAATTCGGTCCTGTCGACAACCAACGCCTTGCCTCCGGGGATCGCGGCCCTGTCGGCCGTCTTTATGATCAGAGAATCGAGAAGGCGAAGCTCCTCTTTCAGAAGCCCATGGGCGTTCGTCAGTTCCTTCGACTTAAGAGAATTGCTGCAGACAAGCTCTGCAAAGTCACCTGTCTTGTGGGCAGGCGTGGTGCGAAGCGGCCTCATCTCATAGAGCGTTACATCTATGCCTCTTTTTGCCAGCTGATACACGGCTTCTGTCCCGGCAAGACCGGCGCCTATGACCTTGACTTCCAACCGCAGTCCTTCCGCAGACAGAATGTACTTCCCCTGGAACCGAACAGGACCGGGGCTCCACAGCTCGGACACTCGCCCTCTTTGGGCGCTGAGCTCGTGGTAAAGGTACACTCAGGGTACTTGCTGCACCCATAAAATCTCCTCTTTTTCTTCGAGAGCCTTTCTACCAGTTCCCCGGTACAGCCTTCAAGAGGACATTGAAATCCTAACGAGACGGACTTGGTGAACTTGCAGGCGGGATAGTTGCTGCATGCAATGAACCTGCCGAACCGCCCTGTCTTCTCAACGAGGTTCCCACCGCACGTCGGACAGACCCCATGGAAGGTTTCTTCCACCACCGATATCTTGCCGTCTTTGTCTACTTCCACGTTCTTCTTATTCTTGCATTCCGGCCGGCCGCTGCACACAAGATACTCACCGTTCCTGCCCCAGCGCTGGACCATTGGTTTTCCGCACTTGTCGCAAATGATATCGGTTGGCCGTTCCTCTTTTTTCAGGTTCTTCATCTCCTGTTTCGCTGCTGACATCTCCTCCTTGAATACCGCATAAAACTCGTTCAGCTCAGCGACCCAATCCTTTTCCTTTTCCTCGATCTGATCAAGCCCTTCTTCCATCTTCGCGGTAAAGTCGTAATCGACAATTCTTGGGAACGAATGCGTCAGGAGAGTGTTGACCGTTTTTCCCAACAGGGTTACCATGAGCCTGCCCCTGTCTCTCCTCACGTATTCTCTCTCCTGAATCGTACCCACCGTTGCGGCATATGTGGAGGGCCTGCCTATGCCTTTGGCCTCCAGTGTCTTGATCAGCGATGCTTCTGTGTAATAGGGAGGAGGGTTGGTGAAGTGCTGATGGCCCGCCAGGTTGACGAGACTTACCGGTTCACCTTCATGTATGGCCGGAAGGATCTTGCTCTCCTCGTCCTCCGACTTCTCCTCTTCGTAAAGTTTTGTAAAACCATCAAACAGCACGGTGGAGCCCCTGGCCACAAAAACGTAGTCTCCGCCCGTCACATCCACGGTCTTGAGCTGGAGCCTGAGCCGCGCCATCTGAGAAGCCACAAATCGTTTCCAGATCAGTTCGTAAAGTGAGAAGAGGTCCTTTTCCAGGTATGGCTTCACCCTTTCCGGATCGAGCGTCACATCCGACGGCCGTATGCCTTCGTGAGCATCCTGAGCGGCCCTGTTGTTTTTGAAGAAATTCGGTTTCTCGGGGACATACCCGGGCCCGAACTGTTTGCCAATGAGCGTTCGCACTGCCCTCAACGCTTCATCGGCCACCCGCACCGAATCGGTCCTCATGTACGTGATCAGACCTGTTGTCGTGCCCTCGCCGAGGTCGACACCCTCGTACAACTTCTGCGCGATGAGCATAGTCTTTGATGGTGAGAACCGGAGTTTTGTGGAAGCCTCCTGCTGCAGGCTACTTGTCTTGAAAACAGCCTGCGGCATGATGGCGCGCTCTTTCTCTTCGATCCTGGTGATCGCATAGGACTTGGCAGTTGCTTCGGCTTTCAGCTTATCCGTCTCTTGTCTGGAGGGAATTTTTATCTTCGCGTCACCGATCCTCTCCAGTTTTGCTTGAAAGGTATCGCCTGACGGAAGTTTGAACGCGCCTTCTATCGTCCAGTATTCCTCTTTGACAAAAGCATCAATCTCATCCTGGCGCTCGCAGACGAGCTTCAGTGCTACAGACTGGACTCTTCCAGCGGAAAGGCCGTACTTTACTTTCTCCCAGAGCAGAGGACTGATCTGGTAGCCAACGAGACGGTCAAGTATGCGGCGGGTCTTTTGAGCATCATATTTTGATTCGTCCAGGTCCTGAGGAGACTTTAAGGCTTCGACTACTGCCTTCTTCGTGATCTCATTGAAGAGCACTCTTTTGACTGCTTTCTTCTTGCCCAATATTTCAGCCACGTGAAAAGCGATCGCCTCTCCTTCCCTGTCAGGGTCAGAGCCGATATATATCTTATCAGCTTCAGCGCCTGCCTTTTTGAGCGCTTCGACCACCTTCGACTTACCCTTGATCAACCCGAAGTGCGGTTTAAAACCCTCATCGACGTCGACTCCCATCTTGCTCTTCGGCAAATCCTTGATGTGACCATACGTAGCTTTGATGTTAAAGTCTTTTCCCAGGAACTTTGAAAGTGTTTTCACCTTTGTCGGTGATTCAACGATCAATAATGATTTTGCGTTAGATTTCGCCATATGCCTTTACACCTTCCTTAAATAAAACCCGCCCGGCAGGGGCCGGACAAGATCCTTCATCTCGAGCCGGGTTAACAAGGCGAGGAGGTGCTTAATATCCTTCCTGCTCTTTGCCGCGAGCTCGTCTACGTGAATCTTATTGAGACCCATCAGGGAATAAATATAATCTTCATCATCATCCATAGCAAGTCTCTCGTTCTTTTCCAGGTGGAGCCCGGGAAAGCAGCACGTGATAATATCTTCCATGCCCTCCACGAGTTTCGCCCCCTGTTTGATGAGATTGTTTGCCCCCTTGTACTCCTCATCGAATACCCTGCCCGGCACTGCCAGCACCTCCCGGCCATATTCAAGCGCCAGTCGTGCAGTGATAAGGGAGCCGCTTTTTGAGGTGGCCTCGATCACCAGCACGCCTTTGGAGAGACCGGCAATGATGCGGTTCCGCGCCGGAAAATGGTGTGCCAGAGGTCTTTCGCCCGCTGTATATTCCGTGAGAAGGAGCCCTTCACGTGCAACCCTTTCGTAAAGATGCTGGTTTTCCACTGGATAGCAAATGTCAATCCCACACCCGAAAACAGCCACGGTCTTCCCTTTCCCCTTCAGAGCGCCTCTGTGGGCTGACGAATCAACGCCTCTCGCAAACCCGCTGACGATGGTAACACCGAGGGACGAAAGCGTTTCAGCGATGCGCTCTGCGAGGTTCATGCCTTCGTACGTAGCCCTCCGTGAGCCAACGATAGCCATCATCTGATCGTGAAGGGAGAGGGGACCCTTGAGGTAGAGTGCCAGCGGTGGGTCAGGAATGCGCTTAAGCTGCGGCGGATACACTGCGTCGCGCATAAAGATAATCTGCACATCCATCTCTCTGAGCTTTGTCAGCTCACCCTCGATCACCCCGAAGCCTTTGAAGGAGCGTATTCTTTGCCTGAGCCTCGGGTCCTCAATCTTCCTCTTTCCTTCGAATAGCGAGGCAACGCTCTCGGGTCCTTCGAGGATTTCCTTCTTTCTTTCGTACGATACACCCGGTATGCGAACCAGGGCAAGAGCGGCTACGATTTCTTCCATTGCTGGTTTTGCTTGTCTCTCTAGTCTATTTAGTCTATTTGGTCTATCTGGTCTATAACGCTTGCAGTCTTAACCTTAACCTGCTTTATTTGTTTCCTGTATCTTCACTCTTCGCGCCATACTTGAACCGGCTGAAGTAGAACGAGCCAAGGCCATAAAGCTCACGTTGCAGGGCTGTGCGGGAGAATTCATTTGCCCACCATTTTTCTCTCTTGAAGTAAGAGACGCTCACCGGCTTCACGAGGAATACCACCTTATCATTCGCCTCTTCAGAGCCATACATTAGATGGAACCGTCTCGACGCGTATTCAGGTACAAGTATGACCACCTTTTTAACGCCAAGCTGTGCCAGCCTTTCCTTGAGCTTTGAGACAAGAGCCCCGTCCTCAGAGCGGAGTTCCAACCCCTTCACAACGTCTTCCTTGATGCCGCGCTGTTTTGCCATCCTGGCAACAATCTCTTTAACGCTCATGCCCAGAACTTGATCATCCTCAACATAAATCATCTTGCCATTGCCTGCCCAGAACTCCCTGAAGGCTTCCTGATAAACTTCCCCGTTCTTGTCCTCGAAGAACCGAGGCACCAGAAGCGCATCCGACGGAACAATCTTATCCTGATATACCAGCAGGCCCGTAAGCACCCTGAGAGAGAACGGGTGGATGAGAAGCGCGACGAGCACCATACAGACGATCACAACGAAGAGAAGGCAGCCGCAACCAGCTTTTCCTTTCCTGTTACCAGTCATCCTGTACCCGTATAACCTTTGTCCTGCATAAGATATCATGCAGTGCATTGCCTCTGAAAACAAATGCCATCAGGAACCCGAGGAAGAGAGGAAGTGCGGAGAATCCGTAACAGAGGCACCGCAGCAGAGCGCGGATCCTCCCCAGGTCCTCGCCCTCTCTTGTGACAACGCGAATCCCGAAAACAGTCTTGCCAATCGTCTGCTCTCCATCTGAGGTGAGAGAGGTAAAGTAGTACAATACCACAAACAGAAAGGAGAGCGACAGCACCGGGGAAAACTCCATCAGCCTGGGGGAAAGAGGATTGAAAGAGATCGACTCTGCCCACAGAGTGTGCCCCGCAAAGGCTGCCGTAAAAAGAAAGAACTGTACTATCAAAAGGAAGAGTATATCAACCATGAGGGCAAAAAGCCTTGCAAAAGCTGATGCTCGGGTCATCTCATGTTCAATTCGTAAAAAATGATAGAAAGCACAACAAGAGGCGTTGTCTCGGTTCTCAGAATGTTCTCACCCAGGGTCAAGGACGTAAAGTTCTGCTCTTCGAGCCAGGCAACCTCTCCCTCCTCGAAGCCCCCTTCGGGCCCGACCGCCACACATATCTCTCCCTTAACCTGAGGATTCATGACGTCACGGATGGTCTGCTTCTTTTCCTTTTCGTACAAGACCCACCTGTGCTTGAAACGGTCCATGTAAGACAAGATCCCGCGCAGGGGAACCGGCTCCGTAACCTCAGGGACCGAAAAACGGCCGCACTGGCGCGAAGCCTCGATACAGATCTTTCTCCATCTGTCCGGCTTAACCACGTGGCCATTGTCAACCTTAATAACAGTTCTCTTAAAGAGCGTTGGCACGATCCTCTCAACCCCTAGTTCAGTTGCCTTTTCCACCAGCCAGTCCATCCGCGGCCCTTTGATCGGGCTGACAAAGAGCGTTACCTTGGGCCTCTTTTCCTCGGGATGGTGCACCACATCCACGACCTGCAGGTAAAGTTCTTTTCCTTTAGTGCCGCTCACAACACAGCGGTAGAGGTAGCCCTTCCCGTCAATCAGGTCGACGCGCTCGCCGACATCCTTCCGGAGAACGCTGACCACGTACTTCTGATATGGTCCGGTCACAACCACCATGCCATTTTTCATTTTAAGCTTGTCCACGAAGATCCTTCTTGTTTCCATGGTTCACCTTTCGGGAAGCTTGTAAAACCGTGATTCAAAGAGCTTGTGATACTGCGTCCACGTTTCATCGTCCATATTCTCTTGCATATGTTCTCTCACACCGACAACCTTTGCATCGAGATTATCAAGGTAATGTATCACCAATGCTTCGAGGCACATCGGCTTCTTGGGAGAGCCCCATTCAGCCTCCCCATGATGGCTCAATATGATATGCTTCATTACATCACCGAGATAGTCCGGAAAGCCGTCAATGCCTGCAATCAGGCTATCACAAAGCATAATGCCGAGCGTTATATGACCGAGCAGTCTTCCTTTATCCGAATAGCCGAACCCACCTTTGATCGTCAATTCTTCCACCTTCCCGATATCGTGCAGAAGGCTTCCCGAGACAAGCAGATCCTCATCAGTTTTTGTCAATCGCGCGATCCCTTTTGCCATTGTAGCAAGATTCACTGAATGCTCGAGGAGACCGCCGATGTAAACATGATGCACCCCGACGGACGCCGGGATATAAAAGAATTTGTCCACCAGGTCCTTTCTCTTATTCAGTTCGACAAAGAGTGCCTTGAGATGGGGATTCTTAAGTCCTGAGACCAGGTCAAAGAAGGCTTTCTGCAGCTCGCTGCTCCCGGAGTCGCTCTCCGGATAGAACTCTTTGAGTTGATCAGGCGAAAGTTCCTGCTCAACTTTCCTGATGTCTGTCACGCTGAGCTGCAAAGACTCCTGATACATCTTTGCTTTTGATTCGACATAGACCAGATCGTTCCGTTCAAAGCGCGCGCCCAGCTCGTCCGCCCGCTCCCATACTCGCCCCTCGATCGAGCCTGTTCGATCCTTCAGGAGAAGCGTTACATATTTGGTGTTATTTCGGCTGAGGTGCGTACCCTTCCTGACCACGATAAAGTAGTCATTGACGTCCTTATCCCGGGCCACATCTTTCACGAAGAGCTGTTTCATCGGCTCCTCTTCACCGGCCTGAGCCGCTCATCCTCTGTCACGTCCATGCACCTTTTTCACTTTTTCCAGAAACTCCTGCAGCTTCTTTTCAAAACCGCGCCCCGTGGGATGGTAGTAAGTCCTGCCGCGCAGTTTTTCAGGCATGTACTCTTGCTCCACGACGGCTCCTTCGAAGTCATGTGGATAGAGATAGCCGTCCGCATATCCCAGTTCCTTCATCAGCTTCGTGGGAGCATTGCGAAGATGCAGAGGTACAGGGCACTCGGGAAAGTCGCGAACATCGCGCTCAGCATCACCATAGGCCTTGTAAACGGCATTACTCTTCTCCGCGAGGGCTAGGTAGATGGCTGCCTGCGCGAGGGCGAGATACCCTTCAGGAGGACCGATAAAATTGAACGCCTCCATGCATGACATGGTAAGCGTCAGGGCAAACGGGTCGGCGTTTCCCACATCTTCCGACGCAAATCTGACCATGCGCCTCGCTAGGTACAACGGGTCTTCGCCCGACTCTATCATGCGGGCCAGCCAGTAGAGCGACGCATCGGGATCGGACCCTCTGAGGCTCTTGTGCAGAGCACTTATGAGATCGTAATGATACTCGCCTTTCTTGTCGTAGATCAGGATCTTCTTCTGATAACCTTCCCTTACTGTCCCATGATCGATCACCGGGGCTTTCTGATTTTTCTGACAGGCCATCTTGTAACAGACCTCCAGGAGGTTGAGAGCCTTCCGGGCGTCACCCATGGCCAGCGAGCAGAGTTCTTCCAGCACGTCATCATCAATTCTGGGAGGAACGCTGGCGAGTTCAGTATCTTCTTTCAGCGCCCTCTTCACTATTTTCTCCACATCTTTGTCGCTGAGGGGATTGAGCGTAACTACCCTCATACGGGAAATGAGGGGAGCAATGATTTCAAAAGAAGGGTTCTCAGTGGTGGCACCGATTAATATGATCTCGCCGTTCTCGACGTGAGGGAGGAACGTGTCCTGCTGGAGCTTGTTGAACCTGTGGAATTCGTCTATGAAGAGGATGAGTCTCTGGTGCTTTGCTTTTTGAATGGCATCCTTTACCTCTTTGATGCCGATGTTGACTGCACTGAGCGCAACGAAAGGCAGCCGAAGGGCTTTTCCAATCAGGAATCCCAGACTCGTTTTACCTGTTCCCGACGGCCCCCAGAATATCAGGCTCGGAATGTCCTGCCGGTCCAGCAGGGTCTTAAGGAGCTTGCCCTCGCCCATCAGATGCTGTTGCCCGACAAACTCTTCGAGGCTCTTCGGCCGCATCCTGTCGGCAAGGGGCTTCTTTTGCTCCTTCTTCACGAACTCTTTCTCAAACAGCTCCATAATCCTTTACAATATACCAGCTTAGTGTGCCTTTTTCCAGGAGCCGTCGTAATGACCGATGGACGACCTCCTGCAGTTCGGACGAGGGACGACCGCTTCGCTCGGACGATGGACTATACAGACGGATGGGTAACTGCCCTTTCGCACGGGTCCTTGTCAACTGGGCTTCCTGGTTCCGCGGAGCGGAACTGTCGTCCCAGCGGAGCCTGGTTTCCGGCTTTCGCTGGAATGACAGCGGAGCGGTCGTCCGAGTCCCGAAGGGACGGTCGTCCGAGTCGCACGTCCGTGCGACGATCGTCCTAGCGTAGCGGACGTCTACTAGTGTATAGTGTAGTCGGGATGAAAAAGACAGGCGCACATCGGATGCTCGACTTCACCATGATCTCCAACCCTATCGGTCCGTCCAATAAGGCACGACACGCCATGCGAAAGGCGATAGGAACGGTGCACCGACTCCCTCAAACGCATTTTTTAACGCGCCATCTCTGCAGCACAGAGGGAATAACTGAGGAGCAGATTCTTCTCGGCCATGGCGCTTCCCACGTTCTGGCCCTTCTCCTGAGGGTGTTACATCCGCGAAGCATAGTGCTGCCCTCGCCTGTCCAGCACGCCTACGAGGATATCCTGCAACAAGAGCGGGTCGAACTCCGTCCTTTCCCTCTCGATCCTGAACAAGGTTTCATGGTTGATCGTGAAAGGTTCAAGGATTGTTGGCGCGATGCAGAGGCTGCACTCATCCTCAATCCCCATAATCCTACGGGAGCCAGCCTTCCCGAAGATCTCATCACCGATTTGATCAGGATCTCTGCGGAGCAGAAGAAACTTCTTATCGTAGACGAGACACTGAAAGACTTCACCGTTAATCCGTCCCGGGCACACGAGGTCGTCCATTCCCCCGATACGATCATCCTACGGACGTTCTCCACTTTTTACGCGCTCGCCGGACTCCGGCTGGGCTATGCTATCGGCCATCAGGAGCTCCTTTCCCGAATCCGGCAGCTTATGGAGCCTTGGCCTCTCAATAGTCTCGCTCCTCCTGCCGCTCTCGCCTCGCTGAGAGATAAAGGGTATCGAAAGAGAACGGCTGAATTTCTGGCTGTCGAAACGGCGTATGGGCTGAAGAAGCTTCAAGGCTTGGAACGGATCAAGCCGCTGGGAACACCCTGGGGTTTCTTCTTACAAGTGCAACCGCGGATCGCTGACCTGAAAAACCTCTTCTTTGCAAGAGGACTCCTCATCGAGGAATACGGAGACGCGCAGGGCAACCAATACCTCTCGTTCCCTTTCCGCTCCCACCCGGAGAATGCCACATTCTTCCGGGCCCTGCAACGCATACTGCGGGAGCAGCAAGTACCAGGTTAAGGTTGAGGTTAGACCAGATAGACATTCACTTTACACGATCGCGTGCTCTCGCAGAAAAGAACCAAGCCGTCTTGCACCCTTCGAGAACTCCGGCGTAAAGAAGGCGGGCACCCAGGTTCCATCATCCCTGAAAAGGTCAGACACAACGAGGAAAGCTACACCCCTGAGCCCCTTTGCCCGGCACACCGCATAGAACGATGCCACTTCCATCTCAACACCCAGCACACCGGCACCCCTGTATCTCTCCAGCTTCTCACGGGTTTCGCGATAGATAGCATCGCAGCTCCAGACGATACCCGTGGTGAATTCCTGGCAGCCTGGAAGCGCACTCCACTCATGCGCCCACTCCGAATAGACCGCATCTCCTTGATCATCCAGATAGTGATGCGAAACACCTTCTTCTCTGAGCGCACCCGAAGCGATGATCGCATCGCCGGTGGAGAGTTTCGAACTGATAGCGCCCAGGTAGCCCCAGAGACAGAATTCGCGGATGCCGAAGGCAGAGAGCTCCTCAACAAGGGAAGCTATGTTCGGACCACCATACCATGTTTTCGTAAGGACGGTCTCTCCTTCTTCGACCTCATAGATTCGACGAAAAGGGGCCCAGCCTGCCAGAAGCTTCGTGCCAGGATGTCTTCGAAGGAATCGAATGTCACCGCCGCTCACCGCGATTACGGCCCGTCTCGGGAGGGCAAGCTCCTCAGGCTTCTTTCCGGTGAAGGTGCAGACCAGATCTTTCGGCGTTAAGAGAGAAGCTGAAGGATCAAAGAACCGTTTCAAGAAATTTTGCCCGGAGTTTTCTGTATGTCTCGTCGAGATGCTCCGAGATCACTTTGGTCTCTCCAAGAACGGGCATAAAGTTCGTGTCCCCAAACCAGCGGGGCACAATATGTATATGCACATGTTCTTCCAGACCGGCACCAGCTGCCCTGCCCATATTGATGCCAACATTGAGACCTTCGGCATCGAGCTCGCTGCTAAGCAACGCGGAGCATACCTTCACGAGGCCAAGCATATCGAAAAGTTCTTCATCCGATAAGGCTTCGAGCCTCCCTACGTGTCTTTCGGGTACGACCATCAGATGGCCGTTTGCATAAGGGAATTTATTCATGATCACGAAAGCCTTGCCGCGCCTGCCTACGACAAGAACCTTTTCGTCGTCTGCATTGCCCACACACAAGAAACATCCGGAGTCACCCGTCGGCTTGCTGCTTCTTATGTACTCCATTCTCCACGGCGCCCAGAGGCTTTTCATTTTATTCCCTCTTGTCATTCTCCGATGAAGGTATAAGCTTTCCACGGTTCCGGCAACACTTTCACACCCATGTTCAGCCTGAGAATGTAGAAACTATCAGGCTTTGCCGGCCTTTTCCGTGGATACATGTCACCCTCTTCCGGCAGCTTATCGCCCTTTTTCAGATTGCAGTAGATACACGAGGTAACTATGTTTGTCCATTCGGTGGTGCCGCCACGCGACCTTGGAATGATATGATCGCACGTCAGAAATTTCGGGTCGAACCTCTTCCCGCAGTACTGGCACGTATTGTCATCCCGCAGCAGGACATTTCGCCTCGAGAATCTGAGACCATTCCTGTGATTGCGGACAAACCTGAGAAGCCTCACCACGGCAGGTAGCTTCATGCTGCAGGAGACACTCACGATCTGGCGTTCGTACTCGGACAGAACTTCAACCTTGCGCAAGAATACGAGTGTGATCGCCTTCTTCCACGGGACGACGGCGAGCGGCTCAAAGGTCGCGTTGAGCAGAAGTGTGCGGTCCATAAAGTCCCATGACAATATCTTTTTTAGGCCCATTTGTCAAGGGTCCCGGCCACTCCCGACAACTCAGACCGCTTCGCTCGGACGACCGTCCCTCCGGGACTGGGACGACCGCTCGCCGTGCTCGCGACGACGATCGTTTCAGTGAGGTATCTAGTTGAATGGTTGAGTCAGATACTACTCAATAACGTAACGATCTACTGCGTAACTGTATTGGGCTAACTTGGCAACTACTTACCACTTAATGGCTCTTCGCGTCCCAGCCAAAGGCGGTCGTCCATCGTCCTAGTCGCCGGGTACCCGCATGCGGGTGCGTGCGACGGTCGTCCGAGCGAAGCGGTCGTGTTTAACCTTGAAAAGGCTAGAAAATTACACGAGTTTCTGGTAAAATTTAGCATGCCTTCCAAGAGAACACCGAAGAAAAAGAGCAGTAACCTGTTTCTCGAGCTTAAAGCAAAGGCTACGAAGAGTGATAAGAAGGATAGCAAAAAGAGGAGCTTCACTTTCCTCTACTTTATAATCGCTTTCATCGCAATCATTGTAATTAACAGTTACCTTACCAGTGGAGAAGTCAAAACTATCCCTTACAGTGAATTCAAGCAGTTGGTCCCACAGAATAAAGTAAGCGACCTCGTTGTGGATCAGGACAATATCCAGGGCACCCTCGTGACAGGGGACGGCAAGAAGACAAAGTTTCTCACGGCCCGCGTCGACGACCCGGACCTCGTGAAAGACCTGCAAAAGGCCGACGTAAAATTCTCGGGACAGTACGAAAACAAGATTCTGAAAGCCATCATTTCGTGGGTGCTGCCCTTTGCCGTTATTATCCTGATCTGGAACTTGCTCATGCGACGGATGGGTGGGGCACCCTCGGGCGTGCTCAACTTTGGAAAGAGCAGAGGCCGTATCTATAGCGAAGACGAGATCGCGGTCACCTTCGAAGATGTAGCGGGTGTGGAAGAGGCGAAGGAGGAACTGAAGGAGATCATCGAGTTCTTGAGGACTCCCCAGAAATTTCTCAACCTCGGTGGAAAGATTCCCAAAGGGATCCTGCTGGTCGGCCCCCCCGGAACAGGTAAGACATTGCTCGCAAAGGCCGTTGCCGGTGAGGCCAAGGTGCCCTTTTTCAGCATGAGCGGCTCAGACTTTGTCGAAATGTTTGTGGGTGTCGGGGCAGCTCGGGTCCGTGACCTTTTTGCGCAGGCACAGGAAAAGGCTCCCTGTATTATCTTCATCGATGAGCTTGATGCACTGGGCAAGGCCCGAGGAATGAATCCCCTCTCCTCTCACGATGAACGGGAACAGACCCTCAACCAGTTACTGTCCGAAATGGATGGATTTGACACCAAGAAAGGTGTGATCATCATGGCCGCAACCAACAGGCCGGAAATCCTCGATCCTGCTCTGCTCAGGCCGGGGAGGTTCGACCGGCATGTGCTCGTAGATAGGCCGGATATCCAGGGAAGGGAAGATATCCTGAAGGTGCACGTACGGGGAATCAAGCTAGCAAAGGACGTGGATCTCAAGGTGCTCGCTGCCCGCACTCCCGGTTTCGTGGGCGCTGACCTCGCGAGCCTTGCCAACGAGGCTGCGCTGCTCGCTGCCCGCAAGAACAAGAGTGCTGTTCACATGGCAGAGTTTGAGGAGGCCATAGACAGGGTGCTTGCCGGTCTCGAAAAAAAGAATAAAGTCATGAGCCGCAAGGAGAAGGAGATTGTTGCCTACCATGAATCAGGCCACGCGCTCTTGGCCGAGTTGATGGGGACAACAGATCCGGTCCACAAGATATCGATCATACCGCGGGGCATTGCCGCGCTGGGCTACACTCTGCAACGCCCGACCGAAGACAGATACCTGATGACGAAGCAGGAACTTCTCGACAAACTGGCGGTACTTCTGGGCGGCCGGGTGGCGGAAGAGGTCATATTCGGCGAGGTATCTACAGGGGCGCATGATGACCTCTCAAAGGCAACGGATATTGCCAGGTCGATGGTCAAGGAGCTGGGCATGAGCGAAAAGCTCGGCCAGATAACTTTTGAAAAGGAACGAAGGTCGATGTTTCTTGACATCTCCGTGGGTCCTCCGTCAAGAGATTACAGCGACGAAACCGCGAGGGAGATCGACAACGAAATAAAAAGGATCATCGAGAATACGTACAATCTGGTGAAAGCCACCTTAACCGCCAACAAAGATCTCCTTGAGAAAATCGCAAAAACGCTTCTGGAGAAGGAGAGTCTCGAAGGAGAGGAGCTTAGAAAGATTATCAAGGAAGACAAAGAAGGCCATGATCAGCTCGAACTTAGAGAAAAAGCAGATCGATCTTATTAAGGAGTCTCTTTCCGTGTACGACTTCTGTACGGAGGTAATGGCTCTTTATGCGAAGGGCGAGCTCTCCTTCAGCAGGATGGAAGAGTTCGTCGATGACAGGGGCAAAAGCTGCCTGTACCGACTCAAACAGATGAGCCATGAACTTTTCAGGAACACGGAAGAAGCAAGCTACAGGGAAAAATTCTACGACATAACAGTCGGCTACATCTTTCACGAGGCCATGAAGCTGCGCGAAAACGTTTATCAGCTGGAGTACTATAAGCCGCAGTATCAGGCCCTTGTTGCTTCCGATGAACTCACTGCTTTGGAGAAGAAGGTTATCCACGAGTTCGACGCACTCATCCTGAAAGCCAGGAAGCGGCTGAAGGAAGGTCTGAAAGAAGTGAAGGTGCTTCTCAAAGACCTCGTTGTCCAGTTGAAAGATCTTCTGAAGCTATACCGCACCAACTATCTTTTGCCCCGTTTCATCCTGGAAAACGAGAAGGCGCTCGTAAAGATTTACCGTAAGAAGGGTTTTTCCGAGCTCTTGAACGACATGTACGAGCATGGAAGGTCCACCCTGATCTACAAGGCGGCACAGAGCTATTTGGACAGTGAGTATTACGGATGGGCCAAGCTCCTCTTTCAGAAGGTAGCCAACATGGATCGTGATGACCCCAAGGCTCGCTTCATGTTCCTTTACGCATCTACATTCGCATCTTACTTTAAGAATAGGGTGGCAAGAGCCCTATACTGCGCCCGTGAAGCTCTGTCTTTAGATGTGAAGTCGAGTGATACACAACCATACAACGAGTCCCTGAAACAACTCGTTATTGATTTATCCAAAGATCTCAAGAAGAGAGGGAAATTTAAGGAGGAGAGTGAGTATGCCGATTTACGAGTATAACTGCAGCAAATGCGGCGACGATTTCGAGCTTCTCGTATTCAAGAGCGATGAACCCGCCTGTCCAAAATGCGGCAGCAAGAATCTCCAGAAGAAGATGTCAACCTGTGGTTTTTCCGTAGGGTACAAATTTAAGGGAGCTTCCAGCCCGAGCGGGTCTGGATGTTCAGGCTGCTCGTCGTCCAACTGTTCCTCCTGCTCATGATGCGATGTTACACCAGCGTGTAAACGCGGTTATACGGCAGGAACGCCTGATAGATCCGGAAGACCGTGTACTCGTTGGCGCGTCGGGCGGAATCGACTCCTCGGTGCTCCTTTTCGTCCTGCTCAAGATAAAGGATAGCTTCCCTTTCAGCCTCGGTGTGGCCCATCTGAACCATGGTTTACGGGGGGCTGAATCAGTCAGGGATGAAGAGTTTGTGCGGGGGCTTGCGGAAAAATTCGGACTTCCCTTCCAAGTGCGGCGCGTCGATGTGCGGTCCTATGCAAAAGCTGAAGGGCTTTCCCTTCAGCACGCCGGCAGAAACCTGAGGTACGCCTACTTCAGAGAAATCGCGCGCGAGCACACATACCAGAAGATAGCCATAGGACATACGCGTGATGACCAGGTGGAGACCTTCGTCATGAGAATTATCAAAGGCACCGGTTTAAGAGGTCTCTCATCGATACCGATACGCAGGGGACAGATCATTCGGCCGCTCCTTTTCTGCTATCGGCCGGAGATAGAAGCATACCTTAGAGAAGAATGCATTCCATACGTTGAGGATTCCTCAAACCAAAAAGACATCTACCAACGAAACTTCATCAGGAATCGCGTACTCCCTCTCTTCGAAAAACTGAATCCTAATTTCAGGGAACGGGTTCTCTTTCTTCTTAATGATCTAACCCGCTTGAACGGTATCTTTGAAGAGGAGGCCAATCGATTCCTACATGAAGAGGTACACACCGCAGAAGGAGATATCGTTGTTGAGATCGAACGGCTGAAAAGGTTGCACCCGGAAACTCGATACCGCGTGCTTTCAGGCATGCTGGAACAACTCGAGCCCGGGCTAATACCTCTTCGAGACCATATCCGCCTCATTGAAAAAGTGTTGGAAAGCCCGAGGCCAAACATAGACGTGGCGCTTCCCGACCGCGTGACCGTGACCAAGACCTATGACAGACTCAAGGTCACGAAGAAACTGCTTTCTTCTCGCATACAGGGCCGATTCCCCGTGCGGATGGGCTTTAATCCTCTGGAACCGTTCGGGATCATCCTTGAATGTGCTGTTACGGAGACTCTTCCGCAAAGCTTTCCCGATGATGCGCAAACAGCCTTCTTCGATTATGACAAAACAGGGGCACTCCATGTCAGGACATTTGTCGACGGGGACCGGTTCGTTCCGCTGGGAATGCAGGCGAGCGTCAAGCTGAAGGATTTTTTTATATCGAGAAAGATACCTCTTCACCAGCGAAGACGGCTGCCTCTGCTGATCTCGGGCGAGGATATCATCTGGGTAGTTGGTCAAAGGATCGATGAGCGCTACAAGGTGACAGAAAGCACGCGGCGCGTGCTTAAAGCGACCGTGCGCCCTGCGGGCTAGGACGACCGCTCACTGCGTTCGCTAGGACGTGGGACGATCGCCTTCGGCTCGGACGATGGACGTGAGCGAAATCTACCGCATTGGAAGCAATCGTCCTAGCGTAGCGGTCGCCCCAGTCGCACACCGTGCGACGGTCGTCCATCGTCCATCGGTCCTTAATAAGGGTTGACAACAATGGCGCCTCTGGTGTAAGTAACTATGCTCATTTATACATAAAGATGGGTGGTAATTGTAAGACCATACATGAACGGAAGGAGCTTTCATATGCTTTCCGCAAGAGTAGCTTCCCTGAAACCATCCGCAACACTGGCCATTACGGCTAAGGAAAAAGCCCTGAGGGCCGAGGGCCTGGACATCGTGGGCTTTGGGGCCGGCGAACCGGACTTCGACACTCCAACGCACATTAAGAAGGCTGCTATCGACGCCATCATGGATGGTTTCACCAAGTATACGCCGGTGGGCGGTATCGATCCGCTTAAGGATGCCCTTATAGAAAAATTCAAAAGGGACAATGACCTGGAGTATAAACGTGAAGAGATAGTGGTGAGCTGCGGAGGCAAGCATTCACTTTACAACCTGTTTCAGGCAATCTTCCAGGAAGGAGACGAAGTTATCATTCCTGTTCCTTACTGGGTCTCCTATCCATCCATGGTAGAACTGGCCGGGGCCACGCCTGTGTTCGTTGAAACCCACGAGGAAGACGATTATCAGCTGACGGCTGAGATGATCCAAAAGCACTTGAGTTCGAAGACTAAAGGGATCATCCTCAACTATCCATCAAATCCTGTCGGGTCTGTCTTTTTTCCGGAAAACCTTGAAAGGATCGGGAAGCTCGCAGTCGAGCGAAACATCTACCTGATCTCGGATGAGATCTACGACAAGATCGCTTACGATAATTACAGGCACACGAGTATCGCGTCGCTGGGCCATCCCATAAAAGAGATGACGATCATAACGCACGCTGTATCGAAGACATATGCGATGACCGGATGGAGAATCGGCTTTGCAGCAGGACCTAAAAATATTATCCAGGCAATGACGAACATCCAGAGTCAAAGCACCTCCAATCCCACATCGATTTCGCAGTGGGCAGCACTTGCTGCCCTTAAAGGTCCTCAGGATTCCGTGGGGATGATGGTTGAGGAATTCGTGAAGCGGAGAAACGTATTGGTTTCCGGCCTGAGGAGTATAGAAGGCGTGACCTGCTTTAATCCTCAAGGTGCGTTCTATGTATTTCCCGGTTTCAGAAACCTGATGGGAAGGGCCTACAAGGGACGCCGGGTAAACAGCAGCACCGAGTTTGCAAGCATACTCCTCGAGGATTTTCACGTTGCCGTTGTGCCGGGTATTGAGTTTGGAAAGGAAGGTTACCAGAGGCTCTCGTTCGCTACGTCGATGGAGAACATCAAGAAGGGGCTGGAAAGAATCAAGAAGGCAGTCAAAGCCCTCGATTAGGCCCGAAGGGCCGTTACGAGTTGCGAGTTACGGGTTGCGAGTTTAAGGAGCAAAAATATTTTGTTCTGCCCTCGACCCGGAACGTGGAACACGTAACTCGCAACAAGTTTTTCCTATCAGTTCTTGACGCGTGGTCTCACCCCTGTCGCTACGTACCGATAATAATCGTTGATGATCTCCCTGTGGTCGAACGCGATATGATCAGGCAGATTGTCCGGGCCGAAAACTTCAGCCCTTCGGGCATCGTCTCTCCCCTTCAAGTTCCCTGCGCCTGTGCCTATGAAAACAATGGTCACCGTCTGAAAACGCGGGTCCCTTCCCGGCTTTGAGTATACGTAAAACTGCTCGAGAAGGGTGACGTCAAGCGACGTCTCTTCGCGGGCTTCCCGCACGGCTGCCTCCTCGACGGACTCGCCGATTTCAACAAATCCACCGGGAATTGCCCAGCCGGCAGGTTCATTTTTCCTCTCGATAAGCACAATCCCGCCGCCATAGCGTATGATTGTGTCTGCTGCTACGTAAGGCGTTTTCGGTCCTTGCCAGTTCATCTTTACAAACTATAGCGCACCGTGTAATCTGATGCAATATGGATTTTGCAGGTGCGCCAATAATCGACAGTCATACGCACTGGGGCCACTCCTTGAGCATGGGCAGTACTGTGACCACGGGAGAGCTTCTGGCTCAACAGCAAGAATCCGGGGTTACGAACGTCATTCTCATCCCCTTCCCTTCCACGGCCATAGACAGCAACGAAGTCAACGTCAAGGTGCTCGAGGAGGCCGGCAAGGTAAGCTCCTTCATACCGTACTTCTACATCAGAGAGGATTTCCCGCGCATACCGGACGAATACTACGGCGGTAAGTGGCACTGGATGAGGGGCATACAGGACGCGGCTTCCAACTACCGCGTGCTCGACGACAGAGAACTGCCTGACCTGATCCGCGACCTCACTGACATAGGTAAGCCTATTGTCTTCGAGGAAGAATTTGCTTTCACCGAGAGGTTTGTCGACATGGCTCCGGGCCTGCCGCTCATCATCCCGCACCTCGGGATGCTCGGTGGAAACCCAACGGATTTTTTGAAGGCGTTCAGAGACAAGACCTATATCTACTTCGATACGGCCCTTGCCGCTAAAAACACCATTCAGAAATTTGTTGAGACTGTGGGACCGGAGAGGCTCCTCTTCGCCGCCGATGTGCCCTTCGGCAACATGACGAGTGAGCTTTCGAAAGTGCTAACGCTGACAATCTCTGATTCGGACAAGGAGTTAATTCTCTCGAAAAACATTATCCGGCTAACTAAGCTCACAGCACTTCATTCATGCTCCCCGTGCGGTAACCCTTGAGATCAAGGGTCACATAGATAAAGCCAATATCTCTGAGAGCATCAACAATCTCTTCCCTGTGATCGAGCACCGTATCGAAGTCGTTCTCCTCCACCTCGACCCGCGCCACGCCGCCGTGGTAACGAACGCGCACTTGGCCTATTCTCAGGTTCGTCAGGAACTCCTCGGAGCGCTCAATCATCCGGAGGATCCGTTCATTGATCTTTGTTCCGTAGGGTATCCGTGAAGCAAGACAGGCCAAGGAGGGCTTATTAAAGGTAGGAAGGCCAAGCTGTTCTGATAGAGCGCGTATCTCCTTCTTGGTCAGCCCTGCTTCGAGCAGCGGGCTCAAAATCTTCTTTTCTGCGATTGCCCGTCGGCCCGGACGGTAATCCCCTTGGTCGTCCACGTTTGAACCTTCGAGCACGTTTTTGAATCCCTTCCTCTGGGCTATCTTCAGGGCATCATCAAAAAGATGGAGCTTACAGTAGTAGCAGCGGTCTTTGGTGTTCGCCAGAAAAGCCCCATCTTCCATTTCCGCTGTTCTCACGACCTCGTACTGCACCCCAAAGGATTTTGCCACACCGCAAGCTGCCTCAACCTCCTTCTCCGGATACGTCTCCGACGCCGCAATAAAGGCAAGCACGCGATCAGGCCCAAGCACGTCCACGCATACCTTCAAGAGCAGAGTGCTATCCACTCCTCCCGAGTATGCCACGAGTGCGTCACCAAGACCCTTGACGATTTCCTTCAGCCGCTCATATTTCGCGTCTGTCTCCATAGCGGTTTACTATATCATATTCGACATGCAAGCAAAACACCGCAGAAAGGTTCAAACAATCTCAACCAGAAAGACCCTTGGACAAACAGAGCAATCTAGGATCGATTTGACCATAACCAATCGAACAGCAGTTCTGAAACTGAGGTTTTACGCTAATTGTTTGATTTTGTTTCAGGGCACAGTTATATTGTTACCATGCAGGACGAAATTTTTATGGAAATCTGCCTGGCTGAGGCCCGCGAGGCTTACGCTGCCGAGGAGGTGCCCGTAGGTGCACTCGTCGTCGCACCGAACGGTGAACCTATAGCAAGAGCCCACAACCTCACTGTTCAGATGAGTTCTCCTGTTGCCCACGCGGAGATCCTGGCGATCATGGAGGCCGCCAAGATTGTGGAGAATTTCCGGCTGGTCGGTTGTACCCTGTACGTAACCAAGGAGCCTTGCATCATGTGCGCCGGCGCTATTATTGAGTCGCGCATTAAAAGGCTGGTGTTCGGGTGTTTCGATCAGAAACGGGGTGCATTCGGCTCTCTCCTCGATGTGAACAAGCTCCCGCTCAACCATAAAGTTGATGTGCGGGGAGGTGTTCTCCGGGAACGGAGCGAAGATCTTCTACAGGACTTTTTTCGCCAAAGGAGAGGTACCGAAGCGGTCATAACGGGGCCGACTCGAAATCGGCTGATCGCCTAATCCGCGGTCCGTGGGTTCGAATCCCACCCTCTCCGCCATAAATTATCGTAAAATATACTTTCATATTATCTCTTTTAATTTCATTTTGCTCGTTTCCTTTTCGGTTCCTGAACAATTTTGAGTACTTATTCGACACTTGATGCTAAATATTAATAATCTCAAATAGTTGAGAGACGCCATTTCGACAAAGATTCGAAAAATCATTGTATACAATGATTGACCGAGAAAGTGGTAAAAAATGGGGTTTTGATTCCTCTCTTCCACCGAGAACGTTATGGAAACTTGAACATCCATGAACACACGCTACATCTCGCCATTCCCTACCCGCCATATTGCATTTCATACAGAAAGCGATAACTCCTAACCTGGCGATTCTGAAACTTAAGATCTCTTATTCGGGCCACCACCTCTTTGACGAATGATCATAGTTTTCAACAGTACGTTTCACTTGACAGTCCGTATATAGCCATGTACAATTTTCTTAATTCCAAGAAACGTCATCCGATCACAACGAACCGCCGCTTTCCTCAGCTACCATACGCCGAGAAAGAAGGTGATTCCGAGAAAAGTGTCAAGAGCCAAAGTAATTCCCCACCACCGGGACCACGGATTATTCCCCACTTTGTGCCCGCTGGGGGTGGCAGTTACTGCCGTGTCTTTGGACTCAGTTTCCTCCTATAGGACTCTCCTCCGTCAATCATGATGTGATG
>DATFYE010000017.1:0-18572 GCA_035315185.1 Syntrophorhabdales bacterium | reverse complement strand
TGAACTTCTCAAAGAAAAAACGAAGGGTAACCTTACCGGAGAGGAAGAAAAGCTTATTGATACCGTGCTTTATGATGTAAGACTAAAGTATGTTAAGATCGCGTGCTAGCAGAAGACAGTGAGCAGTGACCAGTAAGCAGTGAGCAGTAAGCAGTAAAAGACGCCAAAGATCCAATCGAAGAATTATAGAAAAAGTTGCATGGTGACGGTCGGTGCTAATGTATTTGATTCACGCTGTCTAGTGATTATCTCATACTGCTTACTGCTCACTTTCAACTGTCCTTCACAAATGTAGCTCTATCACGTCTCTATCCTCCAATATGAAATCTTTGCTCACCATCATGCCATCATGCTCCGTGCGTCTCCATAATTTTGCGTAGCGGAGCTTTGCCACGAAGTCTTTGTGCACTTTCACGGCCAGGTCAAGGATGGTGCTCCCCTTCTTGAGTACAAATGGGGCGTCGAGATCGGGTTTCTTGCCGGGTAGCTTGGAGTAGACCCTGATGATGCCGAGGCTCTCAAAAATGGTTCCCTTCAGCAGATGCAGGTTCATATCCTGTGTTGCCGACACCGGGATGATCCCTTTGGGCATTACCTGCTTTTTTTCGAACGCTTCCATCGACGGAGTGTATGCCGTGAGATCCGCTTTGTTCACGACGGTGATCAGAGAGCGCTGCTCTTCTTCGACGTAGGGAAGTTGCTTCTTGATTTCTTCAATGACGAGTTCGTATTCCACTTCCAGGCCGTCGGAAAGAGACAGGACCAGAGCTATCACGTCAGCTTTTCTGAGCATGTTGCCAAACCACATGGTCTGGCTCTCATCGCCCAGAGCAGGCGTATCTATTAGCTGTATCCAGATGTCCTCGTAGCGCATCATCCTGGTCTGCAAGATGCGGGTAGTGTAGGGATAGTCTGCCACTTCGAGGGGTTCCCCGGAGAGCGCACCGACGAGGGCCGATTTTCCGCTGTTCGGGAAACCTATGAAGAGGACCTGCCCGGCCCCCTCCTTTTTTACGTTGTAGAGAAGATCGAGCTTTTTTTGGGCATGCGGTCTTCTCTCTCTTTCCTCCTTTAGCTTGGAAATCTTGGCGCGAAGTTGCGCAATCAGGTGATCCGTGCCCTTATGGTGGGGCACGATCGCCAGCATCCTCTCAATGATGGCTATTTTGTCGTCAGGATTCTTGGCATCCCGTAATCTTTTCTCTTCTTCAAGGTAGGTGGGCGGGAGATTAGCAGGCACGGCCCCAAACACCGTTGATACGTTGATTGATTATACGTTGACACGGGTAAGACCAAAGGAACGATTTTCACGCATCAACGCATCAACGTATAATCTATTCGCCAGGTCCGAATACCCTGGCGAATATTGTGTCCACGTGCGCGAAATAGTGTTCGTCAGACGTAATCCTCTTGATCTCTTCGTCCGAGAGATAGGTTTTTAGCTCGCTATCGCCGAGGAGGCTGGCGACAAAGTCGGCCTTTTTATCGTAGCAGGCCATGGCTATTTTTTGGGTGACCTTATAGGCTTCCTGCCGCGTGAGGCCTTTCCTGATCAGGCTGAGCATTACGGCCTCCGACCGATACAGACCATGACTAATCTCCATATTGCTCTTCATTTTCTCCGGATAGACCAAGAGATTCTTATAAAGGTTGGTGAGTCGATTGAGCATGTAGTCGAGCAGAATAGTAGCATCCGGGCCGATTACCCTCTCCACCGAGGAGTGGCTTATGTCCCTTTCGTGCCAGAGCGGTACGTTCTCCAGCGCCGACAGGGCATACCCACGGAGCAGGCGCGCCAGTCCGCAAAGGTTTTCCGAACCTATGGGGTTTCGTTTGTGCGGCATAGAAGACGAACCGGTCTGCCCCTTTGAGAAGAACTCTTCGGCCTCCCCAACCTCCGTCCGCTGGAGGTGGCGGATTTCCAGGGCGAGCTTTTCTGCGGACGTGCCGACCATGGCCACTGTGGTGAAGAATTCGCTGTAGTAATCCCGGGGGATGATCTGCGTGGAAATAGGCGCGGGCTTGAGCCCGACCTTTTTGCAGACATATGTTTCGACCGCAGGCGGGACATGCGCGTACGTGCCGACAGCCCCCGATATCTTGCCGTAGCGTATCGCCTCGCGCGCGACTGTCATGCGTTCGTGATTGCGTCGCATCTCGTCATAAAAATGCGTCATGGTGAGGCCAAAGGTGATCGGCTCTGCGTGAATGCCGTGGGTACGCCCGATCATTGGAGTCATCTTATACTGGAAAGCCTTCGCCTTTAGCACTTCCATCAGCGCGGAGATGTCTTCCACGAGGATATCCGCGGCCTGCTTCAGCAACATGGAAAAAGACGTGTCGAGAATGTCCGATGAAGTCACGCCCATGTGGAGCCATTTGGAAGCGGGACCGACGAACTCGGACACGCAGTTGACGAAGGCAACCACGTCATGCTTGGTCACCTGTTCGATCTCCAGAACCCGCTTTGCGTCAAATGCGGCTTTCTCCCGGATCACCTTCATATCGTCCGCAGGGATCAAGCCGAGCTGCGCATAGGCCTCGCAGATGGCCACTTCGATATCAAGCCACGTCTGGAAGCGATTCTTTTCTGTCCAGATGTCAGCCATCTTTTTTAGAGTGTAGCGCTCAATCATTTCATCCTCGTTTCACTCGGCGTTATTAAATAAACGTTGATACGTTACAAAAACCGTTGATACGTTAAACCTTGATGCCTTGATACGTTAAATCCTTTCTTTAGTCATCCCCGTGCCAACGTATAATCAATCAACGTATCAACTTTTTTTGAGCTTTGCCCGCGTCAACGTATAATTAGTCAACGCATCAACGATTCTATATTAGCGAAGCTGCGGTGGGATGTCAATTACTGGGACACCCGCACGCGGGTACTCGGCCTACCCGTGAGAATCTATCCGGAACGCGAACGCGTGCCAGCCGTTCATGCTGAGGCTTCTGACAAGACTGTGGGTGGAGAACAGAGCGAGGAGGCTTTCTCTGTAATGGTTCTCTATGCCGGAGATGAGGAGCATACCTTGGGGAGCGACGCGGTCGATAATAGCCTTTTGATTGTTGGCAACAGTGTCGAAGTCGAGGTTGGCAAGGACAACGTCAAACCGGCCCCTAAGGTCTTCCAGATCAGCGCAAGCAAGGAGGATCTCATGCAGTCCGTTTAGAGCAAAGTTGTGTTGTGCTGCTGTAACGGCAAGCGGATCCTTGTCGATGGCTGCCACATAGGCACCTTTCTGCGCCGCCCGCAAAGCAAGTATGCCTGAACCGCATCCGATGTCGAGAACCTTCTTATTGTTCAAATTGATCTCACCTATCATACGCAGCATCAACTTCGTCGATTCATGTCTGCCCGTGCCGAATGCCATGCCTGGCTCTATGACTAATACCTGCCCGGCTTTTTTCCTCTTATGCCACGGCGCAAGGATCGTGAGGCCGCTGACCGTGATGGGTCTAAAATATTTTTTTGTGAGAGCCGCATAATCCTGCAGCTCTTCCCTGATAATGGTGCTCTTCTTTACGGGTAGCCCTGATTCGCGGACATGTTGCAGAAAAGGTTTTAACTTTTTCGGATAGCATCTGATAAGCGTTGCCCCGTCTGTTTCCTCGACCCAGACCCCGCCGCACTCAGCAAAGACGAGTTCGGGTAATATCTCGTCTGTGCCTTTTTCGACAAGCAGGTCAACACGCAGCGCGTATTTTCCCTTAGATGAGCTCATAGGAGAAGGTTGGAGACGAGCGAGGCGTCGAGTCCGTCCGTCGTCTCGTCATGCATGCGGGTAGAGGATACTGCCTGTCGTTGTTAAATCGTACCCTGCGAACTCCTTAGCGTACTTCATCAGTTTGCCTTGATCAAAACGAGCGAGGAAGGTCGCGACCTGCGCAGTCTGGCTATACGCTTCCGGAATAAGGAGATCAAACCGTTCCTTGAAGAGGGGTATAAAATGGAGGTTGAGTATATGCGCCACATACCGGATGCCAAATGCGGCATCTGCTTCACTTCTCAAAACAGACAATCCTGCCTGTAGGTGTGATTCCACTTCCTTGCTGTAGCCTTTAATCTGTGCGGAATCGATGTCCTTCTCGTGGAGTAAGAAGTCAAGCAGGAGCCTCGTTCCGCTGCCCTGGTTCCTGTTGACGAACCTTACATGCTTTGCCGCGATATCCTCGAGAGAGCGGACTTTTTTAGGGTTATCGCTTGGAAGGTAGATGCCTTGTTCTCTTAGATAGAGGTGTATCACCGTGTACCGGTGGTGACTTAAATAGCGGTCAAGATAACCGACATTGTATTCTCTTCTCTCGACGTCGAGAATGTGCACACAGGCTAGGTTGGCAGCGCCGCTCTTTAATAGGTTCAGGCCGTTGATGCTTCCCACCGGGGCATAAAATATGGTGCTCGGCTCTGCCTTATTGTACGCATCGATTATGCGTCTGAGGAGCGGATCATCGCTCCCCGCAATGTAAAGATGCTTCTCTCGTTCAGTATTCTCCGCGATCCAGGCATCTATGATTTCTTTGGCGAAGGCTATTTTTCCGCCGATCTTCGTGTGAGGTAACGTCGACGATCGAACGAGCTGATAAATCTTTTTTTCGTTAATTTTTAAATAGCGGGACAGTTCTTTGGCTGAAAGGATCTCCACGATGCAAGTATACAGGAATTGTAGGGCTTTTTCAATCGATACCATTTGGTAATTATAAGTAATTATTGTACTGATTAAGGTTCATACCTACTCTTTTTGGCTTGAATTATCCCATAGGACGGATTATAGTTATCTCATCGCTGCTCTCGCGTCGCAATCGAGCCGATCCATGCTCTATATGAAGGAGATACCATGAGGAACTTGAGAAACTGGTCCACTCTTGGATTGTTCACACTTGTCTGTCTTCTGCCCGGCTTGAGCCGCGCGGAAAGCCAGAAGTTTATTCTTATGAGCAGCACGATAGGCCCCATCGATGCGGGCATCGTGGATGTCCTGGAAGATGGTTTTGAAAAGGAGACAGGCATCAGGGTGCGGCATGTAGGTGCGGGCACCGGGGCCACCCTTGATATTGCTAAACAGGGCACGGTGGATCTGGTCATGGTTCACGCGAAGGCCCTCGAAGAGAAGTTCGTCGCCGAAGGGTTCGGGACAGAGCGTATTGACTTGATGTACAACGATTTTGTGATTATGGGACCGCCCGGGGACCCGGCAGGAATCAAGGGCATGAAGCACGCTCCACCGGCTCTAAAAAAGATCGCGGAGAAAGGCGCGCTTTTTGTCAGCCGTGGAGACAGATCGGGTACTCATGTTGCTGAGATGGGATTGTGGGAGAAAGCGGGAATTAAACCATCGGGGTCATGGTACCATGTTTACGAAAGAGGAGCTGAGGGCAACGCGCCAACGCTGCTGTACGCTGATGAGAAAGCAGCTTACACAGTCATAGACAGGGCCACGCTCGTTACTCTGAAGGACAAGATCAAGCTCGTCGTTCTCGTCGAGAAGTGTCCGGATTTGCTGAACTACATCAGCCTCATTCCGGTCAGTCCTAAAAAATTTCCGAAAGTGAATTACGAAGACACGATGCTTTTTGTCAGGTGGCTCACATCTCCAGAAAAGGGGCAGCTGCTGATCCGGGATTTCGGAAAAGATAAGTACGGCAGCCCTCTCTTTTTTCCTAATTCCAAGGAGTGGAGAAGACAGCAGGGGGCGGAGGAGCAATAATTAATAATCATTGATGAGGGAGGATAATCTATGAAACGTGTCAGTAGTGTGTGGATAGTATCTCTTATTGCAGCCGTGCTCTTTGGAGTACTTACGGTCTCGCCTGCCAGTGCTCAGCAGAAGAATATCATACTCGCAACAACGACGAGTACTCAGGATTCCGGGCTTCTTGACGTGCTCATACCCATGTTCGAGAAGAAGACGGGATACTTCGTCAAGACCATAGCCGTCGGCTCCGGCCAGGCCATGGCCATGGGGCAGAAGGGTGAGGCAGATGTATTACTTGTCCACTCTCCTGCTGCAGAAAAGAAGTTTGTCGACGAAGGATACGGGATCAACCGCAGACTCGTCATGCACAATGATTTCGTGATCGTGGGTCCGCCCTCAGATCCTGCCAAGATTAAAGGCATAAAATCTGCCGTCGAGGCGTTCAAGAGGATCGCCTCAACAGGCTCGCTCTTCATGTCGAGAGGAGATAATTCAGGAACACATGCCCAAGAGAAGGCCGTGTGGAAGGCAGCAAACATCAATCCGGAGGGGCAAAAATGGTATCAGCAGACGGGTCTCGGCATGGGCCAGACGCTGAACGTTGCCTCTGAAAAAAGGGCATATACGTTGACTGACAGGGGAACCTACCTGGCATTGAAGAAGCAGCTTGGCCTTGATATCCTGGCTGAGGGAGATGCAATCCTGCTCAATATCTATCATGTCATCGAGGTAAACCCTGCCAAATGGCCCAAGGTCAATAGCGTGGGCGGAAGAGCTTTTGCGGATTTCATGGTGGCGCAGGAGACACAGGGCGTGATAAAGACCTTTGGGGTCGACAAATTCGGCTCGCCGCTCTTCTTCCCCGACGCAGGCAAAAAGGATGAAGACTTAGGAAAATAACGGACACGGCAAAAGGCAAAAGGCCAACGGCCAAACGCAAAAGGCGTATAGCCTTTATCCTTTATCCCTTTGCCTTTGGCCGGTTTTAAAGTCTGCACATGGATCTCATTCTTGACGGCATCAAGAAAGCTTTCTGGCTCCTGGTCACCCTCGACCCGGAGGTGATGGGCATCACCTGGCTGTCCCTGAAAGTCTCCGGTATAGCCACGCTCGTGAGCCTGCTGCTTGGCATATCGATCGGCAGCGTGATTGCGCTCACACGGTTCCCCGGAAGGAGAGTGGCGGTAAGCCTCGTCAATACGGGAATGGGGCTTCCGCCGGTTGTGGTGGGCCTCTTCGTGAGCATCATGCTGTGGCGCAACGGACCCCTCGGCTTTCTCGAAATACTTTACACCCCGACAGCAATGATCGTGGCCCAGGCAATCATCGCAACGCCGATCGTCATGGGTATCACTCTTGCTGCCATGCAGCAGCTTCCCAAAAAGTTACGCTTACAGATATTCGCCCTTGGGGCCACGCGTCTCCAGATGGTCTGGATACTCATCAAGGAGGCGAAGCTGCCTTTACTGGCCGCGGTGATGGCAGGGTTTGGAGGCGTCATTTCCGAGGTGGGAGCTTCGATCATGGTAGGCGGTAATATCAGGGGATACTCCCGTGTATTGACCACGGCCACAGTGATGGAGACGAGCCGGGGGAACTTCGACGTTGCCATCGCCCTCGGCATAATTCTCCTCTTGCTTGCATACGTCATCAATGCGATCCTCACGCACATACAGCAGCACGAGCGTCCAAGGTGATCGAACAGATGACCGAACAGGCGACCGAATCCCAAACAGTACTCGAAGGGAAAGGCCTCCGGGTAGGGCGAGGCGGTGTTATTGTCCTCGATGTTCCGTCGGTCAGCATCATTGAAGGTGAGGTGCTCGGCCTCATAGGCCCCAACGGGGCGGGGAAGACTACACTCTTGCAGACGCTTTCCTACCTCTTGAAACCGGTTTCAGGAGAGCTTTATTTCAGGGGCGCGAAGGTGGGCTCCGATGTGCCGGTCCTGGAGTTCCGGAGACGCCTTGCGATGGTCTTTCAGGAGCCGCTTCTCTTCGATACCACCGTCTTCCAAAATGTTATGTCCGGGCTCAAGATTCGTGGCATGAAACGATCGGAGAGCGACGGTATAGTGGTGGAGCAGCTGGAGCGATTTGGCATTAGCCATTTGAGCGGTCGCTCAGCCAGGAGGCTCTCCGGCGGAGAGGCGCAGCGGGTCAGCCTTGCCCGGGCTTTTGCAACGCGACCGGAAATCCTTTTTCTCGATGAGCCATTTGCCTCCGTTGATCAGCCCAGCAGCGAGGCCCTCATTGAGGATCTCCAGGTTGTGCTCAGAAAGACAGGAACCACTGCGATCCTTGCGACCCACGATCGTATGGAAGCACTCCGCCTTTCAGACAGACTTGCTGTTATGATGGACGGCCGGATCCTCCAGATTGGTTCTCCCGACGCCGTCATGAACCGTCCTGCAGACGAGTTCATCGCGTCCTTCGTGGGCGTCGAAACCATTTTAACAGGTAGGGTGGTCTCAAGAGATGGTTCGAGTTTCCTCACTGCTGTCTCAGGCCATGAGATTGAGGCAGTCGGCGATGTCTTGCCCGGAGAAACGGTACTTCTCTGTATAAGGCCTGAAAACGTGAGTCTCTCGACCAGCCTTCGGAGAGGGGCGACAAGCGTGAGAAACGTTTTCCCAGCGAAGATTGAAAAGATCACGCCCCTGGGGCTTTACCAGCGCGTAACACTCGATTGCGGGTTCCCGCTTGTCTCGTATGTCACGAAACATTCTGTCGAAGGGTTGTCGCTTCGGGAGGGAAAAGAGGTTACCGCTTCCTTCAAGGCCACCGCTATCCATGTGCTGAGGAAGAACCGTTGACTAGTTGACTAGGTTGATTGGTCGACTAGCAACGGGGCACCAGAGGCCCGGCGAGCTAACCACAACCAGGATGCTCGTCGAGGGAAAGCCGGCGGTGTTTATCTGCTGCCTGGGCCCGTCGAGACCGTGATTCTGAAAGTCTATCGTTCCCCATTCGTTTATCCTTGTGCAGTGGCATATCGAATGGATCTGCTGTCCGGAGTGAGGCATAAGAGGCTGGCTGCGAGCTGATCGCTGCACCGATGCTTTGGGCTGTCTCCTTCAGACAGCGGATTATGCCGAATAGCTGCATGCTTTCCATCGAAGCGGAGAGCCCAGCAACCCACACAGCCCCTAACGCTTGACCATCAGCTGTCACGGGTGCTGCCAGGCCCGCGACGCCTCCTACAAACTCCTCCAGATCAGCCGCGTACCCGAGAGTCTTGGTCCTTCGGAGTTCCTGCAGAAAAAGGCCCATCTGCTGGTTAGTATTCTCAGTAAAACGGGGTAGACCCGTTTTCTCTAATAGCTCGAAGAGTTCTCCTTCACCTACTGCAGAAAGGAACGCCTTGCCGAATGCCCCTGCAACAAGGGGCAGCTTCGCACCCTCTCGGGACGAAACCATGATAGCCTTCTGCGCTTCAGCAACAGCTACCACCTTTATGGAAAGGTCTTCTCTGAGTCCAAAGAAGGCTGTTTCGTCCGAGACCTTTGCCAGCCGCTGCAAAAAGGGCCTGGCCAGTCCGGCTATATCAGGCGGCCTGAATGAAAGCTTTGAAAGTCTGATGAGGCCCTCTCCCGCCGCATATGTCTTTGCGACCCTCTCCTTGATAACATAGCCAGCTTCTTCAAGAGCCCTTAAAATACCGAAAAGCGTGCTTTTGTTCATGGAGAGAGCGCTCGCCATCTGAGAGACGCCGAGCGGGGTACGTTCCTCTATCAGATATTCCAATACCTTCAAGACCTTCTTGGTCATGGGGCACTTGTACATCTTTTTCTCCTCATTGGCTGAGAATCCCAAGGTCGAGCCTTGGTCTCCCCGTGGACCCTTTTGATACTGACGTCAAAAACTACGACCTATATCCCTTTGCACTCCTTAAAATCTGGGCGCAATGATTGCTCTATTGGTATGTATAGGTATCATTTGGTTATTTTATTGTCTTTATATATTTTACAACATGTCTTATCTGTAGGCAACAATAATTGTACACATCAGCTATTTGTTGGGATGAACGCCGAAGAATAAAGATAAAAAGTAGAATTTCACTTATGAAGCGTAGTTTGGTCAATAGAGGATTATTGGTTATTTTATTTTAAAAAATAAACCTTTTTTTAACGACTCGCGACCCCAAATAATTTCATAGTGCGTAACGGTAAGGCAGTTCCCGGTACGACTCAGTTCGTCGCGTTGACATGTCCCGGTCAAAATCGTAGATTTAATGACGGAGATAATGGAATGCGGGTCTATGTGGGATTCGATGATACCGACACAATCTCAGCAGGTCGCGGCACGGGGAAGCTGGCGCGCTGGTTTGAAGGGGACCTGCCGGAAGGTTGTCGATTATGGGGCGTTGTCCGACAGCAACTGCTTCTGGATGACTCAATCCCTTATACATCCCATAACAGCTCAGCGTGCGCTGTCCTCGAGTGTCCCGAGCAGTTCTCTCTCGATCTGCTCACAGCGCGGGCCGTCGCCCACATTGAGCACCACTTTATAGAGGGAAGCGACCCGGGACTCTGCGTTGTCCGAGAGCGCGACCTCATTATTCCGGCCCTGATTTCATTTGGGCTCGAATGCGCAAAGAGAGTAGTGACCCAAGGTGAGGCTTTGGTAGCAGGGGACGGTCATCTCTCCGGCCTTGGGGGGACGAATGATGGTATTATCGGGGCAGCCGCCGCGGTCGGGCTCACCGCACATGGATGGAGCGGCAGATTCATAGAGTTCGGAGGATTGCGCGAGTTTCCTTCCGCAGTTTCGGTCGAGACTCTCAGCCGGGCAGGCATACGCGTGGTTTCCGTTGACAGAGATGCTCACGTGCTCGCCCCTGAGGACATAGTTGAAACCAGTGGATGGCTAAGGCCCAGACTTTGGGCGGGCCAGCCTGTTCTGCCCGTAGCGCCCGGTGATTCGGGGAGATGGACGTCGCTCGGCAGAAAGCGGCCGGGTGTCGTCAACTAATCCAGGAGGTGACGAGGTGGCAGGTAAGATTTTTTACAGGGAGCGGACGAAATCGGTTGAGGGCAAGCAACAGCCAAGGTTCAGAATTGTCGCGGTGGCGGACGTAAATCTGAAGATTTTCGGAGAGCACGTTAGAAAAAGTGAGTTGGAGGCGATTGCGAAGGCGGTGGGTGCTGAGTTGGTGCTGCTTCCGCCCGGAGACAAGAAGCGCAAAGGGAATAAAGACGTCACTCTGGATCAATGAGGGGCGCGGCGAAGATTCTCCCAGTTGATCGGCTGGACGCTTGAATAAAGTCACAGGAAGGGTCACATCATGACACTCGTGCGAGAAAAAGACGGCAGGCGTTTGCATATCAAGAGCAAGCTCATGGGCGAGAGCCTTGTCAGCAAGTCCTTCATCGAAGGGCTCGGTATAGCGCCGCAAATAAGACTCTATCCTGAGGTGAATATACTGAAAGTCGGGGGACAGTCTATCTGTGATCGTGGCATCAAGGCCCTACCGCAAATTGTCGCAGAGATCGCCGAGAACAAGAAGGAACATAAAATGCTCGTGACGACGGGTGGTGGAACAAGGAGCCGGCACATTTACACGATTGGTCTGGAGCTCGGCATGCCAACCGGAATACTGGCCAAATTCGGTAATTCGGTATCGGAGCAGAATGCCCTGCTCGTTACCATGCTCCTCGCTTCGCACGGCGGCATAAAGATAGGGCACGATGAAATCGTGAAGCTCACCAGCTATTTTGAACAGGGATGTATCCCTGTCATGCACGGCATGCCCCCTTATAACTACTTTGCCATACGGCCTGCCAAGGGACGCATTCCCATTCACCGGACGGATGTAGGAACTGTGCTCCTTGCAGACCTTACCGGAGCACGATCATGCATTTTCATCAAAGACGAGAAGGGGCTCTATACGGACGATCCCAAGAAGAATCCAAAAGCAGAATTCATCCCAGAAATAGGCGCCAAAACACTGATGCAAAAAGATTTAGACGACCTCGTGATCGAGAGGCCCTGCCTGGAGATCCTACAGAACAGTGAGGTGGTCAACGAGATTCATATCATCAACGGTCTCGAGAAGGGTAATATCACAAGGGCCCTGAAAGGGGAACGCGTGGGAACAATTATTTTCAAGGAATAATACCAAGTTGCCTTCATTCATATAGCTTCCGGGTACTCACCCAAGTGGGTGTTGCGTCGGCACGACTCCCTGCCACCCGCAAACGTGACTATTGTCAGTCGCGGGTGCCCGGCTACGACTGTTTGGTTGTCGTTCGATTCTGTACGCCTCGTCGTTATCCTCCTGGTCGCCTTGCTCTATTTTTGAATGCAACTTGGTAGAACGCCCGCCTCCCTCCCCTAGCCACCCCTTTCCATTGATTCTGAGCAGCAATTTTTGTATGCTTTGGACGGAGCGTTGGTTGGCTGACAGAAAGGCCGATAGGACTAAAAAGGATCGCCTGAAACGGGGCCGTGCCGTGACCGGGCCAGTGACTGCTCCGAAACCGGAAATCATGCTCAATGTATGGCTCCAAACGAAGGAAGGTTTGTTGTTCGGCGTTGGCCGTGCCGAACTCCTGGACAAAATAGATGAGTTCGGCTCGCTCAGAAAGGCTGCAGAAAAAATGTGCATGTCGTATAGGGCGGCTTGGGGCAAGATCAAGAAGACGGAAGAGATACTGGGTTTTAAGCTGATTGAGAAGGAACGAGGAAACAAGACCGGATTTCGATTGACCGAGGCCGGGAGGGCTTTGAAAACTAACTACCGTGAGTGGTATCGCGCGGTCGAGACTGAAGCTCTGCGGAAGGCACGGAAGCTTTTCCCGTGGGCCATGACAACCGGAGGGAACAAGCCGACAGCCCGTCGGGTTTCAGAACAGGATCATCGTAAAGGATAACTGCACCGGATTTCCGTAAAAGATAACTTTTTTATTCGCAAGCTTTACTTAATTTCAACAAAAAAAGATTGACATAGAGAAGCTATTGTGTCATTTATGACATCAAAGCCATTATGTCAGTAGTGACATTATAAAGTCGAACCAAACAAACCTTTTACAAGGGAGGTGTGTAATGGAGATCAAGACAATCGGAGTTGTGGGTGCGGGAAGCATGGGTAACGGGATAGCGCAGATTGCAGCTCAGGCCGGATACAGCGTAATCATGATGGACCTTGAGGAGAAGTTTGTTTCTAAAGCCCTCGCGGGTATTGACAAGTTCCTCGCAAAAAGTGTCGAAAAGGGAAAGATCACAGCGGATGCTAAAAACGCTACCATGGGCCGGATCAAAGGCACGACAAAAATGAACGATCTGAAAGACGTCGATTATGTGGTAGAAGCGGTCTTCGAAGAGATAGAGTTGAAAAAGAAGGTTTTCAAAGAACTGGATGCCCTTGTGAGGAAAGAGGTCATCATAGCGACGAATACCTCATCGCTCTCCATCACCGAGATTGCTACTGTTACGGGCAGACCGGAAAAGGTGGTGGGCATGCACTTCTTTAATCCGGTTCCTCTGATGCGTCTTGTCGAGGTCATACGGAATCAGTTCACTGACGATGACACGCTGAAGACCGCGATGGACCTGAGCAGGAAATGGGGAAAAGAGCCGATAGAAGTTAAGGTGGATATTCCCTGCTTCGTGGTGAACAGGCTCATGATGCCTCACTTCATCGAGGCGATCATCCTCCTGGAGCAGGGCATCGCATCCGCGGAAGATATCGACAAGGCGGCAAAGCTGGGCCTCAACTATCCCATGGGCCCGTTCGAATTAATGGACCTCACCGGCATCGATATCGCGCATCACGTAGCGGAGTATCTCCACAAGGAGCTGAATAAAGAGCTGAAGTGGGTTGCTCCCCGGCTGATGAAAGACATGGTAAAGGCGAATAAGCTCGGTAGAAAGACGGGCGCGGGATGGCTCGGCAAGTACGGAGACACTGTTAAGAAATAGGGAGGATGCACATGGGATACGAGACGTTACTGATCGAGAAAGAGGGCATGGTAGCTATAGTCAAAATAAACAGACCGCCTGTGAATTCACTTAACGTGGCCGCTTACGCGGATATCTATGACGCTTTCTGTCAGCTTGAGAAAGACGATGGCGTTAACGCGATAATATTGACCGGCGCAGGCGAAAAGGCATTCGCGGCCGGGCTTGACATCAAAGATGTGGCGGGAAAGTCGATACCGAAGTACTTCGAATTTGGCAGGACGTCCCGGATGACCGTCGACAAAGTTGCCTCGGTGGACAAACCGACTGTAGCGGCGATGTTCGGTTTTGTGTTCGGCGGAGGGTGCGAGCTGGCGCTCGCATGCGATCTGAGAATTGCTGCCGCAGACGCTTCAATTGGTTGCCCCGAGGTGAATCTCGGCATAATACCCGGATCCGGCGGCACTCAAAGGCTGACAAGGTTGGTCGGTATGACCAAAGCAAAAGAGATGTTGCTTCTTGGCGATGCGGTCACAGGAGATGAGGCCTACAGGATCGGACTCGTCAACAAATCGGTCCCCAAAGAGAAGGTGATGCAAGAGGCAATGGCAGTCGCGAAAAGACTTGCGGAGAAGCCAAAGGTGGCCGTCAGCCTGATCAAGACCGCAATCAATAACGGGGTAGACATGCCGCTGCCGGCCGCTATCTCTTTCGAGAACGAATGCTTCACCGTGGCCTATGTGTCGGATGACGGCAGGGAAGGCATGGCAGCATTCGCCGAAAAACGGAAACCGATGTACAAGGGGCAGTGAAGCGGAGAGTCTAGAAAAGTAATCAGAAAAAAATAAGGAGAGAGGTATATGGACACTTTCACAAAGGCGTACATCCCTTACAAGGGATACTTTTCAAGCCCGTTTTCCCGCTGGCAGGGAAGCATGCAGAATGACAACGCCGTGAGCCTGGCTGCCAATACCGCGAGAAGATGGTTCCTGGAGAAGAAAATAGATCCGACGGTTATTGACTATCTGTTCCTCGGTAGCACCGTTGCACAGAACCACTGGTTCATCGCTCACAACTGGGCCGCCTCAATACTGACGGACGACCAGAAATATGTCCCCGGCCTCTTTGTTAATCAATGTTGCTCAACCTCTACAACCATACTTAACCTCGCCGCTATGAATCTGGAACTCGGTGTCTATGATGTGGCATTTGCCCTGGCAGCGGACCGTTGCTCCGACGGACCGCATACGATATGGCCCGACCCCCTGGGCCCCGGTGGTCAGCCTGACAGGGAAGACTGGAATATGGACAACTTCGGCGGCAACCCGCGCCATCGCGCTGCCATGGTGGAGACCGCCGAGAACGTGGCCAAGGAAGTGGGCATTAGCAAGGAAGAGTGTGACACAGTGGTACTTCGCCGCTTTGAGCAGTATCAGGCGGCGCTCGCGAATGACCGGGCTTTCCAGAAGCGCTATATGTTCTCCCCTGAGGTGACGGTCAACAGGAAGAAGACCAAACTTATGGAGCAGGATGAGGGTTGGACTCCTACCACGGCTGAAGGCCTGGCCAAGCTGAAACCCGTGCGTCCGGGAGGCGTCCTGAGCTTTGGCGCCCAGACGTTCCCTGCCGACGGACACTGCGGCCTTATCGTGACCACGCGAGAGAACGCCAAAGAGTTGAGCGCTGATCCCAAGACAGAGATACAGATTGTTTCTTACGGCTTTGCGCGGGTCAAACCAATGTTCATGCCCGCGGCGCCAGTACCGGCTGCGGAGATGGCCCTCGCAAAAGCAGGCCTCAAGGTCACGGACGTGAAAGCGATCAAGACCCACAATCCTTTTGCCGTCAACGACATCGCCTTCTCGAAGAGGACGGGCTACGATGTCATGAAGATGAATAACTACGGGTCGTCGCTGATTTACGGCCATCCTCAGGGTCCGACAGCGGGTAGAGGGATCATCGAATTGATCGAGGAAGTGGTACTCCTCGGCGGTGGCTACGGCCTTTTTACCGGCTGCGCTGCCGGCGATACAGCTGCGGCGATGGTCTTGAAGGTCAGCTGAACAGCAAGGAGGCCGCGTGATGCATGGTTATATCAGTTCGGGAAGGCCGCCGCTTTCCGAGCCAATCGATGCTGTCTTGGGTTACCAATTGTCGCCCCGGGCGAAGCGGTTTGCGGCGGACTACGCGGATTTCCTCGTCCGGGTGGATTTCAAGAATATAGCCGATCACCCGCACCAGTACATTCGTTCCGCGGAAGCTCACTGCTCATGCGATGGTCATCGGCATACTATCTGGTTAGATAAGCAGAGCCACGATTTTGAGGGCCTCATGATGCACGAGGTGATGCGCGGCATTCTGATGGAACGAGGGTTCCCAAGGACAATCTGTCCGCCCATAGCAACCTTTGACGCCTTGCTGCTCTGCCTTAGCTCACTGCTGTCGAGCGCGGTAACAGATCCAATTATTGACGGCTGGTTGATGAAGGATGGTTACGGGGTGTATGACCGGAAGGAATTGACCAGCCGCACCATGGCCCAGGTGTGGGTCGATGCGCGGCAAGGAACTCCCAAAGAGTATGGATTTCTCTTCTGCAGGTGGACCTTGCTTACGGTCCTTTTGAGGCTCGACTCCACCTTTGAAGGTGATACTACAAATCTCCTGTATGCCCTCATCCGCAAAAAATTCCCAGGACCATCGGAGCTTGCGGAGGAGCTGTCAGAGTCAATCAAGAAAAAAGGATTTACAGAGCCGCATTCGGCTTTGATGGCGATGCTGAAACTCCGCGGCGCTCTCAACTTGCAGAATAAAATAGCGGTAGTAGATGCAGAAGGCAGACGCTTGTGATGCTGTCTTTTTTCGTCGTCTGGACAGGGTTCCCCGCTCCAATTGCATAAAGCGAGGAGAAAAGTGCCTTATAAAGCGTCAGCCCCGAAAAGAACGATCGAGACCTTGAGGATGATTGTCAGCGCGAAAAGACAACTAGGGGTGTCCGAGATTGCACGGGCGCTCTCGATCAATAAGAGTACAGCGTTCCGTATCTTAAGAGCGCTTGAGGAAAGCGCATGCATTCTCAAGGATGCGTCCAGCAAGAAATATATGGTGGGTGAACAAACTCGCCAGGTTCTCAAAGATGATGTGGAGGGAGCCAGACCTTGCCCACGCAGCATAGCCTCTTCTGGTGAGACCTGGGGAGAGCGTGATTGAGACCGGCCAAAAAACCTTGGAGGTTACGCGATGGAAATCATCAAGACGGATTGCGGGTTATGCATTAATTGCTGTGGCGTGAATGCGTATGTGGAAGACGGGAAGCTTGTCAAGGTAGAGGGCATACCTGAGCACTGGCTCAACAAGGGCAAATTGTGCCCCAAAGGCGAGCGGCTGATGGACATGCTTTATTCGCCTTCCCGCTTGAAATATCCCATGAAAAAGGTCAACGGGCGTTTTCAGAGAATATCCTGGGACGATGCTCTAGGCGAGATAGGGGCCAAGTTGCAGGAGCTGAAGGATAAGTATGGCGCCCACACGCTCGCCACCTGGACCGGCTCGGTGGGCGTTGAGCATTTTGAGATGGCCGCCTTTAATCAACGCTTTAAAGGGGCCTATGGCACTCCCAATTTCTTTAATCCCGAAGGCATCTGTTTTCGTACGCGTATTCTCGCGCGCCAGATCACCTTCGGCCGCTATCCGGTGGAAGAGCCGGTGAATGCCAACTGCATCCTCCTCTGGGGTCGCAATCCTGACGAAAGTTACTGGCCAGTAGGCCGACAGGTGCGCGAGAGGGTCGCAGCCGGGGCGAAGCTTATCACTATTGACCCGCGCCGCACTCCCATAGCCAAGCTGGGGATCTACTTGCAGCCGCGCCCCGGCACGGATGGCGCCATCGCCCTGGCAATGATGAACGTCATCATCGAAGAAGACCTGTGGGACAAAGAATTTGTTGAGAAATACACGTTTGGTTTTGACAGGCTGATAGAGCATGTCAAGGAGTATACGCCTGAAAAGGCCGAGACGATCAGCAGTGTACCGGCCTCGGAAATAAGGCGTGCGGCACGCATTTTTGCGACCACGAAAAACGCCTGCATCCTGGAAGGGGTGGGCCACATGAATCAGTTCACCAATGGCCTCCAGACGAACAGGTGCTATTCAATACTGATGGCCATCACGGGCAATGTCGATGTGCCGGGCGGATGGGTTACCTGCCCCCAGGTCAGACTGGCCGACCTGCGGCTGCCTCAAGAAGAAAACAACCTCGGGTACGATGAATTTCCCGTGTTTCACCAGTTCGGCAAACGTCCACCCCCATACGGCTCCGCATCGTTGATGACGGAAACGATGAGATCAGAGAAGCCTTACCCGATAAAGGCATTTATATCGTCCGGCAGTAACCCGGCCCTGACCTTTCCCGATACGAAGCTGTTCCTGGAGGGCATAAAGAATCTGGAATTGTTTGTTAACATAGACCCCAACATGACTGAAACGGGACAGCTCGCCGATTATGTCCTGCCGGCCTGTACCTTCCTGGAAGAGACGGGCATAGGCGGTTTTCCCTACGGCATATCATACTGCGAGCCGTATATCATGCTGCGTAAGAAGGTGGTCGAACCCCTCTATGAGAGCAAGCCCATCTGGTTGATCTGGACCGAACTGGGTCGCAAAATGGGTTACGCAGAACATTTCCCGTGGAACACGGATGAGGAAGTGGCAGAATACTTTTTCTCAACAAGCGGTGTCACCCTCAAGGATTTGATGGACCATCCGGAGGGTGTCTATTTCGGCAAGAAGGAATATAAGCTTTATGAAAGGGTAGGTTTTGGCACCGCAAGCAAGAAAATAGAGATATACTCCCCACGGATGGAAGAGCTCGGCTACCCTGGTCTCCCCGGACACATGGAGCCGCAACAGAGCCCCATTGCAAACCCTGAAATAGTCAAGGTGTATGTGTGCCACGACAAAGTACAGGAGAGATGAGGGT
>DATFYE010000016.1:0-25924 GCA_035315185.1 Syntrophorhabdales bacterium | reverse complement strand
CACAACGCGCACAAGATCAACTTGAAGGGAGAATCCATGAGAAAGAGAAAAGCAGCATTGACACAGAAAGAAGAACCGATGTAAGGTAGGACAACTACCAGCGTCGCCTGACGGCTCCGACGGGGGTGGCCGGGTTCAATCATAACAGATGGCCCGTTTGGATCATAACGCGTGGCCGACTTCATCGGAATACCAACGGTGAGCACCTATCGCCCCGCTGCCGGTCTTTCTTGAGGTAACAGAGCAACGAGCTTGGCTGTGAAGCCATTTTGCTATAATGTGGCTTAATCGAGCGATAATCAGGGCGAAAAACGCTTCTGGTCAAAGGCCATGCGGACCCTGTCGTGCAGAATCGTGCATCATAGGGAGGTTGACCACGATGAATCCTAAGCGGCGCAGCGGTTTTCGAGCATTGGAATGTGGGTTCGATTCCCAGGCCCTTCGGCCTCTTCGCCGCGCTGGGCATTCAGGTACCATTCAGGTTCCTTTACATCCCTCTCGCAGTGATGTGATACATTTTCTGGAAGTGCATTCCGTGGGTCTTGAAAGGGCAACCATAACATCCCCATTGAAAGAAACGATTTAAGACATTTTTTGAGGGCCAGCCCAAGGGCACAAAAATGCTGCACGTGGATAGGTTTTTTTGGTGACGCTTCCCTAAGCCAGAGACGAACCAGAGACAGAAAAATAGGGGGTAGCTTGAAGCTAACCCCCTGCAACTATTACAGTTTGTATGGTCGGGAAGACAGGATTTGAACCTGCGGCCCCAGCGTCCCGAACGCTGTGCTCCACCAAGCTGAGCTACTTCCCGTGGCTATTACAATACCAGAATTTGACGAAAAATGGAAACGCTTTTTTCATTCGGCACAGGCTCTTACCTGTTGCAAAACCTGGGTCTGGAGTAGTACTATTAGACAGCCCATGGGAGAGATAATCGTTGCAATCGGCTCAAAGGATAATCTTGTCGAGGACATTTCGCTCCTTGCCAGGAAGTGGTCAGAGAACCCGAGAATTGTGGCTCTTACCGGGCCGACTATGAAAGCTGCCATCGTCGAGAAGGCGTCGGCTCTTTTTATCGATACCACCACTGTTCTTGCCCTGATCGATCCGGACCGCAGCCTTCTCGAATCTGTGAAAGATCAACTCCTTACCTTAAAGGAAAAAATTAATAGTATCGTTTACTACACAGGGTCAAAGCCTGACGTGCCCGCTTTTCTGGGAAGCGCGCCGCTGCAGATGGAACAGGACAGAGAGACGCGCATGCGGGAACGCGTGCTCTCTTTCATACGGGCGCGCGGCAAAAAGATGACTGACAAGGCGTTTGCATTACTGAAGGAAAGAATCAAGGACGAGGTCTTGCTCCAGCAGGAACTGGGCAAACTCCTCGACTATGTCGGCGACAGAGCGACCATAGGGCTCCGGGATGTTGCAGCCGTCGTTACCCAGACGCATGAGGATACCCTGATTTCACTCTTCGAAGCTATGGCGCAGAGGAATCACAAGGAATTAGTCAGCATTCTCGAAAACCTGCTCGCTCAGGGAGTACATATCCTGGCAGTCCAGAGTTTTCTTGTCAGACAGATACGGCTCCTGCTGCAGGCAAAGGACATTGAAGACTTGTTTACATCCGAAATGGACTACAAAATGTTTTCAAAGACTTTCACCACCGTGAAAGAAAGTCTTGATTTTGTGCCGCAGGAGAGGAAACATTATTTTCCCTATCAAAAACCATATTACGCATTCAAGCTCTCAAAAACGAGCATGAAGTTTTCAAGAAAGGAACTCACCTCACTCCTGGGCATGCTGGCGCATCTTGATGCGCTCATCAAGAAGGGCACCAAGTACGATCGAATTCGCCTCGAAACAGGACTTCTAGAGGTATAAGTGGCAAAGCATATCGTCCTTTTCGTGCTCACCGCTGTTTCAACCTACTTCGTTGCGGCCAGGTACTCTTTTAATCCGAAATATTTTGTTGACGGGATATCGTACAGTGCCTCTATCATGACTATCCTCCTGGCACATGAGATGGGTCACTATACGATGAGCAGGAGATACGGGGTCCCCGCGACCCTGCCGTACTTCATCCCTTTTCCGTTTTCTCCTTTCGGTACGTTTGGAGCGATCATCAAGATGAAAGGCATCATCATCAACAAGAAAGCCCTATTTGATATTGGGGTGGCCGGCCCGTTAATGAGCTTCATCCTCTCTGTGCCGTGCCTCTTTTTTGGCATGAGGCTTTCGCACGTGGTTCCGGTTAACGAAAACGCGTACGACTTCAGGCTGGGCGAGCCACTTCTTCTAAAACTCATCCAAAGGCTTACTTTTGGCGAGCTTCCACCAAATGCTGACGTCCTGCTTCATCCGTTAGGCTATGCGGGGTGGGTAGGGCTCTTTGTTACCGCCCTCAATCTTTTGCCGGTGGGACAACTCGATGGGGGACACGTTATATATGCCGTGTTCGGCCAAAAAAGCAGATGGGCCTTCGCAGGATCGATGCTTGCACTCATTGTACTTGCCCTATTCTATAACCCGGGCTGGCTTGCTCTCATCATTCTGCTTTTGATATTCGGGATGCGTCACCCGCGGCCCTTCGACTCTGAGACTCCGCTTGACAGGCCTCGGAAGATCCTCGCGTGCGTCATGTTGTTGATCTTTATACTCTCTTTTACCCCGGCTCCCTTTCCGGGTTTCAGCTTGTTTGGAAAATAGGGTGCCGGTTTGCCTTCATTCATATAGCTTCGTTGCCTGCGCCCTGCCTCACTCCAACGTACTTGAAGTACGCCTCCGTTCGTCATGGCTTGAGCGCCTCGCTCTATTTTTGAATGCAAACCGGCACACTGGACGTTGAGATAAAAGCAAGAAAGTTGAGAAAGAAGAACGCTCCCTTCTCTCTCAACCTTCGCTTTAGCTTTTACCTCTACCTGTAGTTACGCCTTTGCCTGTCGTTTGTCCTGTCCTACTTCTGGAATTTAAGTTTGATGCTGGTAGGTGGGGCTTGATCCATGCTTGCAATGACTTCGGAAGTTGCCAGCACATTGTTGAGAGTCTTAGTCCCGTCGAGGATTGCATAAAAGTCGCTCTTACTCATATAGGCTATGACGTATTCTACAAAACCGCCGTACTGGTCACACTGGTAGTAATCTCTCACAGCCCACGCGACCCCAAAGGCGAGGCCGCCTATGTCGCTGGGCGCTACATCATTCTTATTCAGGACTTTGAGCTCCGGTTCAAAATAACGTTGAAGCACAACCTGCAGCCTCTGTTCACCGGTCGTTGTGTTTTTATCAAAATTGACCTCTTCGTGGTGGGTCTCAACGAAAAGGTAATAGACCTTCCTGCCGCGGTTGTCCATCAGGGACGTGAATCCAAGCCCCTCCTTGGCAACACCCATCTTCTTGCTCGTGTATCGCGCGTAGATTTCTTTCAATAACCCGTCATACTTTTGAGAAAGTGCCCTCAGTTCAGGATCCTGATACGTTGTCTTCAGTCCCTGGGCCGGAGTCTTGGCCAGATTCACGTTGCCGGTGCAGGCTGTAAGAAAACCGATCAACAAAAGAGCAAAACAACGAACTGCGATTCGTTTCATTCTCATCTCCCTTTCTCCAAGAGTTCTACGATCTCTCTCAGTTCTACTTTGATCTCGTCCACAAGTCGCCGTTGCCTGCTGAGGTACATCCTGGCGCCATCGATGGTGAATTTCTTGTCATACAACAGTCCCTTTATCGTGAAGATTGCCTCCAGATCCTTTCGCCGATAGAGCCTTTGTCCTTTGGGGCTCTTCACCGGCTTTATGTCCCTGAATTCCTGCTCCCAGTAACGAAGTATGTGGGCCTTGAGACCTGTAAGGGCGCATACTTCCTTTATTCTGTAATAAACCCTATCAGGGACATCAGGGATCATTTCCCTCGTCTGTCGTTCAGCTCATCCTTCAATACCTGGCTGAGCCGAAAGCTCAAAACCGTCCTCGGTGCAATTTCGATCTCATCGCCTGTCTGGGGGTTCCTTCCCTTTCTCGCCTTTTTCCTTCGTACGGCGAAGTTCCCCAGTCCTGAAATCTTCACGTTTTCACCGTTAGTGAGACAACTCTTGACGATATCAAAGAAGTTCTCAACGGTATTTGAAGATTCCCTCTTGGAAAAACCCAGTTTCTCATACACGTGCGCTATGATATCCGCTTTAGTCATGCTTACCCCCTACGCTCTCAGCTTTACGCCTTCTATTTGTGTGAGTGCCCGGATAATTACTTCCTGCAACTCGTTCACTGTTTCATCCCGTAGTGTATCCTCCAGAGACTGAAAAGTCACGCGGAAAGCAACACTCGTCTTCTCCCGCTTGAATAGATCGAACACCCCCACAGAGACAATGAGAGGAGAAACCGCCTTGATCTCATCCATCAGGCTTCCGACTGATATTCCGGGTTCAATGATGAACGAGAAGTCGCGGACCACGCTGGGATAGCGCGGTATGGGCTGGTACTTCCTCTCCTTCAGGCCCCGCTCAGCCAGTACCGTAAGATCTATTTCAGCAGCATACACTTTTTGTTCAATCCCGTATGCTGCGAGCACCTCCTGTTTCAACTCACCTGCAAAGCCCACTTTGACATCCCCAGCGTACAGGTCAGCTGCATTATACCTGTTAACAAAAGGCTCTGCACTTCCTTTTACCGTCAACGTGAGCCCGAAAGAGTCGAGCATCCCTTCAAGCACTCCCTTGAGATCGAAAAAATCGAGCTCGGAAGGACTGCCCCTCCAGAAATAGTCTCGCTCCCTGCCTGTGAGTACCAAACCGACGAGGACCGGTTCCTGCGGTAAAACGGTGTCTGCTTTGTAGAAGACCTTCCCTACCTCAAACATCTTAAGATTTTTTGTACCACGATTGATATTATAGGCAAGGCTCTCGAGAAGCCCAGGAGACAGCAAGGTCCTCATAACTCCGAACTCCTGGGAAATGGGATTGAGGATGGAGACGCACCGGCTCCGTGGATCTCCTTCGGGAATCAGAAATCTGGTGACGTCATTCTCACTGAAGAACCCGTAAGTAATAGCCTCGTAAAATCCTGATGAAACAAGATACTGCTTCACGAGGTCGATAGATAAATTAATCTTCTGCTGCCTGACCGGCATGAGCCTGCTTATCGGCACGGTTGCCGGCACGTTCTCAAACCCGATGATCCGCGCTACTTCTTCGACAATGTCCATATACTCGTTCAGGTCATGCCGGAAGGAGGGAACTGAAACCACCACTCCTTCCTTTTCACGCTTTATCACAGGGATATCGATCGACTGAAGAGACTTGACGATGTTCTCACGCTCGATCGGCATGCCGATAAGCTCGTTGACCCTTTTTAAACTGATATAGATAGTGCGCGGTTCCTTCTTCTCATAGAACTCTTTGGACCCTTTAACAACAGTGCCGCCGGAAATCCGGTGCATGAGCGAAATGGCCCTTTGCGCAGCAAAATCCACATTAGCTAAGTCTATGCCTTTTTCAAATCGCAAAGATGCTTCTGATCTCAGCTCCAGCCTGCGTGCTGTTTTTCTTATGAAAAGGGGATTGAAGTATGCGCTCTCAAGAGCCACATGTTTTGTCGACGAAGTGATCTCTGAATTCTCACCGCCCATGATGCCCGCAAGAGCGACGGGTCCGTCACCATCGCAGATCAGTAAATCCCCTTCTTCAAGTTTTCTGTCGACGCCGTCTAGAGAGCGAAAGATGGACTTTTCTCCGGCCAGACGCACTTCAATACGTGCCTTGGCCAGCTTCTGATAATCGAATGCATGGAGCGGCTGGCCCAGTTCCAGCATGACGTAGTTGGTCACATCCACTATGGAACTGATGGGTCTCATACCGCACTTCGTGATCCGGTTCCTCATCCAGAAGGGTGATGGAACGATGGCAACGTCCCTGATCATTCTCAAAACGTACCGGGGACAACCATCTGTGCTGAGCACAGCAAGATTCATCCGATGCTCAGGGTCTTCCTTTTCGACCAGTGTGAAAGAGGGTAACGTTATTTTCTTATTCAGTACGCTGGCAACTTCGCGGGCTATCCCAAGGATTGACTGGCAGTCACCCCTGTTAGGAGGCACATTGACATCGAAGACTGAGTCGGCAAGCCCGAGGGCTTCGGCAAGATTGTCACCCACACGAAGCTCATCCGGCAGAATGAATATGCCGCTATGGTCTTCGGACAGACCGAGTTCCCGCTCGGAACAGAGCATACCGTAGGACTCAATGCCCTTGATCTTTCGTTTTTCTATAACAGTGCCATCGGCAAGTCGCGTGTTGGGCAGTGCGACAGGCACCTTGTTGCCGGAAGCGACGTTTGAGGCGCCGCAGACAACCGGCAACACATCCCTGCCGACATCCAACTTACAGAGCAGGAGCTTATCTGCCCCCGCCGGTCTCTCTATGTCGATGATTTCGCCAACGACGACGTCGCTGAAGGCAGGCTGGACTATTTCTTCGGCCTCAACCTCAAGCCCTCTCATGGTGAGGCGCCTGGCGAGGTCCGACGCATCCGTTTCAATAGGAACGAACTCTTTCAACCATTCGAAGGGGACCCGCATCACCTTACCTTAGAACTGAGTGAGAAAACGGACGTCATTGTAATAGAACTGTTTAATATCGTCGATGCCAAACTTGATCATCGCGATACGTTCTACGCCCATACCAAAAGCGAAACCAGACACTTCTTCAGGATCATACCCCACGATACGGAACACCTCGGGATGCACTAGCCCTGAGCCGAGGATTTCAAGCCAGCCAGTCTCTTTGCAGACCCTGCAGCCTTTCCCATGGCAAATGACACAACCAATATCTACCTCGGCAGAAGGCTCGGTGAATGGAAAATAACTCGGCCGGAACCGTAACGGCACATCAGACCCGAACATTTCATGCACAAAAACGGTTAGGATTCCCTTGAGATCGCTGAACCGCACGTTCCTGTCTACCATCAAGCCTTCCACCTGGTGAAACATGGGCGTGTGGGAGATGTCCTGATCATGCCGGTAGACTGCCCCCGGCGCAATAATCCTGATAGGAGGGAGTTGTCGTTCCATCACCCTGATCTGCACGGGCGACGTGTGGGTTCGCAGGACTACGCCCGGCGCTACGTAAAATGTATCCTGCATATCCCGCGCCGGATGGTCCTTGGGCAAATTGAGCGCTTCGAAATTATAATAATCAAGCTCCACATTGGGACCTTCAGCCACTTCAAAACCGAGAGACGAGAATATCCTTTCCATCTCCCTGAAGGTGAGCGTTATGGGATGAGCCTTGCCGAGTGCCGGTTTGTTGCCGGGCATGGTGATGTCTACCCAAGACTCGTGCTCTTTCCGTTCCTGCTCTTCCTTTTTGTAAGACTCCTCCAGCTCCCGGAGCTTTGCCTCGGCCCAACTCTTCAACTCGTTGATCGCCTGGCCAAAGCTCTTTCTCTGGTCTTGGTTTACGCTCTTGAGCTCCTGCAGGTATTCCGAGAAGAGACCCTTTCTGCCAAGCAGCACGGTACCCACGCGCTTGAGGTCTTCGACGGATTTTATGGAGGAGATTTCGGCTACGGCCTTCTCTTTGAGTGTCTTAACGTCCAAACCTGCTTCACCCTCACTGTAGCGCGGCCCCTTTCATCTTTTCCACAAGGCTCTGAAAGCCGGATGGGTCGTCAACGGCCATCGTGGCCAGCGATTTCCTATCCAGAGTTATATTGGCAAGTTTCAAGGAGTGGATAAACCGGTTGTAAGGCATGTCATACGCCCTGCATGCAGCATTGATCCGTGTGATCCACAAAGACCTGAAATCCCGTTTTCTCTGTTTTCTTCCTGCGTACGCGTACTTGAGCGATCTTGCCACTGCCCGTTGGGCAGCCGCATACTGCCTGTGGCGGCCCGAGTACATGCCCCGGGCAAGCTTCATGATCTTTTTTCTTCTTGCTCGCGCTTTCGTTCCTCTTTTTACCCTAGCCATTTCCCATTTCCTCCACTATATTTTACCAGGCTAATTAGTCTATCTGGTCTATTTACTCTATCTCGCTAATTTGCGTTCCGGTCTGTCTGATCTCTTTCTTCCATCTTTCTAGCTCGTAGAGCGGTCGTCCTAGTCATCACCCGCGGAGCGGGTACCCGGCATGACGGTCTTCCGTCTGCCTTCCGGACCCTTGCCCCGTGACCCCTCTTGTCCGCAGTTATAAGTACGGCACCAGACTCTTCATCGTCTTTTCCTGCGTAGAATGGACCATAGTCCCCTTGGACAGGTTTCTTTTTCTCTTGGGCGACTTCGAAGAAAGCAGGTGGCTATGGAAAGCCCTGGCCCTCTTGACCCTGCCGCGCGCCGTTATCTTTACTCTCTTGGCTAAGCCCCTATGAGTTTTTAACTTTGGCATAACATTCCTCCTCACACCGGTGCAAATATCATGATGATATTCCGTCCGTCAAATCTCGGCTTCTGTTCGAGGTCGCCGGTACCTTTCAGCTGCTCTATTATCTTGAAAGCCAAGGCCTCTCCCTTGTCCTTATGGAGAATCTCCCGGCCCCTGAACATGACCGTTATCTTGCACTTGTCCCCCTCGGTCAGAAACTCCTTCACGTGTCTCAGCTTGACCTGTAGATCATGCTCTTCTATCTTGAGGCCCAGTTTCATCTCCTTTACCTGTATAACCGTCTGCTTCTTCCTGGCCTCGTGCGCCTTCTTTGCAAGTTGGTATTTAAACTTCCCATAATCCATGATCTTGGCCACCGGAGGGGTGGCCTTGGGAGAAATCTCTACAAGATCGAGCTCCTTTTCTCGCGCGATCTTGAGAGCTTCAAAGGTGGGAACAATCCCGAGCTGTTTCCCATCCTCGTCGATCAGCCTGACCTCTCTCGCCCTGATCTTTTCATTGATATTAGTCTGGTCCTTAACTTCTCTGGTTGGTAGTATGGACGTCACCTCCTGTTTGAAGTCTCTTCCTTCAGTCTATACATAAAATCGGCCAACGTCACGTTTTTTTGCTCTCCACCATCTCGGCTCCGAATGGATAATCTGTTCTCCTCAACTTCCTTTTTACCCACAATGACAAGGTATGGGATCTTTTTCAGGATTGCTTCCCGTATCTTCATGTTCAGTTTTTCATTTCGCGTATCGAGCTGAGACCGTATCTCCTCCGCCATCAGGGCCCCATGCACCTGCTTTGCATAACCGATCTGGTCATCGGTGATTGTCATAACGACAACCTGCTGAGGTGAAAGCCATAAGGGGAACTTGCCGGCATAGTGCTCAATCAACACACCGATGAACCGTTCCATCGCACCCAGGATCACACGATGCAGCATCACCGGCCTTTTCCTCTGGCCGTCTTTGTCAACGTATGTGAGCTCAAATCGTTCCGGCAGGGCAAAATCACACTGGATAGTGGCGCACTGCCACTTCCTGCCGAGTGCATCCTTCAACTTCACGTCAATTTTTGGACCGTAAAAGGCACCGTCACCCTCGTTTATATCATAGGGTAAACCCTCATTGTCCAGTACTTCTTTTAATGCCTTTTCCGCCTTGTCCCACGTTTCGATCGTGCCAATGTATTTCTCGGGTCTCGTACTGATCTCCAGCTCATACTCAAAGCCGAAGAGGCCCATCACGTCTTTGACAAAAGCGATGATGCTCGATATCTCTTCGTGCAGCTGATCCGGCCTCAAAAATATGTGGGCGTCATCCTGGGTAAACTCCCTCACCCTCAGCAAACCGTGGAGCACTCCCGATTTCTCGTGCCTGCACACGGTACCCAGCTCAAAGTACCGTAGCGGCAGGTCTCTGTAACTCCGGATGTCTGATTTGTAGACCATGATATGGGCAACACAGTTCATCGGTTTTATTCCATACTCCACATCATCTATCTTGGTGAAGTACATGTTCTCCCGATAATTCTCATAGTGACCGGACTTCTTCCACATCTCCAGCTTCAATATCTGGGGCCCGACTACAAACTGATATCCCCTTTTCAGGTGTTCCTTTCTCTCAAAATCCTCGAGAAGGTAGCGCAGAAGCGCGCCGTTCGGGTGATAAATCACGAGACCCGCGCCCACTTCATCTGAGATACTGAAAAGATCAAGCTCCTTACCGAGCCTCCGGTGATCCCGTTTCTTCACCTCTTCAAGAAAGGCCACGTGGCTCTGCAGGGCGTCTTCACTCGGAAAGGCTGTCCCGTAGATCCTGGTCAGCATCTTATTTTTCTCGTCACCTCTCCAGTAAGCCCCCGCCAGACTGAGCAGCTTAAATGCCGGTATCTTGCCCGTGGACGGAAGGTGCGGCCCCCTGCACAGGTCTGTAAAACCGTTCTGAGAGTAAATACTGACCTCATCATCAGCAATCTCAGTGATGATTTCTACCTTAAAATCCTCTCCCCACTTCCTGAAAAGCTCGATTGCCTCTGCTTTCTTGAGCACCTTGCGATGGATGGGCAGGTCCTTATTTATAATCTCGCGCATCTGCTTCTCTATCTTTGGAAGGTCTTCCTCGGTAAAACCCGGAGCATAATCAAAGTCGTAGTAAAAGCCTGTTTCTATGGCCGGCCCGATGGTAATCTTCGCTTCGGGAAAGAGTTCCTTGACCGCCTGCGCCATAACGTGGGCCGCACTGTGCCGCAGTATGGAGACTCCGTCGTCAGAATCGATAAATACAGGCGTGATCTCCCCTTCCTCAACAAGTGCCATCAGATCGCGGCTCTTGCCGTCCAGCTTAACGGCAACAACCTTAGGTCCGTCTGCGAGGCCCATTTTCCGAAAAAAATCGAGAAACGTTGTGCCGGCCTCAACCTGATACTCGCGTCCATTAAAACGCAGCGTCACGCTCAACCTCTATACCCGTAAGAAATCAAAAGGCATCCTATGATGCCTTTGACACGCGGAACATAAGCCTGATACAAACAGCGATATGCTTACAGCCCCCTTTTCGCGCAAGGCTATATTTTTGCCCACGACGCCGCTATTTTACTTTTTTTTTCCTGAACTTGTCAATCCTTTATTGCGCGATATAAAAGGGAAATCGGGGACAGATTGGGGCAGGCTTCTTGACAAGAATCGCAAATGAAAGTATGTTGCAGAATCTTAAGGGCGTGCAGGTGAGAAATGGTTGACGCCAAAGCCGCGCTATTCGCTGCGCGTGAGAAGCGGGTCACGGACGCTATACAATTGAGGATTCCCGACAGAATCCCGATTGTCGTTCGCTACGGCTTCTTCCCTGCGCGATATGCCGGCATCACCATGCAGGAGTTCATGTACGACCCGGACAAACTGTGGGATTCCCAGTGGAAGACGATCGCAGACTTTCCGTCGGACATGGTACAAAATCCTTACCCCGCCCGGCTTCTCGGCCCGCTGCTCGACGTGCTCGATTCCAATCAGGTCAAATGGCCCGGCCGTAATTTGGCGCCCAACCTTTCTTTTCAGTTCGTGGAAGATGAATACGTTAAGGCAGAAGAGTATCCTGCACTCTTGTCTGACCCATCGGATTTTATCGTAAGACGCTACTGGCCCAGAATATTCGGTGCGCTCAAGGGTTTCGAGAAGCTCACGCCCCTCCACGGCATGCTCAGCTATAGCAGTCTTGTGGCTGATACGCTCCCCTACGAACTTTCCGAGGTGGTTAAAGCCCTCGACACTTTAAAAAAGGCCGGCGAGGAATCCAAGAAGGTTTCAGCTTACAGCCCGAAATTTGTTCAGAGAGCAAAAGAGCTGGGGTTCCCTATAGAGATGGGAGCTACCGTTCAGGCTCCATTCGATACCATCGGTGATTTCTTCAGGGGCACAAAGGGCATCATGCTCGATATGTACAGGCGACCGAAGATGGTGCTCAAAGCGTGCGAAACATTCCTTCCTTTCATGATCGAAAGGGCTGTTGCGGGTGCGCTGGCTACGGGAAATCCACGCGTCTTCATTCCTCTCCACAAAGGCGCTGACGGCTTTATGTCGCGAGAACAGTTCATCAGGTTCTACTGGCCCACCCTGCAAGAACTCATGGTAACACTTATAGACAGACATCTGACCCCGTGCCCCTTCATCGAGGGCGATTACACATCCCGGCTGGACATTATCAAGGATATACCCGCCGGCAAGGCGATGTACACCTTTGAAGCTACCGACCTTGTGCAAGCCAAGAAAGTTCTCGGTGACAGGGTCTGCATAAGAGGTAACGTGCCGGGGTCAATTCTCGCCACCGGCGCGCCAGACGATGTGAAACATTACTGCAGAAGACTGATGGAGACGGTTGGCCGGGATGGCGGCTTCATACTCGACACAGCAACGAGTCTCGATGATGCAAAGCCGGAGAACGTGCGTGCCATGTTTGAAGTGGCAGGGGCGTACGCCTAACGCGATGATGCGAAGAAGGGATGAAGCGATGATGCGGAACCGCCAGATACGTTCTACTGCGCCTTCCTCGCTTCCACTCTACTTGTTCCGCTCAAGCACGCTCTCGGTACCGGTTAACCCGCATTCACAAGGATCTCTATCTACCGTGATCGTGGATACTGAGACTGAGGTAACTTTCCACCCATCACGCAAGCGTTGCTGCAGATCGCATGGATACTCCCGATAAAGGTTGTCGCATACGTCGGTGCAATTAACGTTATTCACTATCATGTACTTTTGCGCAGACGAGCTTTCTGCGCAGAAGACTTTTCCAAACTCTTTCGCCATTGATTTCTCCTCTTTGAGAGGTGCTTGCTCCTGCTGCTGAACTGGCCCCTCTCTGGGAGGCGCTTGCCCCTGCTCCTGCCCTGACCCCTCTTCGTACGGACCTTGAGCCCTCACACCCGAAGCGAACAGAACAATAGCCAGAAAACAGACAACACATAAGCATTTTGCTATCAGGCTTTTCATACTTCCTCCTCTCACAGCATCCGGTCAGAGATTGCTTAGCAGGGCATCTGGTTGCTCTGCCGGGTACCCGTTAGCCTTCATTCTGCATGGGTGACCCAACTATACTTATGACACAGTTCGCTGCGAGTAGCAAACAAGAAAGTTGGGAAAACCGGACAAGTATATGTGTCATTGATTCTTATCCCCGGACGCATCCCCAGCGCCCGAACTTGACAACAGTCATTGATCTCCGTACATTTTGTTCACAGGGTCCTTGGACGTACCATCTGGAACGCGGCGCTATCTCAGTCGCGCGGTTTCTTCAGGGAGATGGAAATGAGAGTTTTAGCCGGCCTGGCCGGGATTGTTATCATCGTTATTATACTCTGGGACGCGTTCGAAACGATCATTCTGCCGCGCAGGGTGACGAGGCGGTTCCGGTTGACACGCCTTTTCTACCGGTACACCTGGCTGCCCTTCTCGAAACTGCTCTATGCAATCACCTCTGAAACCCGGACAGAGAACCTGCTCAGTTTCTACGGGCCGATATCCCTTCTTCTCCTTCTGATCATCTGGGCGGGCGGCCTTATTTTCGGTTTCGGGCTCCTCCAGTATGCGGCAGGTTCAGCCCTGCATTTGTCTGAAGGAACTCCGGGTCTTGCGACGGACCTGTATCTCAGCGGCACTAATTTCTTTACCCTTGGCCTTGGAGACGTTTACCCTCGCACTACCGCGGCTAGGGCTCTTACTGTGCTGGAGGCCGGCATGGGGCTGGGTTTCCTGGCCCTCATCATCGGTTATCTCCCGGCGCTTAACCAATCGTTCTCGCGCCGTGAAACAAACATTTCGATGCTCGATGAACGGGCGGGGTCGCCTTCCACTGCCTCAGAAATGATACGGCGGAACGTGGTTGGGGGCAGCACAGAGGAACTTCAACGGCTTCTGGCTGAATGGGAAGAGTGGTCGGCCGAGTTGCTCGAAAGCCATCTCTCCTATCCTTTTCTCGCCTATTTCCGATCCCACCACGAGAATCAGTCGTGGCTGGGGGCCCTGACGACTGTCCTCGATACGACTGCGCTGGTATCCAGCATGGTTGAAGGAGCGTTGCAGCGTCAAGCGTGGATGACCTTCGCAGTTGCACGCCACGCGGTTGTCGACCTCGCCATAGTCTTCGGCATTTCCCCGGCTGTGCCGCAAACAGATCGCCTGTCTGCAGCCGATATGGCAAAACTGACTCGCGTGCTCACGGCGAGCGGACTCAAGCTCCAGGCGGCCCGCAGCGCACAGGACCGCCTTTCGGAACTGAGGCGCATGTATGAACCTTACATTCTTTCATTGGCTAGCTATTTTTGTCTCGACGCTCCGCCGTGGGTCAGTGACGAGAGCTTATCCGACAACTGGGAGAGCAGCGCTTGGGAGCGGAGTCCGGGCCACGAGCATCCCGGTCGCCACTTCTAGCGCTTAACCTCAAGAGTCGAAGCGAACACCCTAAACTACATGCATAGCTGTTTGACACTTTGAGTCAACATAATCTATAGTGAGTCTCTAGAGTTAATGGAAATACGATAGAAGGGTGGCTCGAGGGCCCGAATCAGGAGGATAGTATATGAGCAACATTTACCAGGACAACACCTTCTCCATAGGCAGGACACCCCTCGTCCGGCTCAATCGTGTGATTGGCACGAACAAAGCCATCGTCCTCGGAAAGATTGAGGGCAGAAATCCGGCCTACTCGGTAAAGTGCCGTATCGGCGCAGCCATGGTCTGGGAGGCTGAGAAGTCGGGCAGGTTAAAACCGGGGATAGAGATTATCGAGCCCACATCGGGTAACACCGGGATCGCCCTCGCCTATGTGGCGGCAGCGCGGGGATACAGGTTAATCCTTACCATGCCTGAAAGCATGAGTATCGAACGACGGAAAGTCTTGAAGGCGTTCGGCGCTAATATCATTCTTACTCACAAGGAAAAGGGCATGAAAGGCGCTGTTGCAAAAGCCACGGAGATAGCCGAAAGCAATCCGAATCGCTATTTTCTGCCGCAACAGTTTGAGAACCCGGCCAACCCCGCGATTCACGAGAGCACCACGGCTCCCGAGATCTGGAACGACACCGATGGTAAAGTGGACATCTTCGTAGCCGGGGTGGGCACGGGAGGCACGATCACGGGCGTGAGTAGATACTTCAAGCTGAAAAGGCAGAGCCCCATAACCTCCGTTGCCGTGGAACCGGCAAACTCGCCAGTGCTCACCCAGACGCGCAAGGGAGAGGAACTCAGGCCGAACCCTCATAAGATTCAGGGCATTGGTGCCGGCTTTGTGCCCAAGGTACTTGACCTCAGCCTCGTAGACCGGATCGAAACAGTCTCCGACGACGACGCTATCGAAATGGCACGGAGGCTTGCGAAAGAGGAAGGAATCCTCTCAGGCATTTCCTGCGGCGCGGCTGTAGCGGTCGCTGCGCGCATTGCCAGAGAGCCCGCGAGTGAAGGGAAAACTATCGTAGTCTTACTTCCTGACACCGGAGAGCGCTACCTTTCATCGCCACTCTTTGAGGGCTATTTCAAGGAAGTCGAGAGAGCAACAGCATCGGATGACATCATTTGAGACGTTCGTGACTCCATGAAGATTTCAACCAAGGGCAGGTACGGTCTGCGAGCGCTGATGGATATCGCCATGCATGCGCGCAATGGTCTTCCTGTTTTTCTTGCCGATGTCGCGAGAAGACAGGACATATCAGGCAAATATCTGGAACAGATATTCTCAACGTTGCACAGGGCAGGCTTGCTGAACACAGTGCGCGGAAGAAAGGGAGGCTATCTTCTCAGCCGGCCACCGGAGAAGATCAGGCTCAAGGAGATCATCACAGTCCTGGAGGGGTCCTGCACCCTAGTCGACTGTGTTACGGACCAGGCAGCCTGTGCAAAGAGAGAGAAATGCGCTGCGCGCGCGACATATGGACTCTGTTGAGCAATAAGCTGGATGAACTGCTTTCCGGTTTCACTCTGGCGGATCTTGCAAAAATGCAGAAGGATAAAACGGACCATGTATCGAGCATGTACCACATATAATACCAATTTGCATTCAAGATGGAGACCGAGGCGGCAGCGAGGAGCTGACGCAGGCGTACTGAGCAGTACGTCGAGGAGAGCGACGCAGCGACAACGAAGGTATACACTTGAAGGCAAGTTGGTATAAGACGGTAAATTGTGAGCAGTAAACAGTGAGCCGTAAGAAAGTAAAGAGCGGATGTTAAACGCCCGCACCATGATACATCATTCTCTAAGGGGTTAATCGCCGGAGGCTAACGTGCGTTTTACACGTGGAGGCATGTCACATGGAAGATAAATCGCCCCGGGAGTTGCTTGAAGAGGCCAGGGCTGAAGTCGAGGAAGTGTCGGTTGATGAGGCACATCGTCTTCTCGCGGACAATGGCCCTATCGTGTTTCTCGATATACGGGAACCGGAACAGGTCGCTGCCGGTTACATCAAGGGCTCGGTTTTCATCAGGGGAGACGAAGTAGAGATGCATGCCCATCACCTCCTCCCTGATAAAGAGGTGCCGGTACTGCTCTACTGCGGTGAAGGCTTTCGCTCTCTCTTCACCGCGCTCACTCTCAAAGAGATGGGCTACAAAGACGTCCGGGCGCTTTCCGGCGGTTTCAAGGCCTGGGTGGAAGCGGGATACGAAATAGAGAGCGATAGCCTCTTGACCAGGGAACAGCTCAATCATTACAGCCGCCAGATCATCCTCAAAGAGGTCGGCGTCGAAGGCCAGAAGAAGCTCTTGAATGCCCGGGTGCTCCTCGTGGGCGCAGGCGGCCTAGGTAGTGCGTCAGGGCTCTATCTAGCTGCCGCGGGCGTGGGCACCCTGGGAATCGCAGACTACGACAGGGTGACAATGTCGAACCTCAACCGGCAAATCATCCATGCCTATGGTAATGTAGGGAAGCACAAAGTCGATTCAGCCCTGGAGGCTCTCCGCAGGGCCAATCCTGAGGTCAACCTTATCGGTTTCAGCAAACGGATCTCCCCTGGTAATGTGTTCGATATCCTTGCGGGCTTTGACATCGTCCTTGACGGCTCAGACAATTTCGCCACGAAATATCTGATGAATGATGCCTGTTTCTTCGCGGGAAAACCCTATGTCTACGGGGGAGCCACGCGATTCCAGGGTCAGGCGAGCCTGTTTCATCCGGCTGGCGGCGGACCCTGCCTGCGTTGTATATGGCCCGTTCCTCCAACGGATGGGCTGGTCCCTACCTGAAGTGAGGTCGGCGTCCTGGGTGTTGTGCCCGGACAGATCGGCCTGGTCCAGGCCACGGAGGTGCTTAAGCTCATACTCGGCGTGGGAAATTCTCTGAAGAGCCGTCTGTTCGTCTACGATGCCCTTCACGCGGATTTTCGCGTGCTCAACCTCGGAAAGAACAGGGCTTGTCCGCTCTGCGGCGAGAACCCGACCATAACCCGCGTGGGTTTGAGCGATGAGCCGTAACAGCCCGCTGCCTGTCTTGTCTAATACAGCATCACTATCGATGCATTGTTAAACCTGATCGGGCAGACCCTGTGCAGAGACCGCACACATTGCACTCGAAGAGCATGGCTTGTTGATCAAGTGCCGAAGGAATAAGTATCCGCAATCTCCTTCAAGATCAAACTGACTGAGCGTACTTACACGTCCACCGGTGCAACGTTGCAAACGGCAACAAGCATTCGTTGATTCAGTCAATTCGCCTCGGCTGAGAGGAGAATGCTATGTCACGCGTATCCTGCCTCCCGGTATGTCCGTGAACCGCCCTATCACGGTCATCTTCTGGTCCTCATCTTTTGCCAGGCTTTTCATTAAAGGCCGACTATGCGCGTCGATAGCGAAGAGCAGACCCCCTGACGTCTGCGGATCGAAGAGGAGATCCACGCGCACGTCCTGCCCCGAGCAGTCCAGACGAGGCCCGTAAAATTCCGTGTTCCGGCGAAGCCCGCCGGAAGTGACGCCCGAGGAATCCAACCATACGGCATCGGGGATCAAGGGGATCTCGTCGAGAAACAGCTCGACCCCGAGGGCGTCCCCGATCATTTCGGAAAGGTGGCCAATGAGGCCGAAGCCCGTTACATCGGTGGCTGCGTGAGCGTCGACCTGTCTCATTATGCGGGAGGCCTTGTCATTCAGCCCTATCATGACCTCAACCGCTTTCGCCACCGCATCCTCGTCTGCCGACCCTTCTTTCGCAGCCGTGACGATAACGCCGGTACCGAGAGGCTTTGTGAGGACGAGCAGATCACCTGCCCGGGCACCTCTGTTTCGGATGATTTTCCCGGGATGAACAATACCGGTTACTGACAGGCCATATTTTATCTCCACGTCGTCGACGCTGTGGCCGCCGATAAGGCTCACGCCCGCCTCCTTCATCTTCGCTATACCGCCCTTGATAATCTCCTTCAAGACTGCCATGTCGTAATGCTTCGGCGAGAACCCGACTATATTCAACGCGGTCTTGGGAATCGCCCCCATGGCATAGATGTCGCTCAAGGCATTCGTCGCCGCGATCTGCCCGAACAGGTACGGGTCGTTTACCACGGGGGTGAGAAAATCGACGGTCTGCACTATGGCAAGCTCCTCTGTGAGCCGGTACACCCCTGCGTCCTCAAAATCATCAAAGCCGGCCAGCACGTTCTCATCCCGTGGCGCCTTCATGTCGCACAATATGCCTGACAGATCACCGGGACCTATTTTTGATGCGCATCCTCCCCCTCTCACGTATTTCATTAACGACCATTCGTTCACGTTCATATCCTCATTGAGTCCGTCGATCCTTCCACCGCGTGGCGTTCCTAACGTACCGTCTCGAGGAGCGCTTCAATCCTGGTACGAATCTGGCTAGAGTCGGTCATGGAATAATCGGTCTCGATATGCAGAAAGGGGATCTTCTTCTCCTTCACGTGCTTCATGACTTTGTGGGACTCCACGTTGTAGCCATGGCAGGCATGTAGCACGATATCGACGACAACATCGGGCGTGAACCGTTCGATATACCGGTCTAGGTCGGTCAGCCGCCTCATGTTGGGCGTCATGCAGGCACAGGCAATCCTCAGGTAGCGACGAGCCAAAGCAGCCACGGGATCAGCGCAATTTTCTTCGATCTCGTCCATGTATGCCTTCATGCCTGTACAGGAATCGATCGCTACGATCACGCCCCCGGCTTCTTCGATGATCCTGAAAACCTTGGTCGCATCACCGGCCACGGGGCACCCCGTGATGAGAACGCGGGGCGCATCGGGTGAGCCGTAAAAGAGACCCCTTTCTACCCTGCGTCCCAGCGTGGCGAGACTCGCATCAAGCAGGGTGTCCATATCTCGGGCTGTGGCAGGCTGAGCCAGAAAGGTCAGGTCGTAAAGTTCCTGCCAGCTCATTACGGGTGGCCTGCGCGCCATGAAGTCGAAAATAGCGTTCATCTTCCTGTTCTTGCGGTTCGTGTCCCTGATCGCCTCTTCTATCTGCTCATCGGTCGCCTTGCGTTCCAGATGCTTTTCAAGAAAGCCTTGCAGCTTTCGTATCATGACGGCCCAGTTATGCTCCGCCTCCTTCTCGTCCGGCACGTGCGGCAGGTCCATGACGTGGATCGGCTTCATGTCTCTGATGAGCTCGTACATTTTCTTCTTCCCGTCACAGGTTGTCTCCGCCACCACTACGTCAGAAAGCCCGTAAAAGGGGCACGTGTCCGTGATGATAAAGCCGTAGCTCGACTTGATCAAAGGACAGAGATTCGCGGGCAGGGAGGCTTCGGCGCTCCTGATCGTTTTATTCGAGAAAGCGCAGAGCACTGCAATGGTTGCCCCCATGGCCTTGATGATCTCCAGGGGCGCGTAGCCGCAGTAGACACCGACAACCGGCAAGCCCTGCTGCCTTTTGGATTGAATGTACTGCAAGGCGCGTTTAGCGGGCTCTCCCACGAACTCATCGTCGATCAGGGGTCTCTCGCCGGACACATTGAACTTCATCTGCCCTCCTTGAGGTCGATCAGCCACCTTCGAGCACACGGTAATGTCAGTCCTTACGATGCCGTTTTGGCTCTACCAGAGCCGGGCCTGTTTCAACTCATCAAAGGTGCCGCCAAAATAGCTGCTGTTCCAGAACGCAGTGTGAGCGATCTCTTCCGCGACTATGCGGGCCCTTTCGGGTCTGTCGGCAAACACAATGATGCGAGTCCCCTTATCGGTGTAAGGGAGGCGCCCATCCGTATTCGCCTTTTCAGTCTCGCCAGCCTGGACGTTGACCGCTCCGGGAACGGTTCCCGCCTTGAACTCCTCGCTGGAACGGGCGTCGACAAAGACCGCCGTTTTGTCGCCTGAAAAGATATATCGGAAACCGAGCATATCGGTTTGCACGGTATTGCCGAAAGCCCTCCAGACGGGGAGGCCGGCCTGGTAGCGCTTGAAATTTGTATAGCCTCTCTTGATTAACTGTTCGCCGACCCGTTTGACTTTATGACAATATGGGCCGTTACAGTAAAGGACTAACTCGCCCTTTTTGTCGGGAAAACGCCCGCTAATGGTGTCGATCTCCCCTTCGTATATATTGATACTCCCGGGAATATGTGCGATGGCATACTCCTTTTCAGAGCGCACGTCGAGAAGAGGCGCTCTCTTGCCGGCTATTATTTGCTGGACCTCTTCAGTGGAGATCGCGGGGCCGAACTGAACTGCCTCCGCTGTCGCCTTAGCCTTTTGATCCGATTCCGTCGCCCTGACCGCCGGTGAGGTGATGAAGCAGATTGTCACGGCAAGAAGTGTTGCGATGATCAGAGTACGGCATGAATACTTCACTCTCTTGGTTACCATCATTGCCTCCTTTTAATCCTCGAAGTTCGCCACTATTTTCACTTCCCCGATATTCTCGTGACGAGATCACACGCGATGCATGCACTGGAGACCGCCTGTAGCGCTTCACGCATTGGTCCTCTTGAATCAGCCCGCCTGTCGACGGAGGGCTCCCTTTTCTGATCCATCATCTTGATCCCTTCCCTGTTCTTTAACGCTTCATCGGACTGCTTTGACCTTCACCGGCTCGCAGAACACGCAGGGCAACGATCCCCACATGCTGCGTGCTGTCAAGCGCCTTCAGAAGGTTTGCATCATCACTTCCCTGTTCCCGTGCTCCTTATCGCACATGGATGATGGCGGCCCTCTTTTCCGAGAATCCACGGGGCCGGCCGGAAAGACCGTAATGACGGCCTGTGCGGACCTTTTGCGTTGTCAATTTTCTGATGTGTTTGCCCAGCCTCCCGGCCCTCGACTCGGACCGGTGGCACAGGGCTTAGAGACGTCGAGGGGAAACGGGGGAGGCGCTCATCGCAAGCCGCCCGGGCTTGCGCGCCATCGATCAAATTGACATCTTGTTCCGGTACAAACTCACGGCTTTGAAACCTCCATGTGGTAGTTGGCTATTAGTATCATAAGAAACAGGAATGAGTCAACCAAAAAAACTATCCTAAACTATCCTTAGCAAATAATACTGATACCGCCGTAAAGATTACCGGTTGGCAACCAATATCCGATGGCCACTGACTGTTAGTAGTTCCTTTGCACTCACGTCCGTTCTGCTAATACTTATACCGTGAAAAAGCAATGTCTTATCAATTTAAAGCACAGGTGAAGGGAACGATTGGTGGTGCGGTGGAGGTGATTAGGGGAGGAGGAAGGTAGTTCACACATATCGTAATAACAAAGCGGGAGGAGGTATACCATGAAGTACGGCGCAAGAAATCAATTGATGGGAGAAGTGACGAATATAAAAGAAGGTGCAGTAATGTGCGAGGTTAAGTTAAAGATTGTGTCGGGTGATGCTAGGGAATCGGTTATGACAATGGAATCACTAAAAGATTTGGGTATTAAGAAGGGTGATAAGGTTAGAATTCTAGTAAAGGCAGTAAATGTTCTATTGGTAAAGGAATAGTAGCCGATTTCTCACCGATTTAGTCTTGGAGTGTTTGGAGAAGGAAAGCTGATTCACCTCTCACAGTTCTTACCAAATAACCATGGGCGAGATGGATCACTATCTGAAGGAGCAGGTACCGCGCATGGCGCGGAGGCCTACGGGCAACGAGCAGAGTCCCGTCGTGACGCGGAATGCGTCGGATCTCATCGGCGTGCTGAAGAGGTGAGGATTAGGGTTTTCTCAATACGGTTTGCGACCAACCGCAAGAATAACAGAGGGCTTTCCTGAAGGGAGCCCTCTGTTTTTTCTGAAATGCTTTTGACCAGCTGTGAGCTGGGCCAGTAATCCTGCCTGCAAGAAGCAAGACGTCCAGCTATGAATCTTGATCTATTAATAGAATTTAGCTATTAGACATATTCTAATAACCGATGTATAGTTACCTTCGACTCTCCCGACCCGATCGAAACAACGCTTAGGAGGATGCCATGGCAGAAGGCTACAGAGATATGTGGGGCTCGCTGGGACTCAACCTTGAGGCGCATGAAGGATTGCTCGCGGTTCTTTCGGACGCGTACCAGAATATCTATCTCTCACAGAAAAATCGGCCCAAAAGGATGCAGTATTTTGACTTTGTCATCTCGGAGGTGCACGGGCAGCGGATCGTCGAGCTGTTGAAAGCAAAAATAGATGGGAAGCATATTATCGGAACGTTCTGCATCTACGTACCGGAGGAACTGATCCTGGCTCTCGACGGCGTCGCGATCGGTCTCTGTGCCGGCGCGGACGTGGGTGCCGAGGAGGCTGAAAAGTATATACCGCGGAACACGTGTGCACTGATCAAGGGCTTCATGGGCTTCAAGCTGGCAGGCCTCTGTCCGTACGTGGAGTCGGCGGACCTCATTGTTGGCGAGACTACGTGTGATGGGAAGAAGAAAGCCTACGAGATGTTCCATCAGATTACCGGCAAGGTGTACGTAATGGAGCTTCCCAACAAGAAGGGTGATGATGGGAGAGCCCTCTGGAGAAACGAGGTGAAGCGTCTCGCCGATAAGCTCTCGGAGGTAACGGGCAAGCAACTTACCGTGGACGGCCTCAAAAAAGCAGCCACGGTTGTCAACGAGAAAAGAAAGGCGCTCCAGAGACTTTCCGAGCTGCGCTCCCACGATCCCGCGCCCATCTCCGGACTCGATGCCCTCCTCATCAATCAGATCTCCTTCTACGATGACCCCATCCGCTTCACCGCCAAGCTCAACGAGCTCTGCGACGAGCTGGACGAGCGGGTCAAATCAGGTACCGGAGTTGCCGCGAAGGGCACACCAAGGGTCCTTATATCCGGCTCTCCGATGGCCATACCAAACTGGAAGCTCCACTACATTGTGGAGAGCAGTGGCGGTATCGTTGTCGGCGAGGAGGCCTGCGTGGGAGAAAGAAACTTCAAGGACCTGCTGCCTGAATTCTCGTCTATTGGGGATGCTGTTGAGAAGATGGCGGATCGTTCGATGACCGTAAACTGCGCCTGCTTTACGCCGAACGACGAGAGAATGACCGACATCGAGACGATGTCCAGCACTCTTCAGGCCCAGGGCGTGATCCACTATGCGCTTCAATTTTGCACGCCTTACCTGTACGAAGCATACAAGGCGAAGGGCGCAGTCGAGGCGATGGGACTGCCCTTCCTGAAAATTGAGACGGATTACAGCATGGAGGATATGGGTCAGCTCAAAACAAGGGTGGAGGCTTTCCTGGAGATCCTCAAGGAGGGCGCTCGCGCGTGACCCTGGCGGGAATCGATATCGGCTCCAGGTATATCAAATATGCGTTACTGGAGAACGGGGAGCCGCCCGTCCTTGTACGAAGGGAAACCGGCTATGACCCGTTGCCCACCTGCCGGGCGTTAATGGAGGAGATGCGTGCGGACCGCATCCTCGCCACAGGCTACGGGAGACACTTACTCGAAGAGGACAAAGGTATCTCCACAATTACTGAGATCCGGGCGGTCGCAAAAGGTGCCCGGCACTTCTTTCCCTCGTGCGGCACTGTCATCGACATTGGCGGCCAGGATACCAAGGTGGTCCAGCTCGCGCCCGGCGGGACCGTCACCAACTTCGAGATGAACGACCGGTGCGCGGCGGGTACAGGGCGGTTCCTCGAAATGATGGCCCACGCGCTCGGTTACAGCATTGACACCTTTGGTCTTCACTGCGAGGACGGAGAGCAGATTGCAGTGAACAGCCTCTGCGCGGTATTCGCGGAGTCGGAGGTGATCAGCCTCATCACAAAGGGCATCAGGAGGGAGATCATCGCAACGGCGTTGCACCGCTCGATTGTGACCAGGGTAACCTCATTGGCAAAACGGGTCGGCATACGAGACGACGTTGTCTTTGCGGGGGGCTGCGCGAAGAACCCATGCCTCACGAGGCTTCTCGCGCAGCGCCTCAACAAACCTGTCCTAACCCACCAGATGCCGGACATGTTGAGCGCGTATGGCGCCGCCCTGTGTGCCGGAGACCCGTAGATTCCCACGGGCAAGCCGGGCACCAGGAAGGTATACACTTGAAGGCAAGTCGGTATTACATCCCTAAGTATGATTCTCTCACCTTGTCATCGCAAAGCAGTTCGCAACTCTTCCCTTCCAGCGTGATCTGCCCGTTTTCAAGCACGTATGCTCTGTTGCTCAAGGCAAGAGAAAGCTCCACTTCTTGTGATACCAGCAGAATGGTGAGTCCCTGATCTCCCAAAACCTTCAAGGTATCGAAGACATTTGCCGTGAAGAGAGGAGAAAGACCTTCAGAAGGCTCGTCGAGCATCAGCAGTTTCGGCACTGACATCAAGGCCCGAGCAATAGCCAGCATCTGCTGTTCACCGCCGCTCAGCAAGCCCGCCTTCTGATGCTTTCTTTGTTGAAAAAGAGGAAAGAGACTGTACACCCTCTCCAGCGATTGAGGCGTGCGCTTCCGTGCCTCTGCGAGATAAGCGCCCATTTCCAGGTTGTTGATCACCTTCATCTTGGGAAAGAGCTGTCTGCCCTCAGGCACCTGGATAAGCCCTTTCTTACAAATCTCATGGGGCGGAAGCTGATCAATCCGCTCTCCCATGAATTCGATACTCCCGGCCGATGGCTGCATCAGTCCCGAAATCGTCTTGAGAAGCGTTGTCTTGCCACCCCCGTTCGCCCCCACGACAGAGACGATCTCTCCATCGTTCACCGTCAGAGAGACGTTCCTCAATACATCGACCCCTGCATAACCTACATTCAGTTTCTCGATTCTCAACATGTCTTTTTCTTCCCGAGATATGCTTCGATAACGGCGGCGTCCCTCGACACCTCCTCGGGCTTCCCTTCAGCCAGCTTTACGCCATAGTGAATGACGAAGATCCTTTCGCACGTTCCCATCACCGCTTTCATCACGTGTTCTATCAGAAAAATAGTGATGCCCAGCTCATCCCTGATCCTGAAGATGAGTTTTATGGCATCATGAATCTCGGTATCGTTGAGCCCGGAGAAGACTTCATCGAGTAAGAGAAACTCCGGTTTGAGCGCGAGTGCCCGGGCAAGCTCGAGACGTTTCCTCTCGGCCGCAACCAGACGCTGGGTTGAAACATCCTTTTTTTCATCCAGCCTCACAAACTTCAGGAGCTCCAGCGCCCTTCCCCTTCCCTTCGTCATGCTGCCTATATGCTCCCTGCCATAGAGAACGGCTGTAGTCACGTTGTCGAGAACAGTGAGCCCGAGAAGGGGGCGGACAATCTGAAAGGTGCGGGCAATACCGAGGCGGGCAATCTCGTAGGGTTTGCTGCGGGTAATCTCTCTTCCTTTATAGATGATCTTTCCGGAGTCAGCAGGATAAAAACCGGTTATCACGTTAAAGAGCGTGGTCTTGCCGGATCCGTTCGGACCGATCAGGCCCACGATCTGCCCCTCACCCACGAAGAAGTCCAGGTCCGTAAGGGCGCTCAATCCACCGAATCTCCTGCTGATCCGAATACCCTCAAGCATAAGCAAAACCCTGTCTATCGTTTCTCACGTACAAGTGCTCCTCTCGCGTACTGTATAACTCCATCGGGCATGAAGATGATAACAACAACGAGAAGCAACCCGTAAAGGATGCGTGAAATCTCAGCCCCTATGAAGGTCACGATGAGCTGGTTCGCCAGGCTCAGGACGACTGCCCC
>DATFYE010000015.1:0-26750 GCA_035315185.1 Syntrophorhabdales bacterium | reverse complement strand
TGCCCAGAGATACGCCACCATCCTGGCACACAACGGGGTGAAGTTGAAGATCCTTCCTTCCCAAGGCTCGCTGGAGAATCTCAAGAGGCTCCTGGACCCCTCGTTCCATGTCGACGTCGGCTTCGTTCAGGGCGGCGTGGCCGGTGGGCTGCATATCGATAAACTGGTCTCACTGGGGAGCATCAACTATGAACCGCTCGTGATCTTTTATTCCAGCGCTAAGCCGGTAGAGCTGCTTTCCGAGCTCTCCGGCAAGAAGCTTGCTATCGGTCCCGAGGGCAGCGGAACACGAACCCTGGCATTGGCCCTGCTCAAGGCCAACGGCATAGAACCCGGCGGCGCAACCGCGCTGGTAGATATGGATGCAGATGACGCGGCAAAAGCCCTGGTCGAGGGTACGGTTGGGGCCGCATTCATGATGGGCGATTCCGCATCTCCCCAGGTCATGCTTAAGCTCCTGCGCACGCCGGGAATCCACATGTACAATTTCATCCAGGCCGACGCTTACGCACGAAAGATCGTCTATTTGAACAAGCTGGAACTACCGGAGGGGTCTATCGATTTCGGCAAGAACATCCCCGCGCACGATGTCTGGCTGATCGCCCCAACGGTTGAACTGATTGCACGGCCCGATCTCCATCCCGCGCTCTCCGATCTTTTGCTTGAGGCGGCGACTGAAGTACACGGAAAAGCTAGCCTGCTAAAGCGCCAGGGCGAGTTTCCCGCCCCGCTGGAGCATGAATTCCGCATAAGCAGCGATGCCACCCGCTTCTACAAATCGGGCAAGAGTTTTATCTATCGTTCTCTTCCCTTCTGGCTGGCAAGCCTGGTGAACCGTATCCTCGTGGCATTTGTGCCGATGGTAGTGCTCTTGATCCCGGTGGTCCGCATCATCCCCGGTGTCTATCGGTGGCGCGTCAGGTCACGCATCTACCGGTGGTACCGCCTGCTGCTGGTACTCGAGCAGCAACTGGTCGCGGCCTCCGGGTCAGAGAAGCGGGAAGCATTGCTCTCGCGGCTCGATCAGATCGACGAGGAAGTCAACAAAATGAAAATACCGGCTTCCTTTGGCGACCAGTTCTACGTCCTCCGCCAGCACATAGGTTTTGTCCGCAGCCGGCTCGTGGAGGGCACGCAAGGGCACTGATACCACGCTACGACCTGTACCAGAAGTCCCAAATTCCAAGCTCCAAGCTCCAAACAATCCCAAATTTACCAAATGTCAAATATTGAGGAACGGTAGCGCCCGGCGTAAGGCGTCTCTCTAGATTTTGTGAATTTGAATCACCCGCAAGCGGGTACCCGGAAATTGTTTGAGATTTGGAAATTGAGATTTGGAATTTAGTCCGGCGAATTGCAAATATGTTTGGCTAATACCTCTGTGCGGCCAGCACTGTTGCACCCACAGCACCTATCAATCCCAGCGCTGATATGAAGAGCAGCCCGGCCGCGTAAGAACCGGTAGCAGCGATCAAGAAACCAATCGCCGCAGGCGCCATGGCCGATCCAAAGTTGGCCAGCCCGTTGTCGATACCGATCCCTGTGGCCATGATGGGGCCAGGGATGATGTGCTGCATGATGGCGTAGTAGACGGGTGTGCCCATTCCCCACAGGGTCATCCCCAGCACCATCAGCGAGCCGCTCGCCACGGGTCCGCGAACCAGTGCCGCGAGCCCGATACAAAGGGCTGCTCCTGACAGGCTCATCGCGCAAAGAACAGCCCGACGACCGATGCGGTCCGAGAGGAACCCGAATACAAGGGAAGAAAGGAAAGAGCCAAGGTACGGAAGGGAGGCGAAAAGCACCATGCCCCGCACGTCGAAACCTCTCTCATCTCGCAGGTATTTGGGAAGCCAGGTGGTGAGCCCGGACAAGGTGGCCAGCACCGCGAAATGATAGACCACCATCAGCCAGAAGCGGTAGTTGCGAAGGAGGCGCGAAAGCTGGTCTTTCGCCCCCGCACTCTTACCCTTCTCAGAGTCCCGGCTCTCGGTTATGTAGTTTCTCTCCCTTATCCCGAGTCTCGCCATCTTTTCCGGCGCGTCGCCGGTCAGAAACCAGACACTTGGTATGACTAGGATGAGAATCAGAGCTGCCTGCAGGAAAAAGACCGAGCGCCAACCCCACAAGCCGAGAGTGAGGGAGAGTAGAGGCACGGCAACCGTCATACCTACGCGCTGCCCGCTTGTCCAGATGGCGTTGGCGCCTCCCCGCTCCGAAGGCGGGAACCAGTACCGAATGTAACGGTTTGTGAGCGGGAGCAAGGGCCCCTCGGCAATACCGCGCGTCACCCGTCCAACCAGCATCATCGAGTAGGAACTCACGGCTCCCATCCAGATCGCTGCAACTGTCCAGAGGCCTGCCATCACGGTCAGGACTTTTCTCGGGCCCCAGCGATCGGCAGCGGGTCCGAAGAAGATGTTCGAGAGGGCGTAGGGCAGGAGAAGGAACGTCATCAGCAGCCCCTGCTTTCCCGGGCTTCCCTCCAGACCCATGTCTTTGACAAACCCCCGGTCAGCAAGCAAGAGGGAAAGGCCTGTCCGATCGAAGGCCCAGAAGAGGAATGCTATCCAGACCATCGCGACCACCACGTAGCGATACCTGCCAACGCGGGCCGCTGCACCATCTGACGCAGCTGATGCTCCGGCCTGATTTTTCACCGGTCTATCCCTCCGCAGTAGAAAGTTTAGATGTCAAGATCTGCCTTTCGCACGTAAACATCATGTACATGCGCGGATCAGATTCCGCGCGGGATGAGCAGATTATTGAGGTGACTTCTTTATAACCTCTCGTAGTGCCAGGATCAGTTTCTCTCTATCCGGCGCAACGTACTGCTCAAGAGGGGGGCTGAAAGGTATGGGTATATCGGGGCCGCACACCCGCTTGGGATGCGACTTGAGAAGCGCATAGGTCTCCTCATCTTCAACCACAAGCGAAATTATTTCGGCGGCAGCACCGCACGTGGCGCAAGCCTCATCCACTACCACCAGCCTGCCAGTCTTTGCCACCGAAGCCCTGATGGCAGCCCTGTCCAGGGGTACGAGAGTGCGTGGGTCGATTACTTCCAGAGAGATGTCCTCTTTTGCCATCTCGGCAGCCGCATCGAGAGCCACGTGTACCATCCGCGCGAGGGCGACAACGGTTACGTCCGCACCTTTCCTCTTCACCTCTGCCAGACCGAGAGGGATGGTGTATTCCTCCTCAGGAACCTCGCCCGTTATATCCCCCAGAAGCCTGTGCTCAAAATAGATCACGGGGTTGTTATCTCTTATGGCTGTTTTGAGTAGCCCCTTGACGTCGCGAGGTGTGCTGGGCAGGATAATTTTGAGCCCTGGAGTATTCATGTATATCGGATAAGGACTGATGGAGTGTTGGGCTGCCATGAACTGTCCGGTGCCGACGGTCATCCGAATAACAATGGGGAATTTTGCCTGTCCCCCGAACATATAGGTGATCTTTGCGGCCTGGTTCACCATCTGGTCCATGGCGACAAAGCCAAAGGTGGCCATACCGATATCAACCACCGGCCTGAAACCCGAACCTGCAAGCCCTACTGCGGCACCAACAAAGCCCGATTCGCTTATGGGCGTGCCGCGTACCCTGGCTTCGCCGAATTCCTGTCTCAGTTCGTAGTTGATATTGGTGCCGAAATACAAAGTCTTTTCATCTCGCCTGAATTCTTCGCGCAGTGCTTCCAGAACTGCCTGCTGATACGTTATCTCCCTCACCCCGCGACCTCTCCGTTCATTAATCTTCTTCTATTCCGAGTAGACGCCCTTCAGCGCATCCTCAGGATCCGGGAATGGGCTCTCAATGGCGAACCCGACCGCATCCTCCACACGGGACATTACCTGGAGATTTATCGCTTCCTGCCCGGCCCGATCCAGAACCCCGTTAGTCAAGAGCTTCTGCTCGAAGCGCTTAATAGGGCATCTTTCTTTCCACGCTTCAACTTCATCCTTTGGGCGAAGGTCAGGAAAGTAACCTCCCTCGAAGTGATGGCGCCAGCGATAGGTCCTGAATTCGAGGAAGTGTGGGCCTTCTCCCGATCTTGCAGCAACCACCGCCTCCTGAGCGGCCTCGTATACTTCGACGACGTCGTTCCCATCAACGACTCTTCCGGGTATCGCGTACGCACGCGCCCTTTCAGCGACGCTTGACAGGCGCACGACATCCCATATAAGCGTGTTCGCACCGTAAAGATTATTCTCACAAGCGAAGATGATGGGGAGCTTCCATATCGAAGCCAGGTTGAGCGATTCATGAAACGCGCCCTCATTGCTGGCGCCGTCACCAAAAAAGACGACTGTAACTCTATCTTTGCTCTCCAGCTGGGCAGCCAGCGCTGCGCCCACAGCAATAGGAAGGCCCGCACAGACTATCCCGTTGGCGCCAAGCATTCCAATGCTGAAGTCGGCGATATGCATGGAACCGCCTTTACCTTTACAGTATCCGGTTTTTTTGCCATAAATCTCTGCCATCATGCGCTTGAGGTCCGCACCTTTGGCAATGCAGTGACCATGACCCCTGTGATTGCTGACAATCCGGTCATCCACCCCCAGATGCGCACAGACGCCCACTGCCACTGCTTCCTGACCGATGTAGGAGTGGATGAGCCCGGGAATGGCACCACTGGCCCACTCCCGGACAGCCCTCTCTTCAAAGCGGCGGATGGTCAGCATCTTGGTGTACATGCTGATAAGTTCTTCTCTCGTTATTGACACTCCTCGATTCTCCTTCACTAGGACGTATCGCTACATTCCGTCGACGAGTCTACACGATGGTCTCGGCTTCTCTGTGTATCATCGATTCCGTGAGATTGCAAGCAAAAACTAGAAGACAAGCGCGGATATCCGGTTCGCTCCGAAAAGGTCCTCCCGGCCTTCACATTAGGTTTTACAGCCTAACGCAGATAGCGCCAAGCTGCATGCAGAAGCAGACCGAGGCGACCAGGAGGATAGCGACGGAGGCGTACTATTAGTACGTCGGAGTCGTGCCGACGCAGGCAACGAAGGTATGCGAATGAAGGCAGCTTGGCGCTACATGTCTACGCGGATGGGGAGGATGACGGTGGTTATCCCATCCCACTGCAGGCGACGCTGGATGGCGAAAGCTGTTTCATTGTGCAGCAGTCTACTGAAGAAGCGCTCGTAGCGAAAAACCAGTTTTCCGGTAAACACCGTGGCTTTTGGGAACTCCCGCACGATCGATTCGCAGAGCTGCGTGGCAGCCTCCACCACATCCGTTGCCACATCCATCCGGTAGTCGGCCGGATACCCGTGTTTGCGGCTGATCTTCACATATTTTTCGAGGCCGTGCCTTGCGGATTCTTTGAGAGCCTCAACCTCCTGCACACCCTTGAACGAGCCCGAGTCAATCTCTGCGACCTGCACGAAGATATAGTTTTTGTACAAATTTGGGAAGCTTCTGACGATCGAGAGGAGCGTGTGAATGCCGAAACCATTGAAACCGCTGACGAGGAGCACCGCGGTCATTTCTTTAGGGTCAACCGGCTGCGAGTTATACGGGGCGCTGGGAGGTATATCTTCGACTATCTGTTCGAGCTTTTTCACACTGCCCCTGACCTTTACATAGTGGCCGCGGATCAGGTAGCAGAGCACTATGAAGACCGATGTTATAAGCAGCGTTAGCCAGCCACCCTCTTCGAATTTTTCGTATACGGTAATGACAAGGATAGTGAGGCAGAGAATCAGTCCGACGATATGTACGATGATGTGCTGCTTCCATTTCAGTTCCGTATGGCGGTTCTTTACGAAAAATCGAGCCATGCCGAACTGCGAAAGAGAGAACGTTAGAAACACATTGATGGAGTACATGACGACTAGTGCTGAGACGGAGCCGTGCGTATAGATCAGCAGGACGAGGGCTGCCACACCCATCACCAACACGCCGTTCTGCATGGTGAGCCGTTCCGACAGTGCCGCAAACCTTCGAGGAAACCATGAGTCGACCGCCATATTCGCCATTACACGCGGACCATCGATGAATCCAGCCTGTGCGCCAACGATCAAGAGAGCCCCTTCGGAAAGGATGGTTATTAAGGCCAGCCAATATCCGAAAGGCCATGCGCCGAACATGGTGTCGGCAAGGATCGCATTCATCGTTCTTCCGGTCGTTGGCTTTATGTCGAAGAGGAGATAGCAAAAGAGGAGGCCACCGGCCGTAAATGCCAGGGATGATGCCATATAGGCCATGGTTTTTTTGCCCGTATGGACCCGGGGTTCCCGCATGATCTGCATGCCGTTCGACACTGCCTCGAGGCCCGTATACGTCCCGCCCCCAAGAGAGAAGGCTCGCAGAAAGATGGCAAGGATGCCGATACTTCCTATGGTCCTCATATCGTACTGGAGGCTTGTGTGAAAGTCGCTCGTAACGGCCGCTATTTGCGGGGCGTGACTGAGCAGCCCGTAGCCCAGTAGGATGAGATGTGTCACCACAAAAGTAATGAAGATAGGGGCCAAGAGCGTGACCGATTCTTTGACACCTCTCAGGTTGACAAACACAAGGAGTACGATCAGGCAGACGACGAAAGGCACTTTATAGGGAAGAAAGTGCAAGGGCAGAAAACTGAAAAGGGCGTCGCCGCACGAGACAAGAGAGACGGTGATGGTCAACATATAATCGACAAGCAATGCACATCCGGACACAACTCCGGCCCCTTCGCTTATGGTATGCGTAGCTACAATGTAGCCCCCACCGCCGTGTGGAAAATGTTCGATGATGCGGGAGTATGCGTATGCGATGACGATAACGGTGAAGGCGGTGCCAAGGCCCAAAAGGATGGCGAGATAAGCGTGCTGACCAAGAGCCCTGAATGCCTCTTCGGGACCGTATGAGGATGAAGAAAGACCGTCTGCACCGAGGCCTATCCACGCGAGAATCGGGATGAGAGATATTTTGTGCCATATGTGTTTATCTTCAACATCCTTGGGAGCCCCGATTATTTTATGAATAAAGCGGTGAAAAGGACTGAACTGCTGGGGGTCGGGTGACATCTAACCTCTCACGAGCTCGCGGCCAGCATCTGCTCCGCAGTTCTGTACGCTTCGATGAAGCTCGTCGGGTCGGCCTTACCGGTGCCTGCTATGTCAAAACCGGTTCCGTGGCCGACCGATGTCCTTATGAAAGGCAGGCCGAGGGTTATGTTCACCGTCTTTGCGAAATCCATTGTCTTAACCGGTATGAGCCCCTGATCGTGATACATGGCAATATATGCGTCGCAATCGATCTTGTGAAACAACGTGTCCGCGGGAAAAGGTCCCTCTATATTCATGGCAAGCGATCTAGCCCTCGTGATGGCTTCCCTGATCTCGCCTTCCTCATTGCCAATGATCCCTTGTTCGCCCGCGTGGGGGTTGAGACCACACACTTTGATGCGCGGTGCCTCGATCCGGAAATAGTCTCTCAAGGAAGCATAGGTCAGTGCAATGCAGCTGAAGACCTTCTGAGCGGTTATTTCGGGCGGCACGGATCTCACAGGGATATGTATCGTTACGAGGGAGACGCGAAATGCCCTTGCAGCCATCATCATCACGTAATCTGTCACCCCGGAGTAATGGGCCAGGAGCTCTGTATGGCCCACGAACCGTATACCTGCGAGGTTGATCGCTGTCTTGTTTATAGGGCAGGTGACTATTGCGGAGACTTCATTCAGAAAGATCAGCTTCAGGGCCTCAATAATGTAACTGTGGGCAGCGTGACCATGCAAAGGGGCCACCGAGCCGAACTGTACATCTTCTGATATGATACCAAGATCGATACATTCGGCTTCGCCCATCCGAGCCTCGCCAAGGCCTTTGAAGCGGGGCTGACCGTCACGGAAAAGGCGAGATGCCAGTTGATCGAGAACCCGGGTGTCCCCAACTATAACCGGTACGCTTTTCTGGCACAACCGCGGCAGTGCCTTTAAAATGACTTCTCCACCGACGCCGGCGGGGTCACCCATCGTAACGGCTATTCTTTTCAGATCTTGACCTCTATGTAAGAGGAGGTTCTAAGCTTCCCTATATACTCTTTGAAACGTTTCTGGGTCTCCTGCTGCAAGATTCTCGCCTTTATAGAGTCTTTGACCGAGTCAAAGGGCACTGCCTCACTTTTTCTCGTCTCCACAAGCTTTATGATGTGGTAACCGAAAGGCGTTGTGATCGGGTGGGAAGATGTTCCCGGCATCAGGAGGGAAATGGCCTGGAGCAACTGGGGCAGTAACTCCTCTTTCTTGACGAACCCTATATCTCCACCGTGGATGCTTGAAGGATCGTCCGAGTATTGCCTGGCCAGCGCCTCAAACGATTCTCCCTGCTGGAGCTTATTGAATGCTGCTTGCGCCCTCGCAGACGCATCCTCCCTCCGCGAGGATATGAATATCTGCTGGAGCCTGAACTCCTCTGATTTGAACTGATCCGGATTTTCATCATAATATTGTTTCAGGTCGGCCTCGCTCACGATGACGGTCGTTCCGATTGCCCGTGCCAGAACTCTGTTTTGCAGAAGATTGTTACGAATACCCTCAAGGAAGGCCTTGTAATTGATACCCTCTTTTTCCAGGCGCTCTTTCATTTCCTTTTCGGAGACCAGGTTCTGCTTTCTTATGCTCTCGGCAACCGATTCCACCTCTTTGTCAGATACCTCTATCTTCATCTTTTTTGCCTGCTGCTGGATGAGCTTAGCCTCGATGAAGCTGTCCAGTTTTTCCCTGAGGCTCTCGTCCCTGAAATAGTCATCAGCCGTAGTGAACGTGCCCTGCTTCTCAACGTGGACAGACTTCTGAACCTCGCCCATGGTGACTATATCATCGTTGACGATCGCCACGATCTTATCGACCACCTCACTGCGCAAAGCCAGAGGGCAGAGAAGGGTGCATACCGTGACTAACGCACAGACAAAGCCTTGCTTCTTCATTTTTTTTCTCCAGACCCTTCTTTTGCCGCCTGGGGTTCAAGCTTCGCTGCCGGCTCTGCTTTAGGCGGGTTGTTGCTCTTCGGCACAGATTCGGTCACTTTTTCGGCGGGTACCGTCTGGGCAGGGCTTTCCACTTTAGGGGCTGAGCCTGCCTTTTCGCTATCGCTTTTCAGCATTTCAGCATTGACGGTGATTTTTGCCTTGGACTTGAGGTCGGTAACATATTTTTCCAGGACCTCATTCTGTCTTTCTTGGGCGATCCTCTGCTTGATGAACTCTTTTACCTCTTCGTAGGGTGTGTACGCGGGTGGTTTAATTCCTTGGAGCTGTATGATGTGATATCCGAGTTGTGTCTTGACCGGAGCACTGATCTGTCCCACCTTTGTGAGTTTGAAGGCCACAGCCTCGTACTCTGGTACCAAGGTGCCCTTAGCGTGGAAGCCAATCTCCCCGCCGGTCGCTTTGGCAGACGGGTCGATGGAGTATCTCTTCGCCAGATCAGCAAAATCTTCGCCCTTGTCCAGTTTTGCCCGAATCTCTCTGGCCTCTTTTTCTGTTTTAACGAGAATCTGCCGTGTGTCAACCTCCTGCCCCGTCTTGAATTTTTCTTTGTTCTTCTCGTAGTAATCCTGAAGTTCCTGTTCTGACGGGTTGATGTTGGTGGCTACCTTTTTCTTAAGCAAAGTCTCTATGAGCAGCTGTTCTCTGATGTCGGAGAGTCTGTCCTGGAAGTCTTTGTCCTTCTCGATGTTTGCTTTTTTGGCCTCTTCCATAAGCAGCCTTTTCACGACATACCTGTCCAGAAAGCTCTGTTTACCGCTCTGTGTGAGCACGAGCATCTTCATGTTTGCGGGGATTCTATCCAGCTCTTTATTGAATTCTTCAAGTGTTATCTTTTCGCCATCAATAGTGGCGAGGACCTTGCCGTCTTCCTTTTTCCCGCATCCAAACAACAGCAGCACGAAGCAGAAGAGAATGAATACCTTTCGCATAGAGCACCTCATTATTGAGTCGTTATATCTTGCCGAAATTTAAGTCTTTATATCACAGGGCCATGATGTTCATCAACATATTTCTCACCGAACCTATCATCTCTCTGGGCCCACCGTCAGCCTGCAGCACAATCTTGCCGTCAGGGAGAATCTTTGCCATGCCTTTGTCTTCCTTGACAAGTTTGAGCAGCTTCTCCATGCGGAGAGGCGTTGATTCTGTTACGTGCACGGCCACCTGTTTTCCTGAGTAATCGAGCCTCTTGACACGGATTCGCATCAGGAACAGCCTCAACGATATAATCTCAAGCAGATTCTCAAGAGGCTCCGGGATCGTCCCGTAGCGGTCTCTCAGTTCCTCCCTCATTTCCGAGAGCTCAACTTCGTCCTTAATCCTTGAGAGCCTTTTGTAGGTGAGAAGTTTGCTCGTCTCGTCCGGAATGTAAGCATCGGGAATAAAGGCGTTGATCGGGATATTGATCTCCGGTGTGAACTCCTCTACCTCAGGTCCTTCCTGTCTAAGCTCCCTCACTGCATCATCAATCATTTTGCAGTAAAGCTCAAAGCCGATAAGATTAATGTGGCCCGATTGTTCCCTGCCCAGGAGGTTCCCGGTTCCCCGTATCTCGAGATCGTAATTGGCCACCTTCAGCCCGGAGCCAAGTTCTGTCATTTCTTCGATGACCTTGAGTCGAACCAGGGCATCGCGTGTCAGTACCTCTTCTTTAGGGACGAGCAAGTACGCGTAGGCTTGTCTCTTTCCTCGCCCGACTCGGCCCCGCAACTGGTAGAGATCGGCCAACCCGAACCTATGAGCGTTGTTTATAAAAACCGTATTCACGTTTGTGATGTCGAGGCCTGATTCGATGATGTTGGTAGAGAGAAGGATGTCGTACTTGTTGTTTATGAAAGCGAGCATGATCTTTTCGAGCTCGCTTCCCCGCATCTGTCCGTGCGCCACCGCTATTTTTGCGTCAGGAAGGAGTTTCTTGAGGTGCCCGTGAACAACGCCTATGTTGTGAACCACGTTATGAACGAAGAATACCTGTCCGCCCCGCCCCAGCTCATTCGCCACGGCCTTCTTGATCAGCTCGTCATTGAATTTCACCACCGATGTCTTGACCGCGAGTCTGTCCAGGGGAGGCGTGTCTATGATGCTCAGGTCTTTGATGCCGGTGACGGCCATGTGGAGTGTCCTTGGAATGGGGGTTGCGCTTAAGGTAAGCACGTCCACATCTTTTTTTATGAACTTCAGTTTTTCTTTCGCCTTTACGCCGAAACGATGCTCCTCGTCAATGATCAGGAGCCCCAAATCTTTGAAAGCTATATCCTTCTGAAGTAGCCTGTGGGTACCAACGATTACGTCCACGGCGCCTTTGTTCAGCCTTTCCACGACAAGGGCCTGCTCCTCTTTTGATCGAAATCTGCTCAGCATTTCTATTATCACGGGATAATCTTTGAGCCTGTCAACGAATGTCCTGTAGTGCTGTTGAGCCAAAACAGTGGTGGGCACCAGCACTGCGATCTGCTTTGCATCCATGACAGCCTTAAAGGCCGCGCGGAGCGCGACTTCAGTCTTGCCGAAGCCGACGTCACCGCACACGATGCGATCCATGGGCCTTTGTTTTTGAAGATCGCGCAGTACTTCTTCAATGGCGCGCAGTTGTCCTTCCGTCTCTTCGAATTCAAATCGTTCCTCCATCTCCCGGAAGATCTCATCTTCAGGAGGATAAGCATGCCCCTTTGCCAGCTCCCGTTCCGCATAGAACTGGATCAGCTCCTTCGCTATGTCTTCGACATATGTCTTGACCTTGCTCTTCGTAGACTTCCATCGCATTGATCCGAGCCTGTCGATCTTAGGTTGGGCTTTCTCTCCACCGATGTACTTCTGGACAAGTTCGAGTGAGTCGATTGGAACGTAGAGCCTGTCATCGTCCTGGTATTCGATGAGAAGAAAATCTTTTTCGTACTCGCCTACTTTAAGCTTTCGAATTCCCCTGTAAATGCCTATGCCGTGCTCCATATGGACTACATACTCCCCGACGGCAAGATCCTTGAACGAATTGAGAAACTCATCAACGCCTTCCCATTTCTTTTTGACAACCCTCTTCTTCGGTCCGACGATCTCTTCTTCTGTCAAGACGATGATGTTTTCTGTCCTGAAACCGCGCCTCAAGGGGCCGATGACAATTCCCCATTCTTTCTCTTTCCGGCCCAGATTAAAAGAGGGGAGAATCGGTAGCGCTATATCATAGTTCTTGAAAATCTCGTGCAGCCTTTCAGCTTGGTGATTGTGTACCGCGAATACGTAAAGGTAGGGGTAACCAGCCCAGTCGCTCTTGAACTTTTCGGCCAGCGTTTTAAATACTTCGGTCTTTCTAGCTTCGAATGCAAGCCTCAAATCATCGTTGGAGACGGCTTCAAAGACGGGAGCCTCCTCGTCTCCCCTGATGCCCGAAGTGTCTACATTGAGAAACGATGAGAATCGTGTTTCGAGTTCTACAAGTGAAGGAACGGATTCGGTGTCCGAGGCCTGAGCCAGTAATGCTGCGGCACCCCTGTGGACAATCACCGCTCCTTCAGGAATGTAATCCAGGAGCGTCACATTCCCATCCTCGGAAAAACGCGTTGGTATGAGGAGACAGCGCTCCACCTCTTTGAGTGACCTTTGGCTTGCCGGATCGAAGTATCGGATAGAATAGACCTGATCACCCAGCAGCTCTATCCTCAGGGGCTTTGTAGAAGAAGGTGGAAATATGTCTATGATTGCTCCGCGTTTCGCAAAGTCACCTTGTTCCCTTACAAGTGACGTCAACTCATATCCGGCTGATTCGAGAAACCCTGTCAGTTCTTCTTGCAGTATCGTGTCGCCGAACGCTAGTTCGCGGCTGCCGCGCGTGAGCTGGTCGGGCGGAAAGAGCTGGTGAAAGAGCGCTGCTGCCGGAAATAGACCGATAAAGTCGCCATCCGTAAGCAGGTGGTGGAGGAAAGCGATCCGCTTAGATTCGTCCTCCTTTTCAAAGATACGCTGGCTGTATCTCGGGAAATAATGAACCTCCCTGCCGGAAAAGAATTCGATTTCCTCTTTCAGTAGAAGCGCCTCATCTTCTTCTTCGTACAACAGGACGATCTTCCTGTCCGCTATTGTTGAAAGAAAGAATGAGAGAAATGAGCCTATTCTTCCGGTTATGTAAATGGTGCCTTTATCGGGGAAGTGATACATATGTAAAGCAGCCGTTAGCCTTCAGTTGTCAGCCAAAACCCTTGCTTAGCCTATTGTGGGCGGTTCATTATTATAGCAGATTTCCGCGCGGTTAGGGGCTCCCATACGATTCTCTCTGTTGAACGGCTTTGAGGCTCGTAGCTGGTGGCTGACTGCTAATGGCTGTTATTTACTGCGGTTCGGGCAGGGCTGTCACTGTCTTTTCATACTCGCTTAGTACGGCTTTTGCGAAACGAATCCCGGGCTGCTTATGTTGCGCGGAAAGTTCTCTTGCCTTCGTCGAACCGCTGTTATAAGCGTAAAGTGCCCACTGCAGAGTCTCAAAGTTCTCAATAAGTTGAGAAAGATGGTAAACGCCGAACTTGATGTTCTTCTCCGGTTCATGCAGGATCCGGTCGCCACTCCAGGTTACGCCAAGGGTGTCCGCGATGCCACGGCCCAGCGAGGGTTTGATCTGGAGCAGGCCACGGGCACCTTTCGACGACACCGCATCCTGCTTGAAGTTACTCTCAATCTTCATGACAGCCAGTACCAGCCGGTAGTCGAGATTGCGTTCCTTTGACTCAGTGTAGACGTAGCTTGCTATATCCCGCAGTTTGTCCTCCGGCATGTCCGGCATCTGTTCTTCCAGGTAGCTCACGATGTTTTCTACAGTGTCATCGTGGTGGTCGGTGGTTTGAACATGCTTTACTGTCTGCACACCTGTGACCATGAGAACAGGTATTACCGCTGCCGAAGTCAACACAAGCAGAACTTTCTGGGAACGATTCATTGGGTGTTACTATAAAGTATTTGTTTACAGATGTCAAACTGAGGCGGTGAAGCGAAGAAGGGATGAAGCGAAGATGCGGAACCGCCGTGTATTTTGTACTGCCGCTTCCACGCTTCGTCGGTTCCTCTCTTCAGCCTTGAGTCATGAACTGATAACTCTTGGCAATGAAGAAGAGGCCAAAGAAGACGAGAAAAAGGCTGCAAACAAAGAGTGCTCCTTTTATGACGCGGCTATTGACGTACTTCTTTCCCATATGGATGCCGTAGGAGACAAAGCTGTACCAGGCTAGGTCTGAGCTTATATGTCCGATAAAAAAGGCCAGAACGCCCACCAGGCCGAGCCCCTTTGCGAACATGACGTAGCCCATGCCGATCGTGAGCCACCAGATGAACCAGTACGGGTTGGAAAGGCTTATAATGATGCCGGCGATAACGGGGTGCAGGCCCTGTTGGGAGACCTGCGTGCTGGTGGTGATGCTGTATCTGCGCAGGTCTTTGATGATGCTGATGCTCATGCAGATCATCACCACACCGCCGCAAAATGAGAAAATGGTGTAAAGAGTCCGGTTGGCAAGGATGCTTCCGAGTCCGAACACGATCAGGATCAACAGAAGGATCTCAAGGATGCCGTGTCCGAGGACCACGAGAGGGCCCACGTGCCCTCCACGTTTTGTAGACTCGGTTATGGTTACGGTCAGGAGTGGGCCGGGCGCCATTGCCCCTGTCAAGCCGAGAATAAATCCGACGGCAAACAGACTCCACAAACCCATAGGGCTTAAGTAAAGCACACTCGACAGGCAAAATACAGGGTCAAGGGTCACACGGGGCACGGGTCAAGGGTGTGATTCAAGGAATAACAAGGGACACAGTTGTATGCAGGCAATCCGGTTTCACGTTCTGTGGTATAATGATCACCCCATATGGAACAGGTGACAACGGCAACGGAGCAGAGAGATCGAAGCGTTGAAGACAAGCTGGTATCAGCGCGTCTGGTGATGCTGGGCACAATCCACAGAGATAAGGAGGGTGCTGCACTGCTCTCGCGATGGCTCGATTATCTCAAACCGGACGTGATCACACTGGAGTTTTCCCGTTATGGCATGATGTTCAGGAAAAAACATGGAGCTGCACTGCGCGCGCGGCTCGATGCGCTTGTGGCGAAAATGGCGGCAGAGGCAGAGCCGCCATGCCGGAACGCGGTTGGAGCGCTCTATGATTACATAGACTTGCCCTATGAATACACGAGGACTTCGCAGTACGCAGGCCGGTCCGGGATTCCCCTCCATCTGCTCGACCTTGATCTCTTTTCTTGGGTCAACCTGCGAAACGTGGATGAGCTAATGGATGAGGAGAATCTGCGCATCTGGTTTGGCGGTCAAGCGGGTGAGGAAAATGGGATAGAAAAGCAGAGAGCGCTTGCGCGTCTTTTCTTCGATAAGGGCATAAGAGCCTTTCCGTACACGAACGAGATGTTAACTCGTGACAGGCACGTCAAAGAGAAACTGGAGCTTCTGACGAGCCGCTACCAAGGCAAACGCATTCTTCATGTCTGCGGCTGGCAGCATCTTTCTCATCAGCACAACATTTATGATTCCCTTAATCCCGTAAAGGTTTTTGTTCATGATAGATCTATTCGTGTTTGATCTTGGAAAAGTTATCCTGCCGTTCGAGCACCGACAGATAGCTTCAAAGCTATGGCAGCGGTCGAAGAATAATAGGACATTGACAGAGGAAGAGATCTTTCAGGATCTTTTTGATCTGAAGAACGGCACTGTAAACCGTTATGAGGAAGGGCTCCTGTCCTCCGAAGAATTTTTCCTTGAGGTACGGAAGCGGTATGATCTCGCACTAGAGTTTGAAGACTTCAGCGAGATATGGAATAACATCTTCTGGGATAACCCCGAGGTCAACGAGATAATCATTTATCTAAAAGCTAAAGGCTACCCCATCTACCTGCTCAGCAACACCAACGAACTCCACTTCGCTTATGTCATAGAGCGGTTTCCTATTGTCCACGTCCTTGACGAGTGGATACTCTCATTCGAGGTAGGCGCAAAGAAACCAGATAAACGGATTTATGATGCGATCTTCGAGAAAACCGACGTCGACAAGGCGAAGATCCTCTATATAGATGACATTGATGCGTATGTTTCGGCAGCCCGATCATACGGGATGCAGGGCTTGGTATACAAGAGTCCTGATGATCTGTGGGCGGTGCTTAAAGAAAATGGTATATGAGAGGGCCAAGGGGCATGGGTCAATATAAAGGGGTCATGGGTCACGGGTCATGGGTCAAGGAGAAGAAATACAAAGAGGGATATCATCCGTCAAGCGTCAACTGTTTATTAGCGTTTGTTTTTCATGACCCTTGCCCCTTGCCCCATGACCCCGTTATCTTCTCATGATTCCTTACCCTCATATCGACCCTGTGATTGTGCAGATCGGACCTCTAGCCGTCCGCTGGTACGGCATGATGTACATAGCGGGCTTTGCCCTCTCTTATCTGTTGCTGATCTATCAAATCGGCAGAAAGAGCCTTGCGGTGACAAGGGCTCAGATCGATGACCTCTATTTCTACCTTATTCTCGGGCTTCTCGTAGGCGCCCGCCTGGGATACGTACTTTTCTACAACTTTAGATTCTTTCTTGAGCATCCTGTCGAAATCTTTGTCCTGTGGCATGGCGGCATGTCCTTTCATGGCGGCTTTATCGGTGCCCTCCTGGCGGGCTATCTGGGTATCAAGAGAAAGAAGATAGATTTCTGGAAAGCTGCTGATCTTATCATCCCCACCGCACCCATAGGCATCGGACTCGGCCGGTTGGGAAACTTTATCAATGGCGAGCTCTATGGCAGACCGTCCAGTGTCCCCTGGGCCATGGTTTTCCCCGAAGGAGGACCCATGCCCCGACAGCCCTCCCAGCTTTACGAGGCCGCAATGGAGGGCCTGCTTCTTTTTGTCATTCTATGGTTTTATAAAGACAGAAAGGGGCGCGACGGGGATGTGTTTGCGCTTTTCCTCATACTCTACGGGATCTTCCGGACCTGCTGTGAGTTTTTCAGGGAACCTGATGTACAGTTGGGTTATATATTCGGTTTCACTACGATGGGGCAGATCCTGAGTCTGGCCATGGTATGCGTCGGTTTGCTCTTGAAATATGTGTACTTGAGAAAAAGGCCCAGGTTGTAGTCAGGATACTCTGTCTCAGATATCAAATCGCAGATGGCAGTTTTTGACGCAGTACCTTTGCGCGGACTATGGGGTTTCTGCTACAATGTGCATTGCAGAGAGATAAAGTACCGACAAAGGGGTGTCATATGCTCCAGAAAACGATTGAAAATATCGAGGCCAAGGTCAGGGAGAACAGTTCGGTCACTGATGAGAGCAAGGCTGAGCTGCTAAGCCTTTTGGCGATGCTCAAGGCTGAGGTCGGGGAACTCTCAAAGACCCATCCGGAGCAGGCAGAGAGCATCACCTCTTTTGCGCAGGCATCAGCGCACGAGGCAACAAGAAAGGAGAAGAACCCCGATCTTCTCAGGCTCTCTTTGGACGGCCTGTCAGCGTCAGTCAAGGAACTCGAAACGTCCCACCCGGACCTGCTGCGGATTGTGAACGGAGTATCGCAGGTACTCGCCAATATGGGAATCTGATAGAACGGTGGATGCGATGATCCGATGATGCGTGGAAGCGGGAATACAAGAGTAGCTTCTCAGCCTTTCCGCATATTCGCTTCCTCCGGGTACCCGCTTGCGGGTGTTCGCTTTAACTTTGGCAACAGGAGGGTGCTATGCCTAAGAAAGCCGATGCGGTATTTGAAGGTGGTGGGGTCAAGGGGATAGGTCTCGTTGGTGCTGTCTCCGAGATTGAGAAGGCAGGCTACGAGTTCGAGAATCTCGCCGGAACCTCTGCAGGCGCGATAGTGGCAGGCTTACTTGCCGTCGGCTACACTGCTGCCGAGATCAAAGAGGAAATGGAAAAGCTCGATTACAATAAATTCAAGGATGAAGGACTCTTGGATAAGCTTGGATTACTAGGGAAAGGGATAACTATTGGTTCCTCATACGGCATTTACGCGGGTGAATATTTTGAATCATGGTACGACAGCCTGCTGGGAGCCAAAGGAAAGAAAACTTTTGGGCAGATAAAAACAGAATACAAAGACGATAAATATAAATACAAATTCCAGGCCATCGCCGCAGATATCAGTGACAGAAAGCTGCTCGTGCTTCCCGGTGATCTGAGCTACTTCGGATTTGACCCGGACCAGTTCAGCATAGCGAGGGCTGTCAGGATGAGTATGAGTATCCCCATCTTTTTTGAACCGGTCAAACTGCGGGATTACAGTGGTGTTGATCATTACATAGTGGATGGCGGTGTTCTGAGCAATTACCCGATTTGGCTCCTTGACGACGGAACGAGCACGCCCCCATGGCCAACCTTCGGCTTTAAGCTGGTGGAGCCAGACCAACGGGTGTTGAAGAAAGGTGAGTCCAACTCAATCGACAGCATCGCGAGTTTTTTGAAGGCGTTCGCCAGCACCATGATGGACGCTCATGACAATTACCATATATCGAATTCCAAGGGCGATTTTGACAGAACTATGGCCATTCCAACCGTGATCAACCTGAGAGGGCTCGACATCGAGATCAAAACAACCGACTTCGATATTACCCAGGAAGAAAGCCAGGCGCTCTTTGACAACGGTGCAGAGGTCGCCAGAACATTCCTGAAGAGCTGGAATTTTGATACATGGGTGGAGAAATACAGAAAGTAAACCGGTCTCCTTATTTTCTCTCGTTTCTTTAGTTTATCTGGTTAAGGACCCAGCACAAACAAAGCGAGTATCGATCCAACCGAAAAACCAATAAACCAGACAAACCAGAAAAACCAGAAAAACGGTTCTCGAGATTATTTGCGGAATATGGTGAAGAGTACGGTCAGAATAATACTGATGATGATACTCGTGGTGAGCGGAAAGTAGAAGCTGAACTTTTCTCTCTTAATAAAGATATCCCCCGGCAGACGTCCGACGTAGGGAATTTTGTCCGCAAACATAAACCCGAGCCCGACAATAACGAGCAGCATACCAGCGATTACGAGCATCCTACCTATCCCTGGCATTGTTTTGCGTACACTCCCGCCCTTCTCAGGCATCCTACCACGTGGCGAAAACAACTCTACACTGGGTCAGGCGGATCTGTCAACCACGGCAATCGCTGAGTTCTTCACAGGAGCCAGGACTTGTAAGGAGGGAGTATATTATCCAGTGGTGAGGCGGGCAGGGTCTAGTCAATCTGCTACGGCTGTGGTATATTATTAGTATTGCTGTTATAAAAGGAGAAACATAATGTTTGGTCTTGGTATGCCCGAGCTGGTTGTCATCCTCGTCATAGCCCTTCTGGTTTTCGGGGCGGGGAAGCTTCCGGAGGTCGGCGGAGCAATAGGGAAGGGGATAAAAGGCTTTAAGAAAGCGATGTCTGAAGACGAGAAATTGCCCCCTGCACCAAAAGACGGCTCGGCCGAGGAGAAGAAGTCGTAACCATAAGCTCTTTACCTGTGCTGGTTACTGCCTCTCTCCACGCTTGTGCCGTTCAAGTTCGCTGAATACGCATCCGCAGTATCCCTGTCGGTACATGTTGAGCTGCTTTGATTCTGCTACACCCTCTGCCCAGCCGACTCTGAAGTCCTCATACATGAAAGGCAAGTCGTACTCTTCCGACAATTCTGAGGCGATCGCAACGATATCAGCGTGCCTCTGATATTTGCTATAGAGGAGCGTAGTCGTCACCGCGTCAGCCCCCCATTCTCCTGCTTGTACAAAGGCCTGCGCCAGGCGTGTCCTGTAGCAGAACAGGCATCGGTCGCGACCATAATCGAGGGCGCCCTTCAGAAAAGAATGCAACTCGTACGTTTCGTCTATTACCAGCGGCAAGGACACGTTTTTGGCAAAAGCGGCGAGCGTATCTCGCCGTTTCATGAACTCGGAGTAAGGGTGAATATTGGGATTATAAAAGTAGCCCGAGACTTCGTGTCCCTGCTCCCGCAGCACGCGCAGCGGATATATCGTACACGGTCCGCAACAGGTATGAAGTAGGACTTTCATCGTTACAAGTTACAAACAAAGACCCGTTACGGGTTACGAACAAGAACTTGTTACGACCAACTACCTGCTCCGAGTTAATTAAACCGCGCCAAAGGCGCGCTAACCTGTAACTCGTAACGGGGTCTTCAACCTTTCTTCTCCTCGATCGCTGCCTGTGCTGCTGCCAGTCGCGCGACGGTCACACGGTAAGGGGAGCAGCTCACATAGTTCAAGCCGAGCTTATGGCAGAACTTCACCGAGTTAGGCTCGCCGCCGTGCTCGCCGCAGATACCCAGTTTCAGGTTTCTCCTCTTCTTTTTTCCCAGTTTTACTGCCATCTGCATGAGCTTACCCACGCCTTCCTCGTCCAGTCTCTGGAAAGGATCGAAGGGCAGTATCTCATCAGCCACGTATTGCCGCAGGAACTTGCCTGCGTCGTCGCGGCTCATGCCAAACGTAGTCTGGGTTAGGTCGTTGGTCCCGAAGGAAAAGAATTCGGCGACCGAAGCTATCTCATCGGCGGTGAGCGCCGCCCTCGGGATCTCGATCATGGTGCCGACCATATACTTTACCTTCGTCTTGTGCGCTTTCATAACCTCCTTGGCCGCCCGGTCGACAACCTCTTTCTGGAGCTTCAACTCATTCACGTGGCCGACGAGCGGGATCATGATTTCGGGATGCACGACGATACCTGCCTTCTGTACCTCGCAGGCAGCCTCGAAGATGGCACGTGCCTGCATCTCTGTTATCTCAGGGAACGCGATGCCGAGGCGACAGCCGCGGTGGCCGAGCATGGGATTTGCCTCGTGCAGGCTCTCAATCTTAAGGTTGATCTTCTCGTACGCAACACCCATCTTGTCTGCGAGGTCGCGGATTTCGCGCTCCGTGTGCGGCAGAAACTCGTGGAGCGGCGGGTCCAGGGTCCGGATGGTAACCGGCAGTCCATTCATCACCTTGAAAAGACCCACAAAGTCGCTCCTCTGCATAGGCAGGAGCTTCGCCAGCGCCTTCTTCCTTCCTTCGAGGTCGTCGGCAACGATCATCTCCCGCACTGCGTCGATCCTCTCGCCCTCGAAGAACATGTGCTCGGTGCGGCAGAGCCCAACGCCCTGAGCGCCGAATGCCACGGCGATTGCAGCCTGGTCAGGCTGGTCCGCGTTAGTCCATACGCCCAGCTTCCGGGCCTCATCTGCCCACTTCATGAGTAATTCGAAGTCCTGGTATATTTGCGATTCTTCAGGCTTCAGCGTCTTGTCCACGAGGACCCTCAACACCTCCGAAGGGATGGTCTTCACCCGGCCGACGAAGACCTCGCCTGTAGTGCCGTCGATGGAGATGAAGTCGCCCTCGCTGATGCTCTTGCCCTTGACCGCAATGCTTTTCTTCCTGTAATCGATGTCAAGGTCGCCTACGCCTGCAACGCAGACCTTGCCCATCTGCCTGGCAACGAGGGCAGCGTGGCTTGTCATACCGCCTCGCGCCGTAAGAATGCCCTGGGCGGCGTTCATGCCGCGGATATCTTCGGGTGAAGTCTCGATTCTGACGAGGATTACCGGCTCACCGCGGGCCGCCCACGCTTCCGCGTCCTCAGCGTTAAACACCACTTTGCCGGCTGCGGCACCAGGACCCGCGTTCAGGCCCTTGGCGACAAGCCTGCCCTCGGCCAGTGCTTTTTTTACTTCCGAAGGGTCGAAGATAGGCCGGAGGATCTGATTCAATCCTTCCGGATTGACGCGCATCAATGCCTCTTCCTTAGTGATGAGGCTCTCCCGTACCATGTCTACGGCGATCTTGAACTCTGCAAAGGCGGTCCTCTTCCCGGTCCTTGTTTGAAGCATCCAGAGCTTGCCGCGCTGGATGGTGAACTCTATGTCCTGCATGTCGCGGTAGTTCTTTTCAAGAGTGTTCCTGATCCGCAGAAGTTCAGCGTACTGCGCAGGCATCTCCTCCTCGAGGCACGGGATCGTTGGGCTGCTCTTCTGTTTCTTGTTGATAGGAAGGGGGGTCCTGATGCCCGCGACCACGTCCTCTCCCTGGGCGTTGAGGAGATATTCACCGTAGAATACATTCTCTCCCGTGGCCGGGTTTCTGGTGAAGGCCACACCCGTACCCGAATCCATGCCTATGTTGCCGAAGACCATGGCCTGCACGTTGACAGCGGTACCCCAGGAGGCGGGGATGTTGTTCAACTGCCGGTATGCGATGGCGCGGGCGTTGTTCCATGACTTGAATACAGCACCGATAGCTCCCCAAAGCTGCTCCATCGGGTCCTCGGGGAAGGTGACGCCGAGCTTTGCCTTTATGGCTGACTTGAAGCTCGCCACGAGGGCTTTCAGATCGTCAACCGAGAACTCTGTGTCGAGGCTGATTTTCTTCTGTTTCTTTTTCTCGTCGATTATCTCTTCAAAAGGATCCTGTTCTTCTTTTGTTTCCGGCTTCAGCCCCAGGACCACATCCCCGTACATGGCCACGAACCGGCGGTAACAGTCGTATGCGAACCATTCGTTCCCTGTCAGGCCGGCGAGGCCTCTAACCGTCTCTTCGTTGAGCCCGAGGTTCAGGACCGTGTCCATCATGCCTGGCATGCTGGCGCGGGCTCCTGATCTGATAGAAAGAAGGAGCGGGTTTTTCGGGTCTCCGAATTTCATGCTCATGATCTCTTCGATCTTCCTCAGATTGGCAGCTACTTCGGCATCTAATCCTTCGGGATAGGTCTCGCCTCTTTCATAAAAGACTGTACAAACCTCTGTAGTGATCGTAAAGCCGGGTGGGACCGGGATACCAAGGTTGACCATATCGGCAAGGCCTGCCCCCTTGCCGCCCACGAGATTACGCAACTTCTCGCCGCCTTCAGCAGCGCCTCCACCAAAAAAGTAGACGTACTTAGCCATGGTTCCCTCCTCTTCTTTATTCTCTCAACTTTGTAATATAGACAATAAGAGTATCGACCTCAGACATCAGACCATAGACGTCAGACGTGAGACTGAAGCTACAAAAAAGTGTGAAGTCTAGGGTCTTATGCCCAGTGTATGAATTGCACATTGTCTAACCAGATGTTCCGGAAATCTCCTCTACCCTGATCTTGGAGAAATCACCGTAAGTCAGGAACATATCTTTGATCTTGGTGAGGAGCGCGAGACGATTACTTCGCACGCGCTCATCCTCAACCATAACAAATACCTTGTCAAAGTACGTGTCTATCGTTTCCTTGAAGCCGACGAGGATTGCAAGCCCTGCCTCGTACTCCCGCGCACGCACCGCAGAAAAATATGGTCCTCGCTCTTCTGAGTAAAGGTGAAAAAGATCCTTCTCCTCTCTATCCGTGAGCAGCCCGGTGTCGATCTCCGCGGTATCCGTGAGAGCCTTTGTAATATTGTACACCCGTTTGAACCCTATCATGAGCCGGACGAAATCCTCAATCGATTTCTGGGTCTCAAGCGCTCTGAGTCTCATGAAGCCGTCGTAAATGTCGTCTAACGCCGCGGGCAACACGCTATTGACAAACTCCTGGTTGTGGCCCTCTTCAATCATGGAGAACTTGAAGCGTGTCAGGATAAAGTCGGTTAGTGTCTGACGGACTGTCTCCAATGGGAGCTTTCCTTTAACCCGTAACGCACCGTGAGCTATGCCGATCAGTTCCTGCAAGGGGATGTGCAAGCCTCTGTTGATGACAATCTTGATGAAACCAAGAGCCTGCCTTCTCAGAGCGAAAGGGTCGAGGTTGCCGGTAGGTGTTATACCGACCGAGAAAAACGCGGCCAGCGTGTCCATTTTGTCAGCAAGCGCCATCACCGTGCCGAGGTCCGATTCAGGCAAAGCGCCGCTCACGCCCACAGGATAGTAATGTTCCTCTATCGACCGGGCGACCTTTTCCTTTTCTCCTTGAGCCAGCGCATAGATCCGTCCCATGATGCCTTGCAGTTCGGGAAATTCACCGACCATATGGGTGAGGAGATCGGCCTTCAATAGCTCAGAAGCCTTTCCCACAGCCCGCGCGTCGACCCCCTGCTCCTTGCCGATAGAGAGAGCGATCTGGCTGATCCGCTCCGATTTCTCTTTCAGGTTCCCCAGTCGTTCGTGGAAGACCACCGCGGAGAGCTTTTCGTAAAGGGTTTCCAGTTTAACTTTTTTATCCTCTTCAAAGAAGAAACGGGCGTCCGCAAGACGGGCCCGGAGCACCTTCTCATTACCGTGAGTCACCTGTTGCGGGTCCTTTGGTATGGTATTCGCGAAGAAGACGAACGCAGCCAGTAACGCTCCATCCGGACCCTCTAAGGGTATATAACGTTGATGCCCCTTCATCACGTTAACGAGTGCAGCCCTGGGGAGGTCGAGGTAATCTGCCTCAAAGCGCCCCATCTGCGCATACGGATATTCCGTGATGTAGAGAATCTCCTGGATGAGTGCATCGTCCGTCACCGCCCGGCCCCCCGTCTCGCCCTCTATCGCGCGGATGCCTTCCATCATTGTGGCCAGCCTTTCTGCCTCGTTGACAATTACAAAGGCAGCCTTAAGATCTTCCACGTAACGGGACGGATGGGTTATGGTCAGCAGGCCCTTTGAGAGGAAGCGATGCCCGCGGGATCTGTTGCCGCTCGTGATCCCGGCAACAGTGATCGGAATTACGGCCTCGCCTAAAAGCGCTACGAGCCACTGGATGGGACGTGCAAACTCGAAATCGCCTGCGCCCCAGCGCATCTTCTTGGCAAAGGGGATGCGGGAGATGAGGCCGGCGAGCAAGTCCGGGAGCACGTCGAGGCTGCTTCTGCCTTTTTCCAATTTCTCCACGCAGATAAGCTCATTTGCATCTTTCTTGACTATTTTCAGTTCCGAGACGTCGATTCCCTGAGACTTTGCGAAGCCTATGGCAGCGGCCTGGGGATTGCCTTCGGCGTCGAAAGCTTTTGCCGCAGGCGGACCATATTTGACGGTGACGTTGTCTCTCTGCATCTCTGCCACGTTGTCGATCAAGGCAGCGATTCTTCGCGGCGTCCCGTAGACGGTTATCCGACCGTGATCGATACGAGCGGTATCGAGGCCCTCGCCCAGTAGCTTGAGCAGGCCTTCTTTGGCGGGCTGGATGAATCGAGCGGGAAGCTCCTCCACGCCGATCTCGAAGAGGAATGGCTTCACGATGATGCCCGTCCTAACAGGGGATATCCGGACTCTTCCCTTTTCTTCACGTAGATCTCAGCGCAGAGTTTTGCGAGGTTCCTGACACGGGCTATATAGTTCGTGCGCTCGGCAACGCTTAATGCGCCGCGAGCATCTAACAGGTTAAACACGTGCGAGCACTTCAAACAGAAATCGTAGGCCGGAAGCACAAGCTCCCTGGTGCGGTTCAGCTTCTGGCTTTCCGCCTCATACTGGTCGAAGAGCCTTCTCAGCATGTCGCTGTCAGCCTCTTCGAAGTTATAGGCGGAGAACTCCCGCTCGGTCTCCAGGTGCACGTCTCTGTAGAGAATATGCTGGTTCCACTTGATGTTGAAGACATTGTCGACATCCTGCAGATACATGGCGATCCGCTCCGTGCCGTACGTGATCTCAACGCTGATCGGAGAAAGATCAATGCCGCCCACCTGCTGGAAATAGGTGAACTGTGTAATCTCCATGCCGTCCAGCCAGACTTCCCAGCCGAGACCCCAGGCTCCGAGTGTCGGTGATTCCCAGTCATCCTCCACGAAGCGGATGTCATGGAACGACGGATCGATACCGAAGCTCCTGAGACTCTCCAGGTACACGTCCTGAATGTTGATGGGCGAGGGCTTCATAATGACCTGGAACTGGTAATAGTGCTGCAGCCTGTTTGGATTTTCCCCATACCTCCCGTCTGTTGGACGCCGTGATGGCTGTACATAGGCGACATTCCAGGGCTCAGGTCCTAAAACCCTCAAGAATGTGGCGGGATGGAAGGTCCCTGCACCGACTTCCAGATCATAAGGCTGCTGGATGACGCAGCCCTTCGCAGCCCAGAATTTTTGGAGTTCCAACACCAGATCTTGGAAATACACGCGTTATCCAGTAATGCTTTTTAGGAGTCTGTATGACTTGAACTCGACGGCGAGATGAAACTTCACGAAATCTTCAAGAACTTCCCTTCCCATTCGCTCGAACCCTGCGCTACTTTCTCCTGTCCTCGTGCCATTGAGAGCCATCATGTGCGGAATGAACCCCTGCGGGTATTGCCGGTGAGGCACCGAGTGGGCACAACCGATGCAGAGGGTCCCGCCTCTCTCTTTAGAGAAGTAAAGTTTCTCCACGTCCGCTAACGCCTTTCCGCAATGGACGCATGCCGCAAGATTAAGCATGTATCCGAGATGACGGAGCATTTGAAGCTCATAATATAGTATATCGGTCACGCTGAATTCAACAAGTTTAAGGCCATCGAGAACCTTTTTCAGGGCCTGGAACAGGTGGCCGTTTCGCTGTTTTTCCTTGGTGAGCTTATCGACGAATTCGGTGAAAAAGCTGGCCACACAGACTCTTTTAAGACTCAGTTCGAGACCGCTGTTTGACTCTTTAAGGTCAGCATTCTCTATACGGACCAGGCTGTTTGTCGGTTTTTCAAAGTACTCGATCAACACCTGATTGAAAGGCTCCAGCGTATTCATGAACCTCTTCTGGCTCTTTTTTGCTCCTTTAGCAATACCCGAGAGCTTACCGGAAGAGAGGGTGAAGAACCTGACCATCTTGTCCGATTCTCCGAAGAGCCTCGTTGAAAGAATGATCGCCTCGTCCTTTACCAAAGGCATCAGCGTTCCATGATCT
>DATFYE010000014.1:0-7385 GCA_035315185.1 Syntrophorhabdales bacterium | reverse complement strand
GCACCATCACCATCTCGTCAACGGAAAGATCTATCTGGTGAAACACCTACCCTCAGTCCGGCTGGACGAAAAGGCCTACGGCAGGTTCCAGAAAAGACTGGAAGAACAAAAGCTCCTCACGCTTTCCAATGTGGGGACAGCTGTTGGCCTGGGAAAAAATTTCGCAGACGCTTTCATGCAAAACGTTCCGAATATCCTGAGAAAACCCGGCGTGACTGCATTGAAGGACATGTTCAAGGGTCGTCCCGCTGTCGTGGTGGGTGCCGGACCTTCACTTGAGAAAAACCTTCATCTCCTTCGAAAGGTGAAATCAAGGGCTGTTGTCATCGCTGTCGACGCAGCACTCCCAACGCTGCTTCCTGCGGGCATACTGCCTGATCTCCTGGTTGCCATAGATCCCTTGCCGGAGAATGTGGCCTTATTCAAGGACAATCCGCTCCTGAAGCACGTGCCTTTCGTATGTCTCGCGCAATACACGCCGGAGATTGTCGACACATACCCGGGACCATTGTTTATAAACATGGCGGAGCAAAATCTAGTTGCCCTGTGGCTTCGCCCATTCTGGGAAGAGAAAGGCAGCATACTCTGTTTCGGTGGCTCAGTCGCTCACCTCGGATTTGCTGCAGCGGAATATCTTGGTTGCTCGGCAGTGGCGCTGATCGGGCTTGATCTGTCGTTCGATGAAAAATTCCACGCGGGTGAAGCGTCCAGCCTGCTGACCGAAATGCATGGTGTGCCCTTCGAATTCAAAGATCGCGCGGACAGAGCCACTGACATTTTTGGTGAAACGAGGTATACACTCTCCTCCTTCCTCACCTTTAAGATATCTTTCGAAAATCGCTTTAAAACGTTTACGGGAGTCGTAGTCAACGCAACGGAGGGCGGCTTACCGCTGGAGGGTGCCACAAATCTGAGGCTCGCGGACTTCATTGACGAGTACTGCAATGTCCCTGAACTGGACGCACGCACACGGCTTATCCAGCTCGCGGAGACCGAGGTTGCCTATAATCTCCAAGGCCTCGTCGACGAGGTGACAAGGGCGAGGGACAAGTTGCAGGAGATAAGAAAGTATGCGCGCCAGATGTTGCGATACATCGAGAGGGTACAAGGCCTGCGCAAAAAAGGGGATGGTGAGAGCCAAGAATTCCACGGGATACTCGATAAAATAGAGCATCTGACTGCCAAGGTGCGCCATCCCGTGCTCAACCTTCTTACTTCCTACCATTATCAATTGGAGCTCTACCTGAAACGGCAGGCTGTTATAGAGATCGATGAGATGGAAGACAAGCTCGAGAAGCTGGATGCCCAGCTCGACAGGGGCCTCAACTATTATGGAGAACTTCTGGAAGCGCTGGGTCTCTTTGTCAACTCGCTGGAGAGGTTGATACGCGATCTGAACCGGGAGCAAAAGGTAAACAGGATTCTGCGAGATACGAGAATGCCTGAAGAAGAACGCTTCTACGCGGCAGGTCTGGCGTTAAAGAATGCGGGCAGGGTGACGTCGGCGTTGAAGTACCTGGAGGCGTTACGACGTAAAGCAGATCAGAAGGCATCATCAGGAGGTAAAAGAGTCTCGGGCGCCAAGTCGGTTAATCCCGCTGATGTTAACCTTTCGCTCGCTCAGCTCTATATGCTCCAGTACAGGTATGGCGAAGCTTATGAGCTTCTGGATGAGCTCAGCGCGCAAGGAAAGCAGGAACCTTGTGCGGACAAAGGGCCTGCTCATAAGCTTACCTCGCTCCTGAAGACCTGCCGCGAGAAAACCCTCGCCTGGGAAGCCAGAAAGACAAGAATGACTGGCCTCTTGAAAAAGGCTGAAGAAACCTACGGGGGTAGCCTCGAATCGGGCTTATTCTATTTCAGGGTCGGAAACCACGAATGCGCTGCAAATCACTATCACAGGGCAGTCGAGGAGCTTTCCGGCTCTCAATCGTCCCAGCTACCGGCCGCCCTGTATGGTCTGGCTCACACGTACCTCAGGCTCAAAGAGAACCAGAAGGCGGTTGATGCTTTTGCCGACCTTCTTCAGATAGATCCAAAAAATCCTGTGGTCTACAGGGATCTCGGCCTGGTAGCCGTGGAGAATGGCAATGCAGAATCAGGAGAGATGTTCCTGACCAAGGCGCTTGAGCTTGCGCCCTGGTCAGATGAGCTCTACAGACTGCTCGCCAATCTTTATCTGAAACTGGGTGATAGCAAGAAGGCGACCACTCTTTACGAATACGGGGTTCAAGTCAATCCCCAGAACACAACCCTCAAAAAAGAGCTCGCCCTCCTGTATGAAAAAATAATTTTTCAAAAGGGCACTTTTAAAATGTAAAAAAGGCTTAATCGGCTTTAGCTTAGAGCAGTAAGGCTTTGAGAGAAGTATTAAGATACTTTAGTACTATATTTCTGCACTAATTTAGCACCTTCGTTCCTATCAAGTTCCAAAAGAACCTGTACGAAAACCAGCCCGTAGGAAGCTCAAGTCTCGGTCCGAAAGAGAGGTGAGACAAAGGTTCTACGGGCGAGAGTTACCTACTGTACAAGGATGGCGGGAAGCTATCCTAAAAAAGATCAAGGAGGAAATTATGTCTTTAACAGTCAACACAAACATCCCCAGTTTAGACGCCCAGAGAAACGTCGGCATAAACAATGATGCATTGGCCACGTCACTGCAAAGGCTCTCGTCAGGCTTGCGGATCAACAAGGCCGCAGATGACGCGGCAGGGCTTGCCATTGCGACCAAGATGGATGCCCAGGTCAATGGTCTCAACCAGGCTGTCAGGAACGCGAACAACGCGGTATCGCTGGTCCAGACGGCAGAAGGCGGGGTCAATACCCTGACCGATATTCTCCAGAGGCTCAGAGAGCTCGCAGTGCAGTCCTCTTCAAGCGACAACACGGCTTCCGACCGGGCAAACGCCGCGCTGGAAGCGACGAGCCTTGTCTCAGAGTTCAGCCGCGTTGCCGGCACGACACAATTCAACACGATGAATCTGCTCGACGGCTCCTTTACCGGAAAGTACTTCCAGATTGGTGCGAACTACGGCCAGACCGTTACCTTCACGATCAGCGATGCCCGCGGAAAGTCTTTGGGCGGCAGGGCAGAGTATACGGGAAGCATCGGCGACGGCGTGACCGGTGCCAAAAACGCAAACTTCGGCGCAGGTCAGATCAACATCAACGGTACGGCCGTCGGAGCAAGCAGTGCAGCGGACGACCAGTACTCGGTGCTCGATATTTCCAGCGGTGGCGTTGTTACGTCCAACGCATACATGAGTGCCGGCTTTGTGCTGTACATCAATGGCAATTCAGTGACCGTAGGAGCCGCTGGTGCGTTCTCCAATTACGATGCCTCTCAGTTTGCCGCCGGTATCGCGACCGCCATCCAGAATGCGGGCGTCACGGGCGTCACGGCACGGGCCGTGGGCTCTACCTGGGTGCTCGAAGGTACGGGCGGGACCGACCTGAACCTCGCCATAGCAACGGCGGGATCAGCTTCAAATGCAGTGAATATACTCTCCGCCTTCGGGATTTCCGCGGCAGTGGGAGCGATGTGGGGGTCCGGGACCTCGGTGAACCAAGTTCTTGACGCTAACGGTAGTTCGAGCGCGATTGCCAAGACGGTTGCCATCAACGCCATCAGCGCAACGTCCGGGGTGACGGCAACGGTTCAGCCGAACACCATCACGGGAACGAATGCCATTGGGGCTGCTAACCTTAATGCCGGTGATGTCTATATCAACGGTTACGACATAGGTGCTGTGACCGTCGGTGCGAATGACAGCACGGGTGCGCTGGCCGCGGCAATCAACAACCAGACAGCAAATAGCGGCGTGACAGCCAGCGTTAACGCGAGTGGACAACTGACTCTGGCAGCGGCGGACGGCCGGAACATCACGGTCACGACCAGCAGTCAAGGTGTGGGTACGGCGACCCTGGGTCTGAAGGCAGCAGACGCCACCAACAGCACGTGGCTCTACCGCGGCGCAACCCAGCTGGACGATCCTAACAACTTCAGCCTTACGAGTTCCACCAGTTTATATAACCTGACCGGTGCGGCCGGCACGAGCCTGTCCGTTGCTTCGAGCAACAGTACGTTTAATGTAGCGAATGTCAGGGTCGATACCCAGGCCAATGCTCAGGCAGCGATCCTCACCATCGATTCTGCCCTCAACCAGGTGAACAACATCAGAGCCGGCATCGGTGCTATACAGAACAGGCTGCAGTTTACGGTGAACAACCTGCAGATCTCTTCCGAGAATATGAGTTCTTCGGAAAGTCAGATCAAGGATGCGGACTTCGCGGCAGAAGTGGCCACCTTCACGAGGAATCAGATCATGGTACAGGCGGGTACGGCAATGGTTGCTCAGGCGAACACAGTATCCCAGTATGCTCTGCAACTGCTAAGGTAAGACTGGCAGAAGGGATGGGGGCGGAAACGCTCCCACCCCTTAAGGAGCCAGAATGTAGAGGCCAGTGAGATGAAAACGACACCGACAGCAGAAGCAATAACGGCACAGTTTCAGGTAGTTGACTACCTGACGAAAAGAGGTGCCGTGCCGCAGCAGGATGTGAAGCAGCCTGTGACAACTGCAGCCGACGCAGCTCCCGCAAAGGTGGATCCTGAGGATGTGAAGCAGGCAGCTCAGGAAATTAACCAGGTCATCAAGTCCCTGAACGACCATCTGCAGTTCTCCGTAGATGACACAACCAAAAACGTGGTCGTCAAACTGATCGATGGTGATACGGGTAAGGTGCTCCGGCAGATTCCTCCGGAGGAAGTATTGAAATTGCGGGAATATTACAAGGAACACGAGGGATTGCTGGTTAATACGGCTGTGTGAGTGTGAGGCAGGCTTTTCCATCGTTCCGTTCTACTCCCCGAACGTGCGGGGAGTAGTCTATTCTTTTTTTGTTAAGTTTTAATTCTCCCTGACGATAAACTGTAAAAGCAAGGATCGTACGGAGGCGCTCAAGGAAGAGGCTCCCGTAACGAAAAGAACTGGAACGAGAAGAGTTCTAAAGTTAAACCTCATGTCCGGAGAGGAGGTGAGTGTGAGGTTTTACGGACAAGAGTTACCTGACATACAAGGGTAGCGGGAAGCTGTCCTGATACAACAATCAAGGAGGAGAACATGGCTTTAACAGTCAACACAAACATCCCCAGTTTAGACGCCCAGAGGAACGTCGGATTAAACAACTCTATGTTGGGCCAGTCAATTGAGAGGCTCTCGTCAGGTTTGCGGATCAACAAAGCCGCTGACGACGCGGCCGGCCTCGCCATTGCGACCAAGATGGATGCTCAGGTCCAGGGTCTCAACCAGGCGGTGAGGAATGCGAACAACGCCGTATCGCTGGTGCAGACGGCGGAAGGCGGTGTCAACACCCTGACCGATATTCTGCAAAGGCTGAGAGAGCTTGCCGTACAGGCATCTTCTGCCGATAACACGCCCTCTGACCGGGCAACCACCGAGCAGGAAGCGGCGAGTCTCATTACAGAGTTCACCCGTGTCGCCAGCACGTCACAATTTAACACCATGACGCTTCTTGATGGCTCATTCACCGGAAAGTACTTCCAGATTGGTGCGAACTACGGTCAGACCGTTAGTTTCGCGATCAGCGATGCACGCGGAAAGTCGATAGGCGCCAGGGCAGAGTACGACGCGCAGATCGGCGGCGGGGTGGCGACTGCGACAAACGACAACTTCGGCGCTGGTGTGATGAAGATCAACGGCGTGGACGTTGCAGCCACCAGTGCTGAAGACGACCAGTACTCAGTGCTCGATATTTCCAGCGGGGGGATAACTTCGTCCGCCGCAGTCTTCGATTCCGGCTTTGTGCTGTGGGTCAACGGCACCTCGGTGGCCGTTGGACTTGGCGGTACGCTCTCCAATGCCGATGCGTCTACGATTGCCAACGCTGTCCAAACCGCCATTATTGACGCCAGCATGACAAACATCACGGCAAGGGCCGTGGGCTCTACCTGGGTGATCGAGGCTACGGGCGGGACCAACCTGAACCTCGCGGCCCAGGGCATGGGAGCGGTTTCGGCGGGTCTCGTGAGCGCCCTCGGGATGGGTATATCCGGCTTGGTGTCGATGTGGGGATCGGGTCCTGCTTCTTTAGCAGTCGGAAACTACAACGGCGAGTCGGGCGCAATTGCCAAGGCGGTTGCAATTAATGCTGTCCAAGGAGACTCCCAGGTATTGGCTACGGCTCAGCCGAACGTAGTCACGGCAGTGAACCCTGTCGGACAGATCCCCCTTGCAGCCGGTGACGTATATATCAACGGGTATGACATAGGTGCTGTGACGGTGGGTGCGAGTGACAGTACGGGTGCGCTTGCCACAGCAATCAACACCCAGACAGCGAATACCGGCGTATCAGCCTCTGTCAACGACAATGGCAAGCTGGATCTGACAGCGACTGACGGTCGAAACATCACGATTACGACCAGGACTCAAAATATAGGTACGACCCTGGGCCTGAAGGCAGCAGACGCCACCAACAGCACCTGGCTCTACCGTTCCGTCGTCAGGCTGGACGATCCTAACTCTTTCACCCTTACCAGTGCCAGCAGTTTAGTAAACCTGACTGGCCAAGCAGGCACGACTCTTTCCGTTGCTTCAGACGTTAACACGTTTAACGTGGCGAATATCGAGCTCGATACACAGGATAATGCTCAGTCAGCGATCCTGACCATCGATTCGGCCCTCAATCAGGTTAACAACATCAGAGCCGGCATCGGCGCTATACAGAACAGGCTTCAGTTTACGGTGAATAACCTGCAGATCGCTTCCGAGAACATGAGCGCCTCGGAAAGCCGGATTAAGGACGCGGACTTCGCCTCGGAAGTGGCCACCTTCACGAGAAACCAGATCATGGTACAGGCAGGTGTGGCAATGGTTGCTCAGGCGAACACAGTATCCCAGTACGCCCTGCAACTGTTACGGTAAGACTGGTAGACGGGATGGGAGCGCTTCTGATCCCTGTCCCTTAAGCCGAGATTTCTCGCCCTATGGGCGGTTATTCCGCTGATACGGCAGGGATAGCGGCAAAATAGGTTTTTTGTTTCTGGCCTCAGCCCCAGTAGGCGGGGGTTTGCGCCTCTTCGGGTAATTTGTTACGGCGGGCTTCTCCGGAGGCAGTATTGGAATTGCGCCCATCCCACGGGGGAATTGCCGGTTAATAGAGTTATGCCGTTGTGAGACAGCCTCTTCAAATCGCCTCGTTTCACTCTGCGAACGTGGGGGAATGGCCTATTCTTTTTCATTAAGTTTTCGCCCGTTTTGACGATAAACAATTAAACGCAAGAACACCAGGGAGGGGCGCCATGGCGGGAGGAATATCTGTAAACGGACTTGTATCAGGACTCAACACGGACCAGATAATACAGC
>DATFYE010000013.1:0-7242 GCA_035315185.1 Syntrophorhabdales bacterium | reverse complement strand
GTAGAGTAGACTACGGGCGCCGTGCAGCCTCTCAACCGCCGGTTGTCCCCGTAGTCTCTCACCGAACCGGACGTACACGTTTCCCTATGTATCCGGCTCTCCGGAGATCACGGCAAAACTCAGCTAATCCGCTGAGAGCGTCTTTCTGCACGTTGGGGATAGGTCCTATCGGTCCTTGCTCTGTGTACACAGAGTATTCCCCCGACATCAGACGACCTCGATCTCCTGCCCCCCTTCGCCACGTGGACGGCTTTCCCGTCCTCAGACTACTGCGAGGGCTCCGCCCCGCCATCCGTCCTTCTCTGGTCTCCACAGATAGCCTGTTTTTTTACAGGCAGACGAGATGCGGTTCCCATGTTCCCGCTCTCAACCCCTTGGATGGTTAGGTTGTCTGCTTTACCCCTGGCGGCCCTGGAGAGTAAGGATAAGAAGGAGTGGCCTGCTCCCAGGTACGGGTTTATGCGTACCTCCCAGACGGGACCGTAAAACCCACCCGGATCACGCCGCGTTGCCCTCCCGCGCCATCACACTACTGAGGGAGGTCTTTCTTCAAGTCAGAGGCTTCTTGCACAGATTCGTTATCTCACCATACATCCTACGGTAGCTCGGCCCAAAAGTGATGGCTTCCGTCCGATACAGTTTAGATCGCTCTGCTGATGATAACCCCAGCCGTTGGAACCCGGCAGAGCTTCGCGATCCCCTTCTGCCCGACCTCCTCCGTCGGTACAGGGCACATCATCGTGCCGGTCGAGAACGAGCAAGTGTTGCACTCTATATATAAAGCGCACCACGGTCATGGCGCACTTACGGATAGAAAGCAAGCATGACTAAGGAGTTTTAGAAAAAGGCAGAGCCATTTTTGACCCTACCTTTGCTCTTGCACAATTGAATATTCATTAGGTACTCATTGCTTTACTAATACCTTCGTCTTTCAGTCTGGAAAAAGCGTCAAAATAAACAGTCTTCCACGCATTTGTTGGGCTGTCCGAACAATAGACAAGGCTTAATATGGACAACCTTAGCGCCGAGCACCAAACGCGTCCGTTGTCATTGAGAAAGACTTACCGTCGGTCAGGACATTCCTATCGCGCTCATCCACAAAATGGAGTTCCTCCAATTTAACCTCCCTTGGAATTACATGGATGATATTCCCACTGTCCACCAGCGAGATGATTCGCTCCATTTGTTCCGCACTGCGCACAAACGCACTAGTTCCCTTATCGAACACAAACGCGTAGCCCCGAATTCGAACCACTGTGTCGGTTGCTTCAACTACCTCCCCAACAAAGCGGAGACGAATATCGCCCTCAAACTCACGGCGAATTAGCACATGAACTTTCTCCCCTTTGACCAAAATACTCATTTTTTTTCAGCTCCTCATACCGGATTTTACGAATATCTATCAATTCTGCAATTGAAAAGTCAAATTTTTTGCTCTATTCTGGTTAAGACATGATAACCGCTCGTGAAACCAATAAGAGTTTCATCCCGCCCCTCTAGCTTGCATTACTTTGACTTTACCGGTACCTTCTTCATCTCCTCAATCGCCCTTGCAGTCTTCGGCAGTGTAATGTCGAGCACACCCTTCTTGAAGGTGGCCTGTACCTTGTCCGTGTCCACCTCGACAGGGAGCGGGACGCTACGGGTGAAGGAGCCATATGAGCGCTCCATCCGGTAATAGTCCTCCCCCTTTTCCTCTTTTTCTTCCTTCTTCTCGCCCTTAATCGTCAAGGTATCCCGGGTGAGCGACACGTCTATGTCCTTCTCGTCCATGCCCGGGAGTTCCGCCGAAACCTTTATCTCCTTATCGGTTTCGGACACGTTGACGCGGGGGGTGAAGGTAGTAGCGAGCCCTTTCTCAAGAGGAGCCCACGGTGACAGATTAAATCCGCCAAAGAAGTCATCGACGAGTTTGTTCATTTCCCGTTGGAACGAGCCAAACGGATACTCCCACTCGCGACTGACTGCCAGTGTTCCTGGCGTGGTCTTTGCTACAACATCTTTTTTTGCTGCCATTGAACACCTCCTCAAATTTCGTTATGGTTCTTTCTGTTGGGGAGCAAAAAAGCCGAGCTTACCGAAGGTTCATCCTTCGGCAGCTCGGCCATCTTCTCCACGAGACCCGCCGCTTTCCGCCCCCTTCTCACGGAGGGTTTGGCTTTTTCGGGTCAGCCTCTCTGACAATTGTATATCAGTTAATACAATTGTCAAGCACAAAAATATGGCTGTACATGGAATGGGTTGGCGCACTGTTGCAAGGATTAAGGGTTATCTTTTCCGCAGGTCAATGTGGTGTGAAGGAGGAGAAGGCAAAAACGCGAGTTAAGGAAAAGCAGATAAGTCATCGGGTATTGACTTCACCTACCAATGGTGAATACCAACTCCGCCATCGCAGTGAACATTACCAGAGAAAAGCGAGCGTCTCGGTTGGAATAGGGCAGGCCGACATATCGAACCCAATGAGCCAGGGTATTTTTTTACGACTCCCCTTCCGGCAAATCCTCCCTGCAAAAAAGGTGGGAAAGAAGATTGCTATGAAAATGGAAGGCCCCTGGATACCTTTTGGCGCCCTGAGGCCTGGATCGGCGAACTGGTCTTATTCGAGAAAGCTCTCCAGCCGCTTCCGCCGGGCCGGACGTTTCAGCTTTCTGAGCGCCTTTGCTTCTATCTGCCGTATGCGTTCACGCGTGAGCCCGAAAACATCCCCTACCTCTTCCAGGGTGTAATCTGTCTTCTCGCCTATTCCCAACCGCATCCTGATGATCTTCTCTTGCCTCGGCGTCAGCGTGGAGAGTACTTTGTCTATCTCTTCCTTGCAAGAAATGCCAACCACCTCCTCAAAAGGAGATGGAGACTCGGGATCGGCGATGAAATCGCCCAGCTTTGAGTCATCATCGCCAATCGGGGTCTCTATCGATACAGGTTCCTTGGAGACCTTCATGATCTTGCGCACTTTCTCGAGAGGCAGCCCGGCCTTGTGCGATATCTCTCCCAGGGTGGGTTCCCTGCCCAGTTCCTGAAAAAGCGAGGTAGTTGCTTTCGTAATCTTGTTCATCGTCTCGAGCACGTGGACCGGGACCCTGATGGTCCGCGCATAATCAGCAATCGCGCGTGTAACCGCCTGCCGGATCCACCACGTGGAATAGGTGGAGAACTTGTAGCCCTTCTGGTAATCATATTTCTCTGTTGCCTTCATCAGGCCCATATTGCCTTCCTGGATGAGATCGAGCAAGGAAAGCCCCTTGTTGAGATACTTCCTGGCGATGCTGATGACCAGTCTCAGGTTTGCCTTGATGAGCCTGTTTCTTACCACCTTCAGGTCTCGCTCGATCCGTTCCATCTCTATCAGGTTCGCTTTGGTTATCCTGGCCTCTGCCTCATCCATGAACTTCAGGCGCTTTATAATTCGCCGCTTGATCGCTTCCAGCACCTTTTTATGGAGGTTCAGGTTGCCCGACGACTCCTCCATCTTTTCCTCAAGCGCTGTCTTCTTCTTTTCGAGCTGCTTCTTTGTGAAAGGATCGGTCTTACACATCTCTTTTTTTAGCTGTTGTCTTTTTTCGAACTGGTCTTTTAAGGAGCTGATGAGCCTGATTGTCTTCTTCTTGTACTCCTCTTCATCCTTCTTCGTATAATTCATTTCATCGATGTTTTTCAGCACCTCTCTAATGTTCACAGCGCCTTTTTTAAGCTGTGTCGACAACTCGTGCAATTCGGCTACAGCCTGAGGCAGCTCAAAGAGCAGACCTCTGATTTTGTTCTCTCCGATTTCGATCTGCCTGGCAATGTCATATTCCTCTTGTGAGGTGAGGAGCGAGACCCTTCCTATATCCTTGAGGTAGGCCCAGATTATGTTGTCAGTCTTTTCGGCCGGGAACCGTTTGACTTCTTCCCACTCCCGCTGCTCCTCTTCGGGAGCCTCGATCTTTTCCGTCATCGTGTCCACGACATCGATGGTCGATTCGGGGAGGAAATTGACGATGTCCTCTAGGTCTGCAGGAGAGCAAATGTTTTGAGGCAGAAAATCGTTAATCTGGTCGATCGTATTGTATTACCTACAGTTTCAATAATGGTACAGTCATCCTTCGCCATTTGTCAAATCTGTTTCCTTCTTCGCCATCTAAGAATTAAAAGTGCACATCCTGGACACTATACGGTGAACCCAAAGAGGAGGTTTGAGCCTTGAGACAGGTACGCAAGAGACCTACGGATGACCAGGTTAGGGGGCTTATCGAGCGGTATTTGCGCAAGGAGATTGAGAGAAGAAGGGGCTCTCCGGTACAACTGCCGCCAGGTCCGCTCTACGACTCAGGAAATCCCCTATAGCCGCTTCATAAAGGCATTGCGAGAGAAGCGTCCCTTTTTCGCGAGCTCACTATCAGACCACCCTATCCATCGGTGAAAGATATCTTCTGCATCGGGATCCAGCACATGGTTGACTCCTACCGGAAGATATCACTTCACAATCTACAGTTGAAGATTACGAATGCCAAACCAAGAGAGACAGTGATGATTTGACTGTACCCACAGGAGGACGGAGTAACGGAACTCAGCGTGTTCCGGAGAATTCTTCTCGACGTGCAACGAGTCAAGACGGACGATCTGAAGATGGTGTAGCTGCTACTTATTGCCGAAGCTGACAGAAATTATCTCTCAAAATGCAGACAAAGTGCATTGACGAGGGCTCAGGAGGAGGATCGGCAAGAATTTGTGAGATTGCTTCAGGAGAACGGGTGGAAGAGTTTGAGACACGAGAAGCCGCGAGTATACAATTCTGCCCAACAGGGGGTTTCTAACGAGTGTGCAAGAGGCTATGTTTCTGCAGGTTCAGCATGATTACTTCACCTACAACTAAACGACCTATCATCTAAGATAAAACAACGATTACCAAGAGAAAGAGACAACACAATTCCGGTGTCGAGAACGGTGATCGCTTTGTCGATACTCATGAGGCTGGTCCTGAATCACTTCCTGCTTTCTTGTGCCGGTAGAGAGCCATCTCAATAGCCACGTAAAGCTCCTGTTCGTTGATGGGTTTTAAGATGTACCCGGACGGTTCAGTGACCTTGGCCCGGTCAAGCATTGACTGGTCTGAGTGGGCGGTGACATAGATCACGGGGCAGCGGTATTGAGATTGGATGACTTGAGCAGTCTCAATGCCATCCATCGGTCCCTTCAGGACAATGTCCATAAGGATAACATCGGGGCGGTCGGTCAGAGCGCTCATGACTGCGTCTTTTCCGGAACCCACAGGGCCGACCGGGTCATAGCCGAACTCCTGGAGCGTCCGACGGATGTCCAAGCCCGTGACGTTTTGGTCCTCGACAATAAGTATTCGTCCGTGTGCCATCGTGTCGTCCTCAACACCATTATAGCATTGATTATCGGCTTATTCACTTCATCCGCGAGGCGGGGGTTCATCCTGGAGTCATAGGTGTTGCCCTAACAGAGCAACACGTGATTCAGGGCATATAGCGGTTTGCGCAATTTGCGTACCAGGGAAACGCGGGGTTTTGTACCACTATAAGAGCATCGTATGCCACGAATTCTTTTGCATGGGTTCAAAGGTAGCCACGGGGCAACGATGCAGTTAGGTCCTCTGACCGGCCTGCATTGCCAAGTGTAATCTTCTATCGGTTTGGAAAATAGAATGTTAACGAGTTCAAGGAAGGAGTTCTTCTGTGGCAGTGTCTGGTTAGCTTTACCGGGAACTCTTTTTAGCCTTCACAACGTCGCTTTGCAGATCCTGTCCCCGAGAAAGCTCGATGTGGACGAAGCCGACCTGCCCGTTATTTCTTCAACGCCCAATGCCAAGGAAAAGGCGAGCTGCTAAACCTACCAGATACGTGAGGGCGGCCGTTCCTATGATTATAAACAGGTTGTGGATGATATTCGTCGCTATTCTTTTCCCGGACAGAACCGCCATAAAGAGCCCGGCTATCGATATGCTGATAACGGCAAGGACAAAGGCGATAATCGCCGGAATAGTCGGATCTGAGTTCCACATGGTCCCGATGAGGAACGGTGCCAAGACCGGGAACGCCCCGACGATGAAGAACATGCCGGTGGTCTTGAGGGATTCTTTCGGGTGAAGGGCTTCAGCGGTGGTTCTGATGGTTTTGACCAGACTGAATAAGACACCCGCGTCGTCCCCGATGCTATCCAGTATGAGCCTTACCGTTTCGCTGCTGATTCCTCTCCCTGCGAGATCGTTTTCGAGCTCCCTTCTCAGCAGGGTGGGGTTGACTTCTTTCTTTATAGTTAACTCTTTGTCCCTTCCCTCATTCAGATCATGGTGCCCTTTTGACGAGATGTAGGAGACCGACATTTCCGCAATCATGCCACCGATCATCGCGATCAATCCCGTTAGCCCTATCATCGAGATCTTTGCATGGGCCGCGAGCAAACCAATGACGAGTCCCAGGGTCTCTATGATGCCGGCCGTCATCCCCGGTATTGCTTCCTTGACCTTCTCGATATACAATCGCTTGTCCGCAATCTGTTCCATCATGTGCCATTGATGGCCGATTTCCTGCAGTATGACGTTGGTGATGATGGTCCTGGCCTTCTCGTTGTCTTTATAGCTTTCGAGCAGTCCCGCGTAGTCAAGGATTGCCTTCTTTTCACCGTGTTCGAGGTAGTGAATGAATATGGTGAGCGGGAGGACGAGCGACAGAAGTTTCAGGAGCACTATTTTGAACTTGATAACAAGTGAAACCTGGAATGAAACACCATGGACATCTCTTGCAATCTTGTTCCACACCTGCGCATGCCCCCGCTCCATGGTTCCTATGGCAACGATATCCCTTTTTCGATCGGGATCGTCATAGTTCGCTGCCAGAAAACGGTATAAACTCTCCGAGATGATTTCCGACGACCAGAATGTCCTGAGCAGGCTCGGGGTCTCCTCCGTGTTGATGGTCACACCTCGCGAAGATACGGCCATAAGGTCAAGACGGGGCCAGAAGAGAAGGTGCGTCGTTTCGGAATTCCCTCTGAACGGGGTGCGCTCGTGGAGCGTGGTAATGACGCATCTGAAAAAGCGCGCAGAGGAATTACTGGTGGGGTTGGTCCATTTTTATGATCTTCTCTCTGTTCAGCCATGACGCTTTATATAGCGTGTTATTGCACCGCCCTGATTCTCTTTATCAGATCTTGAATCTCCGGGGGCTGTTTGTCATAAATCGGCTGCACCGCATCAACAAATGCCCTTTTTTGTTCAGGTGTTACGGTGGTGATCAC
>DATFYE010000012.1:0-22273 GCA_035315185.1 Syntrophorhabdales bacterium | reverse complement strand
GCCTTTTCCGTAACGCTCACCACCATGACTCTTTATCACAGCAGCTTACGGTGGTTTGAAGCCAGCTCCTGTAAGCCGACTCCGAGGGACCTACCCTCATCTCTCCTGTACTTTGTCGTGGCACACTTGCACCTACTACTGTTGGACGAGGATAAACTGCTTCTGGTTCACCATTACCGCGGAAAATTAGGGATACACTGCATCCGCATCCAGCGGAAATACCTTCCGGTTTTTCTTCGTATAGGTGAAAGTACTCAGGTCGTTCGACCCGATACCCGGAGGATCGCAGTCAATGATCGCGCTTGCCTTGTCTGTCCACCAGGCCCGAAAATGATTCATGGACTTGAGCACCACAATCCGATAGTCCAGCGGGTCGATGCCGACCTCCCGCAGTTGACCCTTGTCAAAAACCTGCATGAGTCCGCTGACAACCGCAACATTGACACCGCCAATGAGCAGTCCAACCGCCGGCCCGACGTCGAATCGCATGCCGGTAAGCATTGGCCCAGTAACCGTATAGCGCCCATCACTTATGGATTTGACGTAGGCCTTCCCTCGGATAGGCTCACCGCTTCGCTTGCTGAGCTTGCCGCCGAGCTCGACATCGATCACGCTGCCCACACCGGCCTTGATGGCCTTCTTGGCGGTATCCGGATCGCGAATGGAACCCACACAGGCCTGCTTGACATTATACTTGATCAATTCAGCCAGCACATGCGTGCTGTCTCCGGGGGAACCGGCACCGGGATTGTCAGATTTGTCGGCGATGACCACAGGGCCCTTATTGTTGCTGTCCGGAAGGAAACCGAAGACGCGGGGGTCTTCTGCCTTGATATTGGCGAGGCCCGCGATGCTCTGGTCGTACAAGGTTTTCTCGCTCCTGGCCTTCGCATCACGCACGACTTCCTCTTTTATGCGGCCCTGGGCGGCCAAGGCATCTGCTGCTGCCTCCAGAGCTTCCCGGACAGAGAGGGTCTTAACGACGAACTGCTCGCGGTTCTTCCATATCCAGTTCGCAAACTCCTTGGCGGTCTTGGCAGCGAGTTCCGGCGTTTCCGCCCAGCAGTTAACCAACGCCGTATTGAAGGAAATATCCGCGAACGGGAAGCCGTATTGGAATGAGAACTCGTAGATACCCTCGCGCTTCGCGAATTCTTCCACCTTCATACGGATTGGCGCGTAGGGGTTGCCGGGCATGGTGGAAAGACACTGCATGATGAAGGGCAGATGCTCGAAATGCCCATGCGGAGTGGCCTGGCCTTTTACCATGTCCGGAAGCAGCGTGGCTGCGCGGTGGGCAACATCGTAGAAGTCGATATGCGGGTAGTTCTTGACTATGGTGATCAAATCCACCTGCTTGAGGTTGAAATCGGTAAGATTGCAGTGGTGGTCCAGCGCCATGACGATTTTCACATTGGGGCCCAGTTCCTTACGGATCGCCGCACAAAGGTCGCCTTCCACATCATCCACCCCTTCGGCAACCCCCGCCCCATGAAGGTTCAGCGCCACGACATCTATCGGCATTGCCGCCTTGAGGGCGCCCACGATCTCCTGTTTCATCGTCTGGTAGGCCTTGCCCTCGATTGTCGGCCCGGCACTGTACTGGTAATGCACCGTCGGGACGATCTCGACCCCGGCCGCTTCGAGCGCGTCGATGTATCCCCCGAACTGTGTTGAGGACCCTTTGAATTCGTCGATAATTTGCTTGCCTTCGTATTTCTGAAATCCGGTAGTCATACTGCCGGTGATGGTGGCTAACCCCATCGTCTCCACAGCAAAGGTGTTGACCTCCTCAAACAATCCGGCGAGGGCGACGCGCAGACCTTTTCCAGACCCTGACTTATTGTCTGCTGTTGCGGCGAGCGCGTTTGGCACGGAGGCAGCCGCTACGATGGCTGTAGCGGATTTAATGAAATTGTGCCGTGTAATGCTAGTGTCTCCTTTCTTCATATTGATTTCTCCTTTCTCTGCCAAGAAAACGCCTTGACCTTCTCTCTGCTTAATAGTGCTGACCAAAAGGCACCGTCCCCGAATTCGCGTCGGTTTGGATCGTTTTCGGGTGGAATCTTCGTGTCATCGGTTGCCATCGGTGTCCTCCTTTTCGTGATCTTTTTCATCTTCCATTTTGGCCCTGGGATTAGGGTCAAAGAAAAATACCAGGCCTTGCTAAGATGCCGTCTATATAGGTTCAATCTAGCGTTCCGAAGGTCGAGTGTCAAGGATTGAAAGAAGAAAGAACAGGGACGAAGGGGTAAACATTCTGGGTATTCCGTCCCTATGAATGTTCACTCACATCCTTATTCTCGGTGGCTCTGCTTCTTCTTTAGTGGCGTTGCGCCATTACCGCTTGAAAGGTGGCCGCAGAATGAGAAATGTCAAAATCACGTTTACAGGAAGGACTAAATAGGCTATTGAGACTACGGGGTATGCATGGCTCGTGTCATCAGCTTTGAGCGGCTCGTGACGTTGAGCTTACGGAAGATTCTGTTGAGATGGGCTTTCACGGTATGGGGAGAGAGGGCAAGCCTCCGTGCGATCTCGTTGTTGCTCAATCCCTGGCAGGCGCACTCGATGATCTCATGCTCCCTGCCGGTGATGTGGCTTAGCCTCCCCTTCTGTGAGAAGTCTCCGGCGTCGTCAAGCAAGGCCTTGACCGACCCGTTGTCGATCCAGATCTGCCCTTCGCTGATCGCCGTAAGGGCCTTCTTGAACAGGTGGAGCTCCGTACGGGGGGAGAGTATTCCGTGTATCCGGAACGAGAGGAGCGTTGCACAGAGCTTGTCCGGTTCTATGCCGGTATCGATGAGGAGGACCTTTGCCTTAGGGTACTGAGCGAGGAGATCCTGCCTGAGGGTCGTGATATCGACCAGAAGCACGTCACAGGGGTAAACCCGTTGGTGGGAAACCTCTCACTCGTGACCACGTGATCGTAGCCATTCCTCACCAGAAGCTGGTAGACGGCCTCTGCCATCAGATGGCTATTGAGGTGGATCTCGATATTCATGCTCTTGTCCCTTTCCGAACTGGATGACGCGCTCTAAAGGATTATCGGTCAAGAGACGCAAGAGCTAAGTATGGGACCGGAGGTCTGTAAGGCGGGTAGCCTGCTTGGAAGAGCAGTTGAGACGTGAGTGATAAAATAGTCATGGTTTATTATCGACGCCGCTATAAGGGTGGGCAATGAGCAGGCTGAAAAATGCGCCTGTGCTGAAAGACAGTGGCATTTTTCAATGGGGGCGGAATGCAGGCAAACGCTAAAGGGTGGTCGAACCGGACCGGGAGAAGACCGTTTTGTGGTTGCCCTTCCTTTGATGAGAGGGTGGGAGCCGTTCGTGATCGATTGTAAACCCGCCGCGTAAGCGGCCGGCCGGGTTTGGAGCCCGGCCCACCTAGTCAAGGGAGGACGTCCCCTTAAGGGGCTTCGTCAAGGATGTAGTTTGCCGCTTTCTGGGCCTGGGCAGCCGCCACAATAACCAGCTTTTTGTCATGCCGCAGTTTCCGTAACCAGCTTTCTATGTACGCTGCCGAATTATCAAGGGTCACATTCTCAATGCCTGCGAAGCCGCAGAGAAAGGCTGCTCCCATTTCCGCGATGAGTTCTTCTTTCGAGTATGAAGGGGTACCGAAGGGTGATAGGTCCGTTATGCCCGGTCTGGCCAGCCGCTTTTCGTGGCCGGTCGAGTGTACCAGCTCATGGAAGAGCGTGGAATAGTATTCCTCAGCCGTTTCGAACGACTCAAAGAGGGGCATGTTTATCGTGTCCCTGTCCGCACTATAGAACGCTGCCTGCCGGTTGTGAGTTATGACGGGCCTATCCGTCATTGCTTCCACGATCTCTTCACAAACCGTTAGCCTGTCTATGCCGTTTGTGTCGATGGCGACCTGGGGCACCTTGTCTTCCGGTATGCCCTCACATTGTTCGACGTTGAAAACCGCGTAATAACGGAGGAAGGGCACCCTTTCTTCGGGCTCGTTGTCCCTCTCAATCTCCAGCCAGTTCCAGTAAATGACGGGCGTGGCCTTTGCTCCCTTCTTGACGATGCCTCTCAACTCACGGCATTGCCTGAACGTAAGCCAGTAGGGTGAGCCGTATCCCTGGCAGCCAAGAAGAAAGGCGTTGATACCCTGATATTCCTTTTTTGTAATAAGATTTTTGGGCATCGACTCCTTACCGTTCCACGGCTTATGCCACGGTATCGACCCTTGCTCCAGCTTTTCCAGAATGGCGTTGGCGATGATTTCGTACACGTTCATATGACCCCCTTTTCCTTGAATGAATAAAAACTGGTATGGTCCCCGATGATGATATGGTCGAGGACTTCAATCCCGAGTATCTTTCCTGCCTCCATAAGACGTTTTGTAATGGCCACGTCGTCTTCAGATGGTTCAGGATCACCGGATGGGTGTGAATGGCTCAGGATGACGGAGGACACTGCTTTAAAGATCGCGAACCTAAAAACCTCGCGTGGATGGACAAGAGAGGCGTTCAGGGTCCCAAGGCTCGCAAGGTCGATATATTGTATGGCGCATCGCGTGTTAAGCCCGATTACCCAGAAGTGTTCCTTCATGCGGTCAACCTCGCTCTCGGCGCCCAACACACTTGACAAGACGTCATGCACGGCCTGCGGGTTACTGATTATCTGTTTCCTTGCCTTTACCAGCATGTGCTGTCCTCCTTTCGAGCCTAGGTACTCATAAAAACTTTTTTCCCCTCAAAGAGGACCGGGGGAAAAAGCATCAAAAAAAGTGAGGAGAACAATAGCGCCGGCATGCAGGGCGCATGACAGCCGGTAACGGATGGCGGGCGGTTTGCGGTGACGGCAACCGCCAAGATACGTGGCGTCTCTTAAGCCAGTGATTCCGGGACTTACTTCGCGCGGAGCGCGCGGCCGCGGTGGCACATAAATTTGGTAAAATGAAAAATTGCCCGCTTCACGCCTTTCTAAGAATAAACCCGAGAAAACCCTTGCACAGGCAGCACAGTCGTGCTATTAAAAGATGGCACGCTCGTAGAAGCGCGCCAAATATAACCGCTTAAGGAGGAGATGTATGACAAAAACAGAGTTAATAGATAAGATGGCGAAGGAGGCAAAAGTCACCAAAGCAGCGGCAGGCAAGGCGATTGATTCATTTGTAGATGGTGTAAAGAAAGCCCTGAAGAAGGGGGATAAGGTTATTCTTGTGGGTTTCGGCACGTTTTCTGTCACACAGAGAAAGGCAAGAAAAGGGAGAAATCCGCAGACTGGTAAGGAGATAAAGATTGCTGCAAGGAAGGCTCCGAAATTCAAGGCTGGCAGTGACCTTAAGAAAGCGGTGAAGTAGAAAACACTACGACCGTAAACGAAGTCCAGACGTAAGATAGATGGAATTTCTCTATCGCGTAACCAGGACGTAGTTGTCCCTTTGCAACGGCGAAGCCGCATTAGGTTATCGATCCACAGCCACTGAGAGAAACCGTTACGAGCGGCGAGTTCTGAGAACCAGGTACCCAGCTACAACAGAAGGACCGCAACGCACTGCCCAGATTATGAGGCAACGGAAATGATGATTCACTCATATCTGGTATGCTGAGTACATCATCAGCGGAAACGCTGATAAGCCGATTCGACAGCCTTATTTGTTACTGTGCTGTGCTGCACTCCTTTGTCATTCAAGCAAAACGCTGAAGGAACATCATTAATCTGCTCAGGCAACATTGAATTTCGAATCCGAGTTCACGATTCCATGATTGGGTGAGGCTAAGTGCATACTGTAGAGGTGGCGCAATAGACGGGGGCAGGTCATCCCCGCTTTGCGACGTCTCAGTCCCCTTTGTGAAGTCAGGATTTTTACCGCTACCACTCCGGCGGAGTAAAAAGATCAGTAGCTGCTCATTCCCCTCTCAATAATGCGGGAGCTTGATATCGTCATCCTCCGGCAGAATCACTATTCTGGATGAGATCCGGTCCAGGTACTCTTTCGTCATCCCCGGGACTTTCAACAGATCAGATAGCGTGCCAAAACGGCCCACTTTTTCCCGGTACTCTACGATCGCCTTTGCTAGTGTTTCCGTCATTCCCGGGAGAGTATAGAACCAGGCCTGTTCGGCTTGATTCACGTTCACTTTGTCGTTGTCGGGAGCCTGTCCCAGTACAGTGGTAGTCAGGATCCAGAAAACACCGGAAAAGAGAAAAACTGTCAGACCGACCGCTGTTATCTTACGCATCACAATTCCTCCTTTTATTAACGATGACCGTATTCAACTATGCCTGCTGGTCAGACTTCCACGACAGTGGTTCGTGCACCCGTCACTTTGTCCCTGAAGGACGAAATCGCATGACCATCGTATAGAGCATCCTCATCAGATAGGAGCGCTGTGCTTCTATCTGCTCCACAAACTGATCGATCCCCGGAGCATAGGCCATGAGACCGCGAATTTCAACCCAGCTAGACAAATTATTCTCTATTCTTTCCACGCTCGCCGGCGTCACTGTGCGGCTGGTAGAAAACTCAAGCGGTGTTAAGTCGGTCGTCAGCAGCCTACCTTCCGCGGCCACCCTTCTGAAGCCGTTATCGGTCAAGAGAAAACCGGACAAAAAGTAGCCCAGAAGGTGGTACCGCGCCCCTGCCGAATGCTCAGCCACGTACTTCTGCACCAACGGCCGTTCCAGGCGCTCACTTACTTCTCTCAGATCAAAACGGAACGGGCGACGACTGCCTATCATGACGGGATCAACTCCGTTCCACCAGAGGACGCAATGTTCAAAGACACTGCTGAACGTTCTCATCACGCTCATCACTTCCAGTTCCGACATGTGATCGAGGGGAACGACTTGAGAAAAGTATCCCTCGTCGGTGAGACGAGCCCGCGCCAGCTCATAGAACTCTTTGGTATAGAGGACAGCGCAGCGGAAACTGAGCGTCGGAGGGTTGGGGTCCATGAGAATCAGATCATAGCTATTCCCTGCATACTTGACGAAATTATAAGCGTCATCGATAACGAACCTGACTCGCTGATCCGTGCTCAGGCCCTTGTTGTGGACAAAATTGTTCAGTGCTATCCTGATGTTCTGTTTTGAGATATCGACGAAGTCGAAATGCTCGACCTCAGGGAAGAGCGTGCCGGCATGGGAGGAGACGCCTCCCCCAAAGCAGAGCCCCAGCACCGATCGTGGTATTCGGGGCGCAAGCACTATCGGGATATATCCCTGGATGGGAAAGCTCCCCGGCCCGGTCCTACTGATAACCACCCGGTTTTCCAGCAGCTTCATTCCAAAAGGCGAGCTGGTTGCCCAGGTCGTACCCGTTATCCCCTCCTCCACTTCCAGGATCTGCTCACCGAGACTGATCCTGTGTACCAGCAGGTCAGGCAGATGCCCGTGGAGCCCATACTGAAGGCCAACGGAAAGAAGCAGGGAGGTGGCAACAGGCACCGCGCTCCAGTACTTCCACTCCGCCCCGGCAGCGATGAGGATCGTTGCAAGCAACATGTTGGAGCCTAAGAGCAGGTAGAGCGTCACCTGAAGACCTAAGAGCGGCAGGAACAGGAAACCCGCGGCAAGCGTGCCCAGGATCGAACCTATCGTATTGAGCGCATATGCCTTTCCGATCTCGCACCCCACCCTCGACACGTCCGTAGTGATTATCCTCGCGATGGTGGGGAAGGTAGCACCCATCAGGACCGTTGGCATGATGAGCAACAGAAAGAGCAACGCGAGGAGAAAACCCCTGCTCGCCTCTGCAGCATCGAAAAAGAACTGATGCCAGGGGATGGGCAGATAGATGGCGAGGGCTGTAGAAAGCCCTATTCCAAGCTGGAGCAGGCCGAAGAGCGCGAACGGGCTTGCGACCCTCGAAAGGAACCAGCGATACATGAAGCTTCCCGCGGCGATCCCTATGATAAACACCGCTATGATCCCCGAGTAAAGGTAGGCCGTGTCGCGGAAATAGAAGAGGAGGTAGCGGAGCCATATAAGCTCATACGCCATTGAAACGAAGCCTGATACGGCAAAGCAGCCCACTGCGAGCCACACCTTCGCCGGCCACCGGCCGGCCGGCCCCTGCTCCTCTTCCTGCCTCCGGCTGCCCTCATGTGCCCGAAGAGTCCCTGTTTTCCGGCTTAGCCAGAGGGCAAAGAATCCCACTAGGAGGTTAATGACGGCAGTGAGCGTGTTCGTGCCGTTGATCCCCATAGTCTGAAACAAGAAGTAGCCGGAGAGGAAGCATCCCAACGCCGCGCCCAGAGCGTTCAATCCGTATAGAAGCCCTGTTTGATCGCCCGCTTTTCTCAGCTCAGTCACAAAATGTCGTGCGAGGAGCGGAAGGGTGCCGCCCATGAGGAGCGTCGGCGCTATCAACAGCAACAAGGTGATTCCTAATCGGACAACTTGGAGTGAGGCAGGGTGCGTTGAGAGGGAAGGATAGAGTCGGCCATAGACGGCTTCCATGCCCGCAAGAAGCGTGGGAAAGGCGAGCGCGTAAATGCCGATGATGCACTCAATTATAGCGTAAAGCCTAATTGGATTCTTGGCCGATACTGAAACCCGTCCTAGTAACCAGCTCCCGACAGCCAGGCCAAGAAAAAAAATGGCGACAACCGCGCTCATCGCGGGCAAGGTCGCGCCGAACACCAGCGTGAACTTACGGATCCAGACGGTCTGATAAATCAGCCCACACAGGCCCGACAGCACGTAGACAACGGAGAGAAGAGAGTTAATCACGGAGTTTACCTTAAATGGTTTCCTCGTAAGGCGACCTGGAATATAATCCTAGCACGGGCCGAACCGGAAAACTCCGGCCCGGCCCGATAACCTATCCTATTTCTTATTTGTCCACCGGTAGCCTCCAATCTTGCAACTTGGGAGGAGTGACGCTTCGCTCAACAGGTTTTTTCAGTTGCGGAACATAGCTGTAAGGATAGCGGTACGCCCGATAGACTGCGTTGGTATAAGTCACTTTTTTCAGCTGTTTATGCTCTCGGTGGACTCCCCCGAGACCCGGCCAATGGTAGACCGGGTAAATATACTCCCAGACCGTCTCGAGCTCTTTCGTCACCTCGAAGATCCGTCCGCCGTCACCCTCACAGATCATGGTGTTCCCGTTTGGGAGACGCTGAGCAGAACTGATAGACGGACTGGAGAAATAATGGGCAAGGCTGTGCGATTCGCCATATCCCAATGCCGGCCCTCCGTACTCCCATACCACTTCAAGCGTAACAGGGTTAAATTCCGTTACGAGCGAGTAGGGTAAGCCGTTGTTAAAGACCAATATGTTGCCCTCGCCGGGCAGCCCTTTGGGAATCATGTGTGCGTTGTGCAGCATACCGCCCACGAAGCCGCCGGTGCGTCCAAGGAACTCTTTGCGGTCCACGCCCAATTTAGCGAGTTGGGGATACTTTGAGTAATCAGGACCCACCTGCCATGTCACCTTGCCCGTTTTCTTGGAAAAGATCCAAATCACGTCAGTAAGGTTGTCCATGATGATGTTGTCCGGGTGAAAACGCTCGTCCCCGGCGTCATACCATTTGTTGGGTCCGACCCAGGACGCGGCGTTCCCACCCCACGCACCTCCGTCCGGGCGGGATACCCCATCGTCCTTGTGGTCCTTCCCATGGAAATCCCAGACGATGTTCCCCTGCCAGTCCACCTCCATGATGCGTTCGTGATCCTCCCCCCATTTATAATCCTTGCCGGACGTAACGGCGTTTACACCTCTGCCGAGTATAAGTGTCCTGCCTTTATCCACATAAGCATCTTGACCGGGTGCGTAATACCCGACCGGGTTAGGCTCGCGCTGAAAATCATGGTGTTGTCTCGCCACCCATATTTTTTTTAACTTCCCGTCGGGACCTTTTACCTGGACCTCTTCGGCTTTGTCCCATTGCCACTCGATATTGCCATCGAAATCGAACTGCGCGACTGCGTCCGCATCAATGCCCGCCCTGCCTGGCTTATGGAGCCCTCCCATAAGACGACCGCCGGGAAGGAGCTTGACTGGATAGCCAATCACGTTCTTCCACTCATGAACCACATTCCCGTTCATATCGATGAGCGGCGCGTTGTAGTCGGTGGGCTCCTCGCCAGGCTTTACTGCGATAAGCTTAGCGAGAAGCGTATACCCGTTCCAGCACTTGTCGGGCTTATAAATCGTTACCCCGTGTGGAAAAACGGTCGGTGCAGCATTAGCGAGAACGGGTAAGATGCAGAGTAATAACACCAACAAAAACTTCCTCATTGTATTACCTCCTTTCTTTTGTTTTTCCATACCGGCCTCCATTGTCTTACGGCATGGTAAATATATCTGCGAATTCATTGTCATTTAGGGGCCTGGAAATACAAGTCCTAGCACGGGCCGAACCGGAAAACTCAGGCCCGGCCCGATAGCCTATCCTATTTCTTATTTGTCCACCGGCAGTCTCCAATCTTCCAACTTGGGAGGAGTGACGCTTCGCTCAACAGGTTTTTTCAGTTGCGGAACATAACTGTAAGGATAGCGGTAGGCCCGATACACACTGTTTGCTTTTGCGACCCTTTTTGGTTGTTTATAGTCGCGAAGGACTCCCCCGAGACCCTCCCAATGGTAGACCGGGTAAATATACTCCCAGACCGTCTCGAGCTCTTTCGTCACCTCGAAGATCCGTCCGCCGTCACCCTCACAGATCATGGTGTTCCCGTTTGGGAGACGCTGAACAGAACTGATAGCGGGACTGGAGAAATAATGGGCAAGGCCGTGCGATTCGCCATATCCCAATGCCGGCCCTCCGTACTCCCATACCACTTCAAGCGTAACAGGGTTGAATTCCATCACGATCGAATAGGGACTGCCGTTCTTGAAGACCAATATGTTGCCCTCGCCGGGCAGCCCTTTGGGAATCATGTGTGCGTGGTGCATCATACCGCCCTGGTAGCCGCCGGTAAGTCCATTGAACTCGTCGCGTTTTATGCCGAGTTTAGCGAGTTGGGGATACTTGGAAAAATCAGGACCCACCTGCCATGTCACCTTGCTCGTCTTCTTGGAAATGATAAAAATCACGTCAGCAAGGTTGTCCAGGATGATGTTGTCCGGATGAAAACGCTCGTCCCCAGCCTCGTACCACTTGTTCCGTCCGAGCCAGGACATGGAATTCGCACCCCAGGGGCCTTTTTGACCCATCCACTCCGGGCGGGATACCCCATCGTCCTTGTGGGCACTCCCGCGGTAATCCCAGACGACGTTCCCCTGCCAGTCCACCTCCATCATGCGTTCGTGGGCGTCCGTATATGTATATTGTTTACCGATAATAAGTGAACTTGGCTCTCTGCCGAGTATAAGTGTCCTGCCTTTATCCACATAAGCATCTTGACCGGGTGCGTAATACCCGACCGGGTTAGGCTCGCGCTGTACATCGTGGTGTTGTCCCGCCACCCATATTTTTTCCAACTTCCCGTCGGGACCTTTTACCTGGACCTCTTCGGCTTTGTCCCATTGCCACTCGATATTGCCATTGAAATCGAACTGCGCGATCGTGTTCACCTCAATGCCCGTCCTACCTGGCTTGATAAGCCCCGCGAGAAGGTGACCACCGGGAAGGAGTTTAGGTGGGAAACCAACCGCATTCTTCCACTCGTGAACCACATTCCCGTTCATATCGATGATCGGCACGCCCAGGGGAACCGCCTTTTCGCCAGGCCTTACTGCATTGATGGTGGCAATGAGCGTATACCCGTTCCAGCACTTGTCGGGCTTATAAATCGTTACCCCGTGTGGAAAAACGGTCGGTGCAGCATTAACGAGAACCGGTAAGATGCAGGCCAATATTACCAACAAAAACCTCTTCAACCTCTTCATTGTATCGCCTCCCTTTTACGTCATCCTTTGTTCGTGGGACATCGTGAATAATGTGGGGATTCGTCGCAATTTTTGTGCCAGCCTATTGAAACTGTCGTGAAATAGGAAAACTCCTGTAAAAACAATCGGTAAGTGCTTCAGGAAAGACCGAGGGAATTATCTCGATCTGTACACGCGGCTTTACAACTGTGCATAGGAACTTACATCTCCAGTCTAACTCTTAGCCCAATGCTTGCTTTCACCTACAAAGGAATCTTCTGGGGTTGAGGAGGAAGTCGCGCATTACCAACAGAAAGAGGGCGGGGCCGAAGAGAAGGATGTAAAATGCCTCCCCTCTTCGGCGGCTCTCTCGATCACGTTGTCACGAAGGTCCTCGTGCTACTATCTCTTTACTCGGATCTCGTCTCGATTGTATATCATCACAACCTTAACCACCGCTCCGCATTGAGATGATATATTTTTTCTTTATCCACATCGCTCAAACCGGCGCTCTCGATCTGCTGTACCGCTTCCTTCATTTCTGCAAAAGGATAGTCCACAGCAAAGAGCACTCGGTCGGCCCCCATCGCGCTGATCGCACAGACCAACGTCTCCGGCCTGTACCTGCCGCTGGTCGTGACCACGATGTTTTCTCTGATATATTCGGAGAATAGCTTCTTCAGCTTTCGCGTCTTACGGGAGATCGTATACCCCTCATCCAGGCGGCCAAGGAGGTAGGGGAGCGACTCTCCTAAATGCCCGAGGATAAGCGTTGTTTTGGGAAAGGCGTCGAATACGCCGGCGCCAATGATTCGTAACGCGTGCGTTGCCGTATCGACCGTCCAGCTCCAACCGGGTCCCGTCAGCTCCGAATGGCCTTCGTACATTTTCATCGCATAGGCAGGAGGCTCCAGGGGGTGCAGGTAGATCGGCACTCCCAGACCCTCAGCACGCTCCCAAATGGGCCAGAACTTCTGTTCGTCGAGATACTCCCCGTTAACGCTACCGGCCACGTATCCTCTCTTGAGCCCAAGCTGGGTCACGGCCCGCTCCAGCTCATCGGCGGCCGCCTTCGGATCTACGGTGGGCAGAGATGCGTAACCGGCAAAACGGCCGGGATATTTCGCAATGATCTCTACCTGCGCATCGTTGAACTTTTTGGCCAAGGCGACGACCGCCGCAGCATCCTGCGGGCGCAGAGCACCCCCGGGCATGAGTACCTGCATGGTTATGCCGGATTCCTCCATGAGCGGAAAGCGCGCCTCGAAATTGGCGAGCAGCGGGAACACGTGTTTCATTCCCTCGGGGTCATTCGAGGGAGGGAGTACGGGCGGTTTCCCGGTCGGTAGCATCCAGTGCTCCTCGACGGCAATCCTTTTTGTCTTCGCCTTGCTTCCTCGCGCAGCATCTGTCGATGATTCATTCGCTGCATGGCTGTTCTCTGACGTCCGATTCAGAATGGCAGGTATGGCTAAAGCGGCAACTCCGGCCTTGCGAAGAAATTCTCTTCTGCCTATGTGCTCTTTCATGATCGATTACCTCCCTATGTGATTTTGGTTTTGATACACGAAATCCAAGTAGAGGTGTCCAAAGGATGAAATCCTTTCCAGATCCCTTAGGTCGCTCCGTTTTCACCTCATCACTTGCCCGGCAGGGTGTAGACCAGCGTCGTTTCGCTAAAGGCCTTTGGCCCTGGCTCACCCTTCTCGGCTGGAAGTAGCTTCGTTGAAATCGTCACCGTTCCCTTGATGCCCTGGAACCGACCCGTTCCACTGACGATCTCGCCAGCCCACTTGACCAGTGGGGAAACGCCCTGCGCAGTGGCTTCGGTCTTGCCTTTGGTATGGGTGGTAATGGTTGACCCGTCCAGGAATGTATAGCTCGCATACCCGTCGAGTGGCCCAAGTCCCTTAACCGCATCGTGAATATAAACGCCTTTATGCCAAGCCCACTCTTCATTCTCAAAGACAATAGCTCCCTCTCGCTCACTCATAATCATGACGTGTCCTTCGACATCGGCAATGGGAATCACCTGTGCCTTCGTCATGTGGATAAAACTCTTAGAATTTAAGGTTTCCGCTCTTGCTCCTGAAACAGAACTCAGGAGCACGGTACCGATCACCAAGATAGTCGTGATTGCGAGACCGATGAACCATTTCCGCGTAGCCATAGTCTTGCCTCCTTGTTTTTACTTTAACATGAACGTCAGAACCAGAAAGCCTCGCAGGGAGTGAGACATTTCTCGGAGGCTATCGTCTACTCAATGGTTGCACCTTCAGAGGGTTGCGTCAAGAAAAACTTTGTTTCAGATGACTGTTGGAAAGGCCGGCGGACGGTGGCTTGTCGTTGATCACGGTTACCACATTAAATGTGCAAGCGTGTGAGAAAATGACGCGTACGCCGTTACAGGAAGACATCGATAACCAAGCCACCTACGAAACGGTGAGATCAGTTGGCGACGAAAGGTGAGAATTTACACTTGAAGGCCTTACTTATTTCGTCACGGGATGCTCAAACCGGAGCCTCATTGTGCTTGCTTTCTCGAGCGGTAGGTGGGGAAATACATACGCGTATCCCGGTCCTCTCCAGAACAGAGCGTGCAGCACTACCTGGGAAGGCCTTTTTAGATGTCCCTAAGCCCCTTCATTCCGTTCACGTATTCCAAGTCTCGTCCTTGACTTTAGGACAGAAGTGTCTCAAATTGGTTACGAAGTGGTCTGAGGTGTAATGTGGAAGAGCGGGTCATGCGTCTGATGAAGCGCGGTGCAATTACGGTAGGCGAGGACGCGACTGTGCGCGAGGTTGCCCAGGTCATGGTGGTGAACCGCATCGGCTACTGCGTCGTAGTAAACGACAAGCACGAGGTCGTGGGCATTATTTCTCCCCGGAGCATCCTGAGAGCGTTCGGGATGGACCTTGATCGTACGAAGGCCAAGGACATACTCCTCCCCCATACCATTACCATTACGCCCAGCTCACCGCTCTCCGAGGCCGTTGCGCTCATGCTCGAAAAGAGGGTCGACCACCTGGTCGTGATAGCCGACCGCCCCGGCAGCAGGGCGGTCTACGGCATCCTTCACGGCGAAGACCTTGTCCGTGCCATGGCAAAGAACCAGGAGACGAAGGCATGATCAGGGTCTGCGATCTCATGCATAAGGGTGTGCTCTACTGCTACCCAGACGACAGCGCACAGGTAATCGCAGACATGATGGCGACAAACCGGATCCGCTCCGTGGCGGTCGTCGATGAGAGCGGCGAGGTGTGGGGATCCGTTTCCATGCTCGATCTGCTTCAGCTCTACGGTAAGAAGTTGGACAAGACGCAGGCCCAGGAGATCATGCGGCCGTACAGAATCGAAGTCGACCCGCAGTGGCCGATCGAAAAAGCGATCGAACTGATGAAGAAGCACAGGATCGAGCATTTGCTCATCATCGATCCGCATGCAGGGCCGAAACGCCCCGTCGGCATCCTCACGGACTTCGATATTGTCAGATACATGTCCCATGTTGAGCTCGGTGTTTACGAACAGATGCTTAAAGTTCCCTCGGATTAGCCCTCCATTCGGAGCATTTCGGCTAGTTTGCCGCTGACTCAGGTTAACAGATGCAATGTGGCATGCAAGCGACAAGTAGTGAAAACGCTCTTTCAGTTAGCCGCAGCCCGTAACTCCCGGCGACCTGTGCCGAAGACTCCTTGGAAGTTGCTCAACCTTAGGGGGAAGGCTTATAATTCGAAGTAAGGACTTGAGGGGTTCAGCGTCCCGCATCATTGATCCGAAGCGCAGGTAAAAAGGCGTAGACTATGACCAAACTCGAAACGATGCTCGATCCCAAGACCATAGCCCTCATTGGTGCAACCGAAAAGGAAGGTGTCGTTGGACGAATAATCCTGGAGAACCTGCTCCGCTCGAAACCGCGCAAAGTGTTTCCGATCAACCCCAACAGAAAAAGGGTCCTGGAGATCGACACCTATCCAGACATAGCGAGTGTCCCCGAACACGTGGACCTCGCGGTCATCGCAACGCCTGCGCGCTCCGTGCCTCGCATTGTCGAACAATGCGGGGCGGCTGGCGTGGACGGGGTGGTGATCATTTCGGCAGGCTTTAAAGAGATCGGGGAAGAGGGAAGAAGGCTGGAAATCGAGATAGAAGGGACCAGGAAGAAATATGGCATCCGCATCCTCGGGCCGAACTGTCTGGGATTCGTGAGGCCCCCTATCGGCTTGAATGCCACGTTTCTCAAGGGCGACCCGCCCTCAGGGAATATCGCCTTCATCTCGCAGAGTGGTGCACTGGGCAGTGCTATTGTGGACTGGGCGGTCAGTGCAGGCATAGGTTTTAGCTTCTTTGCATCCGTAGGATCGATGTTGGATATAGATTTTGGGGACCTCATCGATTTTCTGGGTGACGACTATCCTACAAAAAGCATCCTGCTTTACATGGAAGGTATAGGAGACGCAAAAAAGTTCATGAGCGCTGCACGGGCCTTCGCACGGCGTAAACCCATTATTATCCTGAAACCCGGCAGGCATACCGAAAGCGCAAGAGCGGCGCAATCGCACACGGGTGCCATGGCAGGGGACGATGCCGTATACGATGCAGCCTTCAGGAGGGCTGGCGTGGTGCGGGTCAGGGAGATAGCGGAACTCTTCGATGCTGCCGAGGTTCTTGATTCGGGGAGACTGCCGAGAGGGCCCACGCTTGCCATCATCACGAACGCGGGCGGTCCGGGCGTGCTGGCTACGGACGCGCTCATCGACCTCGGGGGCGAGCTTGCAACGCTCTCCGATGATAGCATGAGGGAGATAAACAGCTTCCTGCCGCCATACTGGAGCCACGCCAATCCGATTGATATTCTGGGGGATGCGCGTGTGGAAAGCTACGCCAAAGCACTCAGCGTATGCCTGCGCGACTCGATGACGCACGGGGTGCTTATCATTTACGCACCTCTGGAATCCGCTCCATCTGACCAGGTTGCGACAACGGTTGCCGAGATAGCAAAGGGCTGGCCCAAGCCCGTCATCACCACCTGGATGGGCGCGAAAGAGGTGGAGAACGCGAGAAAAATCTTCATCCAGAACAACCTTCCTACGTATGAAACGCCGGAAGAGGCGGTCAGGGCTTATGTAAACATGTACAAGTATAAACGGAATCTCGACCATCTCTATGAAACGCCGGCCGAACTGTCCGTACGCGACCCGCGAGACAAGCAAGAGCTCAAAGCAAATATCCGGGACATGCTGCGCAAAGGCAGAACGCTTCTCAATGAGGAGGAATCCAAGAATCTTCTCGTCAGCTACGGGATCCCCGCCACGATGCCTCAGTTTGCTGAAGATGCTGACACGGCAGTGAGCATAGCCGAGAAGATAGGCTATCCAGTCGCCATCAAGGTCGTGTCGCCCGATATCTCTCATAAGAGCGATGTAGGAGGCGTTGTGCTGAGGCTCGATTCCAGCTCTGCAGTGAAGAAAGCATGCGAGACACTCATGCAAACAGTAGGGAAGCGCGCTCCGCACGCCGTGATACAGGGTGTCACTGTCCAGCGCATGATTCAGAACGTGGACTACGAACTCATCCTGGGTTCGAAGAAAGACAAGGATTTTGGCGCAATCATCCTCTTCGGCATGGGAGGGACAGCCGCAGAGATTATCAAGGACTTCTCCATCGGGCTTCCGCCGCTGAACCAGACTCTGGCGAAGATGTTGATGGAGGAGACGGAAGTGTACAAGATGCTCCAGGGCTTCCGGGGCAGGGCGCCGGTGCATCTTAAAGAATTGCAAACGATCCTCGTGGGCTTTTCCAATCTCATCATCGATTTCCCGGAGATAGCCGAAATTGACATTAACCCTCTCGCCATAGCTCAGGGCAAAGTATACGCCCTGGATGCGCGCATGGTGCTTGACAGGGATTACGTGGAGCACACGTCCCGGTACCCGCACCTGGTCATCACGCCGTATCCCGCGCGATACACAACCACCTGGAAATTACCTGACAGTCAGGAGGTACTGCTCAGGGCAATAAGACCTGAAGATGAGCTGCTGCTGTACGAGATGGCCACCACCGTGTCCAAAGAGACCATCAGAACAAGATTCTTCTCGTCCATTAAAGATATGTCCCACGAATGGCTCATCATGTTCTGCAACATAGACTATGACCGGCACGTGGCGATCGTTGCAGAGATCACCGAAAACCGCAAGAGAAAGATAATCGGGGTGGCGAGGATCGTCATGCAACCCGACTTCCGTTCAGGCGAGTTTGCGATTCTCACCCATGATCGCTATCAACATAAAGGCCTTGGGTACAAGCTGGTGAGCATGCTCATCGAGATAGGCCGGGAAAGAGGGCTTGAAGAAATCGTCGGTGACGTGCTCACGGAAAACGAGAAAATGCTCAAGCTTGCCGAGAAGTTGGGATTCACTTCGCGGTGGGTCCCGGGTGGAACCACTAGAATCACATTGAAGCTGAAAGACCTTGTCAACTAGCCACGCTGTGGTGTAAGGCTTTGGGGGCTTCGTATGCTTACTATAGACAAGAGTCAGTTTGACCATAAGCATTGCCAAGCCTAATGTTGGACGTTGCGCGAATCCAGCAGGGGCAACATTTCAGGAAGTTAGCTGCAGAAGCTGGCCGCCTCGATTTCCCCGTCAGGATCGCCCGTCGGCTCTCCCTTTTGAGGTGCACCACCCTTGGCGGTAACCCTTGATTTATGAATACGGGACATTACAATTACTTCAGGGTATGAGTGAGCGAAGCCGCACACCGCTTTTTGATCTGGTTTTCCTTCTTTCAGATACGATGGACATGGTCACCCGTGCGGTCCGTAATCACCACTACCGGGTCGCGTACATTGCATCCGCCATAGCTTCAGAACTGGGCCTGACATCACACGAGAGGACCAACCTGCTGTTGGCCGGCGCGCTTCATGACTGCGGTGCGCTTTCACTGAGAGAAAGGATCAATACCCTTCAGTTCGAAATGGAACACCCGCAACTGCATGCTGAGCGGGGTTACTTGCTGCTTTCCGTTTTCAGACCGTTGCAAGAGGCTGCAGCACTCATACGCTATCACCACACGCAATGGCAGTGGGGAGCTGGCTCATCCGTCGGGGAGCAGCCCGTGCCCGCGGCGAGCCACATCCTGCATCTCGCTGACCGCATAGCCGTACTGGTTAATGGCGTGCGAGGAGGGCTGAGCCAAGCCAAAGAAATCTACCGGAGGATAGAAGAGCAGTCCGGGAGAATGTTTGTGCCTCAGTTTGTGGACGCTTTCAGGGAACTGTGTAGGAGAGAATATTTCTGGCTTGACCTGCTTTCACCTTCTCTGGGTTCTATCCTCTCTCGCACAACACAGCCTCATACCATCGAACTTGGTAAGGACGAACTCCTGGGTCTTGGCGACACACTACGAAGGATGATCGATTTCAGAAGTCCTTACACAGCCACGCACTCCATGGGCGTCGCCGTCGTTGCTGAAAGCCTGGCAAGGTCGGTACACTTTCCCGAGGGCCAATGTCAGCTCATGAAAGTAGCAGGCCACATACATGACCTGGGCAAGCTGGCCATTCCGAGGGAAGTATTGGAAAAACCTAGCACCCTGACCGCGAAGGAGACACAACTGGTGCACCGTCATCCCTATCTCACCTATCGCACCCTCGAAGTCGTGAAAGGCACGGATGAATTGAACAGTTGGGCCTCGTTCCACCACGAGCGCCTTGACGGAAAAGGTTATCCCTTCCATGTCAAAGCCGAGGACTTATCGCTGGGCTCCAGGATTATGGCGGTAGCAGACGTGTTCACTGCTATCACCGAGGATAGACCTTATCGCAAGGGGATGCAGCGCCGCGAGACGGCACAGACACTGGAAGGCATGGCTAGAGCCTCCGCGCTGGATGGGGACGTAGTCTCCACGCTGATGCTCTATTTCGATGAGTTCAACGCGGCACGGATAGCGGCCCAGAAGACCTCAACCGGGCAATACCAGCAGTTGGTGGGGGCACTAGGACATTGTTAAGGTGTGCTTGAATGGCGTCATTGGCCACTCTTGTTCAACGTCTGCGGCACGACGTTCACGAGGAAAAGCCCCACCCAGCTCTTTCACTCCAAGGAGTGTAGAAACCGGGTAATGACGGTACAGGCGGAACAGCGACCGTATCATTCGAGAAAACCCCGGCGGCAGTGCTCTGCAGAACGGCTGGTGCTGACGCCCTGATCGACGCCCACAGTTGATAGTGGACGGATGAAGACTTATATTTAGGTTAAAGAAGAGAAGGAAATGTTAAAGCGATTAGTGCTCCAATTCAGGACGAAACTGGGGCTGGTTGGAGGGACCCAGAGAATGAAGCAGCGCCGGATTTCCATGCCCCTCGTGACGAAGCCTGATAATATCTCTGATGAACTCGTTCTCATCCACAGGCGTCCCAAGGGCTTCCGCAGATTCGTGGTAATCTGACCTTATCCCTACTGTCTCTTCCGACCAGCTACCGGCCACGCGCTATCCGCAATCTTCAACTTCCTGGGGATTGTCCCGAGAGTTCCCTTTGGGGAAGGATTCTTCAACCTGACGGACATTGGTAACACCTACCAATGGTGAAGGCTGAAAGGCGGAAGCAGTTTCACGATTACCAATCGGAAGCTAGCAGAAGAGTCCAAGCGTTCTCTAAACTTTCTTTGTGAACAGTTTGGCTAGTCTGTATTGGCAACCGTCGGATCAGACAGCGGCATTTCCTTGGGCCAATCCTATCCTTTGTTTTGGCGCTGTGCCTGCCTCTTCTTTAGTTTCTCCTCGCGTAGGTACCAAGGAACATCGACAATAACAATCTGAGGGCCTCCTTTGAGAAGAAGCAACTCTTTAATCAACGTAGCGCGGTGAGGGATAAAGAAATGGTACCACTCCCTTTGGACAAGCTCCGGAACGACCACGGCGATGGAACGGTCGGGATGATCAGAAGCGAGTTTACGGACATAGCCGAGCAGAGGGTCAAAGAATTCCCGGTACGATGATTTCAGTACGATCAGCTGAGGAGCGCGGTGACCTATCTTTTGAAAAGGCTTCTCGACAACATCGGCCCACGTGCTTGAAAGGGTTTCGTTGTCTATCTCTTCGACAAAGATTTGAGCAACGTAGATATCGTCGGATAAGGTGAGCGCCAGCCGCAGCGCCTTCCGTGCGATGCGATCCAGTCGTCTTATTGGAATAACAATAATGGGTGCAGAAGTCCCGGTCGTATCGAGCGGGCCGGCCTTAGCCGCCTCCCCTTCGATCTTCCTGTAGCGCTTTCGTACGCTGAAGAACATCAGCACCAGGGGCGGTATGACGACGATCGTCAGCCAGGCGCCCTCCATGAATTTAGAGATCGTTATGATGATCAATGTTGCCGCCGTCGCAAGACCTCCCAACGCATTCAGGACAAGAGACCGTATGAAGTGCGGGCCTCGCAACCGATGCCAGTGCACAACCATGCCCAGTTGCGACAACGTAAAAGCCATAAAAGCGCCGACAGCAAACAGAGGAATGAGGCGGTCCGTAATGCCGCCGAAGGCGACTAACACTGTTCCCGACAGTATCGTGAGTATGAGTATACCGTTACTGTAAACGAGTCGTCGTCCGCGATGGGCGAATCCCGCCGGTAAATATTCATTGAGAGCCAGTATACGGCAAACGCGGGGGAAATCAGCGAAACTGGTGTTGGCTGATAAGGCAAGTACCATAAGAATCGCAGACATGGACACGTAATAGAAAATACCTCGTCCCGCGACCACACTGACTATCTGAGAGAGGATGCTCTGATATCCAGGTTGACCTTGCGGCGTGGCGCTGATGCCATAGCTGTAAGAGAGAAACGCGACGCCGGCAAGGAGAACCGCCAGCAGGATCATGATGATTGAAAGGGTTCGCCTGGCCAGGATGACTGCCGGTTTCTGGAAGATCGGAACCGCATTGCTTACGGCCTCGATGCCGGTGAGCGCCGTACAGCCGCTCGCGAAGGCCCTGATCAGAAGCCAGGCCGTCGCAGCATGAGCGGAATCCCGTACGGGTGGCCGGACGACCGGAACGGGATGCCCGTACAGAGTCCGTACAATGCCGATAACGATCGTGATGCCGAGGCAGAGCAGAAACACGTAGGTCGGGAACATAAAAATAACCCCGGCGGAGCGAACGCCGCGCAGATTGACGATAGTGAGAACAGCAAGGATTACCATACAGAGCGAAAGCGTGTACGGAAGAAGAAAGGGAATCGCGGAGACGAGGGCGCCTACCCCTGCGGAGATCGCAACGGCCACATTAAGCACATAGTCGATCGACAAGGCACTCGCAGCCAACAGGCCGGGAAGCTGTCCAAGATTTTCCTTCGCAACGGTAAACGATCCCCCACCTTGGGGATAGGCCGCAATGGTCTGACGATACGATATCGATACGACAACGAGTAACAGGATTATTACGAGCGTGATGGGGCTGATATACGCCGTGGCAGCCACACCAAGCGGCAGAAGC
>DATFYE010000011.1:0-5111 GCA_035315185.1 Syntrophorhabdales bacterium | reverse complement strand
CAATTGGACGGTGATTGGGGTACTATTTGTCTGCGCACTGTCGGTATCTGCCGCTATCTTTATACTTACGGCAATGAACGACCCGTACAAAGGATTTATTAGTGTCTCAGCGGCTCCTTTGCGGAGCGCACTAGAGCAGTTGGGAAGACAATGAGAACTCGAACTTTTCATCACAAGTGCCTGATCCATTTCTACTCTCGAGCGACGAAATGGGCCATGTTGTATCAGCATGAGCGCGCCAGTCTACGGCCTGATGAGAGTGGAAGCCAGTTTTCGATCCCGGCTGGCGAGTGTGCTGCTATCGCGTGAGAACGCTCTCATTTCTCTGGTAATAGTAGAATCGGTATTGACGACGAGATGTCAGGCTTTGCACCCATAAAGGGTGAAGTTCGCGAGAACTGATTTACGAGCAAACGTATTGTCAGCACCTGCAAAGATCTAGGTGAGAAGAAAAGCAAGTTTGTAGGATGAAGGGACGAGCAAATCTGCGTTCAAACAAGAGCCAGGGATTCGACCCAAGTGGCAGGGAGCGTATCGAATGTATTAATCAGGTCCTGGGGGATCGGGGAGCCGCCTTCCCGGTCCTTTTTCAGCCAGTGCATAGCCGCCACTCGACGATTGCCTTCTACAACCACGTATAGATCTTTTGTGTATTGATCTGGTTCGACAACCAGAATTTCAACAGGAACGTACCCGTTCGTTTCAATTGATTCCTTCAATGCACGTAACTCTTCCTTTCCATCAAGTCTTATCAAATCTTCCGCGCGTTGCTGCACGCTTGTCTCATGCAACCTATTCTGTGCAACTGGCGTATACTGATCCATATCGAAGAAGCGATAGTTGTTCGAGTCAAGCAATAATTGGCTGAGTGCAAGCTTGTCAGGCGTATACTCCATGAGGTCCTCCTTAAGGAAGGGTTTCGCTAATAGATAAATGGCTTCGAATACACGATTTTATACTCAACGACTAATATTGTACAAAGAAGGACGTAATACAATTCCGCAAACTGATACCTGCCGGACAGGGCACTAGGTCGAAGCGGTAAGCGTCGGAAAGGGTATCGCGATTGCGCCCGCAGGGCACTCGGCAGCGCAAAAACCGCACTCCTCGCAGAAGTCTTCTTCCAGGAAGGCCTTCTCTTGCCTCATGATGAGGGCCCTCGGCGGGCAGACCTCAATACAAGCGCCGCAGCCCGTGCAGGTCGTTTCGTCAATAACAGGCAGCATCAGATTGCCATCCCTACTTGGTAACCATCATGGATTGCGTTGTTGAGCCGCCTTGGCCTTTTTGCATCACCGGCAAAATAGATCTCTTTGCTCGAGCCTTGCAGTGCCAGTGCCCAGGATTCGTCAGGCCTTCTGTGTGCCGCAATTACAGCGTCAATCTCGATGAACTGTTCTCCTCGCATACCAGATATGCGAGCCACCCTCCCATCAACATCAAGAAGGCGGGTGCTTTTGAGCAGGGTGGCTTTCCCTTCCTTCAGAATTCTCATATACCCCCAGAGATAGAAGGGGTTGACGTCCCTGCCCAGCTTCGCTCCCTCCTCGATGACGAATAGGTCATAAGCGCCCTGGCGGAGCAGAAAAACAGCCACGCCGAGCCCAACGCCCTCCCCGCCGAGGATCAGCACCTTACCCGATGGTCTTGCGCCTTGGCCGATGATATCTGCTGGAGAGAAAACGGGCACTCCGGTAATGGCAGTCGGAATGCTTTCAGACGCACCCGTGGCAATCACGATAGCATCTGCGTCTTGCGTTGAGAGGGCTTCGGGCGTTACGTCACATCCAGTCTTCATCTCAACACCTGCTTTCAGGCACGCATACTCAAGATATCGTATGGGGCGCAAAAGTTCTTTCGCACCCTCATCCACGCAGGACGCAAGAAGAATGGCACCGCCAGGGTACTCGCTCTTCTCCCACAGCGTCACCTTGCGCCCCCTGTTCGCAGCAACTGCGGCACACTGCAGTCCCGCCGGCCCGCCACCGACCACGATCACCCTCTTCTTCTTTTGGACGTGGATAAACGTGCGGTATCCCCATGCAGGCTCTCCTTCATGACCAAGAGACGGTCTGACTGAACACATGATAGGCTGGTGAAAATAGAGCCGGGAGAAGCAAAGATTACAGGCAATGCAAGGGATGATCTCGTTTTCTCTGTTCTCGGCAATCTTGTGCGGTATTTCAGGATCAGCGATCATGGGTCTGCAAGCTTCCCAGAAGTCAATGGCACCGGAGGCGATCGCCTGTTCCGACACGTCCGGGGTGAATTGGCGGAAAGCCATCATGACCGGGACGCTTACAGACTCTTTCACCTTTTTTGCCACCCAGAGCCAGTGACCCATGGGCACGTCTCTCGTGATGACGGGTACCGAGGATTCATGCCAGCCTATGGTGACGCTCAGGTAGTCGGCGCCTGCTTCTTCGGCGATACAAAAGCTCTCCAAGCTTTCTTCCAGCGTGTTGCCTCCACGGTCATCGAGAAGTTCGAGGCCACAGAGCCGGATGCCGAGAGGCACGTCCTCCCCCACCTCTGCTTTAACTGCCCCCAGCACCTCCTTCATCAGTCGGCACCTCTCCCTGATATCACCGCCGTACCCGTCCTGCCTTTTATTCGTGTAACGGGAGATGAAGGTCGAGAGCAGATAGCCGACGATGCCCGAGATTTCAATCATATCAAAGCCGGCCTGAACCGCGCGCCGCGCCGCCTTGACATGATCAGTAATCGATTCCTTTATCTGAGCATTGCTCATCTCGCGAGGAGGTTTGAAATAGGAAAGCTTTTGCGGCACAACAGACGGCATCAGACAGTAATCGAGTTCAACACCGCCCTCTCTCCCGCAGTGCAGGAGCTGAAGAGCAGAGAGAGCGCCATTTTGCCGTATACCATCTGCAAGTCTTGCAAGTCCGGGCATAAACCGATCGTCCCATATGGCCATCATGCCTTTAAAACCCTTACCTTCACCCCGCTCATCCACATAGGCACCCTGGGTGGTCACGATGCCCGCTCCGCCCTGCGCCTGCGCCTCCATGTACGCTACTTCCCTGTCACTCACGAACCCGTCGCCGAAAGGAAAGTTTGTCTCTGTAGCAGCATATTTTATCCTGTTCTTTGTCGCCAAAACACCAATGCGACCCGGGGCAAAGATGTGCGGGTAATTACCCATACGACTGATCCCTATCTGCTGTTTTTCGATGTGGGTGCGCAAGGCGCAGCCGCCCTGTACCCTGCGAAGTAGGTACCATACGGCAGATACCGAGTCAAGCCGCGTGTTGCCGCAAGTTGCGTGCGGTCTCTGCGGCTATCGACCCGTATTGCTAATACCAAGTTGCAGTCAAAAATAGAGCGAGGCGCTCAAGTCGTGGCGAAGGAAGCGTACTCAAGTACGTCGGAGCGAGACACGGCGCAACACCCGCTCGCGCGGGTACCCGGAAGAGGGCCACCCGTGTCCGAACACGGGTCTATGAATGAAGGCAACTTGGTATAAGTTACTTTGCAGCTGTTATGATGGAAGCAGAACTCCCCTCTGGAAGAGCCTTTACGCGAGAACCGCCGATGAATCTGGCATTATAGAAATCCGAGGATAGGGAGTCGATCCTCACCCCACCCTTGTTCAGGGCTGATGCGTGAATAAACCGGTCATTTCCCATGTATATACCCACGTGCGTCGGATATTGTTCATAGCGCTTGGTTCTGAAAAAAACGAGATCGCCCATCATAAGTTCCTGTCTGGAGATTCTCTTGCCCACCTCGTATTGCTCTCTGGCAGTCCTCGGCAGGGCAACCTCGACCAGGGAAAACATCCTTTTGACAAAGGCTGAGCAGTCCATGCCGTTGAGGTTATCCCCGCCAAGCTTGTAAGGTACACCTAAGAAAGTTTTCGCCTGGTTAATCAAGCCGGACCTCTCTTCATCGTTACGCCATGGACGCGCCGCCCCCTGCACTCCACGCGTCGGCTCTTTCGTTTCCACGATGATTTGGTACTGCTTATTCGCAGGCTTTATGTTGGTGAAGTGGTAAGCCCCGCTCTCATCCACGTACCCGTAAATACTGGCGTAGGTGGCGGTGGGAGCAAAAAAAAGGAGCAAGAATATACCTAAGGTCAGGTGCATCAACCCATACCCAAATCTCTTCATCGCATATTTTACGCCATAATGCTGCCGGTGAAAAGGCGGACGCATGCCATGGCCTGAGCCCCTACAGATCAACCTCCTCCAGCTTCAGCTTACCGCTGGAGTCCGACGGTTGGTTATCAATATGATATCGCTTGCTTATCTCGACGCGCTCCGGCTTCACGTGCACTTTCGGCGGACTGAACTTCAGGGGCTCCGCATGGCCTCCGGTTGCATCGGGAAACTTGCTGAAAATAATGTCTCTCACCTTATCAGTAATAGAGCCTCGTTCTATAGTGACCCAGTCCGGAAAGTGAAAGTCGATCACGTTAATGATTCCGTCCCTTTCGTCACACACCACGAGATGCAGGCTTCTGGACGCGTCTTTAGCAAAATCTATCTCAATTACCTGTTTCACGCGAGCAGGCTTACCTACATTCTTCTTCGATGCGTTCGCCACCCGCAAGAGCTCTCCATACGCCGCACTTCCTTGTGGAGGCACGTGTACCACAGACACCTTAAAGCGGGTATCTGGTTCGAGGTCCCGGACTATGCTGCCGGCGTCCAGATAGACTTTGGTGCCGTCATCGTCGAATCCGACGTCTACCCAATCTTCGTTCCCTGTTTCTTGGTGCTCCATACCCCTCGATTCTTTTATCGGATTTTCTCTGATCACCTTAAGCGCGCGGGACAGACATTCTGTGCGAAGCACTCTGTACCGATCTAAAGACACGCGTACGATCATGCATCCGCAAGTAATGCTCCGCGGTGCTCCCAAAGTAATCCCAAAGTAATCGTTGACAAGGGCCCCAGGCTTTGCTATAGAAACCTTAAGGCATTGGAACCTTAACTGGCTGCCAATAAACGACCCTGTAGCAAGCTACAGGGTATTAAAGCTCAAAAAGCGGTAACGATCTGAGGTCTTGTTTTGGTAACCCTTGTTTCTGGACATACCTTTCTACTGTTTTCCAGTCAGCTCTTTCTCCTACGGTTGCTACG
>DATFYE010000010.1:0-24068 GCA_035315185.1 Syntrophorhabdales bacterium | reverse complement strand
GGAGCCCGGTGAGCCGAGAGGCTCACGCCGGGTTCTGAGAGAGCGCAGGGGGGAAGTTCCCCTGCGCCACTCACCTCGATACCTATTCTGACTTGCCCTTTGAGTGTCAGTCAGGTCGAGTTTAAACTTCTACAGCTTAATTATATTATCCCGTAACCAGATTCAACACGTTATCCCCATTCTGCGCCTGTTCCACAGCCTCTTCCATCTCTTGATGCGCCTTTGAGACCAACTCACAGGCATTCCTGATATCAGCCTCGTTGACGATGTTGTACCGATCAAAGACGGACCGTGCCTTATGCCCGCTTATCTTCATAGCCACGACTTCTGGTATGCCAACTCGGACCATATTTCTGACTGCAGTTCTCCGTAAATCGTGAAAGAGTCTGTTGATACCTATCTCTCTATAGGCTTTATTCCATGATTTCCTGAAATCCTTGATCCTGGACCCTTTCAATGGGAAGACGAGGTTACATTCGGGGTATTTCGAGTCGTGCAGTTTCTTCTGCTCGAGAATGACATCGTAAAGCTCTCCCGTAAGAAAAATGACCCGAGGCTCGTCATTCTTGGTCATACCCCAATCAAGCGTAATCTTCTTCTCGAAGACGTTTACGTTGGACCATCTGAGTGAAAAGATTTCTCCCCTTCTCATTCCGGTATAGTAACCCATAGTGAAAACAGGTTTGAGGTAATTAGGTAACGTACCTACCGATGAGAAATCCCACATGCCATCTGGCAAATTCTCCGCACAGAATGATTTAAGGCGCACGCTCGGGGCAGCTATGACGGCAGCATTGGTTTATATTGATACGTTAAAATGTACTGGTAGTTCATTTTTGATAATAGTTTTATTTCCGAATGGGAGGGACACTCTTAAGTAATTCAATTGGTATCCTCGGATAGCACGTCATAATGATTCCGCTCCGCGATGTCCCTTCCTCTCACCACCGCATAGCTGATTGCCGAGGGAGTCATGGTAAAGCGCTTTGCCAGTTCCACCGCGGGGATTCCCAGTGCATGCACGGCGAAGCAAACAGAGGAGACTTCGTGCCTGTTTCATCTTGACATTTCTGTAATCCCAATGTAATATAATGGGTGACATTGACATTCACAAGGAGACAACCTATGGGTGCTGTTCAAAAGAGTCTTCGTCTTCCTGAGGAGACCGTAAAAGAGATCGACAAGCTTGCCAAAGAACGGGGAGAGGATTTTTCTGCAACGGCAAAACATCTGCTGGAAGAAGCCATTAAAACGAGGAGATGCCCGGGCATTATTTTCGCCCCTGGCGTGTCCGGCCGCAGGGCCCGGGTGGCTGGCACAGGCATCGAGGTATGGGAGATCATCGTGCAGTACCGTAGCTTGAATCGCGATCAGAAACGGCTCCAGCAAGCTTTCCATTGGCTCACACCGGGGCAGATCAAGGCAGCGCTCGGCTACTATGCCGCCTATCCCGCTGAAATCAACGCACTCATAGCCCGCAACGAGCAGTGGACGGAAGAGACCCTGGAAAAGCGCTACCCAGCCCTGAGTCCGAGAATATGAAGTTCTATCTGGACGAGAACATGAGCCCCAAAATAGCGGAGATCGCGAGAAGGCTCGGGATAGACGCGGTCAGTGCCCACGATGTGAACATGACAGGAGCCGCTGATGAGGAACAGCTTGACTTTGCAGCTCGGCAGGGGAGGTGTCTCGTGACGTTTAATCGGGATGATTTCATCGAGCTCTCCAGGATGTATCTGGACGCTGGCCGAGCACATTCTGGGGTTATAATAGTACCGTACACCTTTAGGGGCGACGAGTTCAAACACACAGCCAAAGCGCTCGTGGCCTTCGCCTCCCGCAACCCAAAAGGGTTACCGCCTTACACGGTCGCATTTTTGTCGACAAAATAGACAGTCCCGCGAGGATCCCGAACGGATTCCTCGAATTTTCAGTGTGACAAAATAAACTGAAAAGAACTGAAATGGATAGAGCAAACCGAAATACATGGAAAGCAGAAAAGCTCACTGGCTCAACGCATTACGGGAAATCAGACCAAATATCAAGAGCTTCAGAAGTTTAGCATTTTTGTTCTTCAAATCCAGAGTACCGGCCAAAAACTGGTAGGTGGGTTCGATTCCCATGCACTTCCGCCATTATTAATAATCGCAATACCCTCAATACGTTACAAGGTATTTGACGTTGAAGTCCAGGGGCCCACCAAGCGCCTTCCCTCTATACTTTAAGGAAATTGTACTTGGATTGTGCTTGGATGTGGCCCACAGGCCCTTAATGAATGTTGTAATTGTTGTTCCTCTGCTTTATATTCCTAAAAAGGAAGAATGGGAGAGGAGAGATGAATGTTAAGATTGAAAACAGAAAAAAGGCCCTGGACGAATGCATCTTAGAACTGAATGAGAGAGTGGAAGATTCACGGTTAGAGGCAGAAGAAAGAGCAAACCTTGAACTTCGACTTTCTAATCTGAACAAGATTGTTAAACTTTTGCACAAATTAAATGCTCTAATTGAGAGAGATCCTTCTCTAAAGAAAGAATTAGATTTAAATGACAAGTAATGAAGTTAGCGTCTCTTCAACGGTATGCTTCACTTCCCCCAATTAATAACACCAATAACCTCAATATGCTGCAAGGTATTTGACGTTGAAGTCTAGGAGGCCCACCAAGCGCCTTCCCTCTATCATTTAAGGAAATTGTGCTTGGGTTGGTAGAGAGTGGACTGGGATCTTGGGTTGGTGTGCAAATTCACTGAGGAATGCTTATAATTATATTAGGCAGAAATGACATGCAAAGGAAGTGATGAAATGATTCTCCATGTGCAATACAAAGATTTCAAGTATGACTTCGTTAATACTCGTGCCCTTGACCGGCTCCTTGCAGACGGGAGTCTCTTAGAGTTCTACCGTCCATCCAAAAAAAGGATGGTCAATGTGTACCATGATCCCATTCGAGGGATGGGTGGTAACTATTCTGGACCCGACAGACGACAACAGCATAAGGCACTCTCCTAAAAAGGAATTGTGCTTAAATTGTGGACCAAGGTCCTGAATCGCCAACGATCGAAAGGCTTGTTGTTGAGGTTGATAAAGACCTTCATGGCGCATTCTTTGGATAGATGATCGGATTGACCTGTCCCGCCTATAACCGTTCCAGGACAAATAAGGAACTCCCGTAAAACCTGGAAGCAAACTCTCCACTGTAGCACCATCATCTTTCTTTGTCACTTGGTTTACAACTCCATGGTGGCTCTCCACGTTCATGCTCCTCATACATTCTCTTTCCGTGCTTCGTTTTCGCAGCATGTCGATGGCGAGCACACCAGAGAGGCCGCATCCTTCATCCACAGCTCTCCATTCATAAAACAGTTGACAGCAGGAAGAGCCTTTGATAACATCTGTCATTCCCACTACAATAGATTTTGTGCCACTGCTAAAGGACGCGTCACTTCTATGGAAGAGCCAGCCAAACCTGTTTCCTTTGCGAAGTGTTCTTATTGCGGCAAGCTCACCTTCATCGACCTCCTTGACGAGGTTACGATGTGTGAGTACTGCAGAGAGCAGGGGCGTACTCAACCTTCTCGCAGGAAGAGGCACGACGCTCGGAAGAAGTCAAGGCTTCATAAAATAGCAGTCGGAAATGATGCGTGAAGTTGCCATGAAGCCCATCGCTACTCATAACAACGGGAGTGACAGAGGAGGTAAGGGAACATGATTAAATATTTTGTTGTCTTGGTTTCGACTATTTTCCTTTTGGTCGTTCCGTCTATAGTACAAGCTGGAGACCCTTCCATTAGTTTCGGCACGGTTGATCTCAAAACAGGTATGCAGGAGGAAGTCGTTATTGCCGAGTTAAATAAAGAATATGATTTAGAAAAGCTCACAGGGTCATCAAAAGATAGTTCATCATGGGTGATAAAATCAAAAGTCCAGAGGTCACAGCTTTACGGATCGATCTCCTTTAAGAATGGCAAGCTCACCTCTGTTGTGCGTTATGTATCACCCGATGACCAGCAGAAGGGTTACGAGTTCGCTAAGGCTGTATATGGCCTGATATCGCAGTTTGAGAAGGAGGGGAATAGTGTATGCAGAATTTCTGTAGGAGAAAATAATGCCCCTCAGTTTCAAGCAAGAGCGGCTTTCATAGTGTGTGGGCCAAAAGCCATGCGCGTCGATATAGTGGAGGGTAAAGGGACTCGTTCTGGAAGCATTAGCGAAGTCCTCGGCGAATGAGTATTCATAGAGCTTCGGAGCGGCTGCAAGGCAGAGGGTTACTTCCTGCAATGTTGGGGACGGTAAAAGGGTAAATATCGCAGTCGCGCGGCAGGTACAGTTTAGAAAGTGCTGGGGCATCATTCGAGAAGTTGTTTTGCCGTCCGCAACCTCCATCCATCGGACGACAAACAGCGGAAACAGGAAACGGATCATAATGGCTAAACCAACAAAAACTTTTATCCCCCAGCGCCCTATTGCTAACAATGCTTCGGCGCAAGCTCAGAAGCTTTTTGCACAAGGATTTGCTTTATATCAAGAAGGGCAGCTTGCCGAAGCTCAGGTTTTATACGAAGAAATTCTCAGATTACAGCCTAAGCACTTTGATGCCTTGCATCTATTGGGTGTGATTGCTGCAAAAACAAAGAATCATAAGACTGCTGTAGAGTTGATGGATAAAGCAATAGCAGTCAATCAGAATGCTCCTGCTGTTTATAGTAATCGTGGTATTGCCCTTCACGAACTCAAACAGTTTGATGCAGCGTTGGCAAGTTACGACAAGGCAATTGCGATTAAACCCGATTATGATTTCTTGTATGGTATGCGGTTACATACAAAGATGCTTATTTGCGATTGGGATGAAGCTGAGACTCAATGTGTTGAACTTGAAAATAAGATCAAATGCAATGGAAAAGCATCTTTGCCATTCCCTGTGCTTAGCATCAAAGACTCGCTTTCATTGCAAAGGAAAACTTCTGAAATCTATGTTCAACAAAAGTGTCCAGTCAATCATTCACTTGGTGCGATCTCTAAACACCCACGGAGAGACAAGATTCGTATTGGCTATTTTTCAGCGGACTTTCATAATCGCGCTACTGATCAACGTTTTCTGTTTGATACGATAGAGAGTACACGTTGATACGTCTATAATAAACCGGCATAAAGATCAAGGGTAGCTCTGAACGTGCTATACTAGGCACTATGCAAGCGCAACACTACCCCGTTCTATCGCTGGTTACCTATTTCCAGCACACTTTCCACATCTGTTAAGGCAAGGAGGAAAACCTTATATGAAGATCCCTCAATTCAATAATGAAGAGCTTCAACCATATGTCGAATTTATGCTGAATCAGTTCAGAAAAACGGATGGATTCTGGTTTCTCGGAGTAGAAAATACCTTCGGTTATGACGCCGCGATTAAGATGAACGAAGAAGTGTGGCATAGGATGGGGAAGATCATGACCCGGGAAATCAAAGAGAGATTCTCGATTGAAGAAAAGGGGCTCAAAGCCCTTGTTAAGGTCTTTAGATATTTCCCTTGGGCAATAATATCACCGTATGAAATCGAGGCGAAAGATGACGAGATCATAGTGTCGATCCCCCATTGCCCTTCCCAGGAGGCTCGACTGAAAAGAGGACTGGGAGAATACAACTGTAAGGACATGCACTTCGGAGAATTTACGAGCATGGTCGAGGAAGTTGACAGGAACATTAAGGTCGAATGTTTGTTTGCTCCTCCTGATCCTCATCCCAAGGAACTATTCTGCAAATGGTGTTTCACTATGAATAAGGGCAAAATCGAGTAGCAACTGGAGGTCCACCAGGCGCCCTCCCTCTATGCTTTACGGAAATTGTGCTTGGAATGTGCTTGTCTTAGGAGTGAGACGAGAGCTTGAGTCGATATCAGATTTCTATTTACCTAGTAAACTTCAATCGTACACGGGTGGGGCTACCTGTTTTATAGCTCTTGGTTTAGTATCTTTTCTTTCAGAATTTCCCACTCTGTCATTGTCAGGACACATGTGTTGTCCTTCTCACCTATCTCCACCTGTGAATCAGTTATTTTAACCACCGGACAGCATGAACCCTCTTTGCATAATGCTACAATCTTCATAGTTTTTAACCTCCCTCTGTCTTGTTGTTTTGAGCTTCGATAGCCCCATCCGCAGTATAAATATAATGCTATTGTTGGACTTGTCAACATTTTCGTAGATTGTCAACGCTTTTGACAATCTACACTGGCACCCATCTCCTACCTCCATACCCAACCAAACCGTTGTTACCACCGCAAGCTCTCTGCGGAATAAGTATTAAGCATACACCTCCGATTTATTTTGATGCACAAAAATACAGTGGCCCACCAGGCAACTTCCCTCTATCATTTAAGGAAATTGTGCTTGGATTGTGCTTGGGTTGTGTGAGAGCGGACTGGGAGCTTGAGTCGGTATTCAGTGTTCATCTATACCCAGTATGGCCGCCTCCATCGTATCTGCGACCCACCCGATTACAAGAATTGCCTTGGCAACCCAAGGGATGTTCGCCGACCCTAAAGGAACCGAGTAGCTCAAACTCGCGACGTAATTCTCGTCCACATGCAATTTAAAAGACCAAAAGTCAGCGATTTTTTTTAGTGTTTCCAGCAGGTCATCCGCGGTGGCGTCTTTAAGGTTTCCAATCTCGGTATTTACGTACACAAGCTTTTCTTCAGTCGCACCTTCGAGTAGTGGGGAGAGTGTCAATGTCACAGCTTGTTTTCTTTCTTTGTCTCCCACGCGAATATTAAAAAAAACAAGATCTACCCCGTTGGCATCTGTTGTGATGCGAGACGTAATAATGCTCTCGGGGAAGATAAGCGAGGATACGTAATCGCAAATTTTTTGAAGGACAGGATTCTTACACTTAATTTCGGTTTCATCGAAAATCAGTTTATTCTTAGAATGGCCAGGGACAACATTAATCGAAGAACAGATAGGACATTTCCCTTTCTTTCCTATTGATTTGAGACTAACCTCTATATCATTGCCACAAGTAACACACTTGAAAATTATCATTATACGCTCCCCTTCCTTTTCCCTCTATTATACAACTCTCAATTCTCTTTTCAAATCCTAAATTAATCAAGTACGCAAGGGGGATTGATTCATCGAAGAACATTCGACAATATATGCTACTCTTAACCAAATTAAATACGCCACTCCCAGTAACCTTACCAAGGCGCCGGTACTTCTTTAACACGAAATTGTGCTTGGATTGTGGCAGATATTCGGGACCTTAGATCGGGCTGCAATCTTTACAGACCCATCCCTCCTCGTATTCCATGGCCACCACCAAGGGCCTGATCTGATGGCAACAAACGCACCTTATTAGCTTGGCGCCCTGTGCTATAAGTTGTACTCTCCTCGATCGGGGCTCTGCTTTGAGTATTAGCGTTCTGTCGTGACCTCCATCCTCCGACAGTTCTATATCATCAAGCCCGCCATCACTGCCAAGAAGCTCAGCTGTGTCTCTTCCTTTTTTCACGATACCACTCCTTCTTCTCAAAGAGTAATCTGAAAACGATCTCACCTTCTTTTCCTCAATCATCAGCAATTCGTATGCCCTTTAGGATGCAACTGAGTCAAGGTCAGTGGATCGCCATCGCACAGAAGGTTCTGAACACGACTCCGTAACATTTGAAAGAAGACTGTTATGAAGGGATTTGACTGCATACTGGGTGGAGGAGGTGGAGGGTATTACCTTCACGTAGCTACCCGTAACTATCTCTGAATAGCGAAAAGGTTCTTCTATATTCGTCTGCGATCGATCTTCTCTTGTAGCGGAAATGGGCAGGAAATGGTAATCTATAGACGGACCTGACAGGAACACACTAGTTGTTCATTGAATGTGCATTGCTGGGAAGGGATAGGATCGATGGCGACCATAACGGACTTTGAATCATGGCTTGATCACATTCGTCCGAAAAGCACCGTCGATGTTTATTCACTTTACAGGGCCATTGTTGATCAGGAGAATCTTGGTAGGTTTCACTGCTTAAAGGACGATGCACAACTTTTCCTGAGGACTGACAAAGCAGATGACGTCCTTATGCTCACTTCTGATGAGGCTGTTAAGGAATTTCTCTCCACGCTGAGAGAAAGGTTTAACATTGAGGGTGATATAAGAGGCTGGTATATAACTCGCAGAGCTATGGAAAGGTATCGCGAAAAAGAAGGGACTCACGCTCTAGACGGCCCCGATCAGCTCTGGTAATTGGGCATATTTACTTCTTAACCAAATTCACCACCTTATCCAGATCGTGAAGAAGTCGGTTAATCCCGATATCTCTACAAGCATAATTCCACGACTTACGAAAGTCCTTGATCTCAGGTTCCTCTCGCCTAACGGGCGGGCGAACTCGACTGCGCGCGCAAGGATTCTGAAAGACTGAGGAGGTTCTGTGGAACGACCCGAATGACGCCGCGGCGTGGAGCGTCGATGTCAGCCATGAGAAAAAATGCGATGGAAACTACGAGGGGCAGAATCCAGAGAGCCCCGGATTTCCCCACGGCAAAGCCCACCAGCGCATTGGCACAGACCGCCAGGGTAGCCATCAAGCCCCACGCAGCGGGCGGGATCCGATTCCACCAGGCTGCTTGCGTATAGCCTTGCGAATTCAAGACGTCGTTCATGCCCGCAACCGCGAGAGCAGTTACCGGTGTTGGCTGCGCCAGGGCCTGAGGCAGCACCGCGGACCAGAGCTCCGCCTGCAGTTTCGCAGTCTGATCGTTAATCTGCCGAAGCCGTTGCTGATCGTGGACGGTGTAGAAAAGAATGCGCTGATCGACATAGCGGAGGAGCAGCGCACGCACCTTCGCCGCATCAGCGGCGGGCAGCAAGTCTGCGCGAACGAATTCCGTGCCGATAGCGTTTGCCTCTGCTTCCTCGTAGTTCTTGCGCAGATCGTATCGGGTCAAAGCCATGGAAAAGGTGAACCCGATGATCAGTCCGAGCAAGGTCAGCGTGGCGCCGATCACCAGGCCGAAATGTTCCTGTGCGGCACGTTCCGGCGTACGGTGACTGGCTCGGCAGCGCGCCCCAAGCCACGCCGAGAGCGCTAAACCGAAGAACGAGAGAATAAATAGCGCTAGGGGGTATCGCGCTATGTCCATAGGCGCCTCATGGGTCGTCAAACCTATATCCCGGCAGGCTTTCACCCTCCGGGAATAGCATCATACCATATCCATTAATTCGCAACAAAAATATTCATAGATTCCCACGGACAAGCCTGTGGTGCTTGCATACACGTTCGCGCAGACAGTCGTGCGGGTGGGGACAAAAAAATCCCCCTACCGGATTCTGCCCAGTAGGGGGACAAATGCTAATACTAATTCGCCTTCAGGTGTATACCTTCCGGGTACCCGCTTGCGGGTTTGCTGCGTCGCTCTCCTCGCCCATGGAACAGGGCCTTTTTTCTTGCGTCATCTCTGCGTGGGCTCGAGGTGGTCTCTCCTGTTCTGAGCCCAGCATCCCTCGTTGTGCTCCGTGCAGATGGGCCGCTCTTTGCCGTAGCTCACGGTATCGAGTGCTGCTGCGTTGACCCCGAGACCGACGAGGTAGTTCTTCGCTGCATCGGCCCGTTTCTGGCCGAGGGCAAGGTTGTACTCAACCGTACCCCGCTCATCGCAATTACCTTCGATTCTCACCTTCTGGCCGGTGTTCGCCTTGAACCAGTCGAGATTCTTCTTCAGGATTTCTGCGTCAGCAGGTCTGATCGCGTACCGGTCAAAATCAAAATGGATGTCCTGGAGCATGGGAGCCGGTGGGGGTGGTGGTGGAGGTGGTGGTACTACAACGATTTCTTCTTTCTTTTCCTCGATCACGACCTGTTGCTGCTCCGGCGGCTTTGGTGGCGGAGCCTCGCCCTTCTGCGCCTGTATGAAGCAGCCGCACCCGGCAAGACCGACCAGGAACACGCCCATACAGAGAAACACACAACATCTTTTTGCCTTCATCTTGTGCCTCCTTTTTTCTTGGAATTATACTGCTATCGAACGTGGGAAATTATGTAAAGGGATAGCCAATCCCTGAAGACAGGATATCTATCACTACCTCGCTCTCACTTCCCGGGCAGGCAGAGGGCAGGTCGTTACGGTGCGCCAGTCTCCCGCAAGGTGGATGATAAGCGCACCGCTATCGGGACGACTGATGCGCAGCTGGTTTTCGGCACGGCTCCTTTCAGGGACCTGGCTGGTTAAACCTCTTCAGCGTACCTACGTGCTCAACGGCTACCCGGATTATAATCCTGGGGATGTTTTTCCGCATCAGGATAGATCACCGTTGGTGGGCCGCTATCGGCAGTGGCGCACGCAACCATCAACAAAGCGCATGCTGAAAGCAGTAAGATCAATCTCTTCATAGTAAGCCTCCTTTCATGTTAATTGGTATTGTGAAAATCCGCCCGGCTTCAACCATTTCCTTCGCTCCGCATTTTTCATAAGAGTTTTGTAATTCCCGTTAATTTGTTCCGCCGGTCGCCGTGCTGCCTCCTAGGGCTCTGAGCTTAGTTTCTGCATCTGCGCGTCCGTACATGACTGCGTTCCGGTAGTCGGCTCTGGCGCTATCGGTGTTGCCCAGCTTCTCCCAGTCCATGCCCCGGTAATAGTAGGCATCAGCATTGTTCGGCTTCAGGCTGATCGCCGTGGTGTAGTCTTGAATGGCCTGGTCTGTCTTGCCCAGGAGATCATAGAGGAGTCCGCGGACGAAGTAGGCCTGGGGGTCCTCCGGCTTAAGCGCAATCACCTGGCTGTAGTCGCTTAGCGCCTTTTCATACTCCCCCAGATTCTCATAGGCAAATCCTCTGCCGAGGTATGCATCCGTATTGTACGGATCGAGGTTAATGCTCCTTGAATATACGACGATCGCCTGCTGGTACTGCCCTGCATCGGAGAGGCTCTTCGCCTGATCATAGTCGGTGAACGGCGTGGTCGAGCAGGACAACAACAGCGTTAAGAGACCCGTCGCGATCAGTGCCAGGAGCAACACGCTTACTCGGCTAGCCTTCAGTCTTCTCAACCTTGTTGCCTCCGATTCTCTGTGGATCGTTCTTACCGATTACTGATTACCGATTACTGATCACTGATTACTGGTCACTTGCCGATAAGCGGTATGTTGTTAGCGGCGTCGTAATTGATCGCTGCAGCGATCTTATTCTCCAGCTGGTAGTAGCGCGCAACTTTTATATCGTTCAATGCGCCCCGAAACAGAGGCCAGTAATTTTCTTTCAGCTTCTGATGATCCATGCCTGTGGCCAGAAGCTCAACGGTCAGCCTTTTCGCTATTTCATTGGTCATGGACTGATGGTTATTGGCGTAGTCCCTGATCATCAGCATGGTGCGCTCGTAAATCTTTGCCAGATCTTTCTGGTAGTTGTCGTATACCGGCCAGAATGCTTTTGCTTCTGATTCCGTGAGCTGCATGACCTCAGCCACAAATAATTTCTTGTCTGCCTTCACTTTTTCGCGGATGAACGGCATGGTATCCTCAGGTTTATCCTGAGCCAGTGCCGGCAGGCCTGATAGAGCCAAAACCAGTGCCAATAGGACTATAATAACGATTCTTCTGCTTTCTGTTTTCATCTGTTCTTTTCCTTTCAGCATTTTTTTAGCGCAACTTCAATTCATTCGCCTGTAAAGTGAGACCGAAGGATTGCCGGCCTCTTGGGCCTGCTACTTCATACCGCGCGTGTTGTCGATGAAGCCCACAATGCGCTGTGCCCAGTACTTGAAAGCCTCCTCGGCTGATTCCCACTTGGAGAAGCGGTCAGTGAATCCGGCAGATTGCTCATCAACCGCGGCAGCGATGGGCTCGTTAGTAGTGGTATCTAGGAATTCAAGCTCGGCACTCGTGGTGCCGGACCCCGAATAGGAACCGGTGGCTCCTTTCTTGACGAGACTGAACGCCAAGCCTATCGGAAGAATCGAACTCACCGCGCTCACGCCCGGTCTGCTCCCTTTAACGCCGGTGATAGCGATGCGGAGCCGGGCAACGTCAGGACCAGGCTCGACCACAATCGGGTACTTGTCCTTGAAGGCTGCCACGATTGCCTGGTTGAACTTGTCTGCCAGCTCCTTCATGTCGTTCGGGTCGATGCCCTTGTACGCCGAATCATCGGCAAAGAAGAAGATGACGCTGTCCACCATGAACTTGTCGTACTTGCCGAACATGACCCCCGGCTTCATCCAGCGCATCTTGGCTCCGCCCTCAGGGCCGGGCTCCAAGTTCTTATAGAGGTCCCCGAGAAAACCGGAATACTTCGGCTCTGCTGCAAACCCTGCGGATGCCACGAAGGCAAAGCCGATCATTATTGCCAAGACTATTCTCACCGTTTTCATTCTTGCCTCCATTTGTTCTTTCGTGTCGTACCACCGATTACTGATTACTGGTCACCGATCGCTCTCCGTGTCTCCGCGTCTCGGCGTCTCTTCGTCCCTCGACACTCGTCCCTCGACACTCGACACTTGGCACTTCTCAGAACGTGAAGGTAGCCCCCGCCGTCGGGCCCTCCATGGTCACATTATACCCGACACGGCTGGAGGCGCCTTTGTAATCGATATAGAGTATCCGGTAGCCTGCGAAAGCGGAGATACGGGGCGTAAACTGGTAACCGAAGCTGCCCTGGGCATTCCAGGTAAATTTGGAACCCACGCCAAAGCCCCCGAAATCGCCCTCCAGGTTGAGCATGAACTTGTCGGTAAGATCTATCTTGGTCCGTGCGCCCATGATAGGATCGACCCAGTTGTTGTATGCAGTCGGGTTAATGGGGCTCGTCGTATCCAGGTCGCCCTGGAAATACCAGTAGCGGCCGCCGGCGAGTACGTCAACGGTGATGGCCCGCCCGCTCCCCTGCTTCCAGTCAAGGGGCCACTTCAAAACCTGATAGAAACCGCCGAATTCCACCATCCCTACACTCAGGGTGAGCGTGACATTTCTGGTCGGGGGTTGTATGAGCCCCAGACTGCGTGTGCGGGTGAAGTCACCGTCTCCACGAACCTTGAGGGCCAGTGGATCAATGAAGAAACCCAGCTTTCCTTTCTGGGCCTCGAAGTTTACCATGGCTCCACCTTCGAGATGGCTCAAGAGTTCGGGAAAATAGACGTTGACCGTGGAGCTGTAACCACCTATCGTCGCCTTGGCTTCGATCTGTGCGGCCCACAGGTAGGGGGTGACACGAAACTGCCATTGGTCACCCTGGGGCGAAGGCTTGCTGGTATCGGGTGAAGCGGGTATACCCGTATTGGGGGGGGATGCGGTCTGGCCACCCGAGGCAGGCTTGCTCGTATCGGGTGATGCGGTCTGCCCGTATGCCAACGGGGAAACGAGCATAAGCAATACAACGGAAAATAGCAGCACCATCCTCGTTCTTTGCATAGCGATTCCTCCTTTGTTTGTTAGTCTCAAAAATAAGATTATCACCTTTCTTGTTTTATTTCTCAGCGACGGCCCCCACCACCGGATTCACCAAACCTTCCACCACCCCAACTACCGAAACTACTGCTGTCGCCGCGGTCCCCACCGCCGGAACTGCCCTGACTTCCGCCCCAACTGCCGAAACTGCTGCTATCCCTGTTCCCGCCGCCGGAACTGCCATTACTTCCACCCCAACTACCGAAACTACTGCTGTCGCCGCGGTCCCCACCGGGGCTGCCGGACGCGCCTTCTGCGCGGGTGCCCGCCGTACTGGCGGACGCGCCTGGCTGGCCGCTGAAACCGCCGCCCCAGCTTTTCGAACCCCAGGAGGATGCGGCAGACCGTTGGTCACCTTGCTGCCGCGCCTGCTGCTGGGCGTCCAATCCCGACGCATTCAATCCCAGCGACTGATTTGTGATCGTTATCGTCTTCGGAGCTACAGACGGCGCGGCGCTCGGTCTCTCGGTTGCGGCTGCATTCGGTCTCGTGCTCTCGGCCTCCGTCGGTTTCGGTACGCTGTTCCAGCCGCTACCGCTATTCGATTCCCAGCCGTTTCCGGTGTTCTTGTAAACAGTGCCGTCGCGGCCCGCGTAGTAGCTGGTGGTTCCCGTTTTCGCAACCTCCGCGCTCTGGCCGCCCGGTCCGCTTACCTTGCCATATTTCGCGGTGTCCTGCTGACCTGTGTAGGCGTTGCCGTAGGTCACGGTGCCACCTTTGGCCGCAACACCCGTGTTGGGGTTGTAGGTAGCACCCCGTTGACCGTAAGCATAATTTCCCGTGTAGACGTTCGACACTGAGGCTTTCTGTCCTGCCGAGACTCGGCCGGTCACCGAGTTGTACGAAGTACCCACTTTGTCACTCCAGGCATTTCCCGTCCATGCATTATATCCTGCTGACGTGCGGGAAACCGCGGTCGTGGGGCCCCACTTCTGGTAGACATCGCCGCTCGTCGCTGCCCAGCCTCTTGGCCCCCAGGCTGCCACGCCGCCATAAGCACCGTAAGCGTAGCCGTGGTACGGAGAGTACGGCATGGCACCCCAGTAAGGGGCAGGCGCATAGCAATAGGTGTTGCTTGTTGCCGCGCCAAGGGCCCAGCCCATGCCGAAGCCGATAGCCCAGCCGGTCCAGGGTGTCCAGGTCGGGTTCGCGGCATAACCGTACGTGACAGGCCATCCGTACCAGACCGTCGAACCTACGTAAGGGACATAGTCGTATCCGGTCCCATATACCACTACCCCATCCGGGGTCACGACAGTGCCTAGGTAGCCGGGCGTATACCCGACAGTGACATACTCGGGTGTCGCATCATATACGTGCACATAGGTCGCGTAATAGACAGGCGAGCTGGGCGGTATCGAGTAGATGACCGACGGGACCGATGTTGCAACGGTCCATGGCCCCTGGGCCGAGGAAGCGGTGAACCATACACCGCTCTGCACGCCATACCACTGGGTCGGTGAGACCACGATGATCGGCATTGGTGAGTTAAAAACATAACTGAGCTGGGTGCCCTCGATGGGCCTGAGATCCGGGTTCCCGCTGATCTGCGGCGTGAACTTGGCCTTCGTACGGTCAACACGCGCCGTCTGGGGAATCTCGCTGGCGATGACGGCTGCTTGCGCCTGGGGCGTGCCCGGAACCGAAGCCTTCACGTTCTCCTTCGGGCTGTCGTCCGGTATGTTTACAAACTCCACAGGCAGGTCTTTTCCATCCACATACTGCCACGGTCCTCCGAAGTCAGGAGCCCGGAACCAGCGGCCCGTAACCAGCACGTAGGTCTGCTGATCATTGAGGTCCTTGAAGATATTGCCTGTTGTATTCTGCACATAGAGAAGCATCGTTCCTTCGATCTTGCCCCAATCGGGCGGACCCTGGGTCAGGATAAGCTCCGTTGGCGTGGTTGTGACAATGATTTGAGGAAAGCCGTTCCTCAGGGAAGGCTTTTTCTTGGTAGTATCGTCAGGCGGTCCTTCCATCAGATCGACGACCCTTTGCTTTGAAAGCTCCTGGGCAATCTTTCCAGCATTCGCCGGCAGCGTCGTCGCCTTTGCCCACGGACCGGAAAGCGACGGTGCCTGGAGGAAACCATCAAAGAGGTGGAGGTACACCTTGCCCGAAGTATCACCCAGTATCAAGGCCCGTGTATTGAGGACACGCACGATTCTGGTCCCCTGCACGGTGCGCCAGACCGGCTGACCATCGATGTGGATCAGGGCTGCCGCGGTCTGGGAGAAAATGAATCTTGGCGGCTCATTCTTTACCGGGATCGCACGCGCCTTTGTCTCGGCTCCCTCAACGGCGAGTGCTTCCTGCAGCCGGTCTAGTGACGTGTGGAAAGGGATCCCGGAAAGCATCGTCTGAAAACCGGCCTGGAATTGGCTTTCTTTATCCGGGGCCGATGGGAAAATTGTCTTCACAATCTTTACGTTATAGAAGCGCACGGCCCGGGATACCCGGTCAACCTGGGTAACGGCGGTGGTGTTGATCACACCGAACAAAGGCTCTTTGGCACTTGCAGGAAGAACCGAAACTGCTGCGTGCGCCTCGAACTGGTAGCCGTCCCACGTATCGAGTTGCGGTTGATAGATGGTGTATTTCACGCCGCCTAGGTTAGCTGTTCTGGGCCACTTGTCAGGGGTCACTTCTTCAGCCGAAGGCTGGGGCTCCTGGGAATAGCCTTGCGAAGGCCAAAAACACAGCGTCGATAAGACGAGAAGAAACGGCAGCAGGATCATAACGGATGTGGAACAGCCCATAAATCTAAACGCTTTCATTTTTGCTCCTCCTCTTCCTTACATCCATCCCTGAACCGCGAAGAACTCTTTCAATTTCTTCACGATATCTTCGGCTGTGCGTTTTGCGTCAGCTTCAACCGTTGCAGAGAACTCTTCACTCCCAACAGCCAAACCGGTGCTCACTGCAGCTGATGCCGCGAGGTGTCCTGCGGCAGCGCCCGCCCCCATGGTCTCCGCCATGCCGGGCTTGTATCCGCTCGCGGCGTTAGTATCAAACTCACCGATGAGGGTTCTCTGCCCGCCTCTGGCGTCAAATACCTGTACGAGCGCCTTTACATCGGTCCTGCCCGCGCCGAACCCGATAACGACCCGCTCCGTCCTGTTGCCCTCGTCGATAGATAGAAACTCGCCGGTGATCTCAACCACGTTGCCCCAGCCCGTGGGCGGTCCTTCCGGGTACGCAACGTACACCACATTGAAGCCGAGTGCCAGGATCTGTTTTTGGAGTTCATTCGCGAGGGCTGTGGCCACCTGGTGACCGACGGCTTTCTCCTCGGCCGTCCTCGGTGTCCCATTGATGTACTGTTGAATCGAGGCGCTGATGCCGCGATCGAGGCTGACCTCATCAGGAGATACGGCAAAATTATAGAGGCGAATCTGATCGGGCTTCGGGACCTGGGCCGCGGTCTGTTGCAGCACTGTCACCTGCGTGGGAGCGCATGCTGTGAGAACCAGGGCGATGCACCCTGTAATCATCAATGCACAGAGACGAACCTGTCTTGTCATATTTTTTTCCTCCTCATTTCTTTTCTTGTGTTTCTTCGGAGCTTACCGTTGTGCCGCTGTCAACAGGCGGTGGGCCAGTCTTTTTAGCTGAATCGTGCAGCACGCGCACTTCTCGCTGCGGAAACGGAAAGGACATCCCTGCCGCGTGCGCGGCATCGTAGAGGGCTACCGCGAGATCGCTCTTTATCCTGGGCCACTCCATAAACTTATCCGTCCAAGCCCTGAGCTGGAAGTTGATTGTGCTGTCACCGTAGGCGACAAAGAGACCTCTGGGACGTGGATTCTGAAGGATGTCAGGATGCTTGCCGGCCACGCTTTCGAGCACATGTATCACGTCGTCTGGTCGGGCACTGTAATTCACCCCCACATCGAGATCGATGCGGCGCAGACTGTCTCCAAGGGTCCAGTTGGTCACCTGCTTGCTGACGAGATCAGCGTTGGGCACGATGATGTCAGCGCCTTGCCACGTGCGTACCACGCTCGACCGTATGCCGATCCGCCGTATCTCGCCGAGCAGATCGTCTATCTCCACGATATCGCCCACGTGGACCGGGCGTTCGAAGAGGAGGATCAGTCCTGAGACAAAATTGTTTACCACGCTCTGGAGCCCGAAGCCGATGCCCACGCCGAACGCTCCGGCAAGGACCGTCACCTTGGTGAGGTCTACACCGAGAACGCCGAGTGCCACCACAAACCCGAGGGCGAGGATGATATAGTTGAGAAGACTCGATGAGGCATAGGACGCGCCCCGCTGGATCCCTATCCGGGGATAGACGTCCTCCCGCAGCACGAACCGGAGAAAGGAAGAAAACAGATAGGAGATCCATACCGTAAGGAAGAAGGCGATGATGTCGCCAATAGAGACACTGATCGACCCACGCTCCAGTTTCGTCTCCAGAATGGCGCTCCCCAGGGAGAGGGTCGGCTGCAGCAGACCCACGTAGTCCAATGAGCGGGCCGCCCAGGTCACGACTGCAATCCAGATGAATAGCTTGTGAACCCGTCGTTCCAGGAGATCACGATGACGCGCTACCATGTGCAGGAGCCGCAACGGCCATACGCGAAAGAAGAAGGCCACCACGCCACTGGCCACGCGGAGACTTGCGTAGAGTGCGAGCGCCGTTACGCCTCCCGCGAGAACCTCCGAAGCGAGAATCCTGCATAGGCGCAGATAACCTGCAACCCCGGCTACCATCGCGGCGCCAAGAATTAAAAAAGCAACTCCGGCGATTACGCGCAGCGTTCGTGTCTGAGCCGATCCCGTTGCCCTTACCGCAATGCCCCGAAGGTGTCCTAATAGAAGGCTCCAGCCGAACACCGCCATCCCCGCCATTGTTTCGAAAACGAGAATAATCTGATCGATCAGCAGCGCACCGGCAAAGGCCTGCCGGATGACATCAATGGCGAAGAGGACCCAAAGGACAAAGAGTTCGGGAACCACCCGGGGATCAATGACAGGCCTTGTAAGCCTGATCATCGGCGCGACCGCCATAATCCCGCACAACGCCTTTACCGCCGGGGCTGCCTCCGAAAGCGGCCCAGAGACCAGAAGGAAGAAAACGAGAAAAGATGCGGCGTAGGGGTGATCAAGACCCGCGATAGCGGAAGATCCTTCTTCGTCGCTCGTTTTCCATCGATGCAGGTGACTTCGCATGCCGCAGAAGAGCAGCAGCAGCCCTGCCAGAATCAGGAAGTGGCGGAAGGGCACCCCGGAGGAACCGCTTACATAGTCGGAAATTTCTCGGTAAGAGTCTGCAGCGACTTTGCGGGTGGCGATCGGCAGTCTGGCTTGTGCGCGAGCCCACAACGCAGGCTTCCAGATGGGGAGCCCGTCCCGCCTCAAGATGCCCCCAACGGCCAGTTGCTGGGCTTCGGCGATCTGCGACAGCGCCGTGTTGCATCTGCTCAACTCTTTAGCGACCCAGCTCTGGAGATCGAGTACGGAGGCACGCTGCGTTTCCAATGGCGCCTGAGCAGCGTTGATATCAGCCAGCACCTGGCCGGCCTGCTGAAGGACCGGTCCGGGAGCCTTTGAAGCCTGGGCTGCGTCGAGGGTTTTGGCCCACGTTTGTTTGAGGTCAGAGAGTTGGTTTTGTGCTGTCCTGAGTGCCACAGCCCGTTCCGTGAGCACCTTTAACCAGCCTGACGTTTCAAGCTCTATCTGCTGCCATGCTTGCTGTTGGGCCTGGAGTGCTTCGAGGGTGGGCTGCTCTTCCAGGAACTGCGCCATATCCGCGAGTCTTAAGTCGATCCGCTCGCTGATCCTGGGAAGAAGGTGCTGAATCTTCTCGATCTCTGAACTGGGTGCGAGCTTAAGGAGCGTTGTCCGGAGAAGATTGGAGACCTGCGTTGCCTGTGTAGCGATTTCAGGAACCGGGATCGCTGCGGGTGATGGAGGTGGCGCCACCTTCTGCGGTACCGGAGTCTTTGTATCAGACGCCTGCCCATAGAGCGGCAATGGGCAGAACAAGGCACCCGCCAGGATCATGACGAGCATGCCGGAAAACACGCATAGGATAGTTCTTGGGTTCATAGTGGCTCCAACGTTCAAATCACCTATCATGCACTTCTGTGGATGACTCATGTCAGTCCCGCAGATTCAAAAAAGACTCTTCGGTAGCAGGAGCGCTATCTGTCCCCGCACTGACCAGTCGGGACCGACGCTGGGCCTTACGACGTTATAGAAGGCTGACACGTTAGCGTTGAACGGTAGCTTGCCTATTTTGAAGATCTTCCCCGCGCCCAGACCGATTGGCACAGTCCACTGATCGGAGCCTGATGCCGTCCAGTCGGCCGTGATAATCGGTGATGAGGTGATGTACCAGCCATGCGGTAGATTGTAGTTAATAAAGTACTGGGCCAAAAATTGATTCACCTTTGAGTTGTCCCTGCCGCCCGGCCCAGCAAAGGACCAGACGTTCTGCGCGAGCAGACCCACGACCCAGTGTTCGGTCACAACAAGTCCGACCGCTGACGGCCCGGTGCTCCACAGGTTGCTGCCCAGATTAGTGCTGGTGTTCGTCGGTAATTGAAAGACCGGGCCAACGCCCCAGATTAACCTGCCTGGGTTGGCCGGTGACAGGAAGCCCGTGAACTGCAGGTTACCTAACCCCGTCTGATATGCAGGAAATTCAGTGTAGACGACAGGCAGTATGCTGCGTGTGATGAGATTCCAGTCTTTGTTGAGGCTGATTGGGACGACCGGCTGGATATTCGTCACTATCTGTGATTTGTCTCTATTGGCTCCGTAATTGAAGTTAAAGTTGCTCTGGATCGGGATGCTGATCAGGTCAGCCACCGGGTTCTGGGCCTTCTTGGCCAGTTCGGTCTCATCGTCAGCCGCCGGGGTTTGGGCCTTCTTGGCCAGTTCGGTTTGGTCGTCGGCTGCCCATAAGGGCGCTGCCATTAGAATTACTACGAGACAAAACACTGCCAAAATCCACACCCTTTTCATGTTCTTTCCTTTGCCCTCACGATATCACTTCTCCGTTCCACAACATTTTCAGAAAATTACGCCATGGCAAAATACGAATAGCCTCATGCACCCGTGGAGCGCGTTCGTTGCACACAACAAGCGCTTTTGCGGGATGGTATTCCTGGATAAACGCCTTGAGTGGACGCAGGTCTGTGCTATCGACCCGGTTCGTCCCCTTTACTTCGATGGCCACTTCTCCCTGACCTAAAATAAAGTCCACTTCCAATCCTGACTTAGTGCGCCAGAAATTCACATCGTAGTCCAGATCCCTGTAAGCGCGATGGGCAAGTATCTCCATCAGGATGAAATGTTCGATGGCCTTGCCAAACTGTTCACCTTTCTCCTGAGGAATCCGGCGGTGGGTGATGGTCCCGGCAACGCCGACATCGAACAAATAGAACTTACCGGCTCTAATTATCACGCTACGGTCCTGCCGCTTCTTGTACGGCTCGATCATTGTACCGAGCAGGGTGTCGACAAGGATCTGATAATACTCCTTGACGGTCTTCGCGTCTACGCCGCAGTCCCGGGCAATGTTCGCATAGTTCGTCAGTTCTCCGTGCGAGTAACCCATGGCATCGAAGAACCTCGAAAAGGCAGGGATATTCCGGGTCAATCCCTCATCGAACACTTCCTCTTTGAGATAATCCCGAACATAAGCCTGCAGCGACTTGCGGTATTCCTCCTGCATATAGTGCATGGGTATCATTCCCCGGTTGAGCACCTTGAGCAGATCGAGGTCAGCCACCTCTGCCGATACAAGCGGGTGCATCTCATAGCGCCAGGCACGGCCCCCAAGCAGATTCGCCTTCCCCCGTTTCAATTTCCTTGCGCTGGAGCCGCACAGAATAAACCGCAGGCCCCTGTTCTCAATAAGCCAGTGGATTTCATCAAGCAGCTGCGGCACTTTCTGCACCTCGTCGATGATGACCGGCTCCTTCAACTGCTTCGGAGATGCCGCAAGGAGTTGCTCCCGCAGCAGAGAAGGACGCTTGACGAATTCAAGAAAAAGGTCCGTCTGAAGTAAGTCATAACTCAGGCTGTCCGAGAAGGTCGCCCGGAGGAACGTGGTCTTCCCTGTCTTCCTCGGCCCCCACAAGAAGGCGGACTGCCCTTTCGGCAGCTTCATCTTCAGTAACCGGGGCATCGTCTGCATCATGGATGTTCCTCCTTTTTAGTTGAACTAATATGGAGTATCATCCATTTTGGTAAACTTGTCAACACGTTGGAAAATACCATTGTATTAGGGTTCGATAGGCCGAGAAACCTGGAGATATGGTGAAAGGGGGACGCGGTGAAATTGAGATGGGAAGATAAGGGATAAGCTGCATTTAGCTCTCCGCATCTCCGTGTCACCCTGTCTCCGGGTCTGTTTTTCCACTCGACCCCCGACACTCGACACCTCTTTACCGCGTGGGGATGGTCACGACCGGGGCTCCTGCTTTGGTGCCCGTTTCTGCGAGGGTGAGAACAAACATCAAAGAGGAGAATATCTGCTTGGACGGTAAGTCCTTGTTGTCGATCCAGAACCAGTAATCCTGGTAGGGAACAGATACATAGGCATCAGTCGGCTTTTTAGGCGAGCTATGCACTCGAATGAGAGGGGCCGCTGGAGCCCCGGGAGGACCCCCATCTTTGAAGGTGGGGGCCACACGCTTCTCGGCGATATGGGTCTCGGGCACCTCGATATACGAAGCCAGATCAATCATGATCTCCAGTACTGATCTGCTGAGAATCGCGATCTCATCATCGCCTAAGGCAACCGCACCATAAACCACCCTGAACTCCCGTTTCTGCGGATTGAGCCCGAGCATTTTTTTGACTTCTGCGCCTTCTGCTTCGGTCTCTTCAGGAACGTTTTTCCTGAAAATAATCACGAGGGATTCTTCGTCGTTCACCTTCTGAACCCGCAACGCAATCGCGCCGGAAGCCTGGAGTTGTTTCCATTGCTCAAGCAGGCGATAGAACTCGGGGTCGGCAGTACGTGCCCTGGCAGCTCCGCCGTATCGGTTTTGAACCCCATTTATAGACTGGACAGAGAGCCGAAAAATAAAATCAACGGGAAAACCGGCCTGAATGAGGCTGAGGATCGATGTGGGTACGATGGGCTTCATCAACCCAAAAGCGAACTGTTCGCCTGACAGGGGACTATACGTGATGGTAGGCCGGTCGGTATAGCTCCCGGACCCTCCCAGCCCTAACGTATTAGCATTGATGTTATTATTGTTACCCGTGGGGACCCTGAGGGGCGACTGCCATGAAGCCGATAGATTGGCCTGGGTTTGTAACTCATACTGGTTGATCACGGATACGACATCCAGAAAGATCGGGGCCTCCCCGTAGCGGATCCCGACAAGGTTGTTGAGCATCTGGGTTTTCCAGGAGTCGGAAATGGCCCGGTTATAATCGAAACGATCGCGGACCACCGACCCCGGGCCGACAGCGCTGCAGGCCGTCAGGAAGAGACTTGCGAGTAGAAATGTAAGGAATACCCTTTTTTTTCTTTGTATCATGTACGTGTCGAGTATCGAACGGCCTTATCTGAGCTTATTCCAAGTCCGTTCAGCTTGTCCATAATTATTTTTGTACAATTATCCCGGCTGCAGTAAATAAGTAATCAATGAATAGCCTGCCCTCGAGACGGCCGCAAGGCGACGCCGGCCAGCTCCGAGCCGATGTCTGCAGATGCGCGGATCGCGACGGCGGTGAGGTTATACAGCTACATCGCCACGATCAGCCCAGTCGCTGCGCGGCGAATGATGGCGGGCGGCCCTTGAGAGCCGCCCGCCGTGAAGGTCATTCGAGTTACTGGCCGGGGCCTTTGGCCGCTTTCTCCGCCTCTTCCATCTTTTTCGCCATCTCCGCTTTCAAGGCGTCAAGGTTGAAGCTCGCGCCCCGCTGCATCGGCGGGTAATCGAGGAAGGTCTGGATTTCCTTCGCCATTGTCTGCTGGACGAACACGAAGCGCCAGAATTCATACTTGAACCAATCGAAGTATTGCTGGGCGCCTTCTTTCGTTCCGTTGTTGGGCCAGCCCATGCGCTCGAACGGGTCCAAGCGCAGGTTGGTGACGTAGGGCACGTCTGGATGGGTCTTTTCACCCAGCCAACCGGCGGGCTGGTCGATGAAACGGAACTTGTAGTCGTCAATGCGCACCGCGCCGATCGCGCTTTCGCCGAGGTAGAAGATTTCGTGGCGCGCGGACGGCCCTTTGCCGGTGATGGCAGCCATCTGGTTGTAGCCGTCCAGATGGTTCTTGTAAGTCCGGTCGCCAATCTTTTTGCCCTTCAACAATTCTTCGGTGATGTTCGGATTACCGGCCGCGGCCACGAAGGTGGGGAACCAGTCCAAGCCGGAGAAGATGCCGTTCTGCACCGAGTCCGCCGGCACATGGCCGGGCCAGCGTATCATCGCCGGCACGCGGAAGCCGCCCTCGAGGACCGTCCCCTTGGACTGTGCGAACGGGGTCGTTCCGCCGTCGGGCCACGTGAAGAGTTCGGTGCCGTTGTCGGTGGTGAAGACAACGATGGTGTTGTCATCCACCCCCATGTCCTTGAGCTTCTGCATCACCAAACCGACGTCGTCATCGAGCTGGGCCATGCCGGCTTCTTGAATGCTCCAGCCATTTTCCGAGTTGCGCATC
>DATFYE010000009.1:0-7401 GCA_035315185.1 Syntrophorhabdales bacterium | reverse complement strand
TTCTAATGCCACCTTTGCCTTGAATACTGCTCCGTGATTCCTTCTTGGTCTCTTGCTCATGGTCACTGCTCTCCTTTCGAGTGGTTAGTATAGAGCAGCGTCACCACTTATGCCACTGTCCAGTTTTTCCAGACCGGCTCTTACATCGCACCGGCTAAATGATTGCTCAGTCCTTTTTTTGTTGCAGATCGTCCTGCGTCTGGTATAGTTGAGAAGGATGTTCAAGAGAAGGAAAAGAAAAGGTGGCAGTGTCGCTGGTTCTCAGTCAGACGGTCCGTCTCGTCCGCCCTTAAGCCCTCCTGCTCCTACCCCGGTCTCTCCACCTCCCAATCCTGAAGCGAACGCTCGGCAACGGGCAGGCGATGCCTTCAAGTCAGTGTGTGAAAGGGCAGCCGACCTGGTAAAGAGCGAGGTGGCTTCTACCGGAAAGATACGCCCCACGGCTATTTTCGTGTACGAGAATGATGCAAGTACCCCGGAGGCCAGCACGACGAAGGTGGTATCCCTGGTGTGGAATGGTGAGATCCAAAAAGAAGCACTAATACGAAGAATTAAGGAGAAGGCGTTACTGGAGAAGGCATCCGCTGTCTTGCTGCTGGCTGAGGCAGATCCTGAGCAACGGAGTTCCCCCCGACGACAAGGGGTGCTGATGCTGTCAGGCGTTACACCCGGCGTGAGCTTGTCTGCCCGCGTGGACTACACTGTTGATAAAGAAACAAAGAGTATCAACTCGTGGGAAATACGCTGGCTCCAAACGCCTGTTCAGAACGTCTTCCTTGACGGTATATTTCCAATGGAACGAGGCCCGGTTTAGACTCTCGCACCGGGCGAGAAAGCTTACGTCACTGCTTCCCGTAACATTCAGTTCCGGAAAGGTCAAGAATTGTATATAGTACAACCGTTAATGTCGTTATACGTAACTTTTTCTCTTTGCAGAATTTGACAAAAGCGGCGGGAAATGTATCGTTTCCTCATAGCTATGAATCTCAGGCAAAACACTCCTCCGTATACGGTGTTCTTATCTTGATGCAAAACACCGGGGTATCTTGGCACACAGATTGCAGTCACCCGTAATGCAGTCTCTAGCAAGTGGTGGTCGGTGTGGGTCAAAGATATGCCGGTACGGATGAGGTACTCCCCTGAAAGATGGTGATAAGCCCATAGCCAACCCTTACGTCGTACTCCGGGAGGAGTTTGACGACTGGGCCGTGCTCTTCGACCCTACTACCGGTCATGGTTTTGGCTTGAACCCCACGGGCGTCTACCTGTGGAAGCTCTTTGACGGGGAGCACGCCCTGGATGCCCTCATTGAAAAGTTTCACGAGCATGCTCACAATCTACCCGAGGACCTCAGAGACCATATCGGGGCATTTGTTGATGCAGTGATTGCACAGGGGCTCGCTGGATTTAACAGCAATGAGTTTGGCCTTCTTGACAACGCGGATAGGCGAGCACTGAACCGGGAAAAATGTTCCCACGCTTGCCCTGAAGCAGTGGGCGAGGTAAAACCATGTACCTGTGAACCCCCGCAGCTGGTCAATTTAAACAGCAAGGAAGCAGCCCACGGGGACTGCACGACGGGGTCAGGGGCCAGCGGTTGCTCAGCTAACGGCAACTGGGCGGGTACGTGCTGTAATGCCGGGAGCAGCGGTACTCCGGGTAATTACCAGCAACAGATGTGCTGTACCGGGTTCTGCCCATGGTGGGGTACGACGGATAATTGCGGGTCTGGGGTCGACCCAATTAATTGTTGCTACGACGGTACTAGCCCGCATGTGTCGTCATGAACGCGTGGAGGGGCATGGGGGCCTGGGACGACATGCTTGACATATTGGCATTTGGCCAGGCGCGTGCAATGATACGTGACGCCCGCAAAGCACGCATCGATATGCAGCAGGTTGAGACCAGGCATTCTGCGTCGAGCTCCGGACGCATGAAGCTATTCCTTACATGCTCTTCCCTCAGATCGCGTGGATTCGCATTGGCGAATCTACCCCATCGACAGATGGGCCGTCATTTCTGACAGCTCGATCTCTTTCTCGCCGTCCCTCTCATATTTAAGGACCTTGTTGCCGAAATCCCCGGCATCGATTTTGCCCTTGACCCACTTGTTCCAGATCTCTCTTTGAGAAGAAACGATAGAAGCAAAATCTCCCGACGGATCAAAGCGAGTCAGGCCTTCATCTACTATCCACACACAATAGTTACACTTTTTCTTTGCCTGTTCCGAAACGACATAGAAATACTGAAAATGCGTGCTCCCCGGCTTTAGACCATCTCGAATCTGATAACCTTTGTAAGACCATTGGTTCTCCATCGATCTTTTCCTTTCTCATAGAGGCGTAGTTGACTAAAAGAACTGTATTCTCAATCTTAATGTAAGAAGGACGAACGGAAAAATCCAGTCCGGCCGGCCCGCTATTTACGTTTCTTATTGATAACGTTCTATGTATAATATAATGAAAGCCGTTAGGATTGGGTGGAAAAGGGAAAAGATGCGCTCCGTCGGATCAACGATGTTTAAGCTGAGCAGGACGATGAACCTTGTGGGTGGCGCCGTGCTCGTGTTGATGATGCTCCTGACGGTGTCTGATGTGGTACTGAGAATTTTCTGGAAGCCTATTCTGGGAACGTATGAGATGGTTGCCCTTGCCGGGGCTCTTGTGATCGGTTTTGCCATGCCGAAGACCTCTCTGGATGACGCCCACGTCTATGTTGATTTTGTCGTTACGGGTAGTTCACCGAAGGTACGGAAGATTTTCCGGGTCATCACCAAGTTCCTGGGGTTCGTCCTTTTCGCGCTGCTCGCCATTAATCTTATCCTCAAAGCAGGCGAGCTTTATCGAGCTGACGAAGTCACCCTCACGGTCCATGTGCCTCTGTTCCCCGTTGCCTATGCCATGGGTCTCTGCAGTATTGTTGAGTGCGCGGTGCTCCTCCTCCAGATGGTTGAGGCTGCCAGGGATAGAGGTGATAATGAGTGAGATAACCATAGGGGTTGTTGCTCTTATCTTTCTGCTGGGCTTCTTCATTACCGGGATCGAGCTTGCCTTTGCCATGGCCCTGGTAGGTATTGCGGGGTTCAGCATTGTCGTCTCCCCATCCTCTGCAATGAACCTCCTGGCCAACGACTTCTTCGATTCTCTTGCGTCTTACGGGTTCACAGTGGTCCCGCTTTTCATCCTCATGGGACAGATCGCCTTCAACGCCGGTGTGGCAAGACGGCTCTATGATGCCGGGCACAGATTCGTCGGCCATATACCGGGCGGACTGGCCATAGCCACCGTCGTCGGAACAACCGTCTTCAAGGCCATCTGCGGGTCAGTAGTGGCCACGGTGGCCACTTTTGCCAGCGTAGCCATCCCTGAGATGGATCGCTATAAGTACAGCAGGAAGCTCTCGGCAGGGATAGTGGCAACGGTTGGAACGTTAGGGGTGCTCCTGCCACCGAGCGTCACCCTGATCGTCGTCGCGATCATCACCCAGTTATCCATCGGTAGGCTCTTCATGGCAGGCATCGTTCCCGGACTCATCATCGCCTTTTTCTTCGCCGTGGTCATCATCGGTTGGTGTAAGATCAACCCGGAGATCGGGCCAAGGAGTGAAAAGTTCTCGTGGAAAGAACGGAGGGCCTCACTTACAGCGGTGGTGTGGCCGATCGTGATCTTCCTGATAATCATAGGCGGCTTTATCAAGGGTTTCTTCAGTCCCACTGAAGCAGGAAGCGTAGGCGCCTTCGCCGTCCTCGTTCTCTGCCTCGTGAAGCGGGACATCGGGTTCAAAGGATTCGTCAAGTCCGTAGAAGAGGCCCTCCGCAGCGCCTGCATGGTTCTCGTACTCATCGCCGCTTCGACCGTTCTTGGACATTTCATCGCTGTTACGAGTATCCCCCAGGTTGCCGCTGACTGGATCGTCGCGCTTCCGTTTCCTCGTTTTCTCGTCATGATCTGCATACTCCTCGTGTACCTCATTGGCGGGTCCTTCATTGACGATCTGGCTTTCATGATCCTCGCCACACCGATTTTCTTTCCCGCAACAACAAAGCTGGGCTATGATCCTTTGTGGTCGGCCATTATGATTGCCCTCACGGTTTGCATCGGCTCAGTCATTCCACCCGTTGCCATCTGCGTTTTCGTCGTTAAGAACATTACGAAGACACCGATGAGCGTCGTCTATGCGGGCGTCTATCCTTTTCTCACAGCGCTGATCTTATGCATGGTCCTGATTTTTCTGTTCCCTCAGCTCGTGCTCTACCTGCCTAACGTGGCGATGAAGTGAAAGCAGGCATAACCTATTACATAATAAGGAGGTAACGGATGAAAACACGCACGGTTATTTCACTGGTTCTGGTTTTATTTCTCGCAACGTTTTTTGTGCCGTTTCAGGCAGGCGCCCAGCAGAAGGTCATAGCACTTAAATTTGCCACCTTTGTGACGCCCTTGCACTGGGTCTCCATCAGCATGGAGAATTGGTCTAAGGAGGTTGAGAAGAGAACCAACGGGAGAGTGAAGGTAACTATGTTTCACGCCAACACTCTGGCCCCCGCTCCCCAGATCTACGATGCCGTTACAAAGGGCATTGCAGACATCGGCTATGCCTCAATTTCTTATACCCAGGGAAGGTTCCCGTTGACCGAGGTTGTGGGCCTTCCCCTCGGCTACAAGAGCGCCCTCATCGCCACGAGAATGATCAACGAGTACGAGAAAAAATTCAGGCCCAAGGAGTTTGAGGCTGTCCAGGTCATGTGGCTGACGGCTCACGGTCCCGGCATCCTCCATACTACCAAGAAACCCGTCTACAAACTGGAAGATGTTCAGGGCCTAAAGATACGGAGCACGGGCACGAGCTCCCGCATTGCCGCGGCCCTGGGCGCATCACCGGTAGGTATGCCCATGTCGGAGGCCTACGATGCCCTTTCCAGAGGCATCGTGGAAGGGGTGCTCTGTCCTCCTGAAGCCTTGAAGAGCTGGAAGCTGGGGGAGGTCGTCTCCTACACCACCGAGGATTACGGGGCAGGCTATTCCGACTGTCTCTATATCATCATGAACAAAGACAAGTGGAACGCTCTTCCTGCCGATATCAAACCGATTATCGAGAAGCTGAACGCCGAGTGGATTGAAAGAGATGGGAACGGATGGGACGCCGCGGATAAAGAAGGCCGTGAGTTTATCCTGGCGAAAGGTAACAAGATCATACCTCTTTCAAAAGAAGAGAATGACCGCTGGGCTGTGAAGGTGGCTCCATTGCTCACGGAATATGTGAAAAATACCAAGGCAAAGGGTTTGCCGGGTGATGAAATTCTTAAGTTCTGCCAGGACTATCTGAAAACCAACCAGAAGTAACGCATGGTAATGATTGGGCGACGACGGTGACGGCAAGGAGCCGCCCAAGAATGGGTATGAGATCCTGGACAAAAAGAGGTTGCGGAAGGTGGTATGAGAACAAAAACGGGCAGAAGTGTTGCTCGAAGAACGAAGCCAAGGAGGGGTCATGACAAGACATTGGATTCTTATCTCGCTATCCCTGTTGCTGCTGGGGACGATTGCGGCCGGGAGCGCACACGCGCAGTATACCTTCGGGAACATCACCACCACAACGGGGCCCTATTCCGCACAGGGCGTGTCAAACACTGAAGGCATAATGATGCTGATGGAAAAGATCAATCAGGCGGGGGGCATAAACGGAGAGAAAGTGGTAATTCTTACTGAAGACCACGAGGGTGAGGCTTCCAAGGCACTCACGCTGGCGAAAAAAATGATTTATGAAGACAAGGTTATCGGGATTATCGGTGCCACAAACACGGCGGGCAGCATGGCGGTATCCAGGATCTGCAACGAGTCGAAGATACCGCAAATCCAGCTAGCGCCGAAGCCGAGCAATGAGCCGGTTAAACGATACACCTTCCAGGACGTACCCGACAACGATGTCGACGCCGAGGCCATCGCCCGGTTTGCCGTGAATGACCTGAAGCTGAAAAAACTGGCCATCCTTTACGACACGAACGCATACGGGACATCCGGGGCTGAGTCTCAGGAAAAGATTTTAAAGCAGATGGGGATCCCGGTAGTTGCGGCCGAGAAGTACAAACAGGAAGACCGGGACATGACGGCATCCCTCCTGAAGATCAAAAACCAGGGAGCGGACGGCCTCATCGTCTGGGGCACGGTCAATGTCCCCTCGATTATCGCCAGGGATATGAAGAAGCTTGGCATGAAAATTCCTTTCATAGGGAGCACCGGCGTGCTCAGCGTGAAATTCACGGAGCTGGGTGGCGATGCGGTGAACGGCTGCTATGTGACTGCAGTTTTGAATTTCGGCGCGCCGCTGCCTGAAGAAAGGGATCTCTTCGCAACGACCAAAGCCAAATACAATAAAGACCCTAACCACTTCACCGCCACCGGCTGGGACGCTCTGCTCCTTTTTGCGCATGCCGCTCAGACGGCGAAAAGCAAAGATCCCGAGAAGATCAGAGATGCCCTGGAAGGCCTAAAGAACTTCGCAGGCGTCGTGGGCACCTATAACATGAGCCCGACAGATCACACAGGGCTGACTTACAAGGATATGCGCATTATCCAGATTAAGGATGGTAAGCCGGTAGCCATCAAGCACTAGAACTTCGGATGTCTTCTATCGATGTCGTACAGCTCCTCATAGGCGGCATTACTATAGGGAGTGTTTACTCTCTGGTCGCCTTGGGTTTCCACATTATTTACCGATCGACGGGAGCGATCAACTTTGCGACCGGAGATCAGGTGGTTCTGGGAGGCCTTCTCGCCGTAACCTGTACCACCGTCCTCAAGCTTCCCCTGGTTGTCGCTTTTTTTGGGACCATCGTCATTGCGGGCCTGGTAGGGTTAATCTATGAGCGCCTCGTAATCCGGCCCGTGCTGAAGTTTTCCGATCTGTCCATCGTGATCAGCTCCATCGCCGTCTCCATTATCATGCAGAATTCTATGGCCGTTGTATGGGGGAAGGAGCACATCGTTTTCCCGCCGTTCACCGGAGGTAATCCGCTAACCTTAGCAGGTGCGGTGATTGAGCGGCAAAGCTTCTGGATAGTCGGCCTTGCCTTCGCCGCCGTTATTGTCCTGAGGCTTTTCTTCGATTTCTCGCTCATGGGGAAATATATAAAGGCCACGCTTAATAACCGTACAGCGGCGAAGATCCTTGGCATCAACACGACGCGAATGGTTGCTCTGACGTTTGGATTGGCAGGAGGCATCTGCGCAATGGCAGGCGTGGTCGTCGCTCCCATTACCTATGCGGGTGGCGCACTCGGTACGATGATAGCTCTCAAAGGCTTCGTGGCCGCGGTCGTGGGTGGACTCTCCAACTCGACGGGCGTCGTCCTCGGCGGAATTGTTTTCGGTGTCATCGAGTTCCTCGCAGCGGGGTTCATTT
>DATFYE010000008.1:0-71811 GCA_035315185.1 Syntrophorhabdales bacterium | reverse complement strand
AGAGGCCATAGAAACCCCAAAAGCAAAGCAACAACGAATATTGTTAAGTCCCGCTTCTTCATAAAGAGCCTCCTTATGGATACACGTATTTTAAAACACCCGTCTCGGGCAAACTCGTACCCGCTCCGCTGCGCGTTTTCGCCCAAGGGGACATCTGATACGGCCTGTTGTCCAACTCTTCCTCAAAGAGTAATGTAAGGGCGCAGCCGGAGCGAGCAACAGCCCCCAGGCGGTCAGTGTGAGCCTGGTCGTGAACCCGGCCGTCATGCTGAGCTCGTTGTCTTTAAACCCTTCAACCGTTTTAGGCGGATAGAGTTCTCTGGGGACCGTGACGCTGAGTGCACCAAGCAGCTTGTCCGCTACAGCTGTTTCGAGAAGCCAGATCAACCTGTCCTGGACTGACAACGCCAACAACGAGAATGGTTTTAAGATCGAGCGCTGCACGGGTTCGACGTGCACCAATTTTACACAGATCGCTACCGTCGGGGCAACTGTGCAGACTTACTCGGACACCGGCCTGAGTAGGTCAACGACCTATAGATACCGAGTACGTGCTTACAATGCAGCGGGAAATTCGACTCACTCCAACGTAGCCTTATCAGCAAGAAGAGGATCGCCCAGGAATAGCACCTTTTCAACGCTCCGTCCATGAAAGCGCCTGTCGGGCCTCTCGATGGGCGTCTTTTTTATATAACAATACCCATGGAATCAGGCCTTGCCATAATTTGTTGGAGAATCTGAGGGGAAAGATTGTAACTAACTAAAGAACGATCAATAATTCCCAGTTCAAATGAAAGCAGGACGGCGACAACCGCAGCCCTGTTTTTTTATTTTGCCTCCGCACGCGTTGCTCCCCTATGTGTTCTCCCAGGGCTATCGCATCACCCAGGGTAGGCATTATTGTCGTATCAAAAATGAGGGCTGAGGTGGAGGCTTGTATGAAGCAATACAAGATTATTGCGGAGAAACATCCCGATGGCTATGTGGCTTACCCATTGGCGGGAAAGGGCGTCGTGGTTGGAGAGGACGATACATATGAAGATCTCTCTCGAATTGCTAAATCGGCAATCCCCTTTCACGCAGACACTTTTGCCCCCCCAGTTCTGGAAGTTGATCCCCCGATCCTTAAGACTTTTGTCGCTGAGGCCGGAGTCCTCTCCTGATATGGGCAGGAAGCGTCAAGCGTCCGCGGCGGTAGAAGAGACACCCCCACCTGAGACGACGATGCTTGATCCATGCCCTTATTCGCTTCTGGTCCAAGGGGAATGGTAGTGACGGGGAGAAGTTTTAAAAAGTTTTTCTAAGTCTCTTCGGGATTTATTGTCCCGATGTCTTCAAGCTTGGCAGCCTGGAGCAAGTTAGCATCAGAGGCGACGAACGTCACGCTCACGTTTGAAATCTTTGCGAGCCACAATGCGGAAGACAAGTGAACAGAATCCGCTGCTTTCAAAGGATGCTTGGCCATCACCCTCTTGATGATGGGGAGAAGTTGCCTGTCAAGGGCTGACCCCATGACTGCCCTGGCCCCTCTCAGCACGGCCAATGCAGTCAAAAGGTAAATGGTCGCAACTCATTCCCAATATTTCGTCCGGGCGACGAGAGCGAAATAGTCATTTTTTGTTATTCCTTGGATTACCTTATCCCAGTACCGGCCTTTTCTAAAATACCAGTTTTTCATTCTTCCTTCTTCCCTCATGCCCACATTTGTTCCAAACACGCTGTATTCGATGGCTTCCCCGTCCAACCTTTCAAAGTGCAATTCTTCGAATGCGTACCGGTTCATGGCCATGTGTGCATCGGTACCGTAGCCCTTGCCCCTTGTTTCTTTCTCTCCCACGATGACGTTACAAGTTGCGTGGCTGTTTTTCCAGTCAATATTAGTAAGGCCGGCTGTACCGACGAGTTTCTTCTCGTCCAATGTTTCAATGACCCATCGTTGATTATTCTGATCGGCCCCCAATGAAGAAAACCATTTCTTCAGGCTTTCCATAGAATAAGGAAAATGCCAGCCAGAGACTGTGTACCAGATTTCCGGGTCATTGGCCCACACATGTAATTTTGGTAGATCCTCTTCTTCAATCGCACGCAACCTGATCAGTTTTCCCAAGATGTTCATTCTCCACCCTCCTATATCTTAGCATCGGCGACTACACGTCAGTACTGAATGGACGGTAATCAAGGTTTGTTCTCTGGCAAGATGCAGAAAAGGGATCTTGCCATGGGGAGAATTCGAAGTTCACCGAGAAGTAAATGAAAACCTTATGGATGTCGGACTCGTTCCCAAACGAAGGGGAGTCTTACAACCAAGCATCGGGCTCTTTTCTAAATAAATTACGGCCTAAGACTGCCACGCGACAAACATAATAGAACGCCGCGTATCTTGCTCCGAAATATAGAAGCCACTCTCTGCCAGTTAACGTCCCCTTCTTCCTTCGCACTTCGTCGGCCAATTCCGCACTTCTAGAATGAAAAGCAAGCCGCAGCGCACAATAACACCAGTCCGCTTCACGTTTCTTCTTAATGCTTGACGGAGCATTGTATTTATCGCAGAGGTAGAGCATGAGTTCTGCATTTGAAATACCGAATCGCCAACGCTTCCTGGCATCCTTGCTTCTGGTGGCTGATTCATCCAGGATGTTATGGGTTGCCAAGGATTCAGGGATATAATGCAACTGGGCGATAGTTGCTATTTCCGCCCACAGTTGCACGTCACCCATCAAGAACTTCCTAGTTTGGTGTAGATAAGGATCTCTTTCAACTACCTGTTGACTATAATCCCTCCGAACCATAACAGTACACGTTAGAATGCCATATCCTATCGCGTCGCTCCCCTCAAGAAAATTATGTATACTCGGGTTTTTAGGCATCTTCCACTTTCTATACTTTATGAAATCTTTTATCCTTTTTTGAGATCGCACATGATATACATCGTAACTGGAATAGACCATGCCGCATCCCGGATGGCTTTCCATATAATCCATCTGTTTCTGCAGCTTATGCGGATGATGCCAGTAATCATCGCCTTCGCAAAAGGCAACATACTTTCCCCGACAAGCCTTCCCTGTCCGGCAAAGATTTTCCGTCACTCCGACGTTTCTGTCCGACGTGACTACCCGGATGATATCGGAGTGCTCTTCTTGATATTCAAAGACAATCTCCCGTGTGCCGTCGGTTGAACAATCTTCCCCGATTATTAGCTGGAAAGGAAAGTTCGTCTGTTGCTGTAAGACCCCTTCGATCGCCTGGGCAATAAAAGGGGCGTGGTTGTAAGTGAGCATCAGGATGCTGACCAAGGGCTCCGTCATATAAGCAACTCCTGAATTTCAGGCTTCTACGTGTCTACCGGTTACCTGTGGGACAGACACTACAACCCGTGGTAACTGCGAGTCATGCGGTATGTTTCTCCTCTCGCTCTCTCCGTTATTTATGCCGTGGCTCTGGCTCTCAAGAATGGCAGTTTGTTCCAATCCGCCTGCCAGAACTCCATAAAGGCTGCCAATCGGAACAGTCTGCACAGACAAGTGTATGTGACAATTCCGATGGTAATCTGCAGCAAAAGCATGGACCAATGGTTGGGAATTGGCAGCAGCCCGGCCACATATACCGTCATACCCATCAGCACCGCCAAGATTAGGTAGGAGAACAAATCGCGCAATTGTTCCCAGATCGGGTACCCGATCAGAGATCCGGTGTAATAACTATTCAAATAATAAGCAATAATTGACAGGGGAATCATACCGCAAATCATCGCGCTAATCCCGTACCGCCAAGTGACAGCAATGTTGATAACGATCAGAGCCTTTTTGATGATCTCCAGCCGCAGAAAAAGATTCGACTTTCCCAAAGCCTGTAGTAAGTTCAAGTTGATCACGTGCAAGGGATACAGCAACCCCAAGAGGCTAAGCAACTGAAGGTAGGGTATGGATTCAGCCCATTTTTCCGTTAATAGCACCAGAACCAATGGACGAGCAATTACCGCCAAGCCGATCATCATCGGGAAATTCACCAGAACCAGGGAAGTCAAAGCCTTTTTCATTCCCCTTTTCAATCGGGCGGAATCGTCCTGGATGGTCGAGAATACAGGGAAAGTGACCCGTCCTACCATCCCCGATATCGTTTGCGAAGGAAGATCCCCAAAAGTCTGGGCGCGTGTGAAAAACCCCAGATCGGTTGCCGAAAACATCTTGCCGATGACCAATAGATAGATGTTTCTAAATATCTGATCGAGTAATCCTGAAGCCAGTAGTCGCGATCCGAACCTGAACATTCCTCGCAGCGCCTTGAAGCTGAAGATTAGGGCCGGCCGCCAAGGCATGAAAAACCAGAGACAAGCAGTCCCGACGAGGGCGCCGCATATTTGCTGGACAACCAGACTCCACACCCCGAAACCAAAGGCGGCGAGGGTAACCCCGACGATGCCGGACAGTACGCTGGCAGTCAAGGATACCTTAGTCTGGGTCTTGAAGTTGATCTCCTTCATCAGAATGGTGCTCTGGACCATACCAAGGGAGTTAATCACAATGGTCAGTGACAGCGCCCGAGCCAAGGGCGTCAGAATCGGCTGGTTATAGAACGCAGCAATCCAGGGAGCAGCCAGGCACATCAGGCCCGCCGCCACCAACCCTACCGCGATGTTGAAGTAAAAAATAGAACACGTGTCGGCTGGCGTTGCCTCAGGTTTCTGAATCAAAGCGGCACCGAACCCGCTGTCGAGGAAGGTCTGCGCCACAGCTATAAAGATCATCAGCATCCCGATCAGGCCGAACTGCTCCGGAAACAATAGTCGGGCCAGTATAATCCCGATGACAAATCGCGCACCCTGCAGTCCAGCAGACTCGAGAAAGCTCCAGGAGAGAGCGTGTATTGTTTTTTGTCTAAGACTGCTCTGCTTCAATGTCGGGGCCGCAATCGTCGGAACGTATTCCCATCTCACAAGAATGTTGGCTGTTTCATGTGCCCACCAACCCCGTGCTCATCCTGAAGCTGCTATGTGATGGCACAAGAATCGGCATTAAGGGTAACCTATCTGTTGGCACATGTGGGTAACCTATGTGATGGCATTTGTCACCTAGTCTTTAGGTTCGTCTCGCCAACTTCTTACTCAAACTCACCCTTTCGATAGGCAGGAAAATAATCCGTGACGGCAATGCTTCTCATCGTAACGATTTCTGAGTACTTTGCGGAGTCAAAGATGCAACCACTCAAGTACGCTGTGCGCCTATCATTACCCCAGCCCCTCTTGAACTTGGCGAGCCCATCTTGCCCATTTTCTTCAAACCCTGCATTAGCTCCAAGGTCAAAATTCCGGATTTCATGATCCTTCAAATACTTCAGTGTCATCCAGTAGATTCCATAGGAGGCACGGGACTTGTAAGCGGCGTCAGAAAAGGCCGACAGGTGAGAATAGGCTACATCACCATGGATTACAACCATGTGCGCGCCTATGACCTTCCCTCCAAGCTTACCTAGGACGATAATAACCCCCGGCGTTTGCAATTGTTTGAGGAAGCTATCCCTAGAGAATGCTTTGATACCTGAAATGTTATGCCTTACGATCAAGTTGTCATACAGGGCCACCCATTCTTCAGCGTACTGCAAAGGTTTATCACAGACATCCACTTGCATATCTCTCAGTGATTTACGAGCATAGTAGCGGTGATGTTTGTCCACAAAACGCTCTGGATCCTGGCTCAGATCTGCAATAAAATGTCTCTTGAACGGCTTTAATGTCTGGAAATATCTTGCCAAGTATCTCTGATCAAAGTCTCCAAACGGATCGGTTACCAGGGTCAGCGACACAAACTCTGATACAATTTCTTCAAGGTCTTCGTGCAGCTTGAACCAATTTCGGCACGCAAATAAGGGATAACAACCCATGGCATCTTTATAAGATGTACCGGAAATTGGTCTTTCCAGAATCCAGCCACCAGAGTGTGGCAATTCGCGTGGATTTCCAAATTCCCGCAAGGAAAGAGCATAGTGCGGATGAGCATAGCCAATAGAATCCGGGATAATTGTCAAGAGGTCCCTTTCGCGTAATCGGCGTTAACAGACTGGTGCTTGCTCTATCAAACTCTCCAAAAAGACCTCTGCGATTCTTTCCATGTCTTCAGGCCCGTACCGCTGGTCACACGGCAAGGTCATAATGTGGCGAGACAGCCGATGGCTATCCTCATATTCGCCGGGAGTGACCCCATCAATAGACCAGTGAACCGCGGGGTATATCTGGTGTTCGAAGAGTGCTTTGCGGACTGCGTCTCTATTTGCAACACGCACGGGAAAACCTAACGGGACAACATCGGGTTCAATCCGCGGAAATATCGCATACTGTGCCAATCGTTCTAAAAGCATACCGTAATTATCTACGCGCCTCTCTGCAATCAGTGAATAATCAACCGAGGAGTTCATGATACCCTGTGAGAGCTGGCTCATGGCATAAGGGCCGAGGGGCATTGTATCCTCCTTTTCTCTGAACAGCTTGAACCATCGTTCCCGAGTGGGAAGGCCGTCATCGAATTCGCGACGTAGCACTGAGGCCTCAAGCGCCTTCAAACACCATGTAGTGGCGGGTGTTTTCAGGGAAATGCCACTGACGGGGATGCTCTCGGGGAATCGCAAAATTCCTCCATCAGGAGCGCCGATCCACTTTACAACACTAAAAAGCACAAAATCAGAATATACTCCCACATGCCCCGACAATAATGCTTGGCACGCATCTTCTAGCACCCAAGCCCCCCTCCCTTTCACTTCGGCTGCAAGTTGGCGGTCATATGGGAAGCCGAAATAATCGATGAATATAACCAAGTCCCCGGAGGCAACCTCGGAAACCCATTGATGCGACCGGACTTTGAGGTTGTAATCAATTTCGAAGAAACGGGCAACGGTCACTTTTGGATCGATCGCTTCGAGAATCCCTTCGCGACAAAGGTATGAAGGGACCCACACTTGGCGTGGTCGCAACCGATTTACCAATAACCAAATACCGCACCTCCCGTTGGCCAGAAGTACATCCCTGTCCGTCAGGAACGGTGGAGGAAGTTCTTGGGGCTGGAGTGTGCTTTCGAGGCCGAACATTCCCCCGATGATGGAACCGCCCGGCACCGGTCGGCTCGTTTCGCGTGAAAAAGGTGGGAATTGGATGTACCTCCAGGCTCTATCTACCATGCACCAAGCCATTTTTCTTCAACTGAAGAGAATCAATAATCTAGTAAATTGCTTCAACATCAGATAGTTCCAGGCTGTCGTAGATCGGTAATGTCAGTATACGGTAGCTACCTGACGGGCAAAAATCAAGGAACGGTTTAGGGGCACGGCTTTAGAAGAATCTGAACCACCCTTCACCTCTCCCTATACCATCCCGCTTCTCGCGTCTTGATGACCTTTCCCGGGACACCGACCACCGTGGTGTTGGGCGGAACGTCGTGAATAATGGTGCTCCCGGCTCCTATCACCGACCACTCCCCAATGTGCAACTTTTCGTTGATGTTAGCTCCGGTTCCAATGAACGCACCCCTGCCTATCGTGACACTGCCAGATATGTGCACGGCTGGAGCCAATGTCACAAAATCTTCGAGGACAGCACGTTCACCGATGGTGCATTGCAGGTTTACATGAACGTGGCTGCCGATGCGGCTCTGGAAGTTCACGATGCAGCCCGTCCCCAGTACCACGTCTTCCCCAATGGACATGTGCCGCGTTAACACGGCTGTGGGGTCGGCTACGTTACAAAAACGAACCCCCCACTCTTTGGCCCGTTCCACAAGGCGAAATCTTACTTCAGGAGCAGCAACCGCTGAGACGGCAAGGACCTCCCCTTGATAGCAGCCGAACCAGTCAAAGTCTCCGAGAATTGGGAATCCGTTTACTTGGACGCCGGCCTCTCCGTATGCAGGCTCCACAATGCACCCGAGAATCTCATAGCGCGGTTCTGAGCGGTTGCAGGCATCCATGAAGTCCAGAAGCTGACAGGCAAAGCCGCCAGCTCCGATAATAACAATCTTTTGGCTCATATCTCCCTGACCTTCATCCCTGAGGATTTTCTGAGGCTGATCATACTCGTTTACTCTTAGTCTTCATCGCGCAATACCTACCGCCTCCAAGCGCTCTTTGCGATGAGGTGAAGCATCCTTCTTCAGCTGAAGAGACTCAATAATCTCGCAAATTGTTTCGACATCAGATAGTTCCAGGCTGTCGTAAATCGGCAGTGTCAGTATGCGGTCAGTTACTCGACGCGCAATGGTCAAGGAACCGTTCACTGAAATGCTACGGTAGCATGGATAATCGCAGACCAACGGATAGAAATAACGTCGGGTGTGTATATTCCATTGCTTCAGTTTTTCGTACAACGCATCGCGGCTCATCCCGAATTCTCGTTCATCGACCTCGATTGGCATGTAGGTGTGAGTGTGTCTTATGTCCGGAGGCAGAGCCGGTACGAGATGAATGCCCGGAACCTCTATAAGCCGTCGTCGATACAAATCAGTAATCATAGCGCGCTTGCCTATTATTTCTTCAAGGTGCTTTAGAACCTGAATACCCATCAGGGCCTGCATTTCATTCATTTTCGCATTGGTGCCCGGCATAACCACTTCAACCTCATTCTTGAAACCAAAGTTCTTCAGATAGTCGAATCTGCCCTTCAGCCCTCCGTCCCGGAAAATCAGCATTCCTCCCTCTATCGAGTGGAACGACTTGGTTGCATGAAAGCTGAACATGGTTAGATCCCCAAAGTGGGCAATAGACCTGTTGCCCACGTTTGTACCGAAAGCGTGAGCGGCATCGTATATGAGCTTCAGGTTATGTCGCCGTGCAATGTCGGCTAATGCATTGAGCTTACAAGGGTAGCCGTAGACATGAACCGCAAGAATAGCCGTTGTCCAGGGCGTGATTGCGGCTTCGACTTTCTGGGGGTCAAGGCTGTAGTAATCGGGCTCGATGTCCACGAATACAGGTCTGATCTTATTCCAGAATAAGGCGTGGGTTGTAGCCACGAACGTAAATGGAGTGGTGATAACTTCACCGGAAATTCCCATCCCTTGCAAGGCTATCTGAAGCGCCAGAGTCCCGTTGTTGAACAGGCAGAGATTGTCGGTCTCAAAAAAGTTGCACAACTCGTGAGTAAAACGTCGAAGAATGGGCCCATCGTTGGTCAACCAACGTGTCTCCCATATCTCTGTCAGCCCTTGGCAAAACTCCTCCAGTGGTGGCAGGAACGGCCTGGTCACATAAATAGGTTTCTCAAAAGGTTCTATCATAAGTCACCCATTGCAGCTGTTGATGCTTGGCTCTTGATTCCAGTAACCTGATACAGATTGCCGGGGGGGACAGTCCGAACCATTTATCATTGTTCTTGCAAGCTCTTCAAAAATATCATCCAGTGAGCGGCTCATGGACCAAGTGGGGTAGTCTTTTTTCAGCCTGGTTAAGTCTGAGTAATAGCAGATGTGATCGCCGATCCGGTTCTGGTCTGAGTATTCTACGTCCATCTTTATTCCCAATAGCTGCTCTATCCTGTCAATAGACTCGAGCACGGACACACTGTTCTCTTTACCTCCCCCCAGGTTATATACCGCGGCAGATCTGGGGTTAGTGTAGAACGCATCGAAGGCCGCAATGACATCGGCACTGTGTATCTGATCGCGCACCTGTTTTCCCTTATACCCGTATATAGTATAGCGCCTGCGGTCAAGTGCCGCTCTGAAGAGATATGAGAGGAAACCATGCAGTTCTGCTGCTGAATGCCCCGGTCCTGTCAGGCAACCGCCTCTGAACACCGCGTTCTTCATGCCAAAATATCGACCATATTCCTGGACCAGTACATCGGCGGCAACCTTACTAGCGCCAAACAAACTGTGCTTTGACTGGTCTATACGAAATTCCTCCGGTATACCGTTTACAAATCGCGAATCGTCATAATCCCATCGGGTCTCCAACTCCTTCATGCTGATCTCATTCGGCCCATCACCATATACCTTGTTGGTGCTCATAAAAATGAAGACTGCCTCGGGGACGCATTGCCTCGTGGCCTCAAGCAGGTTCAGGGTTCCTACAGCGTTAACCTCGAAATCTACAAATGGGAGCCGAGCAGCCAAGTCATGGGAAGGCTGCGCCGCACAGTGAATAATAAGTTCAGGTTGCAGCTCTTCAATGATTTTCGCAACTGTCTCGCGCTCCCTGATGTCCACTGACTTGTGCTTATATCTGAGACATTCCGCTTCCAGCTTTTTTCGCATCCAATCCGTATCACCATCCTTGCCGAAGAACTGAGCTCGCAGATTATTGTCAATCCCCACTACCAGTTCTGCTCTTTTGTCATAATACCTGACCGCTTCAGAGCCGATTAAACCGCAGCTTCCCGTTATAAGGACTCTCATGGCTGTCTACTCTCCCATAAATTATTTGATTGCGATTCAGAAGCTTTTCAGCCCGGTTAACTGCAAAAGCAATTTTGATAGAAACAGGGTATTCGTAGGCAGATATCTTCGCCAAAGCCGCCTAGGTTCTTGAGAAAGACGAAAGGCCCATTCGAGCGCGCACCTCTGCATCCATTCCGGAGCCATTCTTTTGTTACCCGAATGAAAATCAAAAGCAGCACCGACGCAAACCATGACTGCATTGATCTTTCCCTTGTGCTGATGGGCAAACTTTTCCTGCAGCGGGCATCCCAGACCGAGAAAAACAATGCCCGCTCCACTGTCGTTGATTCGCTGTACCAAAGCTTTATCTTCGGCTCCGGTGAGAGGCCTGAAGATTGAGGGCTCGCAGCCGACAATCCGGAGCCCGGGGAAGCGCGCAATCAAATTGCGCCTCAGGGCCTCGACAACGGGAACCTGACTCCCATACAGATAGACTCCAATCCTCTCCTTTGCTGCACGCTGACAGAGACGGCTCATGAATTCAGGTCCGTAACAGCGATCCGGCAGTTTCGTCCCGTATAAGAGGTTCAACGCGAGTCTCACCGGTTGCCCGTCAGGCGCTATGATATCAAACTCATTCAGCACGGATCTGAACTGTGTCTCTTGAGATCCTGTAACGAGACCATGTACAGCTAGGTGCGATACAGAGACTGACTTCCTTGCCTTTGCGGCCTTAATTACCACGGGCAATGCTTCATCATAGGTGATGGCACTTACGTTAACCCCTATGATGTTGTGCTTGTGTGGCCATATATCTATGTGATGATCTTCCATGTGCCAAACCCCATTCGTCATCCTAGCCGTGGTCGTAGAACTTTTCCCTGAACAGATAGAGCAGCTTGTGAAGAAGGTGTGCCAGTTTGGAGTGATAAGCCAGGTATGCCAGGAACCGCGAACGAAAAGCAAAGTATCCTGGATAGTCCCAAACATCCCGTTTCAGGTAAAACTTTGGGCCAATGAACTGCGTGTAATCCTGGTTGAACTCAAACATATCCAGCGTCGGAAGGGGTTCATGGTCATTGTAAGAGCGAAGATATTTTACAGACAAAGGGTCAATGCCCATAAGCGCGCAGCAAGCGACATCCGCCCCTGTAATGTCGTCTGCTATTAACAACCACCCCAGTTCCTCAACGTCGCCTCTCATGGGCCCGTTTCTGTTTAGTCCGTACCTACCGTCTATCACCGCGATCCCGACCCGTAGCGCTTCGTTTATCTCTTTGATGACCTTCGCGAAATAGGGATGAAGCTTTAGCCTCAGCGCGGGCTCTTGTATGCACCCCCATTGATTCTTGATTGAAATGCTAATACCTGTGTTTGTATGAACCTTTGGCACCGGCACGGTAATGACCAACTGGACCTCATCCAGAAGAAGGCGTGGAAGAGGGATTGTGAAATGTTTGTGTTTGTAATCAAAACTGATGTCACGTGAAGGGAGCTTGGATAGGTTCACGAGCTCAACTCTATGCTGTTTCGCTATGGATCTAAGGCCTGTCGCCTCAAAAACCTCATCCATTGAAAATCTATTGTATCCACCGCCATCAGCTTCTCCTATTATGATGTTTTTTGAATAGTCTTTAAGTGCAATAATCAAATATTCAATGAATTCGGGGCTCGTCATTACTCCCTTTTTGTAATGGGGATAGGTCAAATTCGGCTTGATAAATATTGGGTTTCCCGGCCTGACTCTCGATCCTATGTTGGTAAAGGAAAGGCCTTTTTTTAACTTTTCAAGATAATTATGGTTAAGCCGATCAATAAATATTTTGTACCTTTTCATGAATTAAGCTAATCGACCGATATTCTCTTCATTCTCTAACAAAGCATCTCGTATATGGATTCCGTTTTCGCTCCTAGCATTTCCCAAGTGTATCTTTCCATTACCTTCTTCCAGCCAGCATTTCCCATACTACCGGCCATGTCCGGAGCCGAAAGGAGACAAATAATATTCTCTGCTAGTTCTTTAGGGTCCTGGCTTGATAGAAAACCGTCCCTGCCATGCTCGATGAGTGATGCTATGGAAGGTATATTCCCCCCAATGACCGTTTTCCTCAGCGACCATGCTTCTACATAAACGCCACCAAAGCTTTCCTGGGCCGATGGTAAACAAATGAACTCGCAGCCAGCTATGGCTGATGTTTTGGTTTCTAGATCCACCGGACCCAAGCTTATGATCCTTTTATCTCTGACTTTCTTGAACAGGGCTTTTGAATAGTTAGTTTGTGGCCCAATGAAGACAAACGCAGTATCTGGATGCTTCTCCCACACAATTGATGCTGCCCTAATGACAGCTTCGATTCCTTTATACTTTACCTGCTGGCCTAGATAAAGAACATATTTACTTTCAATGTTATATTCTCTTCTGAATTCATCCGCGGAATATTCTTTGGCGAGAATAGGACCGATACCGGTTACGTGGATTCGAGCCTCTTCTACGCCTTTTTCTTCAATCAAAGTTTCTTTTTCCGCCTCAGTAAGTGCTATAACAGCGTCTGCTTCTCGATAAATCTTATCGTACTCCCTATATAGGAATCCCTTCCAGCGCGGGTGATGGTTTGGCGTCAAGACAAAGGGAATATTTTTTGTCCGAGCAAAATTCAGTCCCGCCCTGGCCAGAAACTCTCGTCCATTCCTCGTAGCATGCACTATTGTAGCGTCATTGGCGGCCCTTTCGATGTGACCAAACAAGTACGGGGCTATCTCCTTAACCGCCCGACTCATAAATAGATAATATACAGAAGCCCATGGGGCTACCTTTACTCTTGTTAGTTTGTCAAAACCTATCTTGTTCACCGAAATTCCATCATACTCGTACGATGACGGCCTTTCTGGAAACACAGTGGAGAGCCGAAGCCAGTCCGTTCGGTATCTTGACGTAAGCGTGATAACTTTTACGTCATTTCCCAGATCCCTCATTACTCTTGCAAGCTGATGGAGATGTAACTGAGATCCTCCAATCGCAGGAGGATACAAAGTGCTCAAATAGATAATTTGCATAACGGCGAAATTGACCCCTCAGGACTTCTCCATCGCTCTTTCGGGGGCATTGGAGCTCGTGGAAAATATTCTCCGTTCTTTCCGGAACTCCAAGCGACCAAAAAAACGTTCAGGGTTAAACAGTCGGGGCATGAGTAGATGAAGGGTGTGCACCGCGTAGCCCGCAGTCCGCCATAGCAAACATTTCTGTCCCAGTAGTCTTGTATCGTCCGCCTTTAGCCAGCCCCAGATTAAGATCGGCATGGTGATCAGTATGGCCTGACCTATCCGGGCAGTACAGGCGAGCGTCGTTCTGAAAAGTCCCCATTCGAGATAGTCCCTGTAAGCGAAGTTGTCCCCTGCGCGCTGCGAGGCCCATACCAGGTACTCCGCTCTCAGGCGATAGGTCGGGATCATGTGCCACGCGACGGCCGCCGGTGCATACCATGCAATAATCCCTACCCTTCGCATTCTTTGAGCAAGTTCTGTATCTTCACCTCCCCGTCCAAAAGATTCATCAAACCCACCCACAGCATCAAAGATCTTGCGCCTCAAAAGGATGTTGCCCGCAGCAGGGTACTCCTTCCGCCAGCACTTCCTCTGCTTCTTGCCAAGGTCCACTTCACCGAGAATGTTGCGACACGTCGGCGAGAGCCGTGTAAGCTCGTCTTCCGACAGATCCAACAGTCTTCTTCCACCCACGCATTCTGCTTTGGCTTCACGTGCACATGCTAACAGTTCCTCAAGCCAGGCCGGTTCTGCGAGTTGGTCGTCATCGAAAAAGGCTACCCACTCGCTAAACGATTCTTTGAGCCCTTTGTTTCTCGCACAGGCAATTCCTTTCCCTTCGCCGAGAGAATACCGTATGGGTGTCTCCGAGCACAATGAGACTTCTCGGACACGGCTCCTGGTATCATCGGTTGAAGCGTCATCAATTACCAGGATTTCGTATGAGAATGACCCGTCGGTCTCCTGACCTACGAGGCTCCTTAACGCACGGTGCAACATCTCCGACCTATTGTACGTGCACACAATTACCGTAATATCTGGCCTGGCCAAGCCCACGTTATGTCCCCTTAATCTGGGCTACTGCTCGCGCCTGATAAAAGCCGAGATACAGGACCGCCACAATATTAAAAAGATAGAGCAGAGTCGGGCCGACGGGGCCTGATTCCAGGACGCCATCCAAAGCACTAAACAAGAGCAGAACTCCCAGAAAATGGTGCCCACTGTTTTCCAAGACCTCGCCCCTCGCAAAAGCCCTTCTAATCCCGAAGAACAGAATGAGCACCCAGGTAATCGCGCCCATGAGCCCCACGCCGAGCGCAAGTTCAACGTAGGCTGAGTGCGCCTCCGCCACTCCCCAATCCTCTGACGCAGAAATCTCATAAATGTGCTGAGGGGTCCAAAAGGCACCGTAGCCATATCCCTGAAACGGTCGCATGGCTATCTGTTCAATACACACCTTCCAGAGTGGAATTCGCCCCGTCAGCATGGAAACGGAATCCGGATCATCTGACCGACCAAGCAACATACTCTCTCCTAACCGATAGAAAAGGATGTCACCAAGGAAAAAAATAATGATAATAGAAATTATTCCCGCGACAAGAAGCAGAACGCCCTTTCGCGATCCTGGAACCACCAGGGCCCAGTATACTAGAAGAGAGAGGATGGCACCTCCAAGAGAGGCTCTAGACTTTGTGAGAAAAAGGAACACAAACGCCACCCCCGCTGCACTCAAAACCAGAGCCCTTGGCATGCGCTTCGCATGCTTTGCAAGAAACAGCGCGCTGACAAGCAGTAAAGCGCAGTTCATGCCTTGATGGTTCGGATGCATTGTGCCTGCAAAACGGTAGTCAGGATCGAGCGGAAGGAATGTGCCCAGCGCCGCTTCAGCTGCAAAGCCTACAGTTAGATAAACGCCTGTTACGACAAAGACCATTAAGACAATGGCAGGGACGGAAAAACTCTCGGCGAGCCCAATGGCCCCGAGACAGAACATCGCAAGCACAAGCAGTCTGCGGAAAGTCATGCCGACATCCTCAGTCCATGCGAGACTGATAAGGGCCCAGAGAAGAAAGAAGAGCGCAAGCCAGGTCAACAAGCTTTGGGCATGCCAAGGTTTCCGCTCACGTCGCAAGAGGCTGAATACCCCAAAAGCGCCGAGGATAAGAAGACTGACGCGGCGCGGCGCGCTGCCCTCCTCGACCTGGACTGAGGCTTCTGTTACTTCGGTCCAGTCTCGAGCACCCCAGAGCAAATCGTGTCCCTCTATGAACCAGAATACGCCGAGGCCCAACACGACGGCGGCCCAGAAGAGCCACCATCTTGTGTCTCGCAGGCTCGCGATGGTATGCAACCCGTCCATCAATTTAATGGTGGCGGTAGACAGCCCCCCTCTCTGTTCCTGTCCCGGGAGAATGGTATCGACTCACAAGAGACCCCAGGGGTTCCTGCGAGGCGGGTCGATCGAACGTGCGCAGTTCTTCTATCGTGCGGACTGACGCCGCTGGAAACTGGGTTGGGATGCGGAGCACACCTAAGATCAAGAAACGAAGTTTCTGAGTGAGGACAAACCCGAACAGCCGTGCCAGCACGCGATGCCGAGATGTACCAGGAGCATTGCCATCCCGGGAAAGACGCCTGAAGTCGCGCAGGCAGAGCCGTCGGAGAAGCCGGTTTCCCGTGGTATAGTTCTTCGCAATCCCATAGTAACGATGAGACAGCGCACGGCTGTACTCGTCATCCAACAGGCCTGTTTCGGCCAAAAATCTCTCCATGCGCCGAGCTACGCGGATTCTTGCACGTATTGAACTCGCCGTACGCCGACCGCTGAGGCTGTTTCCAAATAGCGCCACGTTTGGATTCTGGCGATAATATACCCACATCTCCGGACAGAAGATCAATCGGCCGCCCGACGCCAGATAGCGCATGGCATACTCACCGTCATCGTCAGGCGCCGAACTCTCATCCCAGGGTCCCAACCTTATCACGTCGGATCGCATCCAAAGCAGTGAATGGGGCGGCACAAACCAGCCTGATAGCCATTGCTTGAGCCATTCTCCTTCACTGACCCCGTACTGGGGGTTATATACCAGTATGCGGTTCCCGGACGTGACAAAGTGGCGCCAGGGACCATACGCGGCCTTTTCCCCTCCTCCAGACCCGGAGAGGATGGAGACCTGAGAGGCCATTTTACCAGGCGAGAGTATATCATCGGCATCCAGGAACTGGATGTACTCACCCTGAGACTCTATCAAGCCCTTGTTGCGGGCCGCCGGGGCGCCCCTCTGCTCCTGACAAAAGGTTCGGAAATGAATCATCCTGTCTCTACGGACATTCCTGCCCCACTCCTCCAGCACGGACCCAGTGTTGTCGGTCGAACCGTCGTCCACGACGATAAGCTCGATGGGCCGGTAGGTCTGCGCCAAAACCGAGTCCATAGCCTCACCCAGGAAGCGAGCGCAGTTGTGCGTGGGGATTATGACCGAAACCAGGCCGGGCGTGTATTCCTCACTCATCCAGCGTTTCTGGTAGACCTTCCACACGCCGGCCGGCACAAGACTATGGGAACAGCCGCTTCGCGAGATGTCTATCATAATAAAATTATGAAGCTCCGGCACCTTTCAACACAGCCGGGATGGTCTTCAAGACGATTTTGAAATCCAGCCAGAGAGACCACCTATCGATGTACTCCATGTCCAGCTCCATCCATTTCTGAAACGGAACGGAACTCCGACCATTAACCTGCCACAAGCAGGTGATGCCCGGGCGAACGCTGAAACGGCGCCGGTGCCAGTCCTGATTAAAGCCTTCATAGTCCCGCACGGGAAGGGGCCTTGGCCCCACCAAACTCATATCCCCCTTGAGAACATTAAAGAGCTGCGGCAGTTCGTCGATGCTTGTCTTTCGCAGGAATTTTCCAAGTCTTGTCATGCGTGGGTCACGCTTCATCTTAAAGACCGGCCCGCCTGCTTCATTGAGGTGCTCAAGCTCGGTCAGTATTTTTTCGGCGCCGTGGACCATGGTCCTGAACTTGTAAACCCTGAACAATCGCTTATTGAGTCCAAGCCGTTCCTGGGCGAACAATACCGGCCCCTTCGAAGTACCTTTAATCAGGAGCGCAACAGCACCAAAGACGGGCAGGAGCATCAAAAACAAAATGACTGAAATAGTGATATCGAGCAACCGCTTCATAAATACTGCGAAGCCGTGCATGGCTCCTGTATAAATTGTCACCACCGGATCACTTTCCAAGGGTTCTACCTCTGCTTTTCCCAAAGTCAGGTTGAAGGATTGAACCGGAACCCTTACCGCGATGCCATGTTCTTCACACACAGCTATTATCTTTGCTGACTCCAGGTAAAGCGATTTTAACGGTAGAAAAACTGCAACCTCGTCAACCACGTGGGCCCTGAGATAAACCGCGAAGTCCTCTAAATCGGCCACCAGGCGGTATCCTGACCGCTTGAACGTCTCAGTATCGGCACGATCCCGCTCATCAACAAACCCTGCCACCCTGTAACCCAATTCAGGTTGGGATTCGAGCTTCCGGGCGAAGTGGACGCCTCGGGAGTTTGCTCCCACAACGAGTACGGTACGAAGGTTCCTGCCTCGCCTTCTTAGAGCAGCAAGTGCAGCTCTCATGATAGTACGGCTCAAGACCATGGAGCCGGTGCTCCCAACCCAGAAGACACTCAGAAACAGTGGCGTAACCATGCGGATCCGTAGCACTTGCGCGGTCGCGGCCAGTATGGCCACAGCCATGGTGCTTGCCTTGAAAACGTCCACCACTTCATTATTCCTTGTAGAGAGCCTCCTTGACTGATACAAATTGAAAAGCCTGAAGCTTGTGTGCGAGGCGAACAGGAACCCCAAAAAGATAGCAAAATTCTGCACACTGATGCGCATGGAAAGGAAATCAGTGAATGCAACCCTGACTTCACGGGACTCCAAAACAGCGCTTATCAGAAACCAAACAGTGACCATTAAGAGGTCGATTACTTTAAAGGCGGAAATCAGGATTTGGCGGCGGCGGGATAGCATGGCTACGGCTCGTTGTGATGGAACACGTCGGCTGGCATCCACTCTTGGAAAATCATTACAGTAGTTTGTATATCCGCTCGGGGATATGTAGTTTTCGCCTGTTCAACACGACACCAAAAACGTTCGTCTTCGCATCATCGAGTCTCTGTTTTGCCCTTAGCGCTACTTCCCACTTTGTTTTTTCCGCCTGAACGACAAGCACAGTCCCGTCAATCTCCGAGCACAAGGTTAGTGCATCGGTAAATTCATTCACGGGCGGAGCGTCGAGGAGTATCCAACCGGCCTCCCTCTTCAACCGGCCGATCATGTGGCAAACACTTTTTGAACTCAGGGCAAGGGATAGATTTGACGGTGGAACCCCGCCAGTGATGATGAACAGGTTGCTGAAACGGGTTTTCTTCATCACGTCCTTCACCTCTGTGGCACCCAACAGCAACTCGGTAACACCACCCGCCCTTTCAATACTGAACATGTCATGCAGTGACGGTTTCCTCAGGTTCGCATCGACGAGCATCACACTCTCTCCGGAAGATGCCAGGACAGTACCAAATGTGGCGACAACCGTTGAAGTTCCCTCGCCATGCGTTGAGCTGACAAACATAAGTACTTTGCCCTTAGGTTCGGGTAACAGGGAACGCAGGCTGTGCTTCAGTCCCTGATACTCTTCCGAAGCTTGTTGAGAGACCGAAAGTCTGAAAGGCGCGTAGGGCTGGAGATTGACCTTTGGCTCAAACGGGGCCAGTTCCTCTCGCCTTAGCTTACTATCCTTTTCCGCCCTTACGAGGGCTTCGAAAGTTCTTCCCATGTTTATTCCCCCTCTTGTCCCTGATGTAGTCTGGAGGTACGAGAGCCAGCGATACGGGAGGCTGGGTCAAACGCGTCGCGCCCCAATCGTCCCCAGGGATTCTCCAAAAGAGCACGTAACAACAATCTAAACGCACCAAAAAAACCGCCTCCCTCCCGAACGAGAACCTGGACACCAGAACTACCAACAGCACTGTGGGACTCTTCGGAAGGAGATAACTCACTTTCCATATCCTTTATGACCTCCCGGATGACAGTCCCATCGACTCTTTTCTGGCCAAGCGCATAGCCGACAAGAAAAGCATTATCACACATCATATTGATGACCCGCGGAATCCCCTTCGAGTGTCGAATGATAAGAGAAATTGCGTCGCGCGTAAAGAGTGTGTAAATAACTCCACCGACGAGTTTGAGACGGTGGCTGATGTATGCTTCAACTTCGTCGTTGCCGAGCGGCACAATTTTTCGGCGTATGCTTATCCTCTGCCTGAGCTGGCGCAGTTGTTCCGAGTCCAGCTTGGCATCGAGCTCGGGTTGGCCGACGAGAATGATTTGCAGCAGCTTGGTTTTCTGGGTTTCCAGGTTGGAGAGTGTGCGTATCTCTTCAAGCATCCCGGTGGACAGATTCTGCGCTTCATCGATAATCAGGACTGCAAACTCACGTTTGGCGGCTATCTCAAGAAGGTACTCATTGAGTCGCTGCCACAATGCGAATCGGTCCCTGCTCTTAGTTGAGACGCCGAACTCATAAAGGATAGCCCGCAGAAGCTCATGGACAGTGGTGCACTTCCTGAAAATATGGGCAGTCTTCACCTTGTCGTCCAGGCTGTTCAGCAAGGCATTGATCAACGTGGTCTTCCCGGTCCCGACTTCACCTGTCACCGCTAAAAAACCTCTCCTCTCCCTGATACCATAGAGCATGGATGCAAGAGTTTCCCGGTGGGAACTGGTCAAATGGAGAAACTTGGGATCGGGGTTGACATCGAAGGGGCGCTCAGAAAAGCCATAGAACTCCGTATACATGCGTTGCTCACACCTCCATTTCGCGGATCGATGCGAGGACCGGAACACCGAGCCGTTCTTCTACATCCTTGGCTTTGCCAAAGTTGTGGCCCAGACGTTCGGCCAGTATGGTCACTGATAGACTCAACAAAGCACCCAGAACCACAGCAAGAATCATATTGAGCAAGATTTTGGGGCGAACCGGTTTGGTGGGCGTGGAGGCAGGCTCCACCACACTGAGGTTGGCAATCTTCTCCGTGTCCATAGCGTCTGATATCCTACTCTCCTCCATCTTCCTTACGTAAAGCTGGTAGTTTTCTTCATCAATCTTGAATTGACGCTCAAGCTCTATGAATCGCATCTCCGCCGCCGCGACGCTGTTCAGCTTTCCTTGAGAAGCTGCCGTTGTTTTCTCAAGGGCTGCCTCTTTTTGCTTCAACGCCTGTATGTTCTGGTCCAGACTTCTGACGTCTTTATCATGGTATGTCATCTCTTCCCTGGCCAGGAGCTGTTCTGCCTGATCGATCTCTTTCCTGACGTTCATCACAAGCGTACTCGTTTCCGAGTATCTGTTCAGCAGTTCCGTCTCCTTTAACCTCAACTCCGTCAGCCGTGATCGGATGGTGTTCAGTGCATACGGGTTAAAGTCTGTTTCCTTCCCAAGTCGAGGCTCCGCGGTCAGTGAACCCCGGCTTTCCCGAAGTGCTTCTCTCTTCCCCCTGTTTTCAGCCAAATCGGCCTTGACCTTCGCAAGCTCGATTTCTATTTCGGAGATTTGTTTGAGAAGCGTTGCCTTCTGATCCTGGAGCGAACTGATAGAATGTCGGTTTCGGAATGCAGCCAATTCTGACTCGGATGCCTTCAGCTTCGCTGTCAAAAGCTTCACCTGTTCGCTGAAGAAATCGAAGTTGCGCGGCTCCCTGTAAGCCGTCACGTGGTGTTCCACAAAGGTGTCGATGAGCGCATTGACCACCTTGACTGCAAGGATGGGGTCATTATGGTCAAATTTGATCTCAATAAGATTTGACTTTCTTACCCCCTTCACGGAAAGGTCTTTCTGAAACAGACGAGTCGCGGCGTTCAGCGTGGACTGCATAGAGGACGGCGCTTTTTCACTTACCAGCTGGGGGTAAATATTCTTCACACCCATCTTCTGGATGACGCCTTCGATAACCTTTTGCCCCTTGATCATTTCCACAGCCGCATTGACGCGTTCTTCTCTCGCGGGATCGACAAGAACCGGCATGTAACCCCCGCCCCCGGGAACCGCCGGCATGTACGTATTTTCTCTGCCGAATTTAACCAGTATTTTGGAAGAGGCCTGATAAACTGGCGTCATCAACAAGGACACAATGGCGACACACGCGACAGTTACACAAAAGGTGAGAAGCAATTTTTTTTTGTGCTTGAAGACGATGTACGCGATATCGCGAAGCGTACCCTGGCCTTCAATCTCCTTGCGTGCCATCATAAACCTCTCCTTCCTGCTAAGCCGTCAAGCCGACTTTCCAGTCTGAAATGTAATGGTCTCCCGAAAAGCATATGCTACCGCCGTTGGTTCCCCTGCGAGAACCATTACTAGAACCAGAGCAGGTACCCGGACCGACCTAGAACTCTTTCTCCCGGTCCGACTAAGCCCCAGTAGCCGTGATAGGTCTGGCACTTTTCTCTTCCAGAATCTTCCTGATCTCAGCAACTTTATCCCGGTTGACTCCGTAGCGCGTTGGCAGATTCTGCATCCTGTGCTCCAGCACCAGCCCATCCTTGACCAGGGCCCTGAGGGCATCCCTGACTCTCGCTATTTGGTACTTGACGTGTCTTTCCAGCAACCACCACTCTATGATGCCATCCAGAGTGTCCTGGGCTCCGGAATATTCAGCCAAGTACGACAATATCAATATCTCATAAGCTGTCTGTGACTGGTCCTCAAGATCCTGGCTTGGCACACAGCACCCCTTTTGGCAATTCCTCGTATAAAGCAATTGCTGTTCCCGATGGCCAGGATTTGAAGTGAAGGAAAGGAGAAAATTATTTTCTCATTGGTTATAAGAGATTACGTAGCTCCGGGCACACTTCGAGGAAGGATCACTTGCCATATGTATCGGTCAACCCAGGGGCTGGCTCGGTCATTTTTGTCCTGGTCCAAGGAAGTTTTCAGGGAAAGTCACGGTGATGTTGCGGCAGAAAGGCTAGGACAAATTTGTCATAGGCAGTGTGGCTCTTTTGTCCATGTTCTATGCAGAGGTAGTTCTGAAGCTTCGCGCGTCTATCCTGTGCCGTCGGATAAGTTCCCAAAAAGCCCGTCGGTTCTTTTGTGCAGCCTTTGCAGCGAGGCTGATATTACCACGACTGGCGACCAGGAGTTCACGGATATATTTCTTCTCGAACTGCTCAACAGCTATGGCCTTTGCTCTTTTGAACGATGGAGCACGCTCTGGGAGCGGTTCTGACTGTGACAAGACGATCTCCTCATACTGGATATTTTTTTGTCTGGCAAAGATGACTGCCCGCTCCACGACGTTCTCCAGTTCCCGCACGTTGCCCAGCCAGCTATGCAACAGAAGAATGCGCATGGCTTCCGGGCTGAAGTCAAAAACGTTCTTTTGAAACTCAAAGGCATACTTTTCGAGGAAATGGCGCGCCAGAATCGGGATATCGTCCCGTCGCTCTCTCAAGGGAGGAAGGGCGAGCGGAACGACATTCAGACGATAAAAAAGGTCTAGCCTGAATTTTCCGTCTCTCGCCGCGTTTTCCAAATCTATGCCGGTCGCGGCAATGATACGTGCGTCGGCACGGCAGACCTTGTTAGAGCCAAGCATCTTATATTCTTTGTCCTGAAGGAAGCGCAGAAGCTTAACCTGTGCGGGTAAAGGGAGGCAATCGACCTCATCAAGAAACAAAGTTCCTTCGTCCGCCTCACGAATCAGACCATCCTGGGTTGAACTTGCCCCTGTGAAAGCACCCTTGGCATGGCCGAATAGCTCATTTTCCAGAAGCTCGGTAGGAACGGCTCCGCAATTTACAGCTATGAAGGCCCTGCCTGATCTCCGGCTCAGGTAATGGAGCGCCCTGGCACACAGCTCTTTGCCCGTGCCTGTCTCGCCGGAGATGAGCACGGTTGCATCCCTGTTTGCAACGACTGGGATCTTGTTTATCTCTGCGAGAAAGACGGGGCTTTCACCAACAAGCCGTTTCAACCCCAGTTTTTCTTTCATCCTCCGGGCAAGGGATTCGTTTGTGAGTGGCGCTTCAAGCAACCTGACCAGGCGCGGCAGTACGTCAAATGCCCTGAGAGGCGCAGTGATGAAGTCGACGGTGCCCAGCTTGAGCACCTCAGCCAGTCTCTCCGGGTCACCCCCTTCGACGACAACCATAATCCTCTGGTCCGACAGGGTCGACCTGATAAGGCCGGCGAGCGCATCAAAATGGGAAAGATGTTCTGAAGACAAGACGATGCAAATAATATCGGGCTTAAAACGAGCGATTGTGGTTGCAAGGTCAAGGTCGCGCAGCATGCTCTCGTCGTGCAATACTGTCTTCCTGAGTTCAACGGAGAAACTTGGGGAGGACTTGAGAATCTTTTCGAGGCTCGCGCCCAGATTGTTAGCTGGGTTCACATCGAGCAGGAACATCTGGATTCTTCGTGCCATGCCTTCCCCAGGGATACGCAGTGGCCTCAATCAGACACTAGTCCTTGTGTGGGTCTCTTCCCGCTCTTCCGCCTGCCTGGATCGGCATGCGCGGGAGAAGTAGCTCAGACCGCTCCCTCCCTGGAGTCTCTTTTTTCATGAGGACCAACGCTCGCAAACAACGTTACTGCACTGATGATTTGACACAGATGATTTAACTCTAACGGCTGATGACTGTCTTTACGCTTGTTTTCCTACTCAGCTCATAAGAGTTGCGGCATCAGTATATTCAAACTATTAATCCCGAAATATCCTTCTGTCAAGCAGAGCTGTGCCCTTCTCCCGTCAGTGGCAACGTTACACATGTGGGTGGCTGTATCCCGGGAAGCTGAAGGACAGGCTACCGCCCCTAGGAACCAACCGGTCCCTTAACACACATCCTATTCGGCCCTATCAATGTTGCCCCTGCTAATCTGAGACTGCGACTTCAGTTTTTTGTTCATAGTAACGCGATAACGACGCACATACAATCGGTTAAAGGTTTATTTCTGATAGGCACGTCGGGTTAAGCCTGGGATTTAGGAGAAAAGATTATTTCGCCGCTGACCGCACACAAATTTACAACGACGGAGGAGAGGGTCTGCAGGGGATCCGGTGTTGTGAGGCAGCACTCTTGATCACGAGATCAAACAGAAGGGCCGGCGAGGGATTGTCCCCGCCGGCCCTTTAAAATCAAGCATCATTGGTTCATGCGACTTTTTCCAAAGACAGAAGCGCAGCTCCGAGAGCCCCTACGATCTGAGGTTCTTCGGAGGTCTGTATCGACGTACCCAGCGCCTTTTCCAGCGCCTTGACCACGCCGATATTTTTTGCCACCCCGCCGCACATGACGACTTTTTCCTGCACTCCGCCCAGCCTGTTGATCAGCCCCATGGTTCTGTCGGCAATGGCCCGATGAATGCCGTAGACGATGTCTTCCAGCTCCTGCCCCTCGCTCACGAGAGAGATCACCTCTGACTCAGCGAACACGGTGCAGATGCTGCTGATGGTGAGCTCTTTTTTGTGGTTCAAAGAAAGCTTGCCTATCTCACCCAACTCAACATTAAGGGCGTTTGCCATAACCTCGATGAACCTGCCTGTGCCGGCTGCGCATTTGTCGTTCATCTCGAACTCGACAACGCGACCTCTCTCGTCCACCCTGATAACTTTGGTGTCCTGGCCGCCTATGTCAATGATAGTCCTTGCGTCAGGAAAGAGGAAGCTGGCGCCCCTCGCAATACAGGTGATCTCGGTGATTGCTTCCTTGGCAAACTCCGCCCGCTTCCTGCCACAGCCCGTGGCAATGACATAGGAAATGTCTGAGCGAACCTTGGAAGGGGCCATGAGAACCTTGTCCAGTGCTGTTTCTGCAGTCTTCCTCGAATCAGCTCCTGTGGGCAGTATGGCATAGCCGAGAAGACCCTTTTCCTTATCGAAGAGCAGAGCCTCTGTTGTAATAGAACCTATATCTAACCCTGCCACCAGCATCGTTTCACCGCCTTGAGATCATTCAATGATTGCGAGCACCGTGTCCGCATCCACTTCCTGTCCCGCTGCCACCAGTATTTCTTTAATGACACCGTCTGTTGGAGCGACAATGGGCATCTCCATTTTCATAGCTTCAAGTGTTGCGATCTGATCATCTTCGCTCACTTTGTCTCCAACCTTAACGAGCACATTGACAATCTTACCTACCATGGGAACGGTCACTTCTGTGGCCATATACGTACCTCCTCAATTATTTTCTGTATCCCAAAGCGAATTGGGCTATGATCATTTTCTGGACGTTGGAAGTGCCTTCGACAATCTGATAGGACTTGGCATCCCTGTAGAACCGTTCGACCGGGTACTCTGAAGAAAACCCGTAAGAGCCGAAGATCTTTACGGCCTCAGAGGCGCAGAAGTTGGCGGATTCAGCTGCGTAGTACTTGGCCATGGACGTAGAGAGTGTGTTGCCCTTCTTGCCGTTGTCCTTCTCCCATGCAGCTCTGTAAACCAATAGTTTCGCCGCGTCATGCTCCACGGACATACGGCCAAGCTGCTCCTGGATCATCTGGAACTGGCCGATAGGCTGACCAAACTGCTCTCTCTCGTTACAATATTTGACCGCCTCTTCGATACAGCTCTGGCCAACACCGACCGCCCTAGCAGCGGAGCTGAGGCGCGTCTGGTCCAGCATCGACATGCATATCTTGAAGCCGTCCCCTTTCTTCCCGACAAGGGCATTCTTCGGGATCTTTACCTCTTCGAAGAAGAGCTCGCCCGTAGGTGCGCAGTGGAGACCCAGTTTCGTTGTGATCGCCCTCTGGGTAATGCCCGGCGTGTGGAAGTCAATAAAAAAGGCCGACATGCCCTTGTGTTTTGCTGCCTTGTCAGTCATGGCGTAGACCACGCCGCAATCGACATGCGGCACGCCGGATATCCAGGTTTTTGTACCGTTCAAAATGAAGCCATCATCGACCTCCGTGGCCGTCGTCCTCATGCTGACAACATCCGATCCGGAGTTCGGCTCGGTAATGGCGAAACAGCCAAACTTCTTCGCGTTGACGAGGTCCTTCACATACTGCTCTTTGAGCTCGTCACTGGCATATTCAAGGAGCACGGTCTGCGGACCATTCATTTGAAGATTAAAAGGAAGGCCCCAGGAGGGACTCACTCTGGCCAACTGGATGGCCATGAGCGTAGCCGCCAACACGCCCGCCTCATTACCGTCATACTTTTCGGGAGCGAGGCAGCCGAACATGCCCAGTTGTCCCATCTGCTTCACAATCTCCGGCCTGAATTTATGCTCCTTCTCATCCTCTTCCATGGTCGGCTTTATCTTCTTTATCGCAAAGTCGTATGCCATGTCTTTCATCGCTATCTGTTCATCTGTCAAAGAAAAATCCATACAGCCGCCTCCTTCCCAAATGTGAAATAATTTACAAAGCTTATCTTAGCGCAGGTGAATTTTTGATGTCAAGCTAAATCTCAGCCGCTCAGGTAGCACTCTGCATGCAAAATAGCGGCCTTGCAAAGGGGTCGGTTACACGATATAGTACCCTTATAACCTGATCGAGGTGCTATGGGGATTCCAGTAATAGACTTTCACCTTCACGTTGGAACAAAGAGCCACTGGACTCCATGGGTTATGGATTTTTTTCGGCAGGTAAACCCCTTCTACTACGAGCACTTTTCCGAACAGATAGCTCCTGACAGGGTCCTTGCGTTTCTTAAAAGCCAGGGCGTGCATAAAGCAGTGGTACTGTCCGAATACGCCCCTGAAACCTCAGGCGTGGTCACCAACGAGTTTACGTCCCGGTTCTGCGATGGCCAAGAAGACCTCATCGCCTTCGGTTCGATCTGCTTGTACAGCGGAGAGCCACTGGAAGAGCAGGCCGAAAGGGCGATAAACCAGTTGGGCATCAAGGGATTCAAAATGCTTCCCACGTATGCCCACTTCTACCCCAATGATCCGAGGCTTTTTCCTTTCTATGAGGTTGCACAGCAGCACAGGACTCCGCTGGCCTTTCACACGGGCATATCTCTCTTCCAGGGATCACGAGTGAAGTACGGTGACCCGCTTCTTCTTGATGACGTCGCCTGTGACTTTCCTTCTCTGCCGATTGTGCTTGAGCACGGCGGTAGGTCTTTCTGGTATGAGCGTGCGGGGTGGCTCATCAGTCGTCATCCGAACATGTACATCGGGCTCGCCGGTATCCCCGCCAAACAGGTGCTCCAACACTTTCCTCACCTGGAGCGTTATCGGGACCGTTTTATTTTTGGCAGCGACTGGCCGGGTGTATCCAACATCAGGTTACTCGCAGAAAAGATCTACGACCTGCCTCTCGAACAGGAGACAAAAGAGAGAATCTTGTGGAAAAACGCAGCAGAGCTGCTCAGGCTGTGAGACGATTTTGCGACGCCCGTATATTCCTTACTCGCCTGAAGGATCTCATGGACCAGTCTTGTCCGTTATGGGCCAGGTTCCTCTCTTGAGGGCAATCAACTTCTGAAGAGCCCTTCCCTGCGACGGAAAAGCAAGCTTCGGGAGATTAGCCAAAGGAAAGTAGGCCCAGTCGACGGCATCGTCACCTGCCATCTCGGTTCCACCCACCCGTTCCGCTTCAAAGGTGATCACGAGCACCTCGCCGTAGATTTCGTTGCTCTCCGAGAAGACATCCACGATCTCTAGGATCTTGCCATCAATGCCAGCCTCTTCCTTGAGTTCCCTTAAGGCAGCATCTTCGATGCTCTCGCCCGTTTCCGCAAAGCCGATAGGAAAACACCACGTGCCCCTGGCAGGCTCTCTTGCCCTCTTCACAAGGAGAAGCTCGCGCTTCTGGTTAGAAACGATCACTGACACGACAGGTAACGGGTTCTCGTAGTAAATCTCCCCGCAGCTCTCGCAGACCAGCCGTTCCTTACCTTCGGTGTGTCTCCTCCCAAGTGACCCGTGGCAGTAATTGCAGAATAATTTTGTCTTCATCTTCCCGCCAGAAAAATTTCGAACCGGAGAAAAATATTTCCGCGGCATGAAGTCGTCCGTTCAATTCATCTCTTCAATCTTTTTACAGGTATTATAATGCGCTCGTGATGTCAAGACCAGAAAAATGGGAATCGCTATCTGTTCCTTGCATCGAAAGAATGAAATTTCCGCAAGGGAGGATCTTTTTTCCCAGTTATGCACCGGGATGCCCTGCATCAAAAAGTAGCGTCAGCGCATGTATATCAAGCATTTACGTATCACTATCGATTTCCCGAGACCCTCTGCGAAACTGGCACGTCATTTGCTCTGTATACTGCAAAACGCTGAGAGGAGGCTCAAGGAGCCAACGTATGGATCTCTATACGAGAAATATTCTGGTAGGCATCTTCGCCGTCCTGGTAATGGGCACGATCGTCGCAGGCGAGATGATTACCTGGACACACTGTGACATGGAGACAGCCAAGGATATGGTACAAAAGATAAGTCTCGGTGTCAGTACCTTCGGGACGCTTTTCCTGGGCTTTGTCTATTTCAGGGGCTCAAAGAAGCGTAAGAGAAAAGCCGCCAAAGGATCTTCATTCTTCTCCCACGACTATCATGGCCCCAAATTGAAAGTAAAGAAGTAAGCTTGCCTGACAAACGCCCCTGTGCTATATAGAACAGGTGACGGCCCGAAATCTTTCTTGGTTAACTGCACTCCTGGCCTCGTTCTGTCTCCTGTCAGCATGCGCAATTCCGAGCACGCCTCGTCACTCCCTTGCTGAACTGAGGAACGCCCTTCTCAATCATGATGCTGACGCAGCCCTCAAGTATGTTGATGTAGAGAGCATTGTGGATCACATGGTGGAGGATGCATTCCGAGCCCAAGAGTCCAGCGCCAAGGCCGAGCTTGACCCCTTGGGATTAGCGGTGGGGAGGTTCGTTGCGTCCGCGATGCTCCCGCAGGCCAAAGCATTGATCCGGAAGGGGGTGCGGGCTGCTATCGAATCGGATGATCAGCTTGGTTACTTCTCTTCCATTAAGAAGGCCAGCGTCTGGTATCTCACGATCGAGGAAAAAGGGAATAGTGCGATCGTAACTCCCAGAGGGGATGACAAGGTGCGTTTTAAAATGGAGCGCACAGATCAGGGCTATTGGAAGATAACAGAACTCATCCTCAAGAATCCCTTATACTAATTGCCTTCAAGTGTATACCTCCCTGTTAGAATTTTTCCTCATTCCCTCCCGGGTTATCCGGCCGAAGGCTGGGTCATCCAACTTGAATGCAAGTCGGAATACGGGAATTCAATCGCTTGATTTTTTCGATTCTCCGCCTTAACATTCAGGCAACTGCTGATGTCGCCCGGTCTATGCTGATCGAACAATTCATAACCTACGTCGCGCGCAAGAAGAACTTCAGGTACCTCCAGCTCTCTCCTGGTTCGACACTTTCGGAACTGCCCGCCGCCGACAGCACACAAAGGCTGCTCTACGTGCATGTGCCCTTCTGCGAGGAACTTTGCCCATACTGTTCCTTCCACCGCGTCGTCTTTCAGGAAAGGCTGGCCAGAGCTTACTTTGACGCGTTGCGGAAAGAGATCGCCATGTACAAGAGGTCGGGGTATGCCTTCAATGCCGTGTACGTCGGTGGGGGCACACCTACGATACTCGTCGATGAGCTGGCGCAAACGCTCCAGCTCGCCAAGCAGACCTTCCCCGTACGAGAAATCTCTGTCGAAACAAATCCGAATCACCTCACCGGGCGGAACATCGACGCGCTTAAAGCTGTCGGCGTAAACCGTCTCTCCGTCGGGGTGCAGAGTTTTGATCCCGGACTGTTGCAGGCAGCAGAGCGCTACCATAAATATGGGAGCGGGGAGGAAATCGTTGAAAGGCTTAAGGTGACCCAGGGCCATTTCGATACGCTCAATGTGGACATGATCTTCAATTTTCCTTCACAGTCGATGGCTGTGCTGGAGAAGGACCTCTCCATCCTTCTCGATCTCGGGGTGGACCAGATCACGTACTATCCGCTCATGCCCTCGGCCTACGCCATGGAAACAATGAGGAAAAAACTGGGAGGCTCCGTAAACTTCAAAAGAGAGAAAGAGTTCTTTATGAAGATTACCGAGATGCTGGAAGGCGAGTACCACCCGAGCACTGCGTGGTGTTTCTCGAAAGCCGGTTCGATGATCGATGAATACGTTGTCCACTTCGCCGAATACGCAGGAATCGGGAGCGGCTCCATAGGCTATCTTCAAGGCACTGTCTACGCGAACACGTTCGACATCGGGGATTATATCGAACAGGTAAACAGGTCCGCATTTCCTTTCGTGGGCAAAAAGGATACATCGCTCAGAGAACGGCTCCGTTATGAGTTTCTTATGAGGCTCTTCGGCCTGCAACTCGATATTTCTCAGCTCGCCGTCAGGTTCCGGGGCAATCCGTACAAATGGCTCTGGCCCGAGATCCTCTTTTTTTGGCTGGCCGGGGGGCTAAAAAAACAGAGGAACATGCTCACGCTCACCAGGAAAGGACGGTATTACTGGGTCATCATGATGCGAGAGTTCTTCATCGGCGTCAATAACTTCCGCGACTACTGCAGAGCAGCTATTTACAACAAGCTCTAAGCTCCAGAATCCAGATTCCAAACAAACCCCAAATCACAAATATCCAAAGAAACAGCGTGCCTGATCGGTTCACTGCGTTATTTAGCACAGAGCACTGGTTGGAATTTGGTACTTAGAATTTGAAATTTACGCCGGGGCGTTGCGGGTTGTCGTTGCAAAGCCCAGACGATGTGTTTAGAATATGACGCATGTACGAACCTCTCGAATTCGCTATCCAGCTGGCATTCGAGTCCGGAAGAATCCAGAAGAGATACTTTCAAAAAACCCTTTCAATCATGCACAAGGGCGAGATAAATCTCGTCACTAACGTTGACTTTGAGTGTGAGAGCCGCATACTGGAGCTTCTGGGAAACGAGTATCCCGACGACGAGGTGATAAGCGAAGAGAAAGCGAATACCTACGAATCCGGGAAGAATAGATGGATCGTTGACCCTCTGGATGGTACAACCAATTATGCGCATGGATACCCGTTTTTCTGCACGTCGATCGCTTACGAAGTTGATGGGGAGATCATCGTGGGAGTGGTCTATAACCCGATCACGGAGGAACTCTTCTTCGCCCGCAAAGGCGAGGGCTCCTTCCTTAATGGCGAGAGGCTTGGGGTATCGGCCATTAAAGAGATTAAGCAGGCTTTGCTCGTAACAGGGTTTCCTTATGATGTCATTACCAACCCAAACAATAATCTTAACCACTGGGCGGCATTCATCATGAGGGCCCAGGCCCTCAGAAGGGATGGGTCAGCCGGTCTCAATTTATCCTACGTGGCAGCAGGCAGATTCGACGGCTTTTGGGAGATGAGGCTCAGCCCATGGGATATGGCCGCAGGGGTGCTCATTGTCAGAGAGGCGGGAGGCACGGTTACGAGCCTTTCCGGAGAGACGTTTAGTCTTTTCAGCGGTGGCATTCTGGCTTCAAACGGTCTCATCCACAAACGGATGCTTGACGTGATCAGGGAGGGTTCATGAAAGAGTATACCTTCGACGATATAAAGACCATCGTGCGCCCCCGGCTGGGTGAAGAAGTGCCGTTGACGCTTTTCCGCATCTTGCGGATCATCGGCATGCGGAGCCTGCTTGGCGAGAGTTCGGGACAGACCCTCTATATGATGGGTAAGTCAGTCGGTAACATGATAGGGGCAGCGACGCTCGAAGAATTCAAAGAGAAGATAATAGAGCTCAAGATCGGCATACCGGAAATCGAATCCATTGAGGAAGACCACCTCATCGTAAAGCTTTACGAGTGTATCACGTGTGCGGGCTTTGTTTACACCGGAGAACTCTTCTGTGACATGGAAAGCGGCATCATAGCAGGGCTTTTGGAGAAGGTTTGCGGGAAGAAGGCGAAATCGACACAGACAAAGAGCTGGTCCGCAGGTTACAATTACTGCGAGTTTGACATATTCCTTTATTGAACGGCGTGGACAGTGGACGAGACGGAACGATTGAGACGGAGGATCAAGGAGCTGGAGATAGAGCTCGAGGATGCAAAAAACCTTTCACGTGCGCGCGAGCGCCTGCTTGTGGCAAACATCGAAGAACTGAATGCGAGCTACAATGCCCTGCGGGAAAAGGTGAAGGACATAAGAGAGCGGGACAAAAAAATTCACGATTTCACAGAGGTGTTGACCAAGGCGAACCGACTCTCCGCACTGGGTGAGCTTGCAGCATCCATAGCTCACGAGATAAAAAATCCGCTTATCTCCATACAAGGTTTTGCAAAAAGGATAGGGCAGGGCCAGGAGGCGCAGAAGGTCGACGTGTATGCCAAGTTCATAGAAAAGGAGGCGGAACGGCTCTCCACTGTTCTGGTAAAGCTGCTCGATTTCTCGCGCATGACCGAGCCCAACCGCGAGCCACTGGATGTCAATAGTCTCGTCGATGACACGGTCCTCTTCCTGGAGCATCACCTCACGAGATTCAGGAACATTGACTTGAAAGTGAAAAAGGATGAAACATTGCCTGCCATCTACGGTGACAAGGTGCATATCCAACAGGCACTCGTGAATCTGGTGATGAATGGGGCTCAAGCCATGCCGAGCGGAGGTCTGCTCACTCTACGGACAGGAAAAAAAGATGACGCCTACGCGTTCATTGCTGTGGCTGACAAAGGGACAGGAATACGCGAAGAAGACATCGGCAGAATCTTCGAATCCTTTTTCACCACCAAGGGTGCGGGTGAGGGAACAGGGCTTGGCCTCTCTCTCGTCAAGAAGCTTATCGAGGCCAACGAAGGAAAGATAGAAGTTGAGAGCAAGCTCAATGTGGGGAGCACCTTCACCTTGCTCCTGCCCTTTGCTTCGCGTCAAGAGGAAAAGTTCTAAGTTCGGGGTACCCGGAAGGTATACGGCTGAAGGCAAATCGGTATTAGAAGACCAGGCGCATTCCGTCGTACGCTGCGATTACGTTTATGCCCAGCTCCCGTTCCAGTTCTTTGGCGATCTCAGCCGGCTTCTCTTTGATCATATTCATGCCCAGGTGTGTCATTATTGCCTTTTCCGGCCGGACCCGTGAAACAATTTTCTTGAAATCCTCCACCGAAAGGTGATCGATGGGATCGCTCTGCGAAATCGGCTTTACCCTCAGTACATTGATAATCAATATATCTACCTGGTAATGGGCAGGGAGTTCATCGAAATACCGCGTATCGGCGATGATCCCGACTTTCTTGTTCAGATGGAAAATGAGACCGTATGCTTCGACCGGATGGATATGCCTGACCGGCACTGAAAAGGAGACATCCTTTACCGTATACGACTGACCGGCCTTCAGCATCTGGATAGCGTCAAGGTAGGCTCTCACGTAGTGGAGCACCACGGGATCCCCGACAAGCGCATCCTCAGGGCAGAAAAGCATACCCCTTTTCTTGAACCCCCCTTCGGCCATCGCCTCTATCAGAACGTTTACGTCATTGGCATGGTCCAGGTGTTTGTGCGTGAGGATAATGCCATCGAGTCGTGAGGGTTCCAGATGATCCCCCGATGCGTGAACGCGCACCAACGCCCCGGGCCCGGGGTCGATGTAAAGGTCTGTATCTCTGTAATGAAACCACAACCCTCCTGTCGAGCGTACCTGCTTTGACGCCACGATGCGCGCACCACCGGTCCCGATGAACTTGATAAACCCTTCCATATGAGCCTCTTTTATGGTAATACATTCTAGGTAGTTACATGAATGATGTCAATTTGGGATTCGTAGAATGGACGCTTCTTGACTCGCGACTCGGCACGATCGCTCTCGTAGCCAAGGATAGGCGGCTCATAAGTCTCGACATAACGCGCGAAGACGGGGCGGTTATGAGAAAACGCTTGCGTGATCAATATCCCGGCTCTGTCGAATCGGTTAAGTCTTTCGGAAAGCTTCAGCGTCTTCTGGATCAATTTCTGCGCGGGGTAAGGGTTGAGTTTGATGTTCCTTTCGACCTGGGGGAATTGGGTGATTTTTCGCACCGCGTACTTCTCGAGGTAAAAAAAATTCCCTATGGAACTGTGGTGAGCTACGCCTCTATAGGCAGGCGGCTTGGTTATCCGATGGCTGCGCGGGCCGTTGGGCAGGCTGTGGGAAGAAACCCTGTCCCCATAGTAATCCCCTGTCATCGCGTGGTGAGAAGCGACGGCGCACTGGGCGGTTTTGGCATGGGGCTCAACCTTAAGAAACACTTACTAGCCCTGGAAGGGATTCGTCTACCAGCATGAGTCAACGAGAACGAGTATTGTTTCTCTCTTAAAGGCCCCTTACAAAGGAGACAAATAGTGCAACGCTGGTTCGTCGTTAACACCAAGCCCAAGAATGAAGAGCGGGCTTTTCACAACCTGACATCGGCTCATTACGATGTACTGAACCCAAAGATTCGGCTCCGCAAATACAAGGAAACAGGCTTCACAGAGCAGATTGAACCACTCTTCCCGAGTTATATCTTCGTCAAGTTTGACCCGGTCGAGGATTATTACATGATCAAGTACGCGCGGGGTGTCAAGAAAATAGTCAGCTTCGCCGGCAAAATCGTGCCCTTGCAGGATGAACTGATAGACTTCATCAGGAACCGACTCACCGACGGCGTCGCGCAGGTCGAGAAAAAGAAATTCAGAAAAGGGGAAAAGGTCTTTATCAAAGATGGCCCCTTTAAGGGCCTCGCCGGTGTCTTTGAAAGGGAGCTGGAAGGCGAAGAGCGGGTCATGATCCTCCTCGAAGGAATCAACTACTACGCGAAGATGGTAATCGACAGCGACCTCATCACAGCGCCGTGAGCGCGTTTCAGCCTTGCATTTCCATATAGCAAAACAATGTGTCTCCCAGCCCACGAGCATTACCTCCAAACGCAGACAGAGGGTGCCAGGATGATGGCGCCACTGGTACAAGAATTGCACGAAGTTTCAAGAAAATCAGGCATTTTGCCCGAGCCGCGGGGTCAAATCAGGCACATGATCCGCTCGGGAACAGACCGAGACAAGGCTTGTATAGGTAGAGCGGCTGATCCCGCTTTCTTAAGCGGGACAAGTTTTGATATAATACTGAGCGGCGCCGGTTGTGGATTATTCCACGTTGGTCAGGCATTGTTGCGAGCTCCGGCTCGAATGGCGGTAGCTTATCTATAATCGGCTTTTACACGTATGAGGATAGGGGCTCTCATACAGGCCCGCATGGGCTCTGCAAGGCTACCTGGCAAAACGCTCCAGCTGGTGCTGGGGAAACCGCTTCTCCAATACCTGCTGGAAAGGCTCGGTAACGCTGAGGGCCTGGATGGAATCGCCGTGGTCACGTCCGATACAGAAGCGGATACTGAAATCGCAGCATTTTGCGCAAACGCCAAGGTTCCGGTCTTTAGAGGATCTCTTTCTGATGTGGCCGGTCGCATGACAGGTGCGCTGGACGCGTATCCCTTCGACGCGTTTGTGCGCGTGAATGCTGATAGTCCGCTTCTGGATCAACGGCTGATCGATCACGGCATACGCTTGTTTCGTCAAGGAAAATTCGACCTGGTAACAAATGTGCATCCCCGGACCTATCCAAAAGGAGAATCGGTCGAAATCCTCAAGAGTTCGACGTTTTGCGCCGCCTACGGCGAGATGACAGAGGAAGACGACCTGGAGCACGTGACCCGCTATTTTTACAGGAACGAGAGTCGCTTTCGCATATGCAACTTTGCATCGAGAGAGCAGTGGGGAGAAATTCAACTGTCGGTCGACACACCCGAGGATATGGCTCTGTTCTCGGCAATCGTTTCGCGAATGGCACGCCCGCACTGGGCGTACACCCTTGAAGAGATCCTCGACATCCGTCGCTCTTTGGTGGCGGAAAGCAGACGAGACATCGTATGACGCGCCTCAAAGCAGGCATTATCGGGCTTGGAATAGGCGAAACCCACATTTCGGGCTACCTCCGCCACCCAGGCTGTGATGTCGCAGCGCTCTGCGACTTTAATCAAGAAAAACGCACCCTCCTCCAACAGAAATATCCGCATCTTAAGATTGTAAGCGAAGCCGACGAAATACTCCAGGATCCGGAGATCGAAGTGGTTTCGATTGCTTCGTACGACAACTACCATTACGAGCAGGTCGTCAAGGCAATCACCCAGGGCAAACATGTTTTCGTAGAGAAGCCTATCTGTTTAGCAGAATCTGAAGCAAGGCAGATTCGATCTCTTCTTAATGAGCACGCGGATGTCAGACTCTCCTCCAATCTGATTCTTCGGATGTCACCGCGATTCCGTCTCCTCAAGAAAATGGTCCGGGATGGCGAACTCGGAAAACCATACTACGTCGAGGGCGATTACAACTACGGACGGCTGGAAAAAATAACGGACGGCTGGAGAGGGAAGATCGGCTTCTATTCTGTGATTTTGGGGGGTGGTGTTCATCTGATCGATCTCTTGCTCTGGCTCACCGGAGATGTAGTTACCGATGTGGCCTCCTACGGAAACAATCTATCATCGAAAGACGCCGGCTTCTCGTATAATGACATGGTGGTGGCCATACTCAAGTTCAGAAGTGGCATGGTCGGGAAGGTCTCTGCGAACTTCGGCTGCGTTTTCCCTCATTTTCATCAGCTCTCGATATATGGCACAAGAGCCACATTCGTGAATGGCCCTAAAGAAGCCCACATCTACCAATCAAGAGACCCGGGGCTGAGGCCAAGAAGGTTACGCTCGGCCTATCCAGGCGCAGCCAAAGGAGATCTCATTTTCAGCTTTATCGACTCGATCATCAACAATACGAAACCGGAGGTAACAACAGAGGACGTGTTCAATACCATGTCCGTCTGCTTTGCCATCGAGAAGGCTGTTGAGACGAACCAGACAATAGCCGTCAATTACCTGTAGGGGGCACCATGAGGCAGATCCCATTTGGCAGGCCGATGCTTGCCGCCGAAGAAAAGGAGGCCGTGCGAAAAGTACTGGATGGTGATATCCTCGTTCATGGACCCAAGGCCAGAGAGTTCGAAGCAGTATTCGCAGAACACACAGGGGCCAAATATGCTGTATCAGTGTCGTCCTGCACGGCCGCGCTTCACTTGTCCTATTTCTATCTCGGTGTTGGTGCGGGTGACGAAGTGCTGGTGCCGGCGCAGACCCACACGGCTACGGCGCACGCCGTTGAACTCTGCGGCGCAAGACCTGTTTTCGTGGATGCGGAAATTCAAACCGGAAACATCGACGTAGCTCAGATTGAACCTCTCATTACGAAGCAAACGAGGGCAATTTCCGTCGTTCACTACCTCGGTATGCCGGTTGCTATGGACAAGGTCGTGGCGATTGCCAAGAAACATGGTCTCTTTGTGGTTGAAGATTGTGCGCTCGCTCTGGGCACGCGTTACAAGGACATACACGCAGGGCTTCACGGGGACACGGGATGTTTCTCCTTTTATCCGGTCAAGCATATGACCACCGCAGAAGGCGGCATGCTCACCACTAACAACCCTGAACTGGCGAACCGTATCACGCGCCAGAAAGCCTTCGGCGTTGACAAATCTGCTGGCGAGCGCGCGACTCCCGGGGTCTATGACGTGGCCATGCTCGGCTTCAATTATCGTATGAGTGAGGTACACGCTGCAATTGGCGTAGAGCAGACGAAGCGCATAAAGGGCTTCCTTACGAAGCGGAAAGAAAACTACGAAACACTCACAGCGGGTTTACGCGAACTACCGGAAATCACGCTGTTCACCTCCTCTCACGGTGACTTCGTAAGCAGTCATTTCTGTCATGCGGTGCTCCTCACGGAAAAGCTCGTACCAAGGCGGCTCGATATTATCAAGCATCTTAACGGACATGGCGTGGGCACGAGCATTTACTATCCGAGGCCAGTGCCGCACTTCTCATATTACAAGCAAAAATACGGTTACAAGGAGAGTGAGTTTCCCGTTGCCCGGCGCATAAGTGATGCTTCTATTGCACTTCCTGTCGGCCCGCACCTGAACGCCGACGATATGGAGTACATTGTAGCCGCACTAAAAGAAGCACTTTGGAGGAGAACATCATGATCCGGCTTACAGGCAGGAGAATCGCGCTCATCGGGGGTGCCGGTTTTATCGGACACAATCTAGCCCTCGAACTGAAGCAGCGCGGAGCGGAAGTTTCGGTTATCGACGGCTTACAGGTAAATAACCTTCTCGCTTTTGCATCCACAAACGTTGACATCGTAAACAGAGAGCTCTATTCAAGAATCATCCAGGAGAGACTCGACCTCCTCTCCCACGCGGGCATTCCGCTCTATGTCCAGGACGCGCGAGACTACCACCAGTTGAGCAAGCTACTAACCATCATCAATCCCCAGGTGATCGTGCTGCTTGCCGCCGTGGCACACGCCGGCCGATCGAACAAGGACCCTTACGCTACGTTCGATCACAGCCTGCGCACGTTGGAGAATGCGCTCGACTGGACGCGGGACCAACAGATGGAGCAATTCATCTACTTTTCGTCAAGCATGATCTATGGTAACTTCACAAACGGTGTAGTCACGGAAGACTCCCCGTGCGATCCCATAGGCATTTACGGAGCCCTCAAACTGGCCGGAGAGAAAATACTGATAGGCTATAATCAGGTTTTTGGCGTGCCCTACACGATTGTTCGTCCCTCTGCCTTATACGGGGAGCGCTGCGTCAGCCGCCGCGTCGGACAGATCTTCATCGAAAATGCACTACAGGGCATGGATGTTACCGTCAAGGGTGACGGCGCTGATAAGCTTGATTTCACCTATATAGGCGACTTGGTTGACGGCGTGGTCAAGTGTATGGAAAACGAAAATGCGATTAATCAGACTTTCAACCTCACATATGGACAAGGCCGTTCCATCAGCGAGATGGTCGACATACTGACAGAACATTTTCCCCATGTCAAAGTTTACAGCATGGAGCGCGACCAGTTCATGCCGGAGCGGGGCACGCTCTCTGTGGAGAAGGCAAGAAAACTCATCGGCTATGATCCGAAATTCCCCCTGGAAAAGGGTTTTCCAAAGTACATAGCATGGTACAAATCCATCTTCGGAGCGTATACACAGAATAACCAGCTCAAGGCGCCGTCGGTCTATGAGTAGCCTTTTGGCGGAGGTACGATTAGACGAGTGGCTGTCGCGTATGCTGGAACGCGATGCCTACTCACTGGCCTTCGATACGATTGCAAATTCTCCTGCCCTGGGCCATGAGGAAGAACGGGAGCTGGTCCGGCTCTCGAAGCTCAGCCCTGTCTTTATCTCTGCAAAGGTCCCTCCAAAGGAAAGCGGATTAATTCGTTTACTTGAACAGAGCGGCTTCCATCTTGTTGACACAAGCCTTTTTTTCCACAAGGCCGTGAATTACGCGGAAAACCAGTCGTCTGTTGCAACTATACGCTTCGCCACCCCGGCGGACGAGGCGGGGGCGATCCGTATTGCGCGCTCTAACTTTACATATAGTCGCTTCCATCTTGATAGCCAAATCCCGAAAGAGATGGCAAACAATCTGAAGGCAGAATGGGTACGCAACTATTTCAGCGGCCAGCGCGGAGACAGGTTGGTGGTCGCTGAGGAGGAAGGACTTGTGGTCGGGTTTACGCTTATCATTTGCGACGAAGCGCAAAAGCTGATCACCATCGACCTGATAGCCACCGATATGAAGTATCGGCGGAGAGGTGTAGCCGGAAACATGGTGCGATTCGCAGAAGGCGCAATAAAAGGTTATGAACGGATCATGGTAGGAACGCAACTCGCCAACACGCCATCGATTAAGCTCTACGAGCGGCTGGGATTCGCTCTGCAGTCTGCCTCGTACGTGTTTCATTACCACAACTAGAAGGAGTGGCGCCGCGTTGAGAATCGGCCGGTTTGATACGGACAAAGAGGTACTTGTCGTTGCCGAGATTGGCAACAACCACGAAGGCAGTTACGCCCTTGCCGAGGAGCTTGTCGGGCGCGCGGCAGAAGCGGGTACTAGCGCGGTTAAGTTTCAGACCTTCAAGACAGAGCTCTTTGTGAGCAGAAAAGAAGAAGCACGCTTCCGACAACTCAAGTCTTACGAGCTCACCTTTAACCAGTTTGAAAAACTCAGCGAGCTTGCCAAAGCTTACGGTCTCCTTTTTATCTCGACCCCTTTTGACCTGGAAAGCGCTCTGTTCTTGAAAGATATCGTTGCTGCTTACAAAATCGCCTCAGGCGACAATACATTCTACCCACTACTCGAAGCGGTTGCATCAACGGGCTTACCTATTGTCATGTCTGGTGGCCTCTCTGAGATAAGTCAACTCCAGCGCTCTCAAGGCTTCATAGAAAAGGTATGGCAGGAGCGAGGAATTGTTCAGTCTCTTGCTATCCTCCACTGCGTGACTGCCTATCCTGTTCCACCCGCTGAGGCTAACCTGGGAGCCATCGATCAGTTGCGCAAGGAGTTGGGATGCACGATCGGTTACTCGGACCACACGCTCGGCATTGAAGCCGCCTTTCTCGCAGTGGCCCTGGGGGCGCGCATCATCGAAAAACATTTTACCATCGACAAGCACTATTCGAGCTTTCGCGACCATCAGCTCTCTGCTGACCCTGAAGAGATGAGTCTCCTGGTACGACGAGTAAGGGAGGCCACTGAGCTGTTAGGAAGCAACCTTAAGACGGTCCAGGAGAGTGAGAAGGGGCTGGAACAAGCGGTCAGGCGATCTATAGTGGCCAGACGTGACCTTCCAAAAGGGACTATTCTAGCTCCAGCTGATATTATGTGGACGCGGCCTGCGAACGGTCTTCCCCCGGGCAATGAACCGTTGCTCATCGGAAAGACACTATCGGTCGCCGTCTCCTTCGGTGAGCCCATTCTCCTGGAATACGTCGTAGATGCGATTCATGCTTGATCGGCACGAAGGAAATCCCCCATGTGCGGAATAGCGGGCTACATCGGAAAGAAACCATTGGAGAAAGAAAGGATCCTGGGCACGCTGAAACAGATGAAAAACCGCGGGCCGGATCACCAGGATTTCCGCGAATTCCTTACAGACAACAACTATGTCACCTTGCTGCATTCTCGCCTGGCCATAATAGACCTGGATGCGCGGTCCAACCAGCCTTTTACCATAGGCGATTACACAGTAGTCTTCAACGGTGAGATATACAACTACCTTGAGCTGCGCGCAGAGTTGGAGAAGTGCAGGGTTTCATTCAGGACGGCGTCCGATACAGAAGTCCTCCTCCAATATTACATTCGATATGGGGAAGAGTGCGTAAAACATTTCGAAGGCATGTGGAGCTTTGCCATATATGACCGAAAACAAAGAAAACTTTTTCTTTCGAGGGACAGGTTTGCAGAAAAACCGCTTTACTTCCTGCAGACCTCTGACGGCCTCTATTTTGGGTCTGAGATTAAGTTCATAAAGACATTATCGGGCCGGGACCTGGCGGTGAACACTGGTCATCTTTTGCGATACCTGGTCAATGGTTATAAATCGCTCTACAAGACGGAAGAGACCTTCTTCAAAGGGCTTGAAGAGGTGCGATGGGCGACCAACATGGTTGTAGGCACGGACCTTCAACCGAGAACCTACCGCTACTGGCAGCCGATCTGCCTGCCCTCCGCGGACATGACACTCGACGAGGCAATAGAGGGCGTCAGACAGCATCTGGTCGAGAGCATGCGTCTTCGCCTCCGCTCTGATGTCCCTCTGGCTTTCTGTCTCAGCGGAGGCCTCGATTCGGCGTCCATCGTTTCCGTAGCTGCAAAACAGCTCAACTACGACGTTGCGTCCTTCTCAATAATCGAGAAAGATGAGCGATACAATGAATACCCGAACATCATGGCAACAATTACAGATACCGATTGCGCGCACTGGCTCATCGAGGTGTCGGATGAAGGATCCCTCGAAAGACTGAGACGACTGATCGTATATCACGATGTCCCGGTCGCCACCATCACTTACTACGTCCATTCCCTCCTGTCGGAAGCGATCTCAAGTGCCGGTTATCGGGTTGCATTTTCGGGGACGTCGGCGGATGAACTCTTTACCGGGTACTATGACCATTTCCTCCTTCATCTGTATGAGATGCGTAAACATCCTGACTACGAGCGCTACCTTTGCGACTGGCAAGAGGGAGTTGCCCGTTATGTTCGAAATCCTATACTCCGCGATCCGGATCTATACATAATCAACCCGACGTTCCGGGATCACGTCTACGACAACGCCCGGGAGTTTCAGGGATACCTGAGAACAGACTTTAATGAAGAATTCACCGAGATGCACTTCTGCGATTCTCTGCTGCGTAACCGGATGATGAATGAGCTCTTCTGCGAGGCGACACCCGTGATTCTGCACGAGGACGATCTGAACTCCATGTACTACTCGGTTGAGAACAGAAGCCCCTACCTAGATTCCCGCCTGTTCAGCTTCGCCTATTCCATTCCGAGCGAGTTTCTTATCCAGAAGGGTTATGGGAAGTATATTCTGCGGGAGGCCATGAAAGGAGTGCTGAACGACCAAGTACGCCTGGACCGCAAAAAAACGGGATTTAACGCCTCCATAAACAGCGTGGTTGATCTGAAGAACCGGGAAGTGCGTGAGTATCTTCTTGACGAGAAAGCAGACATTTTCAATTTATTGAGGCGGGACAAGGTGATGGAGCTCTTTTCGTTGGATCGTGCGCCGAATCATTACAGCAAGTTCCTTTTCAGTTTCATGAATGCCAGAATCTTCCTGGAGCTCAACTAACTCACAGATGAAGTACTGCCAACAATGCGTTCTACCTGACACGCGTCCCGGCCTCGTGATCGGTAATGATCGAGTTTGTAATGCCTGCAAGAGCGGGATCGAGAAAAGAGTGATCGACTGGAATCAACGAGAAGAAGCGTTTCGCGAGCTTGTTGCCCGTGCAAAGAGCAAAGAGAAAATGTATGACTGCGTGATCCCGGTCAGCGGCGGGAAAGACAGCACATGGCAGGTCGTCAAGTGCCTTGAATACGGACTTCACCCTCTCGCGGTCACGTGGAAGTCTCCCGCCCGGACAGAGATTGGCTGGAAAAATCTGGAGAATCTGATTGGGCTCGGGGTCGACCATATCGATTACCAGATCAATCCCAGAACGGAAAGCGTTTTTATGCTCAAGGCTCTCGAGAGCCGCGGCTCGACAGCAATTCCCATGCACATGGCGCTCTTTGCCCTGCCGCTTCAAATCGCTGTCAAATTTGATATCCCGCTGGTCATCTGGGGCGAGAACTCCGCTTTCGAGTATGGTGGAGATGACGATGCTGAGAAGACCTTCAATCTAGACTCACGCTGGGTAGAGAGATACGGCGTGACCCAGGGGACGGTTGCACGAGATTGGATCTCTTCCGATCTCACCAGTGAGGCTCTGGTGCCCTACTCCGCGCCTGAAGACGCGGAGCTCAAAGGGAAAGGGATCCTGGCCGTATTCATGGGCTACTATTTCAAGTGGGATCCCGAAGAAAGCTTGCGGGTGGCTCTCAGCCACGGATTTACGGTACGCCAGGAAGGCCCTAAAACGGGCTACTACAACTATGCAGACATCGATGATGATTTCATTTCTATTCATCATTGGCTGAAGTGGTATAAGTTTGGTTTCACCCGCACCTGGGACAATCTGGCCCTGGAGATCCGTAATGGCCGGATGGTCCGTGACGAGGCTATTTCGATTATCCGGGGGCGCGGCGATGAAACGCCTCACGAAGATATAGGCAAATTTTGCAGATTTGTCGGAATCACCAGGGCAGACTTCTTTAGCATTACCGAAAAATTCCGCAATAGGGAGATCTGGTTCCAGGATCAAGGCGTCTGGAAAATGAGGGATTTCCTCATAGCTGACTGGAATTGGTGATGAAATTCGATCCGAAAATCCCTGCACGCGAGTTTCCTGTCGGCTTTGGGAAAAAAGTGACCCTGAAAGACTGCGGAGCCTTGCACCTGGAGCCTGATGAGCTGGTCACCTTCGTCACCAATTCCGAAGGCGAGTACGACGTAACCCGAAAGGAATGGGGATTTTATGCAACCCCATCACTCAACCAACGCCTCCAGCGGTATAATCTCCGGGCCGTCCTCGTCAAAAACAGAATCGATCACTTCTTTGTCCTGCTCGTGGAAAAGGGGAAAGAAGCCTCTTTCAGGGAGTATCTCACGGAGGAGCAACTGCAGATCGTCTGTTGGATGGATACGACCGCGAGCCTGCAGCGCCTCGCACAAGTTGCCGAAGGGGCTGCTCTCTCCTTCTGCCCCATATGCGGAAGTCCTGACTCTGATACAGTCTTCACCTATACGATGCCACCAAAAGGGGAGATCATTTCGCAGGCCGGAGGTAAGCCTTATTATAGAGAAATAGTGCGATGCCGGTTGTGCCACCATTTTCGTTCAACTCAGTTGCTTGATCCGGTGACACTCTATTCGGGGACGTACGTAGATTCCAATTACAAGAACCTGGACGGAATCAGGACCGCCTTCGAAAGGGTCATCGCCCTGCATCCCGAAAAATCGGATAATGCCGGACGTGTAAGAAGGGTACTTGATTTCGCGCGCCGCTTCTTCGATGATGGTGGTCAATCTCATTCGGTCCTTGATGTCGGTTCTGGGCTGGGAGTCTTTCCGTACGCAATGACAAAAGCAGGGTGGGCATGCACCGCGCTTGATCCTGACGAACGCGCGGTTCACCATATCCGGCAAGCCATCGGCGTGAGCGCAGTCTGCGCCGATTTTAACAACACCGAGAACTTAGGGCTTTTTGATGTCATCACGTTCAACAGGGTACTGGAACACGTAGAAGACCCGGTAACAATGCTTCGAGGGGGGCGGCGAAACCTGAAGCCGGATGGCTTCATCTACGTAGAAGTACCGGACGGTGAGATGGCCGCAGAAGAGGGCAAAGAACGGGAAGAATTCTTCGCCGATCACTTGCACGTATTTAGCCTGTCATCCCTCTCCCTCGCGGCGCTTCGCGCGGGCTTCCGAGTCAGCGAGTTGGGCCGCGGGCGCGAGCCTAGCGGGAAATACTCGTTGTGGACCTTTCTGAGCGCCACTGCGAAGGGACCGGTCAACCATGGGTAAGACACAGACTGACCAAAGGCAATACGACAAAGTCTATGGCGACACGTTCGCTATGTATTCAACCAGGGACATGCTCGATTTCATAGAACCTTTCAAAATGAGGTTTGCGCGCAATGGCCTCGACCCGGAGACCACGTTTAAAGGAAAACTCTGCTTCGATGCCGGCTGCGGCAATGGCAGAGGTTCTCTTTTCATGCTCATGAACGGTGCGGCGCAGGTAACGGCATACGACATCAGCCAGAACAATGTAGTGAGCACTCGCCATTTTGCCAAAGAGTTCGGGTTTACAAACATCGAGGTGAGACAAGGTTCCCTGGAACAGATACCTTTTGCCGCCGGTTCCTTCGATGTCATATGGTGCAATGGAGTAATTATGCACACCGAGCGGCCGAACGCGTGCCTGGAAGAGTTGGCAAGAGTTCTCAAGATTCCGGGCCGAATGTGGCTTTACGTGTATGGAGCGGGTGGCGTTTACTGGAGGATTATAAGTCATATTCGCTCCGCGCTGAGACATATCAGCGTCGATGATTGTATTGCCGCGCTTAAGCTTTTCAGGTACGAAACCAGGTATATCGCCGAGTTCATTGACGACTGGTATACCACTTATTTAAGGGCTTATACGCCTGGGGACATGGTAAAAAGGCTTGAAGAACTGGGGTTCGATAAGCCTGAACTGCTGCGACACGGGACTGATTATGACACGAGTCATCGAATCAACAGCTTTCGGTCAATCGAAGAAGAGGCTCTCATGGGCGAGGGGGATCTGCGATACTTACTGGACAGAGTTACTGACAGAATCGAAAGAAATTACCCTTTGGGCGAGGGCGAATACGGCTCGCATTACCAGTACGACCCGCTCGTCACAGAGGCCGTAGACCCGCGGTTCAGAGAAATCGCTGACCTGACGAGCGGAAAGGACTGGATGAAGGTGGCGTCGGCAGCCTACGTGCAGAGAGAACTGCGTATCTTACTTAGCGTAAACCAACCACTTACCACGCTTGCCATCAAGGAACTCCTTGATCGAGTCACCAATTGGGTGAGGAGCCTTCGTTCGCTGTGACGAACTCCTGCTCACCGCGAACAGAATTATAGCTGAAGGTGTAAACTCTCACCTCAGGCCCCGATGAATCCGTGAATTTTTATCTCTTTGATTACCTGAAAGAGCTGCCCGCTGTTGATGCGGACATACTTTACTATCTCAAGTATGAGCTGGATAAAAAGATCTACTATTACGGAGAGCACTTCAAGAATCCGGTTGAGGGCGCACCATGGCTCACCCGCCGATTGCGCATGGCTCTCAAGCGCTTCCTTGTCCACGCCGCAGGCATGCTGAGAAGAAACAAGCGGTCGACCGGTGGGTCCATCCTGTCCAATGCTTATTTTACTTACGGGTCGGAGTTGGAACGGCTGGGATTCAGTGTTTACTCGCCTCCTTGGAACCTTAGGAGTCCGGGCACTATCTACCCGGACTCGGGCCTCGCTCAAGCGGCTTTTCACATCGAACAACAGTTTATCGAGAGAGATTACAGAACGCTCATCGGAAAGCCTTTTACTGAAGAAGTCCGTCGATTCAAAGAGCTCCTGGCAGGCTCGATTTCCAGGAAAGGGATGCGCGCCCTTTGCGTGCCTAACGACTTGAGCTTTTTTCACCGCATCTCTATTGACCTGTTCAAGGAGGCTCGTCTCCCGACATTCCTCTTTTTGCACGGTGTGCCGGGAAGATACAACGCCGTCGACGATAACACGACCGACTACCTCATCGTTTGGGGTTCTCGCATCAAGAAACTCTATATTGAGGCCGGCGTGAAACCCGAGAAAATTCTGGTATCGGGCCACCCGTTGTACAAGGAGTTCCAGCGGACAGACCTGCAATTCGATATCGACGATGTTCTTGTCCTTGACAAGATTTGCCAGGAGGGCGCGCCTTCGATGTCTGACCGGGTCATCCTCGCTGATCGAGGCAACTCGGTTACCTATCTCATGATACTTCAACAGGTGCTCAGCAGCCTCGGTGTTCGGTCGGTTCGGCTCAGAGTTCATCCAGCCGGCAATGGCAATTGGTATCATAAGTTTGTAGACAGCTCCTTCTTCGTACTCGACCGGTTGCCGCTCGATGAGTCGCTGAGGCGCGCCACGCTCGTCATAGGCCCTACGTCTTCCGTTTTGTTCGAGGCTATGTATTACGGCAAGAACTATCTCCTTTTTGAACCTCAGAATGAAGGAAGGGATCTCGCGAACTTTAGGCCTGTGCCTCCCTTTGACGGGTCAGACGCCAGGATACCACTTGCCCGGGACGAGAAGGAACTGGAGTACCTGTTAAGAAATAAGATCCGGATCGATTCCAGCGTGTGGAACGATTACATACAAACGCCCTTCTCGATCGATTTCATGAAGCAGCTTGTGTGAGGGATAGCAACGCCATGGGTAGGATCACGGGTATCTCCTATAACAAGAATTACTTGAAAATCTATGTCTGGCAGTTTCTTGCCATAGCTACAAATATTTTTTCGCTCTTCATTGTTATTCCGTTTTTATCGAAAGATGCCACACTCTATGGGATCTACTCGATTTGCGCATCGAGTGTTCTGCTTTTCAATTACGCAGACCTCGGCTTTCTCAGTGCCGGTTGCAAGTATGCCGCAGAAAGTTTTGCCCGCGGCGACCGTGTGGGAGAGATCCGCATAACCGGATTTGTTCTATTTATACTCACCGTTTTTGTCCTTCTCTTTGCCGGATTAATGCTCTTTTTTGTCTTTTTTCCAGAGGCTCTGATAGCCAATCTCAGCGCCCCGGGGTACCGAACTTTCGCCTCGCGGTTATTCACCATTCTTTTGATCTTCTCTCCCGCCGTGCTGATCCAGAGAGTTGGATATATCATCTATGGCATCAGGCTGGAGGATTTTATCTATCAGAGACTAATGCTTGTTGCAAACCTGATAAAGATCGGCTCAATCTATCTGTTCTTGTCAAGAGGTTCTGCAAACATTGTAGGTTATTTTCTCTTCATCCAGTCGGTTTCATTCCTCGCAGGCGTCTTATCCCTGGTCGTCGCGTGGAAAAGGTATCAGTATGATTTCGGACTCTTAATCCGTTCCGTAAGATTCTCCAGAGAAGTGTATGCCGCTGCTCGGGCTCTTGCCTTCAGTTCTTTGCTTGGCACCGCAACATGGGTACTTTTTCACGAACTTGATCTATACGCGATTGCACGGTTCCTTGGCCCCAGAGAGGCAGGCCTCTACGCCATAGCCCTTTCCGTATTCGCGCTGATCCGGACCCTTAATGGGATAATCTTCGCCCCCTTTGGAACACGGTTCAATCACTTCAGAGGATTGCGTGACGAGAAAGGACTCCAGGCCTTCTACAGGAAAGTGGTTACCTTAACGCAGCCGATAGTGCTTTTTCCCACAATTTCAGTCATTCTCTTCATGGGTCCGCTGATCCTTTGCTGGGTGGGTCCCGGCTACGAAGCATCGGTGAAAGTCGGCCGTCTCCTCACCGCAGTCTTTCTTTTCAGTTTTGTCGCTTCTCCGGCGGGGATGGTCATCCTCGCGAGAGAACAGACGCGGCTCATGAATTTCGTATCTTTAGCGCTTGCGTCCGTTTACTGGAGCGGCGTATTGGTGACGTTGCGCCATCTGGGCATCGATAGCTTTGCTTACATGAAACTTATTTCCTTTTCTGTCACTGTTGTTGTCTACTGGGTAGCTTCCACGAAGCTCTTGCAATTGAAAACCACCACCCTCCTGAACAAATTGGTTCTACCTGTGCTCCCCGCTGTGATCACGGTCATCCTTCTCTCAGCTGTCTCCCTTCCCTACATGCCTCATGTCCAGGGGAAGGTTAACCTCTTGCTCGTTGCACTCCATGTCAGCCTTATTGCGTTCGTAGGCATGGCAGTTAATGTTGTCTTTTCCCCTGAAATTCGGGCATTTATCAGGGAAGTGGGAAAGCCTTTGTTGATGCGGAGCCTTCAGCCCTCGCAAGGCTGAAAAATCCCGGCTATTGTCTTTTTGACTTGATCGTCTTCAGAGTGATCATTCCATGAAAAGTTTAGACCTTGGATGCGGCCGCCGGAAACAGACCGGGGCAGTGGGCGTCGACATCAATCCGGCCTCGGGGGCGGATGTCATACATGACCTCAACCTGTTTCCTTATCCCTTCGATGATTCCACATTCGACGAGATCCTTGCTGACAACACGGTGGAACATCTGGAAAATTTGCCGCGAGTGATGGAAGAGATCTACAGGATTGCGAAACCGGGTGCTATCATCAAGATCACTGTACCCTATTTTCGAGCGCGCTGGGCCTTTGTCGACCCGACCCACAGGCATTTCTTCACTATCGATTCCTTCGGGTACTTTGATCCTGACCACCCATTTTATGAACGTTACCCTCTCTCAAAGGCAATATTCAGGACTGAAAAGATAGCGTTCAACGAAAAGATTATCGAACGCGGCCTTTTGAAGCTCCTTAGAGTTTTCCTGAAAGCATGTGCGAACAGGTGGCCCAACCGGTACGAAGCATACCTGAGCCATCTTTTTCCTCTTGACGAGCTGACCTTCTACTTGAGGACGGTCAAATAAAAGACCCCCAGGACTAGTAACGGAACTGCGTGAAAAAAAGACTCCTTTATTTTTCCGAGTGCTTTACGTTCGCGGGATGTGAAAACGTGCTCGTCAATTTAATGTCTGACGGGGCGTTGCCCGAAACGTACGACGTTCATTACGCGTATGGCTATAACAGCGACTATCAGAAGGGCGTGGAAAAACATATTCACTCCGCGGTCAAGACGTACCCCCTGCGGCTCATCACGAATGATCACCTGTTTTACAGGATCAGGCTACGCATCGGGAATGAGGCTCTGAGGATATCGGCTCTTCTGTTCCTTTTCCCTTTAAAAATTCTGAGGATCTGCGGAATCCACGCGGCGTGGAATACATTGCGGCTCTATCTGTTTTTTTTGAGGATGCGCCCCGATATTCTTCACATCAATAACGGAGGATATCCCGGTTCCCTGAGCTGTCGGCTGGCAGTCCTCAGCGCAAGGCTTTCAGGAGTGGAAAGAATCGTCTTCGCGGTGAATAACCTCGCGCGAGATCAGGGGCTCATCGTCGACCGCCTGCTTGATGGTTTTGTTGGCAGAAAAGTTGATTACTTTGTGACAGCTTCCCACGCTGCGCGCGTGAGGTTAGCGGAAAAACGAAAGTTTGATCAACAAAAGCTGATCGTAATCTCCAACACGGCCGGGCGCGCCGACAGATCAGACCATCTGCAGGGCCGCCTGAGGCTGGAGTTTGGCGTCAAGGAGTCGACCCTCATCATCGGGTCAGCGGGGCAACTCGCAAAACGGAAAGGCTACCACTTGTTGATCGATTCAATCAATACCCTGAAAGATAGGCTGACTAATTTCAAGGTGTTTATTTTCGGGGAGGGCGAGGAGAGAGAGCGCCTCGAACGGCAGATCACTGACCGCGGGCTGGATAGCCTTGTCTCGCTTGCCGGCTTCAAGGATGACATCCTGGAATACATGAAGGACTTTGATCTTTTCGTCCTGCCCTCCGTAGACAACGAGGATCTTCCGTACGTAATACTCGAGGCAATGATGCTGGGTAAACCTGCAATCGGAACGCGAGTTGCAGGTATCCCTGAACTGATCGATCACGGCAAAACAGGTCTTCTGGTCGATCCATCCGACGCCGGAGCACTCTCCACGGCGATAGAGGCACTGTGCGCCAACCCGGAACGCCTGAGGGAAATGGGGCAAGCCGCCTGCCAAAAATACCTGGCTGAATACGATTACGAACCTGCGATGGGCAAGTACCTCGAACTTTACCAGACCCTTATGCTCAAGGAGATTCCGGCTGCCCGATGCACGGCACGAGCGCAACAGCGATGAAGCATAGCCCCGAAGCACCCGAAGTATCGATTGTCACGCCGATTTACAACAGGGCTCAATACATCGGCAGAGCTATCCAATCGGTCGTCGATCAGACATTCGACAATTGGGAGATGGTTGTTGTTGATGATTGTTCAACGGATAGCAGCCGGGAGGTCATTAAAAGCTTTGCCTTGCGTGACGAAAGAATCAAGCTCATTGAATCTGCGAGCAATTTCGGAGGTCCGGCTAGACCCCGCAACATAGGCGTGGAGCGCGCCCGAGCCGAATACATCGCATTCCTGGATTCTGACGACTGGTGGTATCCGAGGAAGCTGGAAGTATGCCTCGGGCATGTGGATCGCTCCGACGTGCTCTGCCATGATCTAGACGTGTATCTAACGGGGGGGAAGAGGCTGCTAAAGAAGGTCAGAGGAAGGGCCCTGAAAGGCCCAGCGTTCATAGACCTTATGACAAAGGGTAATGCTTTACCGAATTCAAGTGCCGTCGTCAGGAAGAAAACAATACTCGATGTCGGAGGCTTTTCAGAAGATAGATCCTTGATTTCCGTCGAGGACTTCGACCTATGGCTGAAGATAGCGAGGACGGCCAGCCGCTTTTGCTACATCGGGAAAAGTCTGGGGGGATACTGGGACGGCGGCGGCAATATATCGTCGTCAGTCGAGAAACATGTTGAGGCGGTTCAAACACTCTACAATCATTATCTCCATTTCCTGGGAGAAAAGCACCGGTGCCGAGCTGAGGCTGCGAAAAATTATTACATCGGGAGAAACAGGCTGAGAGCAGGCGAACTTACCGGAGCACGAGAGGCGCTCAGGGTCTGCATAAGATCAGGTGAACTCAAATGCCGCGTCAAGTCCCTATTATCGCTGGCGCAAATCGCCTGCCCTTTTCGTGGCAGAAGACCTCACAACCCAAACAGGCCCGCCATTGAGCCGTAGACATATGCCCACCGGGACCTGCAATGGGCACGTGACGCTGGTCTCGGCTCCCTACCTCACTCTTGATGAGTCCACATGGCGCGAGTAAGCGTAATCATGGGTGTGTCGAACGGGGCAGCAACCGTGCGACGCGCAATACGTTCGATACAGGAGCAGACGTTCACGGATTGGGAATACGTAGTCTGTGACGACGCCTCGTCGGACGGGACTTGGGGCATCCTTCAGGAGGCCACCCGTGAGGATAGCAGAATCAGGCTGATCAGGCAGGAAAAGAATAGCGGCCTCGCAGCCGCGCTGAACCGGTGCATCGATGCGGCTGAGGGCAAGTATCTTGCCAGACAGGACGCGGACGACTTTTCTCTGAGTACCCGCCTTAAGGAGCAGGTAACCTTTCTCGACGATCACCCCGATGTCAGCGTCGTAGGCACTTACGTAAATCTCACGGACAGTGCCGGACGGGTCTGGGGTCAGTGGACTCCGCCGCTATCTGCTCTAACCCGGGATTGGGTGAGAGGGCCGAAGGTGATTCACGCTTCAGTGGTAATGCGAAAGAGCCATATCGTTGATGTCGGCAAATACAATGAGAAAGCGCTCAGGGTGGAGGACTACGATCTCTGGTTCAGGATGCTGTCCAAGGGTTATAAGATTGCAACCATACCCAGGCCCCTTTACAACGTTCACTGGGATCGTTCAGATTACTCACGCAGAAAATTTCGCTACAGGTGGATAGAGGCACAGATCAGGTGGAAGGGGTTTAGAGCCCTCAAGGTATCAACGCTTTATTATCCCTATGTCTTGAAGCCGATAGCGGTTGGAATGCTTCCCCACTTCATCACCCATCTTTATCACGTGCACAAGTTTAGGAAACTCGCCAGGAGCCCAGATAGCTGACAATAAGAGCCCATTTTGCATGAAAGGCACGAATTAGTCCAGGGTAAACAAGATAGACTGCAGAAAGATGGATGATCGTCGCAAAAAGATTTTCTGTGTTTCAAATACCTCTTTTTTTCTGTATAACTTCGCCCGAGGGCTGTTGACAGCCTTGAGGACCGAAGGATTTCAGGTTGTGGCGGTAGCCCCCCACGACGACTTCACCGAAAGGCTGGAACAGGAAGGATTTCCAGTGATACGCCTGCAACAGCTCGACCGCAAAGGATCGAATCCGATCCAGGATGCGCGACTTCTCAGGGAATTGTTCCACGTCTATCGTCGAGAGCAACCAGATCTTTGTCTCCATTTTACGATAAAGTTGAATGTATACGGAGGCCTTGCGGCGCGATTTGCCAAAATAAGATCGATGTCCACCGTGACGGGACTTGGGTGGCTATTCACCGAAAAAAACATTAAGGCTCGGCTCGGGGCGGTCGGCTATAAGGTTCTCTATCGAATCGCTTTCTCTAAGTGCGACAAGGTATTTTTCCTCAACCGTGATGATTTGAGCATCTTTATCCGTTCGCATCTTCTCTCTCATGCAAAGGCAGCGATACTTCCGGGATCCGGGGTCAACACGGATCGTTACTCGCAAGCGGCGATCGGCGAACAGACCGTAACGCATAACGGAGTGTGCTTCCTACTCATGGCAAGGATGCTCTGGGATAAAGGGGTCCGCGAGTTTGTGGAGGCCGCGGACATGGTGCGGCAGAGACATCCCGATGCGCAATTTGTTCTCCTCGGACCTATTGATCCCCAGAACCGTTCCGGTATTCCCCTGGACAGGATAAAAGACTGGGAGGCAAAAGGGGTCATCCGATATGCGGGCAGCACCGATGATGTCCGCCCCTTTCTTGCTGCCAGCGATGTAGTTGTCTTACCGTCATTTTATAGAGAGGGAGTCCCGGGCTCTCTTCTGGAGGCTATGTCCATGGAACGGCCCGTAATTACAACCGACAACGTTGGGTGCCGGGAAACCGTCGAGGAGGGCAAGAACGGGTACATAGTGCCGGCAAAGGACGCAGTGGCGCTAGCGGGCGCCTGCATCAAACTGATCGAGGCGAGCCCGGAAGAGAGAGCCAGGATGGGCGAGTACGGGAGAAAGAAGGTGCTCAAAGAGTTCGACGAAAGAATTGTGGTCGAGGCGTACATGAACGCTGTCCGGGGCGCCCTGCGCATGCCGACAGGGATTCGTCCCTGATCTCATGAAACGCCTTTTTGATATTGCACTTTCGGCGGTTGGCCTCCTCATTTCAGCGCCTGTCTGGTTGGTAATTGGGCTCGCCATTAAGGCCGAGGATGGAGGTCCGGTCTTTTATTTCCAGGAGCGCGTTGGAAAAGGAGGCCGCATTTTCAAGCTCCTCAAATTCCGCTCCATGATCGTGGATGCGGAAAAGAAGACCGGAGCGGTGCAGGCAACACCTGACGATCCAAGAGTCCTCAAGGTTGGCCGTCTGCTGCGAGCCACTGCCATGGACGAACTGCCTCAGCTCGTGAATATCCTGAAGGGAGATATGAGTTTCGTTGGGCCACGCGCCTTGAGGCCCCAGGAACAGGAGGTCTTCGGGAATCCCGATGTGCTCGCCATCGATCAGATCTCCGGGTATGATGGCCGATTAACCATTACCCCAGGCCTGACCGGCCTCGCACAGGTATACCTCCCCGCCGATGCTCCCCGTCGCAAGAAATTTCGATACGACCTCCTCTACGTTCGCAGACAATTTTTTTGCCTTGACCTGAAACTGATCCTCCTTTCCTTTCTCATTACGTTTAAAGGGAAATGGGAATATCGTGGCAAGAAAGTCTGAACCACCCCTCTATCTGCACCAGAGTGCTTCGTTCCACATCCCCGCTTTTTGATCTTCTCACCAGCCGCCCAGTTTCACCCATCATTTCAACCTTTCTCATCCTCCCACAGACGCAAAGACGAGCTGCCGGGCTGTCAGCAGCCTCTATGCAAAACGCTGTATACAAAACTGTTGACATTCGCCGGTAAATATAGTTAAATAATGGCTCCGATCCTAAAGGAGGTGATGCCGGTATGCAGTGTCAAACGTTAAAACCAGGAATTGAGTGTCTTTTCATGAAAAAGACGGGCTGTTCTTACAACGGAGGAAAGTGCTACACCGTCGTGGAGAATTGTGAAGGGTGCACGCGGGTTATGGAGTTGGAGGCAGGCAAGTTCTGTATGAGCTTTCCGTACCCGGCCCAGAAGTGGCAAGCCGCAGGATGTTCAATGGCCACCCACATGAAGAAAGAAATCAAGACCGAGGAACAGAAAATCAATCCCCTCAAGGCATCCAAGAGAGCCGCTGGTAAGAAGTAAACGTCATTTCGCTTGACTTGACGCCATAACTATATTATTTTTATCCGACACAGGGGCTGTTATGGACACTTTTTTTCCGAGCGAGAAGAACCTTGAGAGAAAATGGTACGTCGTCGATGCCGATTCGGCCACGCTCGGCAGGTTGTCGACCCGCATTGCAGCGGTATTGCGTGGGAAGCATAAGCCGATATTTACGCCGCACGCTGATACGGGTGATTTCGTGGTCGTGATCAATGCTGAAAAGGTGAGACTGACGGGGAACAAGCTCGCCGCAAAGACCTATGAGCGGTACAGCGGGTATCCCGGAGGATTGACCGTGGTGAATGCCCGTACCATGCTGGCAGCCAAACCTGAAGAGTTGATAAAGCTGGCTGTGCGTGGAATGCTGCCAAAGAACGCTCTCGGGCGAAGGATGCTGAAGAAACTCAAGGTATACAAGGGGAGTGAACACCCGCACCAGGCCCAGAAGCCGGAAGGGCTGGATGTGAAGGAGGCCAGACGTGCCTGAGAAAAGGTATTACGCAACGGGCAAGAGAAAGACTGCTGTGGCACGGGTCTGGATGAAACTGGGTTCCGGCCAGTACGTGATCAACGGTCGTGCGATAGACGATTACTTCCCCCTTGAAGAGTTACGTCTGATGGTCAATAAGCCTTTCATGCTGACAGACAACGCGGACAAATTCGACGTTGTGGCGAACATTTACGGCGGAGGGATCGCAGCCCAGGCGTGGGCCCTCGGACACGGAATCGCAAAAGCATTGATCGAGTTCAACGGCACCCTGAGGAGTGTTCTCAAGAAGCACGGGCTTGTCACCAGGGATCCGCGCGCCAAGGAAAGAAAGAAGTATGGCCAAAGAGCGGCACGGGCGCGCTTCCAGTTCTCCAAGCGATAATCAGTTCACTAGCGATAATGAATAGAGATAATGATTGATGTGGAACGTAGGCATCCTAGGAGCGACGGGCTACACGGGCGTCGTACTGCTTTCCATACTTGCTTACCATCCTCACGTTAAGGTCACTCTCTTTACATCCAATACCTACCGGGGAAAGAAGCTGTCTGATCTGTTCCCATCGTTGAGCGGGAGTTTCGATGGTGTACTTGAGCCCACCGACGAGGATCACCGGGACAAGTGTGATGCCTATTTTCTCTGCCTTCCGCACGGCACGTCTGCAGAAAAGACAAAAGAGCTCCTTTACGGCGATGCGTGCGTGATCGACCTGAGCGCGGACTTCCGGTTCGAAGATCTATCCGATTACGAGAAGCACTATGTAAAGCACGGAGCACCTGCGTTACAGCAGCAGGCCGTGTACGGTCTCCCTGAACTCTACCGACCCCAAATAGCAAAGGCAAAGCTCATAGGCAATCCAGGTTGCTACCCGACGAGCGCTATTCTCGCGCTCTATCCTTTAGTGAAAAACCGGCTTGTTGAGGGCGATGTCTTTGTGGATTCAAAGTCGGGTGTGAGTGGCGCAGGCAGAGAAACAAAGCTGGGGAGCCTTTTTTGTGAGGTGGCAGAGGGCTTCAGACCTTACAACGTTGGCGTCCATCGGCACGAACCGGAAATACAAAAAGAGATCAGCAAATTTGCCGACGTGAAAGTAACGTTCGTGCCACACCTTCTCCCCATCAACAGGGGTATTCTGACCACTGTCTACGGAAAGCTCATCGCCCCGAGCACAACAAAGGATCTCCTCCATCTTTATCGAATGACGTACCGTGATGAACCGTTCATTAAAATTATGAGCGAGGGGGCCTACCCGGACACGCGTTTCACCAGGTTCTCAAATTACTGTCATTTGGGCCTAAAGGCGTTTGACGATGGAAGGTTCGTTGTCATAAGTGCCATCGATAATCTCGTCAAGGGCGCATCCGGCCAGGCCGTGCAGAACATGAACATTGCGCTCGGCCTTGACGAGACAACAGCGCTTGACCGCATGGCGCTCTACCCCTGAGCCCATTCTGCGGAGACCTTCACTTTCATCGAGGACTCAAACCGGGATTACCCTGAAGGTTTTGTCCTGCCGTTACCGCACATGTCGTCCACGCATGGTTGATTGAGCAGGAGAGCTGTGCTACTGTAATAGCATCTATCGTCCGCGGAAAGGTGCATGCTGGCATCGACCATCGATCGCTTTGGATCGCGAAGGAGGGTTCCATGACTAAAAAGTGCTGTATAATCTGTATTGTAGTGCTCGTGCTGATCGGGCTGTATTGGACACGCTATCAGGTGGTGCAGTTATCGGGTGTTGGCGGATTTTACAAGATAAACCGGTTCACCGGCCAGGTAACTCTGGTCGCCGGAACGTTTACCCAGCCAGTGCGGGGGATCGCAGAGACAAGGGTCGAGATACAGCGGCAGCAAGAAAGCAAGAAGCCAGAACCGCAAGGCCCCGAATCTCAGGTACCGATGCCCCAGAAATCAAAGTAAGGTCCACCCGAGGGTTTTCCTTTCCGCTGCGGGCTTCTAGTCACTTGTAAGACTGACTCCGGCAGGACTGTCCGACTCGATCCGCCCAGTCCTGCCGGTTCCTCTCTTTCATGATTTGCGACATCCGCCCTCTTCGGGGCTAAAATGCTTGATTTGAAGCACGGCCTCGGGTTAAGTAATTGTTCAATCCGCAAGGTAGGTATTGCTAGAATGCACGACGTAGCTATTATCGGTGGAGGTCCTGCAGGGTGCTACACCGCGCACGAACTTGCACGGGACGGGTTCGATGTCGTGGTGCTCGAAAAAAATGGGACGTGTGGGGAGCCCCCTGTGTGCACGGGCGTCGTGGGTGTCGAAGCGTTTGAAAAGTTCAGTCTGCCGGGCGATTCGATCCTGGCCCAGGTCAAAGACATACAGTTCGTCTCGCCTTCAGGAAAGTTGCTCCCCTACCATCCGAGGCACGTCCAGGCTCATGTGGTGGACCGTGTCAGGTTTAACGACGGCCTGCGTAAGATGGCCTTAAGCAGCGGCGCTTCTCTGCGTGAGGGTACCGCCTGTGTGGACATCCGTGTCTTACCCGGTCATGTTGAGCTCAAGACCTCATCCAACGGAGATTACGTGCGGGCTCGAGCAGCCGTGCTCGCCTGTGGCCACAACCCGAAAATGACTAAGAAGCTGCGCTTGGGTGAGATAGCTGACTATTACGAAGGTGCGCAGACCGAAATCCTCATGGACAATCTTTCTGTAACAGAGATATACCTGGGAAGAAATGTTGCACCTTCTTCATTTGCGTGGGCTGTGGACCTCAAGGATGGGAGAGCCCGTGTTGGCCTTATCACAAGGAAGGGGGCTTCAAAATTCCTGCAGTCGTTCCTGAATAGCCACTTCCTGAAACGACGAATCCGGGAGGCTGGTTCCATCTTGCAGAGAACGATCCCGTTTGGCGGCCTCGAACGGACTTACTCGGACAGGTTACTTGCGGTAGGCGAGGTGGCCGGCCAGGTAAAAACTACGACACATGGCGGTATTTATTACGGCCTTATAGCAGCCCAGGCTGCCGCAGAGACGCTGAGCGATGCCCTTCATCGGGACGATCTTGGCGCTCAACGGCTCGAGGCTTACGAGAGGAGATGGCGGGCTCTGCTCGAACCGGAATTACAGAAGGGTCAGTTCTTTCGAAGGTTTTTCGAGCACCTATCAGATCCCCATATTGACAGGCTCTTCAGCCTTGCCCTCAAGGATGGCGTCCTCGACCTCATCCACAAGAAAGCAGTATTCGACTGGCATGGCGAGTTGATCGCCTCGCTCATGGAGCACACCCTCATAAAACGATTCACGAGCTGGCTGTGAAACAGGAAAAGCAAAGTTGACTTGTAGGCAGCAAACATGGTAAAAATACCAAAATCAAGCGGGAGGGATTGTTGAAGAAGAACAAGTCAGCTATAAAAAGGGCACGACAGGGTGAGAAGAGCCGTTTGCGCAATGTCCATGTCAAGTCCACTATGAAAACCAACATCAAAAAGGTGCTGGTCGCTTTGCAGGGCAAAGACAAGAATGAGCTGCAGCAGGCATTTAAGGAAGCTGTTGTATGCATCGATAAGGCTGCATCAAAGGGCGTAATCCACAAGAGCAACGCAGCTCGCAGAGTCTCGAGGCTTGCGAAGAAGGTAGGCCAATCTTTGTCTTGATAGGCGCGACGCCTGTCCTACAGCCTTCAACGGGTTTTCAAGAACAATTGCCGCAGATGCCAGATAAAAGCGCCCAGGCGTGCGCAAACAGATTTTTGCGCGGACGGTTGCCAATGGACCCGCAGGAGCCAGCCGCTGGACAGAGGCTATGGTTGAGGAAATAGATCGAAACTTTTACAGGATTGAGATTCCTCTCCCCGACAATCCGCTCAAGTCAATTAACTCCTATGTCGTAAAAGGGGCTGAAAAGAACCTTGTTATAGACACAGGATTGAATCGCGAAGAATGCAGGCGTGCCATGCTGAACGGCCTGAACGAGCTTGGCGTCGACCTGATACATACCGATTTCTTTATCACCCACCTCCATGCGGACCACCTTGCGCTCGTCACCACTATTGCCTCCGACACGTCGAGAATCTACCTTAACGCACCTGATGCAAGACGGTTAGTCTCTTTTTTCAACAGGACAAATTTAGGGAAATTTGCGCGCCTCCACGGATTCCCCGAAGGCGAGATGGAGGAAGCGCTCAACAACCACCCTGCCTTCAAATATGGAATCGCGCAGATGCCCGCTTTTCAGCAGTGCAAGGAGAGCGACACGCTCATTGTTGGGGACTACCGCTTTACCTGTGTGGAGACACCCGGCCACAGCTTCGGCCACACGTGCCTCTACGAATCGAGCAAAAGGTATCTTATCGCCGGAGATCATATTCTCAGCGACATAACACCCAACATTCAATGCTGGTTCGATGACTGGGATCCCTTGGCAACATACCTCGCAAGTCTGGACAAAACCTATGTGCTCGACGTCAACCTGGTCCTCCCCGGTCACAGAAGGGTTTTTGACAACTGCCGCGAGAGGATCGACGAACTGAAACAGCATCACAAAGAGAGGGCTGATGAAATACTTGCTATTCTGAAGGAGGGTCGGTGTACGGCGTACGAAGTAGCATCCAGGATGACCTGGGACATCGTCTGTGACTCCTGGCAGCTATTCCCGGCTGCCCAGAAATGGTTTGCTGTGGGAGAAGCCATCGCGCACCTCAGATACCTAGCAGGCGCGGGGCGGATAAACGAAGAAACGACCGACAGAGGGGTCGTTTATACGCCTGTCTCTTAGCCGGCGTTATATTGCAGAAGTGAACGCGATGATGCGAAGAAGCGATGAAGCGTGGAACTGGTAGTACAAGCCTTCTTCTCGGTTCCTCGCTTCGACCCTTTTTAGCCAAGCGCTAGCGGGGTTGAATATGCATGTTTTCAAACCGACCAAAGAGGAACTGATAGCTGCCCGTGGAAAGGCCGTGCCCGAGGTCATCGCACCGAATCTCCACATACTCTTTTGCGGCATTAACCCTGGGCTCTATTCGGGTGCCACAGGACATCACTTTGCGCGACCGGGTAACCGGTTCTGGCCCGTGCTGCATGCTGCCGGGTTTACCGACAGGCTCCTTTCGCCGTTCGAGGAACAAGAGCTTCTGAAACGCGGCTACGGCATTACAAATATCGTGAACCGCACAACCGCTAACGCTGCAGAGCTCTCGTTGAGCGAATTGGAGGAGGGTGCCAAGCGCCTCACGAAGACGGTGTTCAAATACAAGCCGCAGATCGTTGCGGTGCTGGGAGTGGAAGCGTACCGAAAGGCGTTTGGCCGGCGACACGCTATTCTGGGATTACAGGAGGAGAGAATCGGAGATTCCAGGGTTTGGATACTTCCTAACCCCAGCGGCCTCAACGCCCATTACCAGCTGAAGGACCTCTCCAAACTGTTCAGGCAGCTCCGGGAGGCCTCACAGGGCAAGCTATGATGAATGGAGGCGTACTATGAAGCACGTCGGAGTGTGCCACCCGCGAATGCACATTTGGTCTCGCACGAATGCCCGGCTAGTACAGCTGGCAATGTACAGGCGGGCTTTTGTCCCAAGCGCCCCTATGGCGGCGCTTTCCGGTCAATATCGGCCAAAACAAGGGCGCTGAACCTGCGCGAAATCCTTCCGGCAATTCTTGTCACGGCTTCCCTTTTATTCGGATCTTCCAGATTTATATCCTGACAGCCGTAAGGTTCCGCATCCAGGAATGACCAGTTCTTGATGGATCGGCCGTCTTTCCTTGAAAGAGCCACACTGACCGTCACATATATCGTCTTCTCTATTGCCAGACCGTTCGCGTCGAACGCGTCCGGCACGATTCTAACGTTGATAATGCTACCCTGCAAAGTACTCGATGCACCCGAATGGTTGACGTCAAAAACACCGCTTGTGATCAACTCCTGTGTGAATGCCTCGGTGAAAGGTTGGGACATTTCAGGTTCCAAGGTCTGATTCTTGAAGACCGGGACATCGACAGAAACCACCTCGCCCTGGAAGATGCCTTTTTGCCCCCCGACGATCGTGTATCCGCAGGAGGCCAGGAATAGAAAGGAGAGCAATACCGCAAGAAGCCTCGTGCAAGAAAGCCTGTCCGTCATGCTTAGCATACCAGGTTCACCAGTTTGTTAGGGATCACGATAAACTTCCGAATCTCCCGGTCTTCGATATGCCTTTTTACCTTGTCAAGAGAGAGCACAACCTGTTTCAGGGCTGCCTCGTCCAGATCGCGTTCCACCTCGCACGTATCCCTCAGTTTACCGTTCACCTGGATTGCCACCGTTATCCTTTGTTCCCTGATGTAAGCCTCGTTGAATGCCGGCCACGGGCGGTCGATCACGCGGCCCGTGGCTCCAAGCCCTTCCCACAGCTCCTCTGTAACATGAGGGCAGAAGGGGCTCAGGAGTAAGATAAGGTTCTCAATCACACCCTTCAAGAGTTGAAGCTCGCCTTCCTTCCTTTCAGCCTCGATAAATTTATAGATGGCGTTTACCAGTTCCATGATGCTTGCGATTGCCGTATTGAGGTGGAACCTCTCCAGGTCCTCGGTTACCTTCTTGATTGTTTTATGGATCATATAGACAAGCCGGGAAACCTCCTCACTCTGGGTGTTTTCCGAGCCCCCTTCAATCGTCGCTGGAAGATTCCTGAGTGTGTCGGCGCGGTCAATGATGAGCCTCCAAACCCTTTGCAGAAAGCGATGGCAACCCTCAACGCCTTTGTCACTCCAGTCCAGATCTTTTTCGGGCGGAGATGCAAAAAGGCAGAATAGACGCGCCGTATCCGCTCCATAGCGCTCAATCAGGTAATCGGGGTCAACTACGTTCCCTTTCGATTTGCTCATTTTGGCGCCGTCTTTTATCACCATGCCCTGCGTGAGAAGGTTCTCGAAAGGTTCCCTCGCCGCCACGAATCCCAGCTCGTTCATTATTCTGTTAAAAAACCTGGAATAGAGAAGGTGGAGCACTGCGTGCTCGATACCCCCAATATACTGATCCACAGGCATCCAGTAATCGACACGCTTCCTGTCAAGCGGCGCTTCCTTGTAGCCGGGGCATGCATACCTGAGGAAGTACCAGGACGACTCAACAAAGGTGTCCATGGTGTCGGTCTCGCGTCTGGCATCCCGGCCGCAGGCAGGACACTTTACCTGATAGAACTCCGGGCACTCAGACAGCGGCGATTTCCCCACCAGCTTAATGTGAAGGTCGAGCGGCAGCTTGACCGGCAAATCCTCGTAGGGCACGGGCACCACCCCGCAACTTTCGCAGTAGATAATGGGGATGGGCGCGCCCCAGTACCGCTGCCGCGAGATGCCCCAATCCCTGAGGCGATAGTTCACCGTTCCTTTACCTATGCCCTTCCCTTCAAGATAGGAGATAATCTCGGGAATAGCCTCTCTGTTCTGCCTCCCGTTGAAAGGACCTGAGTTGACCATGACACCATCGCCCTCGTACGCTTGCTCCATGAGGGCTGCGTCAAGCACGCTCTCTTCAGGCATAATGGTAACGACGATAGGCAGACCGTACGCCTTTGCGAATTCGAAGTCACGCTGGTCGTGAGCCGGCACAGACATGATCGCGCCGGTTCCGTATTCCGCGAGGACAAAATTGCTGACGTATATGGGCACGCGTTGGTTGGTGAGCGGGTTTATGGCATAGGCCCCTGTGAAGACACCTTCCTTGCTGCCTGACAGTTCCAGCCTGAAACTCCGGTCCTGGCTCCTCGCCTTCTCGACGAACGAGTGGACCTCCTTTTCGTACGGGGTACCATGCGCAAGCTCGGTAGCCAGCGCGTGTTCAGGCGCAAGCACCATGAACGTAACCCCGTAAAGCGTGTCCGGCCGCGTGGTGAATATGGTGAGCAAACCGCCTCTTTCAAGGGGGAAATCGACCTCCACACCGTAGCTTTTTCCAATCCAGTTCTTCTGCATGTTCAGGACCCGCTCGGGCCAGCCGGGCAGTTTGTCTGCATACTCATAGAGCTCGTCCGCATACTTCGTAATAGCGAAAAACCACTGCGTCAGCTCGCTTTGAACGACCTCCTCGCCGCATCTCCAGCAGCGGCCGTCTTCCACCTGCTCGTTAGCCAGTACGGTCGAGCAGAGTTTGCAGTAATTCACAGGAGCATTCTTGCGGTAGACGAGCCCCTTCTCATACATCTTGAGGAATATCCATTGCTCCCAGCCATAGTAATCCACGTCGCAGGTCGCCAGTTCCCTGTCCCAGTCGTAGCCAAAGCCGAGCCTCTTGAGCTGCGTCTTCATGTAGCTGATGTTATTGTACGTCCAGACCGCTGGCTGCGTCCCGTGCTGGATTGCGGCATTTTCTGCGGGCATGCCAAAAGCGTCCCACCCCATGGGATGAAGCACGTTGTAACCCCTCATCCGTTTGTAGCGGGCAATCACATCACCTATAGAGTAGTTTCTCACGTGCCCCATATGAATCTTGCCCGAAGGGTAAGGGAACATCTCCAAAAGGTAGTATTTTTTCTTCCCCGGGTCTTCTTCGACGCGGAAAAGGTTATTATCCTCCCAGACTTTCTGCCACTTCTCCTCGATCTCTTTGGGATCGTACGCTCTCACTTCAACACTCCTCGGATTACAACAGATTCAAGCTATATGGGGGTTTTCAAAACGCCTTGCCATGACCCTTGCCCCGTGACCCATGACCCTATTTTTAGCTGCGCTCCTCCAGCATCGCCCTTATCCGCAGGCGCAACGCATTGAGTCGTATGAAACCGCTCGCGTCCTTCTGGTCGTAAACCGCGTCTTTGTCGAAGGTTGCAAAATCCTTCATATAGAGTGAATGCTCCGATTTTCTGCCTACGACTATACAGTTACCTTTATAGAGTTTCAGTCTGACCGTTCCTGTCACGTTTTTTTGCGTCTCGTTGACGAAGGCTCGCAGCGCGTTCATCTCCGGCGAATACCAGAAACCATAGTAGATGAGCTCGGAGATCTTTGTAATGAGGCTGTCCCGAAGGTGCATAACCTCTCTGTCCATAGTAATCGATTCCATCGCCCTGTGGGCAACGTGCAGCACGGTCACACCAGGGGTTTCGTAGACACCTCTCGACTTCATACCCACAAACCTGTTCTCCACCACATCAATGCGGCCAATGCCGTTCTCGCCTGCGATATGATTGAGCAGCATCACGATCTCATGGGGCGCCGTCTTTCTCCCGTCAACGGCTACGGGCGTACCGTCCACGAACTCGATCTCCAGGTAGCGGGGAAAGTCGGGTGCTGACTCCGGGGACCGGCTCAGTCGAAACATGGACTCGTCCGGTTCGCGCCACGGGTCTTCGAGAATGCCCCCTTCGTAGCTGATGTGCATCAGGTTGCGGTCCATGCTGTAAGGCTTCTCTTTGCTTACCGGCACATCAATGTCGTGCTGTTTCGCATAGTCGATCAGATCGTCCCGCGAGGTGAAAGCCCACTCCCTCCACGGCGCTATCACCTTGATGTGAGGGGCGAGGGCATAGCAGGTCAGCTCAAATCTTACCTGATCGTTGCCCTTTCCTGTGGCCCCGTGAGCAATAGCGTCAGCACGCTCTAATTGAGCGATTTCGATCTGTCTCTTTGCGATAAGAGGGCGTGCGATGGATGTACCCATGAGGTACGTCCCCTCGTAAATCGCGTTCGCTTTCAGGGAGAAGAAGACGAAGTCCCGCGCGAACTCTTCTCTCAGATCATCAATATAAATCTTCGATGCGCCGGTCTTCATGGCTTTCTCTTTCAACCCATCCAACTCTTCTTCCTGTCCTATATCAGCACAATAGGCGATTACCTCGCACTGATACTGCTCCTTTAACCATTTCACTATAACAGAGGTATCCAGACCACCCGAATACGCCAGTACCACTTTCTTTACATCCCTTTTTGCCTGCGCCATCTAAACCTCCACCATTAACCACTCCAAGAGTGCCTTTTGGGCGTGAAGCCTGTTCTCAGCCTGCGTGAAGATGGTATCCTGAAACCGCTCAAAGACGTTCTCGCTTATCTCCTCGTTCTTGTGGGCAGGTAGACAGTGCAGCACAATAACATCCTTATTCGCGTACCCCAGGAGTTTCTCGTCCACGCTGAAGCCGGCAAACGCCTTCATTCTTTCGTCTCTTTCTTTCTCCATCCCCATACTGACCCACACATCCGTATTAATCACATCAGCCCCATGTGCCGCTGTTACGGGATCGCTGGTGAAGATTATGTTGCCTTTTTGTCGGGCCAGCTCTTCCAACACGGGAGCCGGTCTGTACTGTTCCGGACAAGCGACAGTCAGATTGAGGTCGAGAAGGATAGCAGCTTCGATCCACGAGTTCGCCACATTATTACCGTCTCCGACGTAGGCGATTTTCAACCCTCTTACATCCCCTTTCAGCTCCCGCACTGTAAACAGGTCAGCGAGGATCTGGCAAGGATGGTACAGGTCCGATAATCCATTGATCACCGGCACGCTGGATGCGCGTGCCAGTTCCTCCACGGTCTGCTGGGCGTAGGTGCGAATCATAATTGCGTCTACGTACCGGCTTAGTACTCTCCCGGTATCTCCGATGGTCTCTCCTCTTCCGATCTGTGTTTCTGCCGCACTCAGATGTAAGGCATTGCCGCCAAGTTCTTTCATTCCCAGCTCAAAGGAGACCCTTGTCCTCGTCGAGGCCTTCTCAAAAATCATAGCAAGGCTCTTTCCGCGCAGGGGCACCCATTCTCCCCGGGCTTGTCTCATCCGTTTCATGAAGCCGGCCCGCTCCACAAGGTGCATGCATTCATCTGCCGTCAGGTCGAGTATCTTTGTGAAATCTCTCTTCACGATTTCTGCCTTTCGAAGACCCTCGCAGCTATGTCGAGGAACAAGTCGATCTCTTCCCTGCTTATGACAAGAGGCGGCAAGAGCCTTAGTACGTTCCCTTTCGTGGCGTAGAGAATAACACCTTCTTTCAAAAACTCCTGTACGAGCGGCTCTCCCGGGACGGAGAGTTCGATACCAAGAAGCAGTCCCATGCCCCGCACATCCACGATGACGGGGAATTTCCGCTTGAGGGCCAGCAGCCTTTCCACCAAATGCCTGCCCATCTTGTCACAGTTAGCTACTACCCCTTCCTCGATCAAGGTATTGATAGTAGCCACGATGGCTGAGCTGGCCAGTGCGTTGCCACCGAAGGTGGATGCGTGGGTTCCCGGCTCAAAGGCTGAGGCTACGCCGTCTTTCGCTATAATGGCTCCGACAGGAAACCCTCCGCCAAGGGCTTTCGCGAGACTCACCACGTCCGGTTCTATACCGTAATGCTCATATCCGAAGAATTTTCCCGTCCGTCCCATAGCGGTCTGGACCTCGTCCAGGATGATAAGAATATCTCTCTGATCCGCCAGTTCCCGGATGAACTTGATATACTGCTGGTCTGCCACGTAAACGCCCCCTTCAGACTGGATCAGTTCAAGGATAATGGCGCAGGTCCGCTCTGAGATCGCACCAGCGAGCGCAGACCGGTCATTGAACGGCACAAAAGCGAAGCCTTCAAGCAGGGGGCTGAACCCTACCTGGAACTTAGTCTGCCCTGTTGCGGAAAGCGTGGCCATCGTCCTGCCGTGAAAGGAATTCTGCATGGCGATAATTTCGGACCTGCCTTCTCCATGCTTCTTCCAGGAGTATCGCCTCGCGAGCTTGATTGCCGCTTCATTTGCCTCTGCTCCGCTGTTGCAGAAAAAGACCTTATCACCGAAAGAGTGCTCCACGAGCAGTTCTGCAGCGTGGGTCTGGACTTCTGTATAAAAAAGATTAGAGACGTGAAAGAGCCTGTTCGCCTGGTTGGTCAGGCCTTCCACAACGCTCTTCGGGGCGTGGCCGAGATTGCAGACCGCTATGCCGGAGAGGAAATCGAGATACCTTCTGCCGTCCATATCCCAGAGCCAGCAGCCTTCACCTTTTGTGATGACTATCGGGAATCTCGTATACGTATTTGCCAGATAACGCTTTGCCTTTTCGATTAACTTTTCCTGCATTAGTCTCCTCCCGAAATCTGCGTCCCGATCCCCGAATCTGTGAGCACTTCGAGAAGGAGCGCGTGCGCCACCCTGCCATCGATAATATGCGTCTTCTTGACCCCGCCGTGAAGCGCATCGAGACAACATTTAGCTTTGGGGATCATGCCTCCCCTGATCGTCTCGTTCTTTATAAGGGCCTGTACCTCGTCTTTTTTGAGCATTGATACGGTCTTCAGATCCTTGCCTAGCACCCCGGGCACGTCCGTCAATAGGATAAGCTTTTCCGCCATAAGCGCTTTGGCTATGGCACCGGCTGCGGTATCCGCATTCACATTATACGCATGACCATCCACACCGGCGGCAAGAGGTGCCACGACAGGGATGTAACCGAGTTTCGAAATCTCTCTGAGTATCTTGACATTGACTTCCACAATATCACCCACAAAACCGATCTCTTTATCCTCCACCTTCTTCGCAACGATCAGTTTGGCGTCCTTTCCGGAAAGGCCCAGGGCCCGCCCGCCATTATTATGTATCTCCTGCACAATCTGTTTGTTGATGAGGCCGGAGAGCACCATCTCCACTACTTCGAGCGTCTCTTCATCCGTCACGCGTAACCCTTCCACGAACCGTGTGGGGATCTTCAGCCTGGTAAGCAGCTTCTCGATCTGCGGGCCTCCCCCGTGCACGATAACAGGGTCTATGCCCACATACTTCAGCAGAACAATATCTTTGGCGAACTCCTTTGCCAGCTCCGTCTGCTCCATGGCTGCGCCGCCGTATTTCACGACAAAGGTGGCGCCGGAGAACTGCTTGATATACGGCAAAGCTTCGAGAAGGATGTCTACTTTTTCCATCATAGGATATACCTGCTCAGGTCTTCTTTTTCCAGAAACTCTCCCAGTCTTTCCTGAACGTACTTCTTGGTTATGGTGATCTCACGCTCTTTCGTCTCGGGAGCAGAAAACGAGATATCATCGAGAAGCCGTTCCATGACCGTGTAAAGCCTTCTCGCTCCTATATTCTCTGTCATCTCATTGATATGCTGCGCGATGTCCGCAAGCTCCAATATAGCTTCATCTTCAAATTCAAGTTCTATGCCTTCAGTAGCAAGAAGGGCCTTGTACTGTTTTACCAGCGCATTTTCAGGCTCGGTCAGGATTCTGTAAAACTCTTCCTTGTTCAACGGATCCAGTCCCACGCGGATCGGAAAGCGGCCTTGCAACTCCGGTATCAGGTCGGAAGGTTTTGACATGTGAAAAGCCCCAGCCGCAATGAACAAAACATGGTTCGTCTTCACCATTCCATATTTTGTCGTAATCGTCGTTCCTTCAACTATGGGCAGGATGTCCCGCTGCACGCCCTCCCTCGATACATCAGGCCCGTGCGTGTGCTCACGACTGGCTATCTTGTCGATCTCGTCGAGAAAGATGATGCCTGCCTGCTCCACGCGATCAAGAGCGTCGTGCACTACCTTGTCCATGTCGATCAACTTCTTCGACTCCTCCTGAATCAGGTATTCATAGGCCTCCCGCACCTTGACCCGTCTCTTCTTGGTCTTTTTCGGCAATATATTGCCGAACATATCCCGAAGCTGCATGTCCATTTCTTCCATGCCCTGGGACGAGAATATCTCTATGATCGGAAGTGCCTTCTCCGGTACCTCTATCTCCAGGAACCGCTCATCCAGTTTACCTTCGCGAAACAAGACCCTCAGTTTATCGCGCGTATTTTCCGGCAGTTCGGCGATTTCGTCCTGGCCCTTGTTGGCTTTTTTGTGGGGAATGAGAAGGTCAAGCGTCCTTTCTTCAGCCATCTCCCTGGCCTTTTCCAGTACGCGTTCCTGCTCCTCCTTTTTTACCATGTTCACTGAAAGCTCCGTCAGATCGCGGATCATCGACTCCACATCCCTGCCCACGTAACCGACTTCCGTGAATCTGGTAGCCTCTATCTTCAGAAAAGGCGCGCTTGCGAGTTTCGCAAGCCTTCTTGCTATCTCCGTTTTTCCCACTCCCGTCGGGCCGATCATGATGATATTCTTAGGAGCGATTTCGTCCCTCAGCTCTTCGGGGACCATCTGGCGTCTCCACCTGTTTCGGAGCGCGATCGCAACCGCCCTCTTCGCATTATTCTGCCCGACGATGTAACGATCCAGTGCTTCCATTATCTCCCTGGGGATCAAGGTTCTCATTTAGAGCTCCTCTATTGTAATCTCTTGATTCGTATAGATGCAGATCTGCGAAGCGATAATCATCGACTCCCGCACAATCTCAAGCGCAGACAGCTCCGAGTGTTTCACGAGCGCCTTTGCCGCAGCTTGAGCGTAAGGGCCACCGGAGCCGATCGCGGCGATCCCGTCATCCGGTTCTATTACGTCTCCCGTACCGGAAAGGATGAACGTATGCTCTGCATCGGCGACAATCAGGAGCGCCTCCAGTCTTCGAAGAAGCCTGTCTGTCCTCCAGTCCTTTGCAAGCTCGACGGACGCGCGCGTTATGTTGCCGTTGAACTGCTCCAGTTTTTTTTCGAACCTCTCCAGGAGCGTGAAGGCATCGGCTGTCGCTCCAGAGAAGCCGGCGAGGCACTTGTTCTGATAGAGTCTCCTCACTTTTTTTGCCGTATGCTTCATCACCGTGGCGCCGAGCGTGACCTGCCCGTCACCAGCCAAAACAACTCCGCCTTTGTGTCTGACACAGATTATAGTTGTCCGTTTCATGTTACCTTCTTGGGTGGGCTTTATCGTATATCTCCATGATCTTTTCCATGGAAATATGCGTATATTTCTGCGTTGTTGAAAGTTTGGAGTGGCCGAGGAGCTCTTGAATGCTCCTGAGATCGGCTCCCCCACCGAGCATGTGCGTTGCAAACGAATGGCGGATCCCGTGGAGGGCAAGATCCTTGAGAAGGCCCGCCCTGAGTTGATGCTTTTTCATGATCTTCAGCAATCCACGGTATGACAGGCGTTCACCTCTCGCGTTCACAAACAAAGGACTCTTGTTCACGGTGTTCGCGCTATCCGGCCTCGCATCTAAATACGCCTGAATCGCGTTCCGCGCCTTTTCTCCAAAAGGAAGAACCCGCTCCTTTCCGCCTTTGCCTTTGACCAGGGCCCACACGCCGTCCAGATGGACGTTCCCCCTGTCCAGGCCGAGGGCCTCACTCGCGCGCATCCCTGTTGAATAGATCAGCTCAAATATCGCACGGTTCCTCAAGCTGAGCCAAGAGTTTGACGGCAACGCATCAAGGAAAAGGAACATCTCGTCAACAGTATAGAATTTGGGCAGGTGCTTTTCGACCCGCGGATTCTTGACAAGCAAGGCGGGATTATCCTCAATATACCCCTTCCTCTTGAGGTACTTGAAGTAGGACCTGATGGACGCCAGCTTTCGCGCAAGGGACGATTTCTCGAGACCTTTGTAAATGCTCACAATATAAGCCCTGATCGTCTTATGGTCTACCTGATTGCCAGGGTTTTTTGCCACGAACGCCGTGAAGTCGTCCAAGTCTCCCTCATATGCCCTGATCGTGTGAGGTGAGGCCCCTTTCTCCGCGGCCAGGTACTGGTAGAACTTTTCCGTAAGGCTGATAAACGTTTCCTTGTCCATGTTGAAACTACTATTTTATAAACTTTTACCAAATAATCAAGTGAATTCCATGATTTTCCAAATCTGCGGGCGGATCGTCTTTCGCGCGTGCGATTGACTTTTCCCCGGGGCTGTGATAAAAATCGGGAAACGGTGAGTGTAGCTCAGTTTGGTTAGAGCACTGGGCTGTGGACCCAGGTGTCG
>DATFYE010000007.1:0-13419 GCA_035315185.1 Syntrophorhabdales bacterium | reverse complement strand
CCTCTGGGCCGAAACAAAACCAGTGATAGACGTTTTTCCGCCAACCGGCTATGACCAGGCCACGGTGTACCTGAATCTCGGAATGTTTTGGGCGGCTATCATCGGCCTTGTCATTCTGCTGCGACTCAAGCTGCGAGAGCTTGAGCGCGTGCAGAAGATGGAACGTGAAGAAGCAGAGAAAGCTGCACCGCTCTTAGAATAGAGCACATTACAAAGCCCCACTACTTTATCTCACACCCGCTCGCTTCACTCGCTAGAGATCACAGAGGTCACAGAGGAAAGGCCCGCAGAGAGAGTATTCTGTGCCCTGAGGTGAGAGAAAGCGGCACATCAGGGCACCTCGCGTCGCTCCGCGAGGGTGAGGTGTCAGAAGGCACCAACCCCGCCAGGCAAAGCTGTCCATTTTGCTGAACATTTTGTTACCGACATCGGAGTAAGATGTCAGAAAACACGGGCACCGTATATTATCGTTACGCGAAAGATGCGAATGCACCCATATTATTTGCCATACTTGTGTATTGCTTTATGGCCTGAGTCTCTGATATAGTATGTCTGTGAGGAAAACTTCTTTTGAGTGGGACCAGGAGAAGGACAGGGAAAACCAGACGAAACACCATGTTTCGTTTGCCACAGCCCAACGAGCGTTTCTCGACCCTCACCGTGTCATCGCCGAGGATATGGCTCACAGTTCCGAAGAGGACAGATACTACTGTATCGGACGCGTTGATGACAACATCATGACTGTTAGGTTTACATACCGAGGCAACATGATTCGCATCTACGGGGCGGGATATTGGAGGAAAGGAAGGAAGATTTATGAAGACCAAAATAAAGTACACTGAAGAACCGATGGGAGACCTGAGAGTCGTGAGGGATTTTCTTCCGCCACCCGATCAGCTGGTATTGAAGGAAGATAACGTGAAAGTCACCATCTCGCTGAAGAAATCGAGCGTTAGCTTCTTCAAGAAAGAGGCCAAGAAGCATAACACTTCTTACCAAAAGATGATAAGGCAGGTCATTGACTGGTATGCCTCACACTATGAAAAAACCGCGTAACTAATGGATGCAGCCAATCGGCGGAAAAAGGGCGCCCGCCTCTGGCTGATGCAGCCGTTATCACTGAATATGAGCCCCATAAACAGGACCTATCGCAGGAGCGCCTATGCACGGCTTTCTGGGATGAAATGTTGAAATTGACGGAGGCGGAGGCGTTGGTCCAAGAGCAACTTACTGTTCACATCCGTCGGCACCCCGGAGAAAGAAGTGGGCAACGGGCCCCTGACAACAGTGAGCGCGGCGTTTAGCCGATATCGGAATGGAGGAAGGATGATGGACATCGAACGGAAGGTCATTCAGGCGGATGGATTCGGCATCCCTTGTGTGATATTGAGACCCCCGGTTTCCCGTGGTGCAGCCGTCCTGGTCCATGGTTACGGCGGATGCAAAGAAGAACAGCTTGGTTTGGCATGGCGCGTGGCCGAGGTCGGGATCACGACGTGTGCCATTGACCATCGGGGACATGGTGAGCATAAGCTGCCGTTGGACGAGAATGTCCCGCAAGATGTAGAAGCTGCCATCGCGTATTGTCGTGGTTTTGGCAAGGTTGTAGCCATAGGCCATTCTTCAGGCGGCCGCCTCTCACTGACCAGCTCCGCCGATTTCGCCATTGGGATATCGCCTGCACTCAGGACCACCTATAGCCCGGAAACAGAACGGATCATAACAGACTTGAGGAGTTATCGGGTGCGCGAGTCCTTTAGCGGAGTGAATTTTGAAATTCTCAAGAAACTTCCTGCCTGGCAGCCCACCGATAAAGAAAGGGCACTTATACTATTCGGATCTCGAGATGTTCCGGAGATAGTATCTTCGTGCAAGGAACTGAAAGCAAAAGGTAGTCATGTTATAGAAATTAATCGGGCGCTACACAACGATATTTTCCTGCTTGAGGAAACCTTCGGACAAGTGATGAGGCAACTGGGCGAATGGTTCAGGGATGAATAAGGCTAAACATCATTTATGTTCGGGGACGTCCTTCAAAGCCCGCTACCCTGTCGTCTCACACCGAATCATCGTATTACATTAAGTAACATATAGTAAGCAGAATAATACACGGTAGTATCAATTCTGGGTCACCACCAATCGCCTCCTTGTCTATCGTTATTCCGGGTTTGCACTATCGATTTTATGCGGAAAATCGACCTGGACGGTGCTCAGTCCTGTGTTCTTTCCGGAAAAACGGGAGTTGTTGAAACGGCCCCCACCGTGTATTATGCTATCCTTCGGAAGACAAGATGGCCATGGCAGCACTGAGCACCTTATGCACGACTCTCTGAAAGAACTCGCTCCGAAAGAAACGCCATGAGGGCGAGCAACGCGGTTCTTATTGTCCGTCTCAGTCTTATGCTGCTGCTCTTCCTCTCTACCGAATCATTTGCTTTTAATCGGACAAGCTTAGACAGGCTTTTGGCAGAAAAAGAGTGCCCACGTTGTGACCTGCGGTACGCCTCCCTGTCCAATGCGAGCCTGTCAGGCGCTGACCTCCAGCGCGCTGACCTTTCTGCTGCTGACCTGTCCGGAGCAAATCTTTCTGGTGCCAACCTGTACGGCGCGTACCTTTCCGGAGCCATTCTTTCCAATGTCAACCTTTCCGAGACTAACCTCTCTCATGCCAACTTTTCCGGTGCCACTATCTCGCGCGCCAACCTTGCCGGTGCTGACCTGTCCGGAGCAAATCTTTCCGGGGCCAACCTGTCCGAGGCGAACCTGTCGAGTGTTAACCTGTCGGGGGCCAATCTTGCCAATGTTAACCTGTCGGGCGCTAATCTCTCCGGCGCCTACCTGTCGGGGGCGACCTGGGTAGATGGGATCACACAGTGCACGTACGACTCAGTTGGCGAGTGCTCTACCTGGCCCGGAAAAATAGGGCAGTGACACTTTTGAAAAAACTTCTTGACTGATTTTTCTTCTGCTGCTATCGTCCAAGTATGGATTACTTCTCGCGCTTGAATGCAAGCGGTGTCCTTTATCACGTGACCGAGAAAACGGCTGAGAGAAGGTGCCATGCCACCGCCAGTCAGCATCACGAAGATTCTCTTAACCGGCGCGAGGCCATCTCCTTCGACACCTTCGCAGCCTGTTATGCATGGGCACTTCTATCAAACCACGTGTCTGCCCGCTCTACTGATCAGAAACCATTTCGCCATAGACGCAAGTGCGGCTCCTGACGGGCCAGGCAGTCTGGTTCAGCTGGTCTCCTAAAGCGCCTGCATGAAAATATTCCTTACGTCCTCTTCCTTCATATTGCGTGGGTTCGGGACGAATAGTCTTGTCTGCTTCATCGTGCCGGCCACAAGCCCGGGCAGGTGCTCCTGAGATATGCCGTAGTCGCCGAGACGGTTCGAAATCGATGTCTCATCAAGCAGCCGTTGGACTGCAATAACAGCCATCTCGGCAGCCTGAGCGTTCGACATGCCTTCAACCTGTTCACCCAGAGCCATAGCTATCATGCCGTATTTGCCAAGGGCACCGATCTTGTTATACTGCATGATATGCGGGAGGATAACGCTCACAGCCCTGGCGTGGCCCAGGCCATGATCCGTCTCCAAGACAAACGAAAATGCGTGAACGGCGCCCAGGCCGCCGCTTCCAAAGGCCAGGCCTGCGAGCGTTGCCGCCAGAAGCATGTCAAACCGGGCCTCGACATTCTCACCCTTTGCGTAGGCGGTCAGAAGGCTCTTACCCACGAGCCTCATCGCTTCCAGGGCGAGCATGTCTGAGAAGGGAGTTGCAAGCTCAGAGACGTATGCTTCGACCGCATGACCCAGAACGTCCAGGCCGGTTTCGGCCGTGAGCACGGGTGGCAGAGACAGCGTGAGGAGCGGGTCCAGGATAGCAACGTCAGCCAGGCAGTAGGGCGTGGAAACTGCCTTCTTCATTTTTTCCGCTTCATCGGTCACCCCGAAAGCTCGCGTTGCTTCGCTTCCGCTTCCGGCCGTGGTCGGGATCAGGATCTTGGGAAGCCCCTTCACGGGCACCCGATCAACACCCACATAATCAAGCACGCTACCCTTGTTTGTTGCCATAAGTGAAATACCCTTGGTTGTATCTATCGTGGTTCCTCCCCCAAGAGCGACGAGAAGGTCGCAATTGTTGTCTCGAGCATATTTGGCACCCTCGTCGACAACGCGTGCGGGAGTTTCGAGTTCCACCCTGTCAAACACGAGGACAGCGATCTTTTCGGAGACAAGAGAATCTTTAATCGGTTCAAGCATGCCGGTGCTGACAATCCCTTGATCGGTGACAAGGAGCACCCTGTCATGCCCGAGGGCCTTTGCTTGAGCTCCGACGGTCTTTGCGGCACCGACGCCGAGCGTGATCTTCGTGGGTGAAAAGAAGTTATTCACTCTGCCCTGAAAATAGAAACTGGGTTGCATATCATCGCCTCCTGAATTGGTGTTTATCATTCTGGGCCATTGTCCTGCCGGCCGCCACATTTGTCAAGCCATTTCTCTTCTCGTTTCGTGCCACTCCGTCAAGACTGCGGGCCAGGCAAACCGAACCCGACAGACCATCCGCAAGGTTGCATCGCTCTCCCACTGTTCATATTCAGCGTCCCCACTGCTCTCTGCTTACTGCTCACAGTCCACTAGTTACTTGTCACTCGTCCCCTCTCACCGGCCACTGCTTTGTTGACTCGGATAGAACAAACGGCTTATCATTACCTATGTACCCCGGCATAGTCAGAAATAGCCTTTTCTCGCCCTCTTTAGTCCAAAAATTACTCGACCTTCCAAGGGAGGAAGCGGCCTACGCAGCCCTCACCAATATCCTCTTGCCGTTTCATCATACGAAAGCATTTGCGAGTGAGATTCAGACAGAGACGCAGCTCGTAAGGCCGATGCTGAAGGTCCTGGGATACTCAGTGGAGCCAAAGCCCAAATTCTTCGAGGACCAAGTCAAGGGACCCGATTTCGCCCTCTTCTGCTCGGAAGAGGAACGACTCGTCAATTCCAAGCGATGGGGCACAAAAGAATTCTACCGCAATTCCGCTGCGCTCCTTTCCGTCAAACGATACGGCAGAAACTTGACTGAAGGGATCAGCGGCTTTTACCTCGATTTCGAGAACAGGATCCCTGTATACCAGATATTCTATCTCGTCAAAAGGGCAGAGACGCCGTGGGGCATACTGACGAATGGAAAAAACTGGATCCTCTTCCGGAGGCCCAGAGCATTCGAGAAGCGACTCATCGAGCTGGACCTGGGCAAAGAAGAGATGGTGCCGGATGGAGAGATTCTCCACCTCCTCTACCATCTCTTTTCCTGTGAAGGGCTTGCGCGTGGGCTTCCTTCACTTCTGGAGGAAGAACGAACCCACACGATCGGGTTCCTGAAAGAGAAAAAGGCGGAGATCACAAAGGCCCTGGAGAACATTTATAAAAAAATGGAGGTCTATCCAAGATTACTGCCTTTGTGCAGTCAGCTCTTCCCCGAGTGGAAGCTTCCTTTGACGGAAACCTATCTCAGAGAGAGGAATGCGCTGCCCGCGGTCGATACAGAGGTCGGTCCCAGCGCAGTCAACGCATTCGACGGTTCCGACATCTTCACGTTTCTTCTCACCAGAAAAGGGCAGATTCCCTTCGATGTCGAAGAAGTCGTGCTGGAGGGAACAAAGAGTGCTTTCACGAAAGAGTCTTTATTCGCCTTGAGAGTACTCGATATGACACCCGGATGCGGCGCTGTCGTGTCAGCACTGCTGGACGGGCTCATATATCTTGCTTCCACACTCCCCTATCGCGAGCGAAATACCTTTGTGGCTGAATGGGAGAACGAGCAGACGCTCAACCGGTACATTCTCGATCACGTCTTGTACGGTGTCGAGAAATCCCATGTGGCCCTCGATATTCTCCAGAATAACATAAGAAGCCGTTTCAGCGGAGAAGCAAAGAATTACCGTTTTGGAGACGCATTGCTCGGCATGTCTCTCGCTGACCTACACGGTTTCACCGATGAAAAGGCCCAAGCAGATCTTTTTTCGAAACCTCCGGAAAAAGTGCTCCAGGAATTCAGGGATCTGTACAGGACGTACTTCTCGCTCTCGGACAGGATAAAAGAAGATATCGAGACGAAGCACGAACTGCAGGGCAAGCTGAACCGCTATGCGGACCGCCTCCGGGATATCCTGGATGTAATGACCGCAGCCTACTTCACAAAGAAACCTGAAGAGAAAAAAACCAGGGAACTGCTCTATGCGCTTGAGAGTGCCGAGTCAAAGTGGCAGGGCATGCGGGAGCAGGATTGGTTCGCGTCGTCCAAAGAACTGGCAAGGCGGCATGGCTTTTTCCACATGGAGATAGAGTTCCCTCTCCTTCTTAATGACGCATTTGACCTGATCATCATCCAGCCCTCGCTCGCGTATGTGTGGGAAGAGAAAATGCCTGTGCTCGAGGTCACGAAAGCGTACATCAAACGCGCAGCCGCCTACCTGAAGCCGGAAGGGAAGATCGCGCTAATTACCGGGGACGGCACGGGCAAGCTGGCCGAAGAGCTCGTCAAATCGAAGAAGTACCAGGTGAACCCAAAAGAGACGTGCATCCTTCTCAAGAAAGGCTAGTCTCATGGGGGAGATAGATTTCCGCAGCCAGTCCGTTACGATTGACACTTTTGTGATGACGGACCGGGGACCACGCCAGGTGCATGAACTGCTGGGCAAGCCCATCACGCTCATCGCAGATGGCAAGCCGTTCTTGACGGGTGGCAGAGGTTTCTTCAAGAGCGCGAGGAATCCTGTTTTCAGGCTTGAGACAGAGGAGGGCTTCTCGGTCTCTCTGACAGAAAACCATCTCCTGTTGAGGGTTGCATCCTCGGCCCGCTCCGGGACTCGCGCCGAGTGGATTGACACAAAAAATGTTAAACCGGGGGATAAACTTCTCCTGCATAACCACCGTTTTTTTTGGAACTGGCCGGGTGAATACGGTGAAGCCGAAGGGTATCTGATCGGCCTATTGCTCGGGGAAGGCACATTCCAGCAGGATACGTCGGCAATTTCAGTATGGATCCCGGCTGGCGGCGGGCTGCTTGTCGGCGAGCCGGCAAAACGCTCAAGGCTTTACCAGAAAGACCAGTCCGAAAGCCTGGTCGTGCCCCCACCGCCAAACGAGCTAAGATTATCGCTGGCTCATGTCAAAAAGATGGCCGTGCGCCTGACCATACTGCCTGGAGAGAGAAGCATAACTCCAACGCTGGAGAAATGCTCGTCTGACTTTTACCGGGGATTCTTGAGAGGACTCTTCGATTGCGACGGCTCTGCGCAGGGTACTCAGAAAAAGGGGGTAAGCATCCGTCTTTCCCGGAAGGACGTCGATTTTCTGCAAGCTCTGCAACGCATGCTGCTGAGACTCGGCATTGTCGGTAGGATTACGGAAGAACACAGATCTGAAGGAAGCGCCCCATCAGGGCAAGATGGCGCACGCAAATCGTCTTCAGTTAAGACGCGCCACGAACTGCTGATCACCAATAACAACGTACAATATTTTGATCAACTGGTGGGGTTTGCCAATCCTGCCAAACAGGCTCACCTCAAGCAGTTGCTCACAAATTATAAAAGGGTGCTCAACCGCGAGCGTTTCACGGTCGCGGTGAAAGGCGTGGTACCCGGTTCCGATGAGGATGTCTATAGCGTGCGCGTACCCGGTGTAAACGCATTTGACGCGAACGGCTTTTACGTGCACAATCTTGATTGAGAAGCGATGACAGAGTGGATCCTGCTCGCCGTACTGGCGATTCTTGTTCTTTCCATCATCATTGCGTTCATTGGGCGGCACGCCAAACTGAAAACCTTCTTCACGACCGTGGCTGCATCTCTTTGCGATCCTGATACCTGGCAGGTGAGGTTCTACGTGAGGACGTTCGTGGTCAAAGGCAAGGTTGACGGCTATCCCATGGGCTTTACAACGTCCGGCGACGTTAAGGGCTCTGCTCTTGCTCATACCTACCTGCTTCTGGAGCATACGATCAAGGAAAATTTCAGGTTTTATCACGGCGGCGACTTGTCTCTCGTGCCTCCGGAGATACGGGCACAGATAGAGACCATCGACCAGATTCCCGGATTTTACGCTTTGATTCTTACTTCCAGGCAAACTCCTTTCCTCGCCAGGCTGCTTTCGAGGCCACTCGGGCTTGGCTACAAGCCGGGGCTGCTTCTATGCACGATTGAAAAGCCTTCTTTCGATCCCGATGTGCTGCGACAAAGATTTTCCCTGCTGATTGACGTTGCGCAGGGCGGAGCCTGACTGGAGGTCTATAACTTTTCAGGGGGAGCAACATATGAAAGTAAGGGCAAAAGACTTTTTCAGCAAGGCGCAAAAAACAACAATTCAGCAGGCAGTGTTAGAAGCCGAGAAGGATACCAGCGGCGAGATAGTGGTCAAGGTTGTTGAGGCGTGCGATCGATACAGAGACGCGGAAATACTGGGCAGCGTTCTTCTCTCCGGTCTTTTTGGACTCATTGCTTCATTGCTGCTCAACCATAGTACCATCTGGTTCTATATACCGGCCACGTTCATACTCTTTTTTCCCTGCCGGTATCTTTTCAAGAAAGCTCCTCATTTGAAACTTGCGTTAGTAAGCGAGCGCGATGCCATGCATGAGGTCAGCGAAGAAGCCATCCATACCTTCTATGAGCGAGGGCTCCATCGGACCAAGCATGGGACGGGTATCCTGATATTCATATCACTGCTCGAACGGAGAGTCTGGATTCTCGGCGACAAAGGCATCAATGACAAAGTCAGTCCCGATTTCTGGCACTCCCTGGTAGCAGAACTCACAAAGGGCATTAGGGAGGACAAGACTCTGGATGCGCTCTGTTCGGTGATAGCAAAGTGCGGGGCCGAACTGACCAAGCACTTTCCGGGCAGACATGACGGCACGGACGCACCCCCGGGTGAGGACGTAATCTGCTGATACCGGTTCGCCTCTAACCCGTGAAAAGGTTGAGCAAGCCCGATCGCACCGTTTGTCGTTCCAATTCCTCGCTTCATCGTATAGAATATACGCCGCTGGACCATGGAGATTCAAAAACCGTTAAAGAGAGGGCTGCTGAATGGCCTCTCCATCACGTTCATGATGGTGAAGGTGATCGTGCCCTGTTATATCGCCATCGAAATTATCAAGCATTCGGGCCTAATAGACATAATCAGCAGGGCCTGTAAGCCCTTCATGACCATCTTCGGTCTTCCGGGAGAGGCTGCGCTCAGCCTTGTCGCGGGCTATGTCATCAACATCTACGCTGCTATAGCCGTGCTGGCACCACTTGGCCTGCCGGCAAAAGATGTGACGGTCGTTGCGCTGATGCTCGGCATCTGTCACAGCCTGACCATAGAAACACCGATCACGAAGAAGACGGGCGCAAATGCATCGCTCTTGCTGCTCGTGAGGATTGTCCTAAGTCTTTTCTCCGGAGTGGTACTACACCTGGTATGGAAATGATACTGAACGCCCTGCGAGATTCACTTTGGCTTACGGTAAAGCTCCTGCTTATCATCCTTCCGCTCACTATTTCGTACGAGTTTCTCAAGGAGCGCGGGCTCTTTTCCGGAACAAAGCCTTTCTTCTTCATGGGCATCACGAGGCCCGGCCTGCTCCCGCTTATAACAGGGGTGATCATCGGGCTTACGTATGGGGCAGGTGTCATCATACATGCTATAAAGGAGCACAAACTGGGCAAGCGCGAAGTCTTTCTTATCCTGCTTTTTCTTTCCGTGTGCCACGCGATGTTTGAGGACACCCTGCTCTTTGTTGTTATAGGCGCAAACGGCCTGATCGTAGTCGTTGCGAGGCTGATACTGGCGGTGGTCTTTACGTACCTGGCTTACCGAGCAAGGTTATTCGAGACTTAGTCCATGGAGCCTCTCGGCAAGATTTGTGATATCGAGAGGAAGCTCGGCCTGCTTCCCGCTCCGCATGTCCCTGACGAGGATGACCCCTTTCTCCAGCTCTCCTTCTCCCAGGATCATCGCATAATCTGCCCCGATGCTGTCCGCGTGCCTCATCTGCGATTTGAGTGACTTAGGATCGGGTGAGTACGAGACGGGTATATCCTTTTCTGCGAGGACCTTTATGATCGGGATGCGATAGGCAACAGTTTTGTCACCGATGAGCGCAAGAAAATAGCGTGGCTTCTTCACAACCTGGGAAGGGTCCATCAGCAATGCCAGCCGCTCCATCCCTATGGCAAACCCGATCCCGGGAGCGCTCGGCCCCCCCATATCCTCAACGAGATTGTCGTAACGCCCTCCGGCGAGGAAGGCTTTCTGCGCTCCAAGTTCTTCGGATGTAACCTCGAAAACTGTCCTGGTGTAATAGTCAAGCCCACGGACCAGCCTCTTGTTAACCACCGGATCAATGCCAAAACCCGCAAGATAACTGATGAGCGTTTCGAAGTGTACACGGCAATTTTCACACAGATGATCGAAGAGCAAAGGTGACCCTTTCGTGAGGTCTATGCACGCCTGGCTCTTGCAGTCGAATATGCGCAGGGGGTTTCTGATGAGCCTGTTCTGGCAATCGGGGCAGAGGGACTCTTTCTTCTCTGAAAAGTAAGAAACCAGCACCTCTCTGAAAGGCGCTCGACATTCCTTGCAGCCCACGCTGTTCAGTTCGATCGCGTAACGCTTGACCGCCAGCTGACCGAGTATCCGCGCAATGATCCAGAGCAACTCCGCATCCACGATCGGCTCGGCTGCGCCAAAGACTTCGACATCCACCTGATGAAACTGCCTGAACCTGCCCTTCTGCGGCCTCTCATGCCTGAACATGGGACCTATCGTGAAGAGCCTGCTGATCCTCTCCCTGGCATGCAAACCTTCCTGCAGATAATGGCGCACTATGCCGGCGGTCGCTTCGGGCCGCAGGGTCAATGAGTCCCCGTTCCGGTCTATGAACGTGAACATCTCTTTTTCAACGATGTCTGTTGTATCGCCAATGCTCCTCTTGAAGAGCTCGGTCTTTTCAAGAATGGGGGTACTGATCTCCCGGAACCCTGATAGCTCGAAGACGGCCCTTGAGACCTGCTCTACCCTGACAAACTTTTCGGCTTCTTCACCGCTGATGTCTCGAAATCCGCGTAGTGATGTTATCTTCTCCATCCCGTCTGTCTGCCTTTTGCCCCGGCGCATATCACGCCGTTACCAAACCTGTTACGAGTTCCCAGTTAACGACCTTAAACCGTAACCCGCACGTAGTATTATCACTTAACCTGTAACGCGTATTATCCTGTAACTTGTAACAGGTATTTTAACCCGTAACTCGTAACAGGTGTTGGCCCGCAACTCGCGACGACGCGCAATGTCGTCTGTGGAGCGCTAGAAGCATACCACCCGGACGCCCTAAAATCAAGGGACTACGCGCAGTGAGGCAGAGTCACGGGTCACGGGTCACGGGGCAAGGGTCACGGGTCATGGCCAAAAGAATTCAGCAAAACCTTTGGCGGTGAACCAGTCCTTGAAAATTTTGGCATCGACCTTGTCGACTTTTACAAAATGGGATGGGCATTTGCAGTCCGACGAGCCTAGTTTCCGGCCGAAGAGAGGGCCCAACTGACTGACCGCGGTGAGCGTTTCACACTCGGGGTATGGAGAAAGATATATGGCCATCACGCTAGTATCTCTTCGACTCGTTATGTAATCTATGTGCCAGAAGCATTTCTTCCGCTTTTTCATGTGGCGTGCCAGCCTCTGCTCCAGGCCTCTCTTTGCCGAGCCGACATACAGATAGAGACCCTGTTCCATGAAGATCTCCTGTGTGGGCATCCGAATCCGGGTCGAACCCGTCTTCCGGATGACCAGCACGTACGTCGTGAACATGCCCAATCCTACCAGAAACAGGGCAAACCTTCCAGCAGACCACACGAATATCTGTTTGCAAGGTGCCTTCTTTTCTTGTTTAATATAGAGGCGACTTGACGTCCTGATCGCAAGCCGTCAAAGATCGTGAAAAAGCCACATGCTTAAATGCTTAACGCAGACGGCCTGTGGCGCCAGTACGACCCGGGACGCCAAGGAGGAATACCTATGAAGAGACTCATTCTGGTTGCGGGACTGGTAGTGGGCCTCACCTTTGTGGTCACGCACGCGCCTGCAAAAGAAACCATTAAGCTCGGTTTGATTACGCCCCTGACCGGAGACGTAAAGACGTTTGGCGAGTCGTCCAAGAATGCGTTCCTGATGGCCATAGACGATTATTCAAAGACAGGCAAATACCAGATCGCCCCGATCATAACCGACGACAGGAATGACGCGACCGAGGGAACCAACGCAGCCCTTAAACTCATCACCCAGGACAAGGTTGCCGGCATCATCGGACCCTTAACCTCGAAGATTGCCATACCCGTAAGCGAAATTGCGGACAAGAACAGAGTGCCCATGATTAGCAACGCGGCTACCAACCCAAAGGTGACGGTTTACAACGGCAAGAGAAAGCCATATGTGTTCAGGTCCTGTTTCACTGATCCGTTCCAGGGGAGCGTGGTTGCGAACTTTGCCTTCAGAGACCTGAAGGCAAGAACAGCAGCCGTGCTTTACGATGTGGGAAACGACTATTCAAAGGGTTTGGCCGAATTCTTCAAGGTCACGTTCGAGAAGAGCAAAGGCACGATCCTCGCGTATGAATCATACCAGAAAGACGATGTGGATTTTTCAGCTCTCATAACGAAAATCGGCGTCAAGAAACCAGATGTCATCTTCTTGCCGGACTATTATAACAAGGCTTCTCTCATCGCGAGGCAGGTGCGCGAGAAGGGCGTGAAATCCGCGCTATTGGGCAGTGACGGCTGGGATTCTCCTGACCTGATCAAGATCGGCGGGGCGGCCATCATCGGTAACTACTTCACGAACCATTACTCGCCGGAAAGGAAAGACAAAGTGGCTGAAGCATTCATCGCAAAATACAAACAGAAGCACGGGGCGGTCCCGGATGCTCTTGCTGCCCTGGCCTACGATGCGACGATGCTCTATCTCCAGTCACTCGATAAGGCGAAAAATGCAACGCCCGAAGAGGTGATGAAGGTTCTCACCGACCTTAAGAACTTCAAGGGTGTTACCGGGAACATATCCTTTGACAGGAACGGCGACCCGGTGAAATCAGCTGTCATTTTAAGAGTAGAAAAAGACGGCTTTAAGTATGTAACAACCGTAAATCCGTAAGGCAGTGTTGAGTGTTATGTGTTGAGTGTTGAGTTTTATGCGATGAGAGGTTGGTCCCCAAGGTTGTTACTTAACACTTAACTGAGAAATGCCAATACATCGTGCACCCTGATGTGCCAATACATCGGTTACCCTTAATGCCGGTTTTTGTGCCAATACATCGTGCACCCGAGGCCCCTTTCCGTGCGATAATCGTACCCATTACCAGAGAGGAGGTTATCGC
>DATFYE010000006.1:0-4295 GCA_035315185.1 Syntrophorhabdales bacterium | reverse complement strand
AGGGCTCGTTTACAAAAAGGCTGTTCTCGCGACGGCTCATAAACTCATTCGTGTGATCTTCGCAATGTTGAGCCACAAAACATGTTTTGTTGAAGGGGGAATTAAATATAGTTGACTGGAAGTGTGACTCTTGCATCTCGTCCCGCAATACAACATTGCTAAGGGTAATCGATAGTTTCTGTTGACGCCTTTATGCAGGACGGGTATGCTTCTATCAACATACGGAACAGACCTTCTGAATAGCAATAGCTCTTCCTTCCTTTGTCTAGCCCCTGGAGGAGGCTCCATGACCTCGCAGGACGTCAAACGTAAGCTCACCGCAATCCTCAGTGCGGATGTGAAGGGGTACAGCCGCCTCATGGGGGAGGATGAGAAAGGAACCGTCCGTACCCTTAATGCATACAAGGAGGCAATGACCAGACTTATTCAACATCATCATGGTCGGGTAGTGGATGCTCCTGGGGATAATGTTCTCGCTGAGTTTGCCAGTGTAGTAGATGCAGTGGAGTGTGCAGTCGAGATTCAGAAGGAACTGAAAACGCGCAATGCTGAGATTCCTGAAAACCGGAAGATGGAGTTTCGGATTGGTGTCAACCTTGGAGATGTCATTGAGGATGGAGAGCAGATCTTGGGAGACGGAGTCAATATCGCAGCCCGGTTAGAGAGCCTATCTGAAGCAGGAGGCATCTGTATCTCTGGAACAGCTTTTGATCAAGTTAGGAATAAGCTGGAGCTTGGATATGATTATCTTGGTGAACAAACTGTTAAGAATATCGCATTACCAGTCCGTGTATATAAAGTCTTGATGGAGCCTGAAGCTGTTGGAAAGGTGATGGGCGAGAAGAAGGCTAAACCGAGACAATGGCAGAGGGCCACAATAGGTTTGGTAGTTGCTGTGATTGTTGTAGTGGCTGCTGTTGCGATCTGGCTCTTATACTTGCGCCCTACTCGCCCTCCGGTTGAAGTCGCATCCAAAGAAAAGATGGCCTTCCCTCTTCCCGATAAACCCTCGATCGCGGTCTTACCCTTCACCAACATGAGCGATGACCCCAAGCAGGACTATCTGGCTGATGGGCTGGCAGAAGAGATCATCAATGCCCTTTCAAAGCTCAGCACCGTCTTTGTGATCGCGCGGAACTCGAGCTTTACCTATAAAGGGAAACCGGTGAAGGTCCAGCAGGTCGCGGAGGAACTGGGGGTCCGGTATGTGTTGGAGGGGAGCGTACGCAAAATGGGGGACAAGGTCAGAATTACCGCCCAGTTGGTCGACGCCCTTACCGGTAACCACCTTATGTCCGAGCAATACGAACGTGACGTGAAAGACCTATTTGCCGTACAAGACGATGTCACCATGAAGGTACTGACGAGCTTGCGAGTGAATCTGACCGAGGGAGAAAGCGCGCGTGCCTTCGCACGAGGTACCAAAAACCTGGAAGCGTATCTGAAGCTATTGCAGGCATATGAGCAAAGGCTAATCTATAACAAGGAGAGCCAGGCGCGAACCCGTCAATTGGCGGAAGAGGCTATTGCTCTGGACCCAGGGTATGCACTGCCATACAGTCAACTTGCTGCGGCACTCATCAATGAGGTGAATTTAGGAGTCTATGACAACCCTCAGAAAGTTCTGGAACGAGCTTACCGGCTCGCGGAAAAGGCTGTTGCGCTCGACGATTCCTCGGGCTGGTCTCATATTGCCCTAGGCCAAGTGAGCATACTATACAAGAAGGATTGGGACAAGGCCATCGCAGAGGGCCAGCGCGCCATCGCCGTTGAACCCGGCTCAGCTTATGGCTACGCGTACCTGGCCGAGTTCTTAACCTGGGCCGGGCGCTATGAGGGTGCGATCCCTTACTATACGAAAGCGTTTCGTCTCAGCCCACGCCCCATGCCGATGTGGTCAGTTGTGTTAACGTCGAGTTACATCGCCATGGGCCAATACGAGCAGGCAGTCAGGATACTGAAAGGGATAGCCGAAAAACAGCCGGATCAGATAATTGCACACATGCACCTCGCGGAGGCGTACATGTTGAGCGGCAGGGAGGACGACGCAAGGAAGGAGGCGGCAGAGGTCCTCAGGATCGATCCCAACTTCTCCGTAGAGCGTCATTTCAGCAATACGTTCTTCAAAGATCAGGCGGAGGTAAGCCACAGGAAAGAGGCCCTGCGCAAGGCAGGGCTCAAGTGAGAGGGGCTTATGACCATAGAAAAATTCAAACGTAAGCTCACCGCAATCCTCAGTGCGGATGTGAAGGGGTATAGCCGCCTCATGGGAGAAGATGAGGAAGGAACCATCCGCACGCTCAATGCTTACCTGGGGGCGGTAACTGGTTTCATTCAGAAGCACCAGGGCCGCTTAGTGGTTACTGCGGGAGACAGCGTCCTGGCAGAATTTGCCAGCGTGGTGGATGCAGTCCGGTGTGCCGTAGAGATCCAGGAGGAGCTGAAGGACCGGAACAAGGAGTTAGCCGAGGCAAAACGGATGGAGTTTCGCATCGGGGTCAACCTTGGGGATGTGGTCGAGGAAGGGAATACTATCTTAGGGGATGGGGTCAATGTTGCTGCAAGGGTGCAGAGTTTGGCCGAAGCTGGAGGAATCTGCATATCGGGGATGGTCTATGAGAACATCAAGAACAAATTGGCCTTCGGGTATGAATATGTCGGGGAGCAGCTGGTCAAGAATATCAAGGAGCCGGTAAAAATCTACCGGGTTGTCATGCAGCCGGGGCTGAAAGTCCCCGAAGCGGCTGTGAAGAAAAGGGCAACACCACGGGTAGTGGTCTCTTTAGCTGTTCTCCTGATCTTAGCGGTCTTTGCCGGTATCGCGTATTTCTCCCTGCGTCCCTCAGCGCCTCGGGTGGAGGTTGCCTCCAAAGAAAAGATGGCCTTCCCCCTGCCCGATAAGCCCTCCATCGCGGTCTTACCCTTCGTCAACATGAGCAAAGACCCTGAGCAGGAGTATCTGGCTGACGGCTTTGCCGAGGCGATCATCGACGGCCTCTCCAAATGTCCCCACATCGTGGTCATCGCCCGGAACTCCACCTTCGTGTACAAGGGAAAACCCGTAAAGGTCCAGCAGGTCGCTGAGGACTTGGGTGTGCGGAATGTCCTGGAGGGGAGCCTCCAGAAGACGGGTGACATGGTACGTATCACGGTCCAGCTCATCGACGCCCTGACCGGGCAGCACCTGTTCTCCGAGCGCTATGATCGGGAGCTGAAGAACATCCTGGTCCTGCAGGACGAAATCACCATGAAAATCCTTGCTGCCGTTCAGGTGACGTTGACCGCAGGGGAGGATGCCCGGTTACGGGCCAAGGGAACCACGAACCTCGAAGCCTATTTGAAGCTGATGCAGGCGCGCCAATATCTGCAAATGTCTAACAAAGAAGCCTCAGCTCTGGCCCGGCAGCTGACGGAGCAGGCCATCGCCCTGGACCCGAGCTACGCCACTGCCTACGCCACGCTTTGTATCATCCAACAAAGGGAGGTCATTCTTGGTGTCTACAAGAACCCTCGAGAGGCGTTACAGCAAGCCATCAAGCTCGGGGAAAAGGCCATCACCCTGGATGACTCCAATGCGTTAGCCCACGCTAATTTGGCCAGAACCTATCAATGGCTCAGAGAGTACGATAAGGCCGTTGCGGAAGCGGAAAAGGCCGTCTCCCTCGACCCCAATTCCGCGTATGCCTATCACGCGTTAGGTTCCGCACTCGATTGGGCCGGCCGGTCTCAGGAAGCCATCCCCTTCCTTAAGAAATCCCTTCGCCTCAGCCCCATGCCCATAGATTCCGGGACCTTGATTCGACTGGGAAACGCATATCATAAACTCGGGCAGTATGAGGAAGCTGTAGCCAGCTACAAGAAGGCGCTCCAAGTCTATGGGGCCGATCATCTTATGGCTCATCTGGGGCTCGCTTCTACGTATGCATTGATGGGCCGCGAACAGGAGGCGCATCGGGAGGCCGCCGAAGTCCTGAGGATCGATCCCACGTTTTCCGTGGAATCTTTGGCCGGAAGGTATCCACTCAAAGACCAGAAGGCACGCGATGATTATGTGTCCTCTTTGCGCAAGGCAGGGCTGAAGTAAGAACAGACTCATCATGCGTAATTTCTCGTGGCAATGTGCATCCTCTTCGTCATTCCTGAATGCTTCATTAGTAGGTGTACGTGTGCCACGACAAAGTACAGGAGAGATGAGGGTAGGTCCCTCGGAGTCGGCTTACAGGAGCTGGCTTCAAACCACCGTAAGCTGCTGTGATAAAGAGTCATGGTGGTGAGCGTTACGGAAAAGGCAGGGC
>DATFYE010000005.1:0-24036 GCA_035315185.1 Syntrophorhabdales bacterium | reverse complement strand
AACCGAAAACGCCTGGGACCATGCTACAAAACGGGTACACAGACACCAATGTGAATAAGGTCTTGACTGCCGGGACGTATCCGTGGACTATCCTACCTGCACCATACTGCTTTAGCAAGGGTTGCTTTCATTGGACAAGCCCCGGGGCAGAAGCGCCGGGCTCAGATGCTACTAACTGTGAATGCGGGCTTAGCTTCCCGCTTGCTCCATTACGAATCGAAAGCTGCAACGGAAGCGTGTTCGTCCAGCTCAAGGAAGGGGTGTCCGCCGGTGCTTCCTTAACGTATGGCTTCTGAAGGGGCGCTCAGTTCTCATGAAGCCAAACCACTTGTCCGCCATCCACGAAGGGACATCTTCCCAAGCAGAAGAATCCTTTCTAGCAAATTGTTCCGCCCGGTTAAGAAGATGCCGTAGGCATTTCCTTCATAAGTCGCCCTCAAGCCGTGGCATTAACGGTGGTGCCGATGGCCTGGCTGGTGCTATTGTCAAGGGTCCAGATCCTATTCTGCAGGTCCTGCATCACCGTCGCAAGGGTGTTCTGGGCTCCGGTGAGGTCACCCGACTGAAGGGCACTGCTCAGTGCCGTAAGGTCCGTGCTCAGGGTGGCGGTTGCTTGCTGCGTGTTCGTACTCCCCAGGTCCTGCATCAGCGTCGCAAAGGCGTTCTGGGCTCCGGTGAGGTCACCCGACTGAAGGGCACTGCTCAGTGCCGTAAGGTCAGCGAAAGGATTTGACGTTGTGTTCTGGGTATTCTGCGCGCTGCCGCCGTCCGTGAGCGCTCCGGTACCTGCTTTTTCCCGCTTGTGGTTAGCCAGGGATGCTGTCGGGCGGTCCTGGGGGTTCCTCCTGGACCTGTTCCGTTTTTCCCGATGCCCTGCTCTCCAGGTCTTCTCAAGTTCGTCCTTGCTCATCGCGACTTGCTTATACCGGTCAACCTTGCTGGACTGCTGCTGCGCTGCTAGATTGCTATTCTGCAACTGCCACAGCTGGGACAGTTGATCAAGGATTCCTTTTCCCCCGACTCTCATCTGGTTTCCTTGTGTATGAGAGCCTTCTCCGTGCATCGATCATGCCATCAATCGGCTTACGCCGGAAAGGCTCTGGTAGTGAGCTTTTGGTCATACAAGCATAAGCATGCCAACCCCTAAAAGATCCTTGGGTAGGAAAATAATTCCCGGAAAGGGGGTTGTGTATCGAGAGAGACAGACCGGACCGAGCACGAAGGGAGGTCGAATGTGACAGTGCATGTATAGCATCGATCATCCCTCCTCAATTTCAGTTGGCCTGCCTGTGATTGCCCTTGACCTCCGAGTGCATTGGTCGAGCCGTTTCGCTGCATACCGCCGGGTCAGCCAACGGTGCCTGATGCTATGCCAGCACTTCATCCCACTCAACGAGGCGCCACTTGCTGACGACGCCATTTACCACGAACGGGGTCACCCTGGATGAATTCTTCAGCCGCCTCCCGCGTGGTAAATACGCCCATTGCACCCTCTGGCGGATTCCCCAATGGTCCGGCCATGAGCAGTACCCCGCGAGCGTGAAACTCGTTTAACCTCGCCCGGTGTGCTTCGTAGTTTGCCTTGGCTTTGGACAGACCATCTTGAGCCACTTCGTAGAGCATAACAACTTTCATCAATCCTCCTTTGTACGGAAAATACATGTTGGAGCAATTAAGTATCGGGAGTAAATGCCGCCTAGGCCACGTATGACCGTCTGAGCCCTTGCTATAGCTTCCTTTTCAGTTGTAATGTAGCACGAAAAAAAAGAAGTGAAAATTCAACACTAGGAAGGAAGTTAGTACGGTGAATCCGCTGGCATTCGACAACCAGGGAAAGGGATTCTCTCCGCCTCCGCGGTCTGCCGGACTATGGCGCGGTCCACATGCTGTGATTACTCGGTAGGGCCTTTTTAGTCAGCCTTCTCTGCGCTATCCACAATTCGCTCAATGGATGATAAGATCAATTATCAGACGGACTTAATGTTGGTCAGTAATTGGCCAATTTGAACGCCCAGACTCACGCACTGTTTGCCTTCCATGCAGGCATTGGCATCCGACGGTTCGAGAAAGGTCTTAAGTTCGTGATTCTCCTTTTTTAAGTCCACCACCCAGACCTTCCTGGTCTCGTCGAAGTCCACCGTGACGTCAACGCCGCACTCGCCAATTTCAGGATACAGGGATTTTATACGATCACACAATTCTTCTTTGTCGTGCATTGGCTTGCCCTCCTTTTTGAAATGCCGAAACTGGTTAATCATATCAATAGCTAAACCGGCCACCGTGATACCATGAAGAAACACCGCTTAACCTCTCCCTCTCTTTCGCGGGGGAAACGGTCGTTGGCGTCCGTGCTGTTGTAATGCAAGTCTATAGGTGATCGTAATAATTACAGGTGTTCATGTCAAGGAAAAACCTGTGATTGTGAAAACTATCATGTCCCCTTACGCTATGGACCCAGGGTTTGGCTTGCCCGTGCCCCTACGCCATTGCTGCTTATAATGTTCATCATTCTTGATCAAGGATGGGCGCGATTACAGGAAGATAAATTCAAGAAGCACGTCTATGAATTTCTTACTTTCGCAGCGAGGAAAGAATTGCATACTGCAAGGTGTTCAAGATGACAAAGTAAATTACGCGTTACAAGGCGACAATTTCTCTTCCACTCCGTGTCGGGATATGTGCATTTTTTCTCTTTGACATTCATCTCCTTCTTTCATATAGTCTGACTAAGACGAACTTCTCGGAGATAACGGACCTCTCGCCGACGCCTGATTTCGGCAAGATAGCGGAGTCGGTCGGCGGGTACGGGCAGACGGTCGAAAGGTCTCGCGACGTGCGCCCGGCGCTGGAGAAAGCACTCGACGCAGTGAGGAGCGGCAAGGTCGCCTGTCTCAACTTCATACTCGCGCATTATACGGGATAGACCCGGAGGCCCATTATCGCGGGAGAGCAATCGTTCGACTTTTCCGAACCGGGTGACACAATGGAAATGTTTTGCTCCCCCAGCTTACTTTGACTCTTGATAAAGCCAAAACAATAGGGAAGATCAAGAATTACTTTTCCATGCACGGTAAGTTCTTCCATTTCATATTTTTCTTGACATCTCCAACGCCCATTGTACGATAGTAGACACATTCTGAAAAAACCAAACCGTCCGTGAGGATGGACGGTAAGCTAACGGGTCTTTGCTCCTTTCTTTCAGACCTCAAGGAGGCGCACCATGAGCAGTAAAGGCATCGACCGCCGTTTGTTCCTAAAGAGCGCTGCGGCAAGCGCGGCAGCAATCATCGGCACCAATCTCGCGGCAAACAGCGCCTCGGCGCAGACCACCAAGCCTGGCGCGGAAGCGAAGGACACCGAACTGTCCGGCGAAAGAGTCATAGGCCGGCCCGGGTCGGACTTTATGGTCGACGTCATCAAGTCGACCGGCATCGAGTACGTCGCCGCCAATCCAGGCTCGAGCTTCCGTAGCTTGCACGAGTCGATTGTCAATTACGGCGGCAATAGGAAACCGGAGTTCCTTACCTGTACGCACGAGGAGGTATCCGTCGCCATCGCTCACGGTTACGCCAAGGCGGCGGGCAAGCCCATAGGCATCCTGGCGCATAGCACCGTCGGCTTGCAGCACGCGGTGATGGCAGTGTACAACGCGTGGTGCGACCGCGTCCCCGTCATTATGTTCGCCGGCAACAGCCTCGACGCCGACAAGCGCCGGCCGGGGGTGGAGTGGTACCACTGCGTGCAGGACCCAGCGGCGCTGCTGCGCGATTTCATCAAGTGGGACGACCAGCCTGCGTCACTTCAGCACTTCGCTGAGTCGGTGGTCCGCAGCTACAAGCTCGCCACGATGCCGCCGTGCGGGCCGGTGCTGATCACGGCCGATACGGAGTTACAGGAGGAACCAGTCCACGAAGCAGGGAACCTGCGGATTCCGAAGCTCACGTTCTCTATCCCGCCGCAGGGCGACAGCAGCGCGCTCAGGGAGGTGGCGAAAATGCTGGTCGCGGCTGAACGTCCTCTCATCATCGCCGACCGCGCCGCGCGCTCGCAGGAAGGGGTAACGCGGCTGGTGGAGGTCGCTGAGGCGCTGAATGCACCGGTGATCGACGTGGGCAGCCGTATGAACTTTCCTACCACGCACTACCTGTGCCAGACGCAGAACCGCGGGGCGTTGGTACGTGAAGCCGACCTCGTGCTGCTGCTCGAGGTTGCGGATCCGTGGGGGCAGTTCAACAGCGTCGGCGACCCGTACAAGGAGTATCGGCGGCTGGCCAAGCCCGATGTCAAGGTGATCCACATCTCGCTGGGTGAAAGCCTGACGAAATCGAACTACCAGGACATGCAGCGGTACATGCCCGTCGATCTGGCCATCTCCGGCGACGTCGAGGCGACCCTGCCGGCACTCACCGAGGCGGTGAGGAGCGCAACGGGGAGCGGGCGCCGAGCGGCGTTGGCGGACCGCACGGAGAAGCTGCGGGCGCAGTACCGCCAGACGAGGGAACGTACCAGCGCGCTGGCAAGCTACGGCTGGGACGCGAGGCCAGTCACCACGGCGCGGCTCGCGGCCGAGCTGTGGAACGCGATCAAGAACGAAAAGTGGTGTCTCACCGCGACCGATGGCGTGACCTGGGCCAGGCGCCTGTGGCCAGCGACCCAATATTACAACTTCCTCGGCCATGCCGGGGGCGCTGGCGTTGGCTACACCGCGTCGGCAGCGGTCGGAGCGGCACTCGCCAACCGTGACAAGGGTATCGTTACCGTTACCTTCCAGCCCGACGGTGATCTGCTATACGCGCCCGGTGTGCTCTGGACAGCGGCACACCACAAGATTCCGATTCTGATGCTGATGCACAACAACCGGGCCTATCACCAGGAAGTGATGCATTTGCAGAGAATGGCGGGGTTGCACAACCGTCGCATGGACACTGCGTATGTCGGCACATCGATCGATAAGCCGAACGTTGACTTCGCCAAACTGGCGCAGTCAATGGGCGTGTGGGCGGAAGGCCCTATCACTGATCCCGCGGCGATCGGGCGGTCGCTGTCGCGTGCCATCGCCGTGGTAAAACGCGGGGAGCCTGCGCTGATCGACGTGGTGACCCAGGGACGCTAAAGAGGAGGGATAAACATGCGTGAACTACTGTTGGTGGCGCTGTTGGTCTTTACCGGATCTGCTGCCTTCGCCCAGGAGCAGGCACCCGCCGGTTCGCCTGAGCGCGGCTATCAGGCCTACATGAAGTTCCAGTGCTACACGTGCCATGGCACCGTCGGTCAGGGCGGCGAGCGAAACGTAGGGCCGAAGCTTGTGCCTGATCCCATTCCATACGTTGGGTTCGAGGTGGAGATGCGGACGCCGAGCCGGGACATGCCGGCCTACCGCAAGCCGTTCGTGAGCGATCAGGATCTCGCCGACATGTATGCGTACCTCTTGTCGATCAAGCCCGGACCCGCGGCGAAGGATATCACGCTGCTGAATTTTTGATGCGCTGGGTCCAAAGAAGGTGCCATACACGAGACGGAATATAGAGCGCGTTAAGACAATGGCGTAACGACTTCAACTTCCCTTCGCAACCCCTGCCCACTTGCTTACGGGGTCCATGGCCTCCGATCCAGAAGTGGGCTAAGAGAAGACGGCGTGGATGTCGTGCTATTTCGAGGTCCTGCTATGGTTCTAAAGGTTCAGTAACGCCCTAGCATTCCCTTCGTAAATCATCCGCTTTTCCTGATTGCTGATCCCCATTGCATCCACAGCCTCTATCGTCCGTATCACGCGGTTGCCGACCTCTGCATCGTAAGGCATATCCGTTCCGAAGAGAAGACGATCGGCGCCAAAAAAAGCGTGGCCGCACATCAGCCCGGCAGTTCCGCGGCCGAGTACGGTATCCGTATAAAACATTTTGAAATAGTCAATGAAGGGCCTGCCCAGTTTGGTTTTATTCTCCATCCCATGGATCGTGCGGGAGGCATCGTAGGATTCCTCGATCCTTCCGGCAAAAAAGGGCACCATCGCGCCGCAGTGGTGGATGATGATCTTGATGCGAGGAAATTTTTCCAATATCCCACCCAGCACCAGATGAACCATTGCGGCCGTCGACTCATAGGGCCAACCGAAGACGTGATTCATGAAATAGTTTTCGTAATCGTCACGATCGATGGGCCTCACAGGATGAATCCAGATGGGTAGACTATAATCGGACAGCCTCTCAAAAAGGGGCATGAGCTCCGTCAAATTCCACTGCTGATTCTTAATCGGGGTGAATAATTGCACGCCTTTGAGCCCAAGATCTTTTGCAGCTCGATCAAGCTCTTTAACGGCAGCATCTATATTGGCCATGGGCAGTGAAGCCACGCCAGCAGCGAACCTGTCAGGGTGCGTGCTCACCAGGTCCGCCATTTCATCATTGGCAATTTGTGCAAAATCGATTCCTGACTTCGGATCGTCGAAAATCAGCGTGGCGGTCATGGCCATGGTAAGGACCTGCCGCACATCTTTGTAGTTATCCATTATGTGGAACCGGTGATCCATATCGTACAAGGTTGGCACGCGGCTTACGTGATCGGAGAGATGCGGAGCCACTTTAGTCAGGGCGGCCTTATATTTTGGCGGGACTATGTGGGTAAAGATATCGATCTTCACGTCCTGATCCTCCTTTGATGTAACAGCGTTTTGTCAAAGCCCTAGAATCCCTTCACTACCCGCTTCTATCTCCGGCTATTCCAACCACCGCTTCCGGTCCTTTGGCTCCAAGTAGGTTACCAAGTCAAGAGGCCACGACAATACGCGGATCGAGCCTGTCGTCCAGGGCAAGCCTTTGCACTATTCTGCCTTTACCTGTTTCGATGTACGCCATCTCCCCCTCTTTGATCCCCATCTTCGCGGCGGTCTCGGGGTGCATCTCCACGATCGGCTCAGGTTTCATGTTGCGCAAAGATGCGACCTGCTTGTAGCCGGTAAGCATGTAGACATCCTCTTTTGCGTTTGCCATGAGAAGCGGGTACTCATCGGTGAGGGGCTACAAGTTGCTTACCTCTTTCCAGTACGGCATGGGCCTGTAGCCGAAATCGGCCGCGTTCTTTGAGTATATTTCCACCTTGCCCGTCGGAGTCCTGTGCCGGCCAGTATCGCCAAAAGAAAGCTGTCTGTGGCGTCAAGCGTGGTGAGACCCACATAGCCGCCAACCATGAAATAGGCGCCGTGCGCAAGATTGACAATACCCATCAGCCCGGACATCAGGCTGAGGCCGGCGGCAAGGAGAAAGAGCAACATGCCGAAGGCGATCCCGTTCAGTATCTGAGAAATGGGTACGGGCAATGTCACAGACGTTTACCTTTCTGTATGGATTTAACCGGCTCTCCCTCCAAAATCCAACTCCTCGTAAAACATTTACCTGCCCGGCATTACCGTATAGCCCTGAGGCGGTTGGTGCACCTGCGGTATGACATCGAGCACCACATTCTGAACAATGCCGTCCTTCTTCTGTACCTGCCGGATGAGAATGTCCCGGACCGCATTCCCATTGGCATCAACGCTCACCGCGCCGCCCATAAGGCCCTTCATTGTTGTCGTGTGCATGGCCTTGAGGAAAGCTTCGGTATCCTCCACATTGTCTTGAATTGCGTCGAGGGATGTCCACACGAACTTCATGGCCTCATAGCCTGTGGCAGCGTTGGAATTCATCAGCTTCTTTTTGCCGTATTTGGCATAATACCGCTCAGTCACCCGCTCGTTCTCCGGGGCATTGGCATGCAGGCAATAGTAGCCCCCGCTGACCATCCCTATCATCTTCTCTTTGAAGGTCTGAATGGTAAAATAATCCTCGGTAAAAGTAAAGTGGGTGCACAGTTTTATCTTCTTATCGAGTCCCGATTCGAAGTACTGACCCATGAAGCGGTTAATAGAGACGTCGCCGGGTTCAAATGGAAAGATGGCCTCGACTTCGGGCTTATTAAGTCGGGCAAAGTAGGGCGCGAGGTCCATCGTTCCCAAAGGCCACAGGATGGTCTGGACTATTTTGCCGCCAGCCTTTTCAAAGCTCTGCCGGAATGCCCAGAGCTTTCCCGTGCTGCCCGCGTAGTCAGGTCCCATTAAAGCCATTTTCTTATAGCCGAGCTTCTCATAGGCGTAGCGCGCCAATGGAATCTCGATCTGGCCATCCGCATAACTCAATCTGAAAATGTATTTGTTCGGAGGCAAGGTTACCCGTTCAGATCCGGCCATGCCGAAGACGACCAACGGCACTTTCGCCTTTTCGACATAGCCCCTTACCGCTATGGCGGCAGCGCTGTTTGTTCCAAAACCGAGTATGTCCACTCTATCCTTCTCAACGAGCTTTTGGACTACCTCAACGGAGAGCTTCGGATCCGTCTTATTATCATACTCAATTACCTTGATCGGCCGTCCTGCCGCCTTATAGCCGACCTCCTGCAAGTAGAGATCATACCCCATCTTCACGTTCCCTGAGGCCTCCGACATAACCCCCGTCAATTCGGTGTCGATGCCAATTCTTATCGGCTCCTTGGTGGCTTGAGCGTCAACACGCGTAAAAAGAAGTGTCAGTAATAGCAGGAATAACCCGGACACTCCTACTAATGATGTTGCCAACCCATTCCATTTCATGTTGCCCCCTTTTTTCACAGATTTTTGGCGGCGATTTCTCTAGTCATTTGAAGCCATACTCCTTCCATCGGGACAGCACGAGATTTTGAATCTCCTCAGGCCACGCGTGCTTGAAGTCAGCGATCCTGGGCGTGTCCTCTTTCCACTCAAAAGGGAACGTGGCGTCATAGCAGACAGCAGCGCCGGTGTGGGTGGCCCTCTCCTCGGGCGACAGGAACGGAAAAAGCGCATGGCTGGGCGCACGCTTTTTTACATGAATATCCCTGACAGGGTGCACCCTTGTCGTCAAAGCCCACATGACCTCATCCATATTGGTGGCATCTACATCGTCGCCCACGACGATGACTACCGGTCTGTATACGCCGACCTTGGTTCCCCAGATAGCGGAAGAAAGGGTGTGGACATAACCCGGGTATGTCTCCTTCGCAGATATGATAACGGCCATCATCGAAGGCGTAAGATAGACCGATTTAAACGGAAACCCCATTTTGCGCAATTCCATCGCCAGGGCGGCACTGCCGTACAATGAGTAAACGAACGTGGTATCGTCAAGCGGCTTGCCAGGTGTTGACACGGGTAGGATAGGCTGATTCCGATGGGTGACACAGTTGACCCTGAAAACAGGCTGTAGCCCCCCATCACTGGCAAAATAGCCTGGATACTCTCCGAAAGGGCCCTCCGGTCTTCTTTCGCCCGGCAGGACCTCGCCTTCCAGAACGATCTCTGCTGTAGCAGGCACCTCAAGATCAATCGTTTCACACTTCACGAGTTGTACCGGCTCTCCCCTTAAGCCGCCCGCAAGATCAACCTCGTTCACGTGGGACGCAACCAGGGACATAGACGCAGAGGCACAGGCAGGGTCCGTTCCTATGACAACTGCCATAGGCATCGCTTCTCCTTTTGCTTCATATCTCCGATAGTACATCCCCGGCCCGTGCTGACCCGGATTGGCGAGCCACCCAATCGAGCGTCCGTCGTGAACCATATGCCTGTACATACCCCAGTTGACCCACCCTGAGTCCGGGTCACGGGTGATATCCGTGTGCCATGTGCCAATGAATCGCCCCCCGTCAAAACCCCGGAAATGGGGGGCCGGCAATTTCAGCACGTCGATAGCATCACCCTTTATGATATTTTCCTTACACGGCCCTTTGTCGACCAATACAGGTTTTATGGGATGCTCAAACCGATGCACTATCTCTTCAATGATTTCGGGAGCAGGCGTGTTCACGGGGAGCTCCAGCGACAGACAGACCCGACCGAAGACATTCGGCCTGGCAGCGCCGACTAAGTTCGCAAAGACCTTGCAATCGGAAGGGTAACCTTTGATCTTTTCGAACAGAAGGGCCGGCTCCCGTAAATCATTCGCCCTCCTCATGATCGCACCCAGCTCGAGGTTCCAGTCAACCTCTGCCTTAATTCTCTTGAGGTCTCCCTCTTTTTCCAGCCGGTCCATGTAAGCTCTCAAATCAGCGTAGGCCATTTACATTCCTCCTTCTTGTCAGACTATCCTCTTCCACCGCAAGCGACTTCCAACCCTCCAATACCCTCCTTGACGATCGTCTCTCGTTATCTTCCTGGGCGGGGAATCAGGAGGATGAAGAGCAACAACTGCCCGCTGCCGGGCAAGACCTCGGTAAGGACAACGCCGCGATGACGGACAATGAGCACACCCTATATACCAGATTGGGCGTCTCCTCAGCTGGACCTTCCTCGCTGATCTGCACAATAATAGACGCACCGTGAGCAAGATTGACAACGCCCATCAGCCCGAACATCAGACTGAGGCCGGCGGCAAGGAGAAAGAGCAACATACCGAAGGCAATCCCGTTGAGTACCTGAGAAATAGCTACGGGTAATGTCACAGGCGTCTACCTTCCTGAGCATGACCCCGGGGGAATACGACACAGTCTCTAACGCGAACATAAGGTCAATCGGGGAGACTGTCAATGTGGGGGGGGTCAGCATGTCATTTAAGAATTAAAAGTGCACACCTAAAGTGGGATTTAAAGATTAAAAGTGCACACCCGCTTTAGACGCTTTGCTCTGAATCCGAGAAGGAGGGTTCAAGAGTGGGACAGTGCACAAGAGATTTACCGATGAACAGGTCAGTGAGGTTTATCGAGCTGTATCTGTACAAGGAGATCCAAGGAACGTATATGCAGGAAGTTTTCGTCATTCGGTTAGGCAGAGTGATGTTGGAGTGTGTTACTCCCTCTCGATGCTTGATTATCGTGCGATTACACCGGTCCCCTCTTTCTTTCCACACGTATAATCTCCTAAAACTATCTCCCTTTTCCTCCCAGGTATGCCTGTTTCATCCGTTCGTCTCCCAGAAGATTCGCGGATGTATCATGGAGTACAAACCTACCCGTCTCAAGCACGTACCCGCGGACAGCTATTTCGAGGGCCATATGCGCGTTCTGCTCAACGAGGAGGATGGTGGTGCCGCTCTGGTTAATTTTCTTGATGGATTCGAAGACCTGCTCCACCAAGACCGGAGCAAGCCCCAGCGAAGGCTCATCCAAGAGGAGCAGCTTCGGGCGGGCCATCAGCCCCCGTGCGATGGCCAGCATCTGCTGCTGCCCGCCGCTCAGCGTCCATGCCAGCCTCTTTGAAAACCTCCTGAGGTCAGGGAAGAGGGTGCAGACGCTCTCCATGTCGGCTTCGATCTCCATTTTCAGTTTGCTGTGGTGCGGCCGGGAGCTTGCCCCGAGAAGAAGATTGTCTACTACGGTCAAACCGGGAAATACCCGCCTGCCTTCCGGCACATGGGCAATTCCCTTCCTGACCCTGCTTTCCGGGGATATCTGGCTGATGTCCTCACCGTCAAATTCCATTATCCCGCCGCTCAATTTCAGGAGGCCCGATATCGCCCGGAGCGTCGTGCTCTTTCCGGCCCCGTTGGCACCCAGGATCGTCACGATCTCACCATCCTGGACATCGATAGAGATCCCTCTTACCGCCAGGACCGGGCCATAGGAGATCACGACGTTCGTGAGCTTAAGCATATCGCGCCCTCTTGCCCAGATACGCCTCGATGACCCCTTCGTTGTTCTGAATTTCTGCCGGGGGACCCTGGGCAATGCTTTTCCCGAAATTGAGAACGGTGATGGAGTCCGAGATCTCCATGACCAGATTCATATCGTGTTCGACGAGGAAGATTGTGGTCCCCCGGTTCCGGATCTTTTCGAGAAGGCGCATGAGCTGGGAAGTCTCGGATGGGTTCATTCCTGCCGCAGGCTCGTCCAGAAGAAGCAAATCGGGCCCGGAGACCAAGGCTCTCGCAACTTCCAGCAGCCTCTGCTGCCCATAGGGAAGGTTCTTGGCCGGGGCGTTCGCCAGCTCATGGAGTCCGACAAACTCGAGCATCTCTTCCGCCTTGCAGAAGATTAATTTCTCCTCTTCCTTGACACCGGGAAGGGAAAAAACAATACCGAAAAGACCGCCCCTCGTCTGGCCGTGCAGACCCACCATGACGTTCTGAAGGACCGTGAGTCCACTGAAGAGCCTTGCATTCTGAAACGTACGCTTCATGCCCTCTTCTACCAGCAGGTGCGGACGTTTATTCAGAACGCTTTGACCCTTGAAAAGAATGCGACCGTCGGTGGGAGCATAAACCCCGCTCACGAGGTTGAGCAGGGTGCTCTTTCCGGAGCCGTTCGGCCCGATCAGGGCCCTGATCTCTCCCTCGCGAATGGAGAGGCTCACATTGTCCACTGCCACGAGCCCCCCGAACCACTTAGTGAGTCCCTGGATCTCCAGGATGGTCTTCACTTGCCTTCTCCTGTCGCCCCAATCCTTCCAGAGGATGGCCTGCCAGCCGCTTCCTGTCCGTCCGGGTTAATTCTCGCCGCTATTCTCTGTACGATGGACCTCGTAAGTCCTGCCAAGCCGTCTGGCATGAATACCATCATAAAGATGATGGCCAATCCGAAGATGGCCATGGCCCACGGGCCTTGCAGGAACCTGAGCCACTCGGGAATGAACGTAAGGAGCGAGGCCCCTACGATGGCGCCGGCGATGGAACCGACACCTCCTATCATCAGCATGCAGATGAACAGGATGGACATATCGATGAAGAACGTCTCGGCGCTCACGAACTTCGTGCGGTGGGCAAAAAGCTGGCCGGCCAATCCCCCGTAAGCCGAGCAGAGGGCAAAGGCGATAACCCTGTATTTGAAGGCATTCACGCCTGAAAGCTCGGCGGCAAGCTCGTTTTCCTTTACGGCTTGGAAGGCCCTGCCCATGCGGGAGTTTTTGATCTTTAGCTGGGCCAGGGCGGCAATAATGAGACATGCCAGGCCCAGATAGTAGAAACTTGCATTGGTCGAGAACTTGAATGGGCCTAAGACCGGGGAGGCGATCCCCGGGATACCGTCGGCCCCTCCCGTAAACTCTTTCCAATTATGCAGTATCAGGTTGATGATAATACCGAAGCCGATGGTGGCCAAAGCGAGATAGCGGCCGGAGAGTCTCAGGGTAGGAAAACCGAGCATTACACCGAAAGCCCCGGCCATCGGCGGGGCAGCAAGGAGCGTGGCCCAGAACGGCCACCCCAGGCGGGTATTGAGAAGGGCCGCAGTATAAGCCCCTATTCCCCAAAAAGCTGCCTGCGCGATGTTCAATTGCCCCGTGAGACCGAGGACAATGTTGAGCCCGAGCACCGCGATGGAGTATATGATCGCCAGATCGATCGTCCCGAGCCAGTAATTGGAGCGGACGAGTGAGGGCAAAGCGACCAGAACGATTGCCGCCGCGAGGTAAAACAGGATCCTGAGGGAAAACCTTTTCACCCGCACGCCGGATCCCCATTCATGCCTTTTCCGCGATCTTTTCGCCGAAAAACCCCTGGGGTCGGAGGAGCAGCACGGCTATGAGTATGACAAAAGCGAAGACATCTTTGTAGGTAGCGGAGATGTAGGCCGCACAGAATAATTCGACCACTCCTATGAAGAGGCCCCCGACGATTGCCCCGGGGATACTCCCCAATCCGCCGGCTATGCTGGAGGCAAATGCCTTAAGGGCGATCATGAAGCCCATATCGGCGGTCACGTAAAATACGGGGGCGAGGAGGATGCCAGAGATACCTCCCAAGAGGCTTGCGTAGATGAACGTAATGAGGATGATTGTGTCGACGGGGATACCGAGCAGACGAGCCATGTCGCGGTCTTGCGCCGTCGCCTGCATTTTCTTGCCGAGGAGCGTCTTCTCAAAAAGCAGGTACTGGAAAACGACCAATACGATGAGCGTAGCTATGATCAGGAGGTATTGAGGAGGGACGAAGACGCCGAAGAAGCTGACGGTCTTCGCCGTAAACAGCCCGGGGCTCACGCGGGGGTCCGCTCCGAATGTCAAGAGCGACGTGTTCCTCAGGAATAGAGAGGCGCCGATCGTGCTGACGAGGACGGTTACGAATGGCCGGCCCCGCAACGGGTGATAGACCGTGCGCTGAAAGACTGCCCCGAAAAAGACCATGAGCCCTAGAGTGACCAGGTAGGCCCAAAGAAAGGGGACTTTGAGGGTGGTGAGCAGGACGACCGAAATAAATCCGGGCACCATGACAAATTCGCCTACGGCGAAGTTCAGGATGCCTACCGCTTTGTAGAGCAGCGCGAAGCTGAGGGCGACCAACGCATAGATACTGCCCATTGCCAGCCCGGTTACAAAAAGCTGGGCGAACGTGGTGACGTCAAACATATTCGCTCCGGCTTGTCAGGACGCCAAAAGGGCGCCAGACAGACAGCGGGGGAGACTATTTCTGCCCCACGCTGATCGTTCTGATGAAGCGGGGTTTTCCGCCCTTCATCTGAATAAGATGGGCATCGTGGATTCCGTCCCCGTTGGACGTGAAATTGAAAGTCCCCATAGCCCCCTTATAGCCCCTTGTCGCCAGGATCGTATCCCGAGTTTTATTCCTGTCAGTGGTCGTCCCCGCCCTTCTCATCACGTCGGCAAGCAACATCAGACTGTCATAAGGATAGGCGCTCTGGAAATCCGGTTCCTGATTGTACTCTTTGAAATACCCTTCGCGAAAGACCCTTGCCTGCGGACTCGCTTCGGCAAAATAGTCCACAGCTCCATAAGCACCCTCAGAAGCGTCTTTGACAAGGTCGACAACCACCTGGGACAGAGCCGCCGGGCAGCCTACGATTTTCCAATTGATGCCGAGCTCCTTGATTTGTCTGAATACGATTGCCGCGTCTTCAGCGTTCGTGGTGTAGAGAACGACCCCTTCCGCCCCGGCGTTCTTGATGTTAAGCAGCTGAGCAGTGTAATCTTTTGTCCCGGCTGTGTACCGTTCCCGCCGGACAGGGGCCTGGCTATACTTCTTCAACGCCTCTGCCACTACGTCGGCTCCGCCAGTCCCGAAAGCATCGGCGTCATGAAGGATGCCGATTCTTGTGAGCTTCAGATCCTTCGCCATGAATTCGGCCATGGCCGTCCCGTTAATGCTGTCATCAGGGCGCACGCGAAATAGCCATGGATTACCTTGCCTGGTCAATTGCACTGCCGTGCCGGCTATCAACGCAGGGATGGCGTTTTCTTTGATGATGGGAGAAACGGCCTGTACATGGGTGCTACGTCCGGGCCCGGACAGGGCGATGACCTTGTCCTCGATAGCCTTATTGACGGCGTTTACCGTCCCTTGAGTGGCCGAGTTATTGTCATAAGTGATGACCTGGATACGGCTCCCGTTCACGCCCCCGGCGGCATTCAACTGTTTCTCGGCAAGCTTTGTGGCTCTGATCCCCCTTTCTCCGCTTGGTGCCGCCACTCCCGTCTGCTCGGTGATCAGGCCGATCCGAACCGATTTTTCCGTCTGGGCCTCACCGTGAGCGGCAAGAAGGGGAAAGAGTAAAAAGACAGTCGACAGAACATATACCGTTCTAATCCGAGACATAGCGCACCCCCTTTATTTATTAAGTGTCCCAACTCGGGCCCCGAAGGGTCACGGCCGGGATTCCGTGCCTTATGTTCGCTGTGTGTAGGCTTTGATCATTTCCCGAACCGCATCGGCGGATGCCTCCAGCGCCTTGCGTTCTCCCGGTTGCAGCGGAAACTCCACGATCTCTTTGACCCCTCCCTGCGCCAATCTCACCGGAACCCCAAGGCTGACATCCCGCAAGCCATACTCTCCCTGGATGCAGATCGAGCAAGGTACCACAGGGGTCTCACCCGAAGCCATGGCTGTAACAATTTCGCCGATAGACTCGGCAGTTGTCCATCCCGTAGTTCGCCCGGGATTCCATTCGGCCCACCGGGCCCAAAAGCTGGTCGCCTCCCGCCTTATGGCATCAATCTCATCGGATGAAAGAGAGACGGGCTTCCCATCGACCCGGACGCTGCTGAACAAGGGGACCTGCGTCCGCCCGTGCTGACCGAGCGTAAAGGCATCAACGGCTGTCGACGGCGCCGATAGGACCTTTCGAATGGCCCAGCGGAAGCGTTGAGTGTCGTTGTAGTTGAGGCCTATCACCTTGTTGCGGGGTACGGACAGCTCACGGTGAATTAGGTAGACGAGAGGGTCCACGGGATTGGTGACGACGATCCAAAATGCGGAGGGTGACTCTGAGAGAACCTGTTTGACTATCTCCAGAACATGTGAGGCATGGGCGGCGAAGTGCTCAGGCTTGAAGAACGCCTCGTTGTGTTCCGGGGCGGCCAGGAGGATCAGGTCCGAATTTCCAGTGTCGGCGACCTCGCCAGCCCGCACGCGCTTTGCCGCTCGATGGGTTACGGCCTGCTCGATGTCGAACGCGTGGGCCTCGGCCAGTTTACGGCGAACATCGAAGAGAATTATCTCCGACGCTATTCCCTCCTGCGCGAGCCGATACGCGCTGGTCGACCCGACAACGCCGGCACCGCCAACTATGCTGATCTTCATTCTCCCTCTCTTTCCAGCTTCTCGCCTTATTATTCACCACGTTCGCCCTGGACGAGGGCAGCCTTGTGGATGAGAACCAGCGATTTCTTTTAGCCATCGTAATCGTTTTGAAGAATGTCTAATTATAGACGCACGCTTGAAATTCAGTCAACGCTTTTTTACATTAGACTCTTTTCGGCCTCTATTCGTCTGTAAACTGCGAATACACAAATCTCCCCAGGAGATTATCGTGCTTGAATAAAGGTTAAAAAAAGGGATCGAGCCGTCCGGGTCCTCGTACTGCATAAACACGGCAAGGCCGGGACTCGACGGCAGCGGGTGAGGACGGGTCCCGGCCAGAAAAGCTGTCCGTACTGCACACTACTTACGCCGCTGCTACGTATCACTCTTCTATCAAGTCTGCTTCCGCATCAAGCGTCAGATACGCATGCTTGCCCACCATGAATCCGCCGTGTTCCAACTCCAAGTTGGTCAGCATACCGAAATCCTCGCGGTTCACTCTCGTTGTTGCCTGAAAGCCGAAGGTGGTATACATCTTGTCATCGTCCTGAAAATGGGAAGGTCCGGCATAATGCACATCCAAGGTCACTGGCCGCGTCACACCGTGAACGGTCAGGTCCCCATGCACCAGGCAATGATCCAGGCCCGCCCATTCAACACGGGTGCTCTTGAACGTAATCTTCGGATATTTCTCCGCATCGAAGTAGTTGGGACTCCTGAGATCGTTGTCACGCTTCTCTACGCCCGTGCAAATGCCGGCAACGTCTATTTCAGCCTCCACTGACGATTCAGCTACCTTCAGCGGATCGAAATAAAGTGTCCCCGATACTTTGGTGAAATGGCCGCTTACCCACGTGACCATCATGTGACGAATAGTAAACTGAGCAGCAGTGTGATCCGCATCGAGATTAAATTTAGCCATAGATACCTCCTTTTTTTCTCTTAACCTTAATTTTTTCTTTGGTCCTTACCTCCACCTGCTTTATCCTCGCGCCTTTCCCCGCGCAGGCCACTGAGCCATTGTGTAGCAACATAGAAGACCGGTACAAAGGGAATAGCCAGGAGCGTCGAGGCAATCATGCCTCCGAAGACCACGGTGCCGATAGCACGCTGGCCGGCAGCGCCGGCACCACTGGCGAGCAGCAGAGGGGCTACTCCCAAGACAAAGGCAAGGGAAGTCATGAGGATTGGGCGAAAGCGGCGGCTTGTGGCTTCAATGGCCGCCTCGGTCACGGACATGCCCTGCCCTTGGAGGTCGCGTGCGAACTCCACTATCAGGATGGCATTCTTGCTCGCCAGGGCAATCATCAGTACCAGGCCTATTTCTGTGTAGAGATTGGTGTCAAAGCCCCGGATGAGAAGACCCAGAAGAACTCCCACCAGCGCCATGGGCACTACAAGAATGACTGCCGCAGGAGAGGTCCAACTCTCGTAGAGCGCTGCCAGCACCATGAAGACCAGGATGATAGACATGGCGTGGATGAAGTATGCCTGGTTGCCAACCCGGCTTTCCTGATAGCTCGTAGCTGTCCAGTCGTAGCCCATCCCCTGAGGCAAGCCATCCGCTGCCAGACGATCCATCAGCTTAAGGGCCTGGCCGGAGCTGAATCCCGGAGCGGCCGAGCCGAAGATCGCGGCAGCCGGGTAAAGGTTATAACGTGTAACCAGCTCCGAGCCTTGCGAATGTCTGACTTCGACAAGGCTTCCAAGCGGCACCATGTCGCCCTGAGCATTTCGAGTATAAAGACTCTTTATGTCCTCGGGCCTCAGCCGGTTCGCATCATTCGCCTGGATGTATACCTGGTACACCTGGTTGAACTTATTGAACAGGTTAGCGAAGGAGGAGCCGAGGTAACCCCGAAGCGTCTCAAAGATGTTATTCAGTGGTACTTGAAAGGACTGAGCCTTCGTCCTGTCTATATCCAGGTAGAGTTGGGGGCTGTTTGCGTTGAAGGTGCTTGTCAGCCCACCGAGGCTCGGCTCTGAATTGCCTGCGCGGACAAGCTCATTTGCAACCTTCTGGAGTTCTTGCAGGCCGTGGCCTTTCCGGTCTTCAACCATCATCTGAAAACCGCCCGACTGGCCTAACCCCCTGATGGCCGGCGGGATCACGACAAAGACAGTAGCTTCCTGAATGGCTGAAAGCTTTCGGTTGAGGCCGGATACAATCTTTTCCTGACTCAGCGCGGCGCCGCGCTTGCTCCAATCTTCATAGATGATGAATGTGCTATTAATCGTGGAGACGTTGGCGCCATCCAGAAAGGAGTATCCTCCGATGGTTACCCAACTGGCGATGCCCGGGGTCTTCTTGAGGATATCGCCGATCTTCCCTGATACCTCCCGGGCCCGCGGCTGCGCTGCGCCGTCCGGAAGCCGCGCGAATAGGACGGCAAAGCCCTGATCCTCGATGGGAAGGAAGCCCGTAGGCCGGCTCACAAACTGCCAACCCGCCAGGGTGATGATGACGAAGAAGAGAACGACCATAGACCACGGACGGTTCACCATCCTTCGCACGAGCCCCATGTAGGGGTTCTTCACGGCCTCGTAGGCTTTATTGAAACCGCGATAGAACCAGTTCAACGGCTTCTCGGGGCGCGGCCGCAACCAGATGGCGCATTGCGCCGGCTTCAGGGTCACCGCGTTGATCGCGCTGATAACGGCTGTTGCGGCAATGACCAGAGCAAACTGCCGGAATATTTGTCCGGTAATGCCGGGCAGAAAGGCTGCCGGAAGGAAGACCGCGACGAGGGCCATAGTGATGCCAATAATCGGGCCGGTCAGTTCTCCCATGGCCTTTATTGCGGCCTCCTTGGGCGAGAGCCCCTTCTCTATGTAATAGGCGCTGTTTTCCACGATAACTATGGCATCGTCCACCACAATGCCGATGGCGAGGATCAAAGCAAACAGTGTCATGAGGTTGATGGTAAAACCGAGCGCTATCATCGCCATAAAAGCTCCGATGATCGTTACGGGGACGGTAGTGGCGGGAACGAGCAAAGCCCGGAAACTCTGCAGGAATACCATGATGACGATCAGGACCAGAATGCCCGCTTCGAACAGGGTCTCATAAACCTTGGACACAGCCCCCCGGACGAACTTTGTGGTATCGTAGCGGATCGTGTACTTCAGACCTTCGGGGAAATCCTTGCTCATCTCCTCCACGGCCTCGTAGACCCTGTTAGCCACGGCGATGGCGTTGGCCTCGGGAAGGGCAAAGATGACGACCTGGGCTGACCTGATTCCCCCTATATTGGCAAAGTTTGAATAATACTGCTGGCTCAGCTCGACGCGGGCAACATCCCTGAGGCGCACTATCTGGGCACTCTGGCCGGGGTCGCTTTTAACAATGATGTTTTCGAACTGACCGACATTGGAAAGCCGGCCGAGACTGTTAATGGTGAACTGGAAAACCTGGTCCGTGGGCACCGGAGGTGCGCCCAGTTGACCGGCCACGACCTGCACGTTCTGGTCACGGATGACGCCTAGAACGTCAGTGGTCGTGAGATTGAATGTTTTGAGCCGGTTAGGATCCAGCCAAACCCGCATGCTGTATGGGCCGGCCCCGAAGACCCTTGTCTGACCCACGCCCGGCAGCCTTGCCAGCGGGTTCAGCATGTTGATAACGCCGTAATTGGAAAGGAAGGCTTCATCGAACCGATTGTCCTCGGAGTAAAGACTGACCACCAGCAGAATGTTGGTGGAAACCTTCTTCACCGTAATCCCTTGCTGGGTAACATCACCCGGGAGCTGGGCGAGCGCGCTGTTAACCTGGTTCTGGACGAGGGTGAGCGATTTGTCAAGGTCTGTCCCCACGTCAAAGGTGATGGTCAGCGTGTACGACCCGTCACTCGAACTCGTTGACGACATGTAGATAGAATTCTCAACGCCGTTGACGGCCTGCTCGATGGGTACGCCTATCGTGTCGGCAATGACCGACGCACTCGCACCCGGATACCTGGTGCTTACCTGAATAGTCGGCGGAGTGATCGGAGGAAACTGCTCCACCGGCAGACGGTAGTAGCTCACCAGTCCGACAATGATGGTCACGACAGCGAGGACATTCGCAAGGATGGGTCGCTCGATAAAGAACTTAGAGATCATCCCTGTGCCCCCTTTGCCGGTTCCTGTTTTTCCGGGGTCACCTTCCGTCCGGGGAATGCCTTCTGAACGCCATTTACAACAACCCACTCCTTTCCCGTCAGACCTTCTTCGATGACTCGCATACCGGCTGCCAGAGTGCCGGTCTTAACATTGGTGCGTTGCACGACATTCTCGCCGTTCATTACCAACACGTACGAGCCAGCCTGATCATCTCCCACGGCCTCTTGCGGAACCAGCAGGGCAACCTTCTCATTGACAGGTACGCGCACACGAGCATAGAGACCGGGAAGGATCTTTCCGTCGGGATTTGAGAAGATGCCACGCATCAGCAACGTGCCGGTTGTGGGAGTAAGGCTGATGGAGGCAAAATCGAGCTGACCCTGGTACGGATAAGCTTGTTCGCCTGGCAGGCCAATGAAGACAGGCCATGCCCTGGCGCGAGCCTTTCCCGGCACCCAATGGGCCTCTTTCATGAGACGGGCCAGATCCAGATCGCTTATAGTAAAGTAGACGTATATAGGATCAATCCGGTTAATCAAGGCAAGAACAGTGGCCTGGCCGGAACCGACGTAGTTCCCGGGGTCCACGAGCCTCCTGTCGATACGGCCATCGAAAGGAGCCCTCACCTCGGTGTACTCCAGATCGAGCAGGGCCAGATTTCGTTTTGTTTCCGCTGCCATAAGATTGGCCTTCGCTGAATCTCTCTGGTATTGCCAGTTGTCCACGTCGGTTTGAGAGGCGGCCTTCTGCTTTAACAGGTTGGAATAACGCAGCAACTCTGTCTGCGCGTATTCCAGTTGAGCCTTTTGCAGCAAGATTGCAGCCTCGGCCTGCCGCAGATTCTCCTGGTAGGTGTTCTGCTGAATGAGAAAGAGCAGCTCATCCTTCTTGACGACCTGTCCGTCCTGGAAGAGTACCTTTTCAAGGTATCCTGCTACCCGCGCCACCAATTGCACCGTCATGATGGCCTGCGTATTGCCTGTCAACTCGATATAGTCGGTCACACTTCGCTGCACAGGCTGGGCAACCGTAACCGTTGGCGGAGGCGGTGGGAGAGGCGGCCTCTGGCGGCAAGCTCCCAAGGCGAGGATGCAAGAACAGAGGATCAGGCAGAACGTGGGCGCTCTTAATTTAGAAGATTGGAATTTTGATATTGTTTGGAGTTTCGACATTGGGATTTGGGATTTGCCTCCTCACCAGTCTGGACTTCGAATCAAAGATCGGGATGATGATCCACTGGGCCGCCATCTATCCGACGATCTCCCGCCTCAATCCAGTTAGGCAACACGTCGACGTTCGGTTGGACAAAATCGGGCCCGACCTTCGCGCACCAGGACAAAAACAGGATGGTGATGAACAGGAGCGCCCGATAGAAGAATATAGGTTTCATCCCTGCAATCTCGTGCTGGCCAGCCGGTTCTAATTGGGAGTGTAATCTACATATAGTGCCGATACCGCTTACTGTCAAGCTGTTGCTCAGTCTGCAACACCGAGGGCAGGAACGCTCCTGGTGGCAATGTAATGCTCGTGAAGCGGAGCCTCGGACGAGAATGAAAAATTGAACAAAAAAAGGTAAAATAAAGGTTTGCGACAACCGTGCATAAGGAGCAAAAATGGCAGCAAAGAGCAGAACAAGAGAATACGTAGAGTCTCTCCTCATAGCGGTGTTCCTAGCTCTATTCGTCAGAAGCTTTGTGGTAGAGGCGTTCACTATCCCGTCCGGTTCGATGGAGCCGACTCTCCTCGTAGGTGACTACCTCTTGGTGAGCAGGCTAAGCTACGTGATGAAGGTACCTTTTTCCGACCTCGTCCTTCTCAATCTCGGAGCGCCGAAGCTTGGTGATACTATCGTCTTCCGCTATCCTGCAGACCATTCAAAGGATTTTATAAAAAGAGTGATTGCGAGAGAGGGTGACTCGGTTGAAATCAGGAACAAGGTCGTCTATGTCAACGGGTTGAAGGTAGATGACCGGAAAGCCCGGTTTACTGACCACAACATCATCCCGGGTAATTTTTCAGAGAGGGATAATTACGGTCCTGTGACTGTGCCCAAAGATTGCTATTTCGTCATGGGTGACAATAGAGACAACAGCCTCGACAGCCGCTTCTGGGGTTTCGTGAAGAGAGACGAACTTATCGGAAGGGCCGTCATTCTTTACTTTTCCTGGGATGACAGATCAGGAGATTTGCTTCACCATGTACGGTGGGAAAGAATCGCCCACATAATACGATAATACCGATTTGCCTTCAAGTGTATACCTTCGTTGTCGCTGCGTCGCACTCCTCGGCGTACTTCTGAGTACGCCCGGGTACCCGCGTGCGGGTGGGGCTCCTCGCTGCCGCCTCGGTCTCCAGCTTGAATGCAAATCGGTATAGCTTCAGGGTTAGCCTGGGGCCTGGTCCGCGCCGTAGACCTCGAAGTGGACAAAGTCCTCAAAGGGCCGCCGAAAGGCTCGCGGCAAGAGCACAGCGTTGCTCCTCAGATACCCGATTGCAATAAGCATGGGCACGAGTTTATCGTCCGGAATGGCAAACGCTTTTTTCATTGGCCTTTCATCGAACCCATCTATCGCATGCGTTTCGAGGCCTAATCCCCTGGCCGCAAGCATGAGGCTCATGGCAAACAGAGCAGCATTCTTTGCGGCGAATATTTTTCGTTCAAAACTGCCCTCGGGTCCGTAACGCGTCCGCACCATGTGAGTTATTGTCGCCCTGCTTGCTTTCTTGATGTAGCCAAGTTCTTCCCAGCTGTCCAGCATGCTATCAAGATTTACCTTAACATCAGGGTCCGCAACAACGATCAACACCGCGGATGCCTCTTCGATCTTAGATTGGTCCAGTGCATATCGACGGAGTATTTTTTTTCTTTCAGGATCCCGTACGACAACGACCTGCCACGGCTGGAGATTGAAAGACGACGGGGCAAGGTTGGCGAGTTCCAGAAGTTCTTGTAACGTACCGTCAGGAATCGTGCGGTCAGCTTCGAAGAACGTGACCGACCTTCTCCCCTTCACCGCGTCAAGCACATCCATGATTTCCAATGCCATCTCTCCTGGCGAGCCGCTGCACGGATCGTTCTCAGTATACTATGCCCTCAAAAGGTGTCAAGGCAAAAGAGTGATTGCGCCAGTAATGCAGGGTCTTGAGGCCAGGGGTTTCGATGTTTTGTGGCGTCAGGGATCATTTTATGTAACTTTTAGGACGGGTGGTACGACTTATAAAGAGCGGTAGTGCGATTTCGATGTCAGGTGAGTATGAAGCCTGACACGCGCCACATTTCAGTGTATACTATGTCACAAAGGACAGAACATCGTGCACCCGAGTCTAATGCTAAATTATGCCACAACATCGGTTACCCATACCAGGGTTAGTTGTATACATGAGCCGGTAGCTTATAGGGCAAGGATTGGATAAGATCATCACCATGGTA
>DATFYE010000004.1:0-5034 GCA_035315185.1 Syntrophorhabdales bacterium | reverse complement strand
CGTCATCAAGGGCTTGACAACAGAACACCTGATGAGGTGTATTGGAGCACGCTGCCCGGGGCGAAGGAAGCGATGTGAACGAGGGCGGCTCACCACCTAAGACCTGCCCTATACTGTCTGGAGAACCTAGACCACCTCTGTACACCTGCAAACATGGAAGTCAGGAAGAACAAGGGGATTGCGCATTACCAATCGTAATGGCGGCAACACGAGAGCTCGCGGGGAGCGCGGCAATTTCGCGCAATCCGTGGAACCGTGGGTCGTTGACTAACGGGCTTGCAATGCCTCCGATACCCTCGGCAGTGTGACATAGAATGTGGCACCTCCCCACCGGGATAAATTGTCCGGAGTTCCCCTACGATGGATGTAACAAGTTCATTCGTGGATACCGGTGCGCGTTGTAGCGCCTGTTTGCCGGGCCTTGAGTAGGACAACAGATATTTCCTTACACTTTGGATGCTTTGCCCATTCTTTGTCTTTCACTTTCCTACTCCTTATAGATGTGTAATATGTGTGCGCCGGTAATAGGCGAATTTGTCTTAAGATTCTCCGCACTATACATAATTTTACTTTTTGCATTATATAATTGAATAAGAGATTGCATAAAATTCACGGACCTGCAAAGTATTCCCGAAGAGATAGATTCGATATTAGGATTTTCCCCAGTGTCCTCAATGTCATATGCTGAGACGAATTCCACCGCAAAGATACCGGTGACCGGTTTGAGGGACCTGATACACTGTTGCAGCTCCAATTTAAGACTGTCAGTCGGAATATGTTGAACCGTATTATGGCAAAGTATGATATCAAAGTAATCCGATGGTAAAGATTCTATGGTATCCAATGAATAAACAGCTTCACAATATTCTTTAGCATTTTGTAATGCTTTATCGGATATATCAAGAGCACTTACTTTGAAATTATTTAACTTGAATCCCTTGGTGACGTAGCACATACCCACTCCGAATTCAAGTACTGTCATCCCCGGTTTAAGCAGGTCTTCGATTTGGAGCCACTTGATAGTTTCCTCATAGCCACATCCGGACAATGATGGGACTATCTGTTTGTTATGGCAGTCTTCCCAGAAGTCTTTCGTTTTCTTATTGATACTCACGCTATCCCTTCCGGTTTCGAAAAAATAATATGAACTTTTTCACTTTCCGTAAGAGTATCATCATCCGAAGATTTAATGCTATTGACGAATCCAAGCATCGTCCCAAGATAACCCATAAGATATTCTGTTACCAGCTCTCCATTACCGTCCTCTATTGCCTGGACAAACGCTCTTCTTTCCTCCTCGGGCACGAGAAGGGACGGACAGCAACACGAGAAGTCCGGACAACATACATCAAATGCTCTGTACAACAGAAGTGTGCAATACTCATACGTCTCAATTATAGTAACGGGGAGAATCTTGTCAAGGGGTTATTTTTGTCAGAAGATTGCCCCTGAACTTATTTCTGAGAAGATTGTGTGGAAATCTTTACCCTCTTATGGACGCTTCGTGTGAACGATTACCAGGTATAAGTTGGTATAATCGTCGAGGAACTGGTTTCGTTTAGTTCAGGAAGCCGGTACGCGCAATGTAATATACAGGCGTATAAATAACTATAAAGCGTGCTCTAACTGGCCGCCCCTATTCGACTGTCACCGACTTTGCCAAATTCCGTGGCTGGTCCACATCCGTGCCCAGCCTATTCGCTATGTGGTATGCGAACAACTGGAGGGCCACGATCGACATGATAGGCTGCAGATCATAGGACGTTGGCGGCACGCGAAACACGACAGAGGCTTTGGGGGTCATCTCGTGCGTGTTCTTCTTTTTGTACTTTGGAAAGAAGAAAAGGGGCCTACCGCAGGGGCTTAAGATCATCGAGTAAGCGTGTCACGGCCACGGCCCGAATATTTTCGCTCAGTGGAAACGTCTTATCACCGGCATGAATAAGGTCCAGCCGTTGTAGTTTCAAATCGGATAATGCGCTCCGCATCGGTTGCCTTGAAAATTCGTGCTCGCCAACAGAATTTTCAAGGAAGTACTTGGCGTAAGAGAGTGTTATTGTGTTACGTATCGAGGGAGAGAACCCAGGAGCGATATTGCGTTTAAATAAACTCATGCAAACGCCATCCAGGAAAATTAGGCCACCTCGAAAATGGACAACTTCCAATTTTCAAATAAAGTGATGCGCAAATCGGGGCTCTCGGAACAACTCGTTCAAATAAAGTCATGCAGAGAGCTTCATAAGCTCCTCAGCTTTTCCAAAAGCCTCACCATTCCCAGCGTGTCGAGCTTGCAGTACTCGAGCAGCGTCTTACGGATCCGGTTCACCTCTGACGGGTCCTCAGCCGCGCACATCGCAAAATAAGCCTGCATGGCCATTTCGCCTTGCTACCTCCATGCGACTCCCAACAATGTGATGAGGACAAGTCTGACCGCACAGGCTCGGCGTGTCCCATGCAGAAATTGCGCGACGTTTAAGTGTCTCGACGGCAGGAGTGTCAATGACGATAGTTAGAAGGCGAAGGTTAAGCTAGTTAAAAGCGTCCCGCGGCCCGCACGAACAAGTGCGTTACCAACGATTCGTCCTGCAAGGCATAGACGGCAGGTCCCCATGGAACGATCTAAAAGGGCAGATCTTCTTGGGTGACAAGAGGTTTATCGAAGAGGCCAAGGCCTCCCGCGTCCTGGATGACAACCTTAAAGAGGTCGGTGATCACGTGCGCCTTCACTACACGACCGTGAGCAGGATCATAAGAGAACAACACCGGATGCTACAACGAAAGACTTGACCCCATGTGGGTCCTCAAGTTCGCATTATAGTTCGGCATTTCACCTCCTCAATGTGGTTTCAACAATCCTTTTATGCTTTAGCATTTTTCCAGAGGAAGCACAATCCATATTCATCATGAGGGCGAACGGATACTCAGGCTTGGCAAAGGGCCGGCTTGACCCCTTTAGAATCGGTGATTACAGTTAGTTAGTTTAAGGGGAGCGAGGCGCTCATGATAAAAAACTTCGACCATTGCACAATTGTAGTGAGCAATATTGATGAGGCGAAAAGGTTCTTTGCACTCCTGGGGTTTCGCGAGGATTTTTCAGCCGTCATATCCGGAGATAAATTCTCTACCTATATGGGAGTGGATAACATAGAGGCGGAACATGTTACCTTAGTCCTCGATGGCTCTTCTCCGCAACAGGAGATTCAATTGCTCAAATACCGCAAGCCTACGCCCATTTCTGATCCAAACATCACGAGACTCGATAAAATGGGATATAACCATCTTTGCTTTGCGGTGGACAATATAGAACAAGAAGTAAGAAGATTAAGGGAGAAGGGCGTTAAATTCTTAAACGACATCATGGAATTCAAGAATAGAAAATTAACCTTCTTTTCCGGCCCGGAGGGGATCACGTTAGAATTGTCTGAGAGGCTGTAGATTCAGTAAACGCCCATTACTGGAGTGTGGCGTGAGCAGAACGAATACTTTTCCCCAGCGTAAGCCGAACCGAGCAGTCTTGCGCGGACGTCAGAAGAGCGGATCCAGACTGTATACCTCTATCGGGTCGGCGAAGTTGATCGTCTCGCCCCGGGTCAGCGTGCCTGACGCGATATCGACCACCAGTCGCAACAGCCGCTCACCCGCTTCTTCAAGACTCTCCTTCCCTTCAATGACCGTACCGGAGTAAAAGTCGAGGCCCTCCATGGTGCGGGCCCAGGTAGCGGGGTTAGCGGAGGTCCAGAGCAAGGGTGTCACCACCCCGGGTGACGGCGCGTGCCAGGGGTCCAGAGCAGCGCCGCCGCCGCCGAATTGAAATAGCGTGAGTTGGCTGCCGGCTGCTGCAAAGCCGGGGAAAATCGAGTTGATGCCCATCCAGTTGTCGACCAGATAGAGACCGGGCTCAGCGGGCCGCTCTGCGTACTTGAGCACCCCCTGGATAAGCTGGTGCCCGGCTTTATAGATAGCACCCAATGACTTCTCCTCGAGGCTCGATATCCCGGCTGCTATGTTTTCGGGCACGGGGTTCATGGTCCGGATGTCTTCACCGGTGGCGAGTGCTCGTTCCTCCACGACGCGGACAGCCTCCAGGATATCTTTCGCCACCTGCTCGTTGACCGCTCTTTTTGAGAGGATATGCTCTGCGCCTATGATCTCGGTCGTTTCACCGAACATCGCAGTGCCGCCCGCTTCCACCACGCGGTCGAAGAGGTAGCCGACAACTGGGTTGCCTACCATGCCGGACGTCGGGTCTGACGCGCCGCACTTGACGCCCAGCGACAGCTTACCGATGCCGACCGGCTCGCGCCTGAGCTTTGACACGTGGTGCACCATTTCTCGGGCAAGCCTGATGCCCTTCTGTATCGCTTCCAATGGGCCGCCTTCAGCCTTCACATTGAGAATCTCCAGGGGTTTTCCCGACCTGGCGATCTCGGAGGCGAGACGCTCGGTCCGGAGCTCCGGATAGCCTGCTGCCGAATTGCCGCTGTGGAGGATCACGCCGGCCACATTGGGATTAAGCCCTAACCCAAAGAGTGTGCGGGCAATGGCTTCGCGGTCCCTGGAGGTCATGCCCCCACCGTTTTTTGCCATTGCTATGGTCTTTGTTCCCGGCACGAACGCGCAGATCTTTTCGGCTATGAGTCCACCGGGGATTATCAACACGTGATTTCGAATACCCGCTGAGCCGTCCGGACGGACGTAACCAAGGAATTCCATCCTCATTTCCTCCTTCACGCGTTCTTCCGGAGGTCGCCACGTCCTCTCGCTCCCGCGAGGTTGTGGATGTGGATAAGGGCACCCCGTTTAATGGGCTGGCTGGCGTGTCCGATGGTTTCACCGTACTTGATGATAGGATCGCCAGGGGCAATCTCTGTCACCGCCAGCTTAAAGCCGAAAGGAACCTGTTCTTGTGCCTCGATCATCATGACGTCCTTTCCCAACCTTGCCTCAACGGCTTCGCCCGGAAGGACGTCGTCGAGGGCGCTGGCCACATTGTCCTTTGGATGGAGTATCAATGCACGCTTCTCTGCCATATTT
>DATFYE010000003.1:0-58109 GCA_035315185.1 Syntrophorhabdales bacterium | reverse complement strand
TACCGATAGCATATATTATGCTATCGGTCCCATGCAAGAAAAAAAGAGCGGCCCGAAAGCCGCTCTTTTTTAATTCCTTAAGTTAACACCTATGGCGCTCAGGCCTCCCCTTTGGTTCCTGACCGGTCCCCCCTTCCGCTTCTTTACTCCTGACAGTACAGCCGGTCATCATCATCCTTCCTGGTCACGGCAACCGTTTTCTTCGCAGGTGCTATGCGCCCCGTACTAGCACACCTTTATCAGTCAGCCTCAGCGCCAGCCTGAGAGAACGGAACACACCGGCATCGAACAAATAAAACTTCGGGTGGCCAGCGAGCTACCTCTTTGCCTTTTTCGTGAAGACCTCGAGACGCCAACCCAGCAAAATATCCTCGAGAATGTCGAGGTAACCCTCGACTGTTTTGCGTTCAACCTGGCACTCGCGCGCGACATTCGTAACATTCAAGACTGATGCGTGAGAAAAACTGGTCGCCTCCGCCTCAGAGCCTTCTATCAGCCTTCTCCCCTTCGAGACAGGCAGTGCCCTCGGTCCCAACAATCCCAGTGCCTCTTGCCAAGAGAACGATTGAAATATTATTAGTGCTTTCTATGCGGAGAATGCAAAGGTGATAATCGAAAATGCTAACCAAATCTACACCCCATACACGCCACCAAATATGAATTGGCCCGGCTGGGACCCAGCGGTACCAGATTGGACGCATTATACTGTTCCAGACACGTGGAATTCCGATTATCCAGCGCCCAGTAACTGGACCCAATATACCTATTACGTTGCGAACGATAACGTGCAGGTCCCCGACCCCGGCGTCCTGCCTCTCCTCTGCCTCGGCCTCGCGGGACTGGGTCTTTACAGGAGGAGGCGGTTGGAAAGCAGCATATAAAGCTTCTCTGCACAGAGAGAGATCGAAGGCGCTCGCCATCGGGTGGTGGACGCTTTTTTATGAGGTCCGCCTGAACCTTGGGTTCTACGTACGCAAGTCTTAGAACCGTAGGAATCCTTTACACAAACATTTTGACCATTTTCAAATAATTTTCATGTGATTTCAGTGGGTTATGCCTCAGCGTGGTTTTTTGTCGCCCGCCAGATGTCGGACAACTTTACAAATTTCTGATTATTTTCATTTTCACAATTTTCGTTTTTCATGGTAAAGTACTGTATATTCATATAGTTATGAATAAAAGCAACTTTCGGTACGCAAATTGTATCGCTGTGGAATGAGGGTCTCCGCCACGATGATTCGGATGAAAAGGCTATCCACTCCAGTGGAGGGGAGGGGGCTGCCATGAAGATGTTCCCGATTATTGGATTGATTTTGTTAAGCATTGCGATAGGGCCGACCGCGGCAATGGCCCAGACGACTGTCGTCAACGATTCCTATTGGGGAGGGTTATGGGAAGCGCAATATCCTTCCCGGGAAGATGTTATCGGTGGTGTTGATTATGCCGTCGATAGCTTAGACGTTACAATCACTGGAAATACTATGGCGGTTAAGGTAGTTGGCAACTGGTTCTCACAGCCTAATGCTTCGATCAATTCTGGGGACCTGTATATCAGCTCAGGGGGATGGCAAGTGTCGAACAAACAGAACGACCCCACCAATACTACTTCCTCCGGTCACGATCCTTATGATATCTTTGGTTCCTTTAATCAGAATGGCGTCCTTACTAATACCGAGGGGTGGAACTATGTAGTTGGGGATGTACTCTGTAGGGCCGGCGGCGTATGCACCGCTGAGGTCTACGCCCTCAATTTCAGTGCCATTACAATGACCAACAATTCTGACCCCACTAACAACGGCCGGGCCTACCAGGCCTATCAAGGCGGTTATGGCGCCCCTATTGAGGACGCCATGGTCACTTTTGATACAAACAGTGGCCCCAACTCCAGTATGACCTTCACGTTTGACATTAGTCCCTCCAACTCCAGTGACCCTTTCCTGAAGAACAGCACCAACGTGGGATTGCATTGGACGATGTACTGCGGCAACGACGTGGTTGAAGGAAACCTGCCGCTTCCCGAGCCCGGATCGCTACTCCTTCTCGGCTTTGGCCTCGCCGGATTAGGTCTCTACAGGAGAAGAGCAAGTTAGAAAATAGCGGATAAAGCCCCGGAGCAGAGAGACACTGAAAGTGCCCATCGTAGCCTGATGGGCGCTTTTTTAAGGAGTCAAACCCAAGCTTATACATGCTCCGCGCACGCAAACCGCAAAGAACGCAAGAATACCTTGCAGGAACAATCTGTGAAGATTTTTTCAATTTTGTTAAATAATTTCAATATGTTGCAATTATAAGCTGGCTCCTGGCCGCCTGCGAGGTGTCGGATATCTTTACAAATTTCCGATCTTATTGAATCTTAAGATTTTCTACTCTTATCCGAAGGACTAGCAATTTTAAATGGTTAGAAAATATAGGATTTTCGGCACGCAAATTGAAATCGAGAGTGGATCCATGAAAAATCTGGACATGAAGAGAGTACCAGCATCGCTGAAGGAAATGAGGGAAAGGATTTGCTATAAAAAGGCCGGTTGGGTTAAACCCTCCTGCCTATAAGAAATAAACCTGTGACCAATTGTTTTTCAAGACCACGAGGCGTTAAGATAAGTAATAGAATGAAGAGTCTTCTCAACAGAGAAAATTGGTGGGAGAGATACGGGGCATGAAAAAATCATATGTGCTGCTAATGGCATTATGCGGTGTAGTTGCATTTCTGGCCGTACCGGGGATAGTCGCCGCCACGGACTTTGTCCTTCCTGACAATCCTAACGGCGTTGGGGCCTATAGGGACTCCAGCTATTGGAACTCGGCCGTGTGGGGTGTTGCGGCTCCAACATATCCGTATAATATAGTTTTTGCGTCCGAGGCGTCCGTGCTTCTCAATGGCTATACTCCAACTGTGGTTAACGGTGTGGCTGAACCTGGCTATATATACGATTTCACCACCCAATATACTTACCGAATGAACTTTCCAAGCCCTACCGGTGGTCGACTGCCGGAGGTTCCAGGTCTGGACGGCGGCAGTGAGGGCGTTTACGGCCTTCTTGTGCTAGTGGATTGCCCGGGAGGTGGGTCCACATGCGTAAGTATGCCCACAGACGATGTTGGACTCGCGGCCCTCGCGGTTAACCCGGAGGTGAGCGGCATAGTTGCGTTTGTAACTGGGTGTACGACCGTCGAGGCCTTCGACCTCAGCCCGGTCCCCGAACCCGGCGTGCTCTTTCTCCTTGGCTCCGGCCTCATCGGCCTTGTGGGCATGCGAAGGATGATTAAGAAGTAGACTGATTTTCAGCCGTAACCAAAGGGCAGGGTCAGAAGTGGCCCTGCCCTTTTTTGCGATGAGTCTCCGCAGCAATCACGTAACCCACCGGTAGTCCCGTTGAAAGGCGCGCGGGAATCATTCTTTTTCTGTGAAGGAAACTTCTTCCCTGCGCAACGGCAGTTCCTTGAGCCACAGGGTAACGACCAGGGAGATCACCATTACAATCAGCCCGATGAAGAAGATCTCCTGAATGGAATGCGACATCACGCCCCTCACCTGGTCAAACAGCCGGTCAAATTGGGGAAGCAGACCATCGGGCAGGTGCGCCCTGATCTCTCCGAGCCCTGAGCGATTGGAGAGCATCCGAGGGTTGGTAACAACGTTCGCAATCCGGGGAGAGACTCCACTCAGGTCGATACTGGTTATTCCGCTCTTCATCGTTGCACTCATCACGTAACCGAAGACGGAAGTCCCGATCGTAGCGCCCATGTTCCTGAAGAACTGCAGGGAAGAGGTGACCAGAGCCAGATCACGAAGGGGGAACGCATTTTGAACCGCAATGTTGAAGCTGGGCATGACCATGCCAGAGCCAATACCGAACAGAGCTGAGTAGAAAAGGATAATCGACAGCGTTGTTCTTGTGTTCATCCGGGACAGAAATACAAGGCTGGCGCCTGCAATACAGAAGCTGATAACGGCCAGTGCTTTGTAACGCCCGGTCCTTGATATTATCCGCCCGGTGAGGATTGCGGAAAAGGTGAGACCGAGCATCATCGGCGTGGTGACCATTCCGGAGCCCGTGGCGCTGGCCCCCAGGACAGCCTGAACGAAAAGCGGGATATAGACGATGCCACAGAACATAACAGCGCTCGATAGAAACATGGTCACCACGGAGACCGCGAAGATTGAGTTATTGAACAGGCTGAGCGGCAGAATCGGCTGGAAAGCCTTGTGCTCTGCACTGAAGAAAAGCAGAAACATGAGAGCCGAAAAAAGGAGCAGCCCGATGATCTGCACGGAAAGCCACGGATACGCAGTGTCTGCCCAGGTCAGCGCCAGGAAAAGCGGCAGAAGCGCAAAAAGCAGAAAGAGAGTTCCCTGGTAGTCAACGTGTTTGAGGTCCGTGAGTGGCGGCAAGCGCGGAAGCAGGAAGATTACCAGCATGCATGCAATGGCGCCCAACGGCAGGTTTACGTAAAAGACCCACCTCCAGTTCAGGTGGTCGGTGATCAGGCCGCCCACAGCGGGTCCCAGGACACTCGCCAGGCCGAACATCGAGACGAGCAATCCCATGTACTTTCCCCGCTCTCTGGGCGGAAACAGCTGCCCGACAATGATGAATGCGCTGGAGACGAGCACCCCGCCGCCGATCCCCTGCAGGCCCCGAAAAATGATCAGCTGAAGCATCGACCGGGATAGGCCGCACAGAGCGGAGCTGAAAAGAAAAAAAAGGATCCCGAATAGGAAGACGGGCTTTCGACCGTAAAGGTCCGATAACCTGCCGAAGACAACGATGGCAAGCGTGGAGAAGAGCATGTAGGCCGTAAACGGCCAGCTATAACGCTCCATTCCATGCAGGTCGCCGATGATCTTGGGCATGGCCGTGCCCACAATGGTGCTGTCGAGCGCGGCCAGTAGCAGGCTGATCATGATACTGATCATGATGCCTGCGATCTCTCTGTTACTCATGAAGCAGGCTGGCCCAGGATGGCCCGCTTCACGAGAGCTTGGGCTATCTGTATTTTATACGCATTCATGCTGAGCGGCATCACGCTCGTAATAGCCGCAGCAGCAGCCTCGGCAGCGACAGCCTCGCCGATGGGCTTACCTTTCAGTATCGCTTCCGCAGCGAATGCCCGTATGGGCGTTGGCGCCACGGCTCCAAGAACGATGCGCGCCTCGTCACACAGACCATCTTTCATGGAGATCATGGACGCGACGCTGACGATGGCAAAATCGACCGGTTCTCTCAAAGTGAATTTGAGAAAGCTCTGCTTCGCTCCTTCGGGCTGCTTCGGAATCCTTATCTCCGTGATGAGCTCATCCCGGCTCAGTATCGTTGCCTCGGTCGCATTGGTGCTGAAGAATGTCTCGGCATCAATGCTCCGTTTCGTGGTGACGACCGTTGCGCCCAATGCAATGAGTGCTACGCCGATATCCGACGGTCCGACTGCCACGCACCCGCAATTGAAGCATCGGCGTGCCTCCGCCTCTATGTCACCTGCAGCGAGTCCCTGTACATCCTCGATCTCGAGACTCTTGATTCGTTCCGATACGGCAACCTCGGGTATACTCACGCGTGCCGTCGTCACGATGGATGGCTCGCTAAAGACAGGCGCCTTTTTAACCGGACCATTCATCGGCTTACCGATTTTCAGGAATGAGTTGATGAGGCTCGCGGCTTCCCTTCCCGCGGCAATTGCCTGGACGACCGTCGACGGGCCTGTTACAAGATCTCCTGCGGCAAACAATTTATTGAGATATGCTGTGGACCCTTTTCTCCGCGATGTGTTCATGAATTCGGAGGGGAGCATCGCAGGATCAGGCTCTTCGCCGATTGCCTTGATGAGTGCATCGAATGTCGTGCTAAATTCAGAACCGGGGATGGGCACCGGCTGAGGCCTTCCTGATGCGTCCGGGGCGCCGAGCTTCATGCGCACACACGCCACGCGTATGGATCCGTGTTCTTTTGTCGCGACCGTCGGCAACGTGAGAAACTGAAATTCGATTCCCTCTTCGATCGCCTTCTCGAGCTCGTCTTTAAAAGCCGGCATCTCGTCTTTCGTGCGCCGGTAGAGGATTGTGGGCCTGGAGCCGAGCCGCAGCAACGTGCGCGCCACATCCATCGCTACATTGCCGCCGCCGACAATCGCCACGTTCTTTCCGGGCAATGTGGTGTCACCATCGTTCACTCTGTTGAGAAAGGCAAGACCTGACAGGGCCAGTTTCTCTCCCTTTATGCCGAGCGGTCTTTCCTTCCAGGCACCTCCAGCCGCAACGACTGCGCTGAAGCGCGCCTGGAGCTGCACCAGTGTCATCTGCTTACCCACGGTCATGCCGAGCTTGAACCTGATTCCCATACCTTCGAGTGCAGCCACCTGCTTTCTCACCACGTCTTTCGGCAGTCGGTACGAGGGTATGCTGTAACGCAGCATGCCGCCTGCTTCTTTCATTTTCTCGAATATTGTTACGCGGTGGCCGGACTTTCTCAGGTAATAGGCTGCGGACAAACCGGCAGGCCCGGAACCGATCACCGCAATTGTCTGCCCTGATTCACGTTCGGGGGGCGTGTAGAAGTCATGCTCATTCTCGAGGATATAATCACCCAGTGAGCGCTCCACGCAACGTATTGCGACAGAATCATCGACTGCGCTCCGGTTGCACTCCGGCTCGCAGAAAATGGGACACACTCGACCGGTTATCGCCGGAATCGGATTGAACTCGAGCATAATGCGTGCAGCTTCTGAGCGCTCGCCGCTCCTGATTTTGGCAAGATACGAGGGCGTGTCTATGTGTGAAGGGCAGCCCGAAGAACAAGGATAGACATCGAGCGGTGCAGCACCGAAAAGCGAGTGATACCGGTTATCGCCCGCGAGCGCATTACAGATCTTGCCGCCTTTGCGAAGACACGTGATGGGCCCGCCGATATGCTGCGGATACCTGTAGTACCAGCAGCGCACATCTTGGGCAAGGTTCCCACCTATCGTGCACATGTTGCGGACTAGCGGCGTGGCCACGGACCTGGCCGCTTCGGCAAGTACCCTGTACGCGCCGGTAACCTTCGGCGATTTGACGATGTCCGATAGTGTGGCCAGAGCGCCTATCCTAAGCCCTGCCCGATCCTCTTTGATCGCGTCCAGACCATTGATACTCTTTATGTTTATAACCGCCTCGGGATACTCAGGGAGGTTGGCTTGCTTCAGGGTTCCCAAGAGGTCGGTGCCGCCTGCGTTGACTCTTGCCTTCCCTTTGTAATTCTTAAGAAGCTTAACCGCTTCTCCGACGGATCTCGCATCGTAGTGGGTAAATGATTTCATTGCGAACCTCTCTTTCTTGGATCCTCTGTTTTTCCCAGCGCGCGTAACACCTTGTCCGGAGTTAGAGGATACTCGTGCAGCCAGGTGCCGACCGCGTTTGAAACGGCCATGAGTGTGGCCGAAGGGCCCGGCGAGGTGGCCACTTCCCCAACCCCCACAGCGTGGAAGCGGTGCGTTGGGAATGGCGTTTCCAGGACCACGTTGTCGATTGCCGGCAGTTCGGAAAAAGTCCGCCACTTATAATCGATCATGTTGGCGTTGACTATGTGCCCCGTAGAACGGTCAAGGATCGTCTCCTCAAAGATCGCGGTGTCTATCCCTGCTGCACCGAGGCACCCGTTCATCTGTCCTTCCAGCCCCTGGGGGTCGATGATCCGCCCCGCATCAGTTGCGTTGACCACACGCAGCAGCTTCACCTTCCCGGTCTCCGTATCGACTTCAACCTCAACAAAGGTCATCATACAGTTGGTCAAAGAATAGTCAGGCTCAAAACGTCCGTAACCAATTATGGTGCGGTCGACGCCCATTGCGGCTTTCCATGGGATCTTTTTCTCGGGCTTGCGCCTCGAGAAGATCATGCCGTCGATTGTCTCCAATTCGCCCGGGTCTGCATCCAGCATGGGCGCAGCCAGCTCGAAAAGTTTTTTCAGCGCATCCTCCGCTGCACTTATGATAGAGCTCCCTATGGCGTACGTGCCTCGGGAGCCCACAGGACCGAACTCGTACGGGTTGATCAGAGAATCGGAAGGTGACAGAGAGACCCTTTCGAGAGGCAGCTGCAGCGTTTCGGCAACCATCTTGAGAAGATTAGTCGTCTGGCCTGTCCCGTGCTCCGTCAGACAGGAGAAGAGCATCGCTGTGCCGTCCGGCTGAAGACGCAGATGGGCTTCCGATGCATCCTCGCCGATGTCGGCGTTTCCGTGCGCACCGACGCCAATCCCTATACGCTTGGCGCCTTTGACTGCAGTAGGCGTGAGCCAGCCCTTCCACTTCTCTTTCCAGCCGAATGTTTCGGCGCCTTTATCCATGGCAGCCGAATAATCAACACCGCGATACGTGTACCAGATCCCGTCCCGCCAGTAGTATCCCTCACCGGGTTTCACGAAATTTTTCTTCAGGACTTCGAAAGGATCGAGATTGAGCTTTTCCATAGCGAGACTCAGAAGAGGGATGAGGGCACACTTCAGTTCCTGGCCGCCAAAACCTCTTACACTGCCGGAAGCACTACGATTGGTACAGACAATAACCGGTTTCAAGTCCCAGTTGGGACAGTGCACCGCGATCTGCACCTCTCCACAGCCGACAGCGATCTGCGACTGAGTCATCATCGTGTAGTAGCCCGTGTCGATGAGCCACGTGCCTGCCACTGCCGTGACCGTACCATCTTTTTTCATGCCCACCCGGGTCTTCATCCTGCCTGCAGGTCGCAGGACAAATGCCGCCAGCTGTTCCTCCTTGGTATAGACCAGTTTCACCGGCCTGCCCGTTGCCCTGCTCAAGAGTGCCGCATGACACTGAATGAGCCAGGACATCTGCTTCGATCCGTAACTTCCGCCGCAGTAGCCTCCGATGGTCCTCAGCTCGACCTTCCTCCCCATAATGTGCCAGAGGAGGATTTTGTCCATGGAGGGATTTTGATTTGTAATCCAGAGAGTCACGCTGTTGGGCTCCTCCCACAACCCAATTGCCCCCGGAGGCTCAGGAGGTATGGGATTCGGTATGTTTTCGTAGCCACAGGTGCCTTCGGTAATGACGTCAGCCTCCTCGAACCCTTCCCGCACATCACCCATCACAACTTCCTTCAGGTTCTTGGGACCTAAAAAAGGAGCACCCGGCGTCACCACATTCCTTGGGAACTCCTCGTACAACTGAGGGGCGCTCTCATTCTGTGCCTCTTCCATATCAAGCACCGGGGGCAGTACTTCGTACTCCACATCAATGAAGCCGCAGGCCTCTTCCGCGATAGACTCGGTCGTTGCCGCCACAAGCGCTACGGCGTCTCCCACAAAGCGGACTCTTCTGTCGAGTACACGGAACACGCGCGGTGTACCGCCCCTCCAATCAGGTGCATCCTCGTACGTGAGCACCGCCTTCACGCCCGGCAATGCCAGGGCTTTGCTCTTGTCAACCTTCTTGATAAACGCATGCGGGTAGGGGCTGCGCAGCACTTTCCCGTGCAGCAGGTTGTGCATCTTGAGATCACCCAGAAAAGCAGCGCTGCCGGTCACGATTTCTCTCGCATCTTTTCGCGGCGTTCTTTTCCCTATGAACCTGTAATTTGCCGCCATTTTTCTTATCTCAATTTTCCTGATGCAGCCAGCACCGCTCGGACCACATGATAGTGACTGATACAGCGGCAGAAGTTGCCCGAAAGAGCTTCCTTCACCTCTTCTTCAGTAGGAGAGGGGTTTTCTCCAAGAAGCCACTTTGCACTCATGATGATTCCGGGCGTGCAAAAGCCGCATTGAAAGGCGGTCTCATCGATAAATGCCTGCTGAAGCGGATCGAGTTCTCCTCTCGCATCGCTTAAGCCCTCTATAGTTGTTACGCTCTTCCCGTCGCATTCAATAGTGAGCATCATGCAGGAGAGCACTGCCTTTCCATCCATGAGCACAGTGCAACACCCGCACGCGCCACCGTCGCATGCTATCTTTGTCCCCGTGAGGCCGAGAGTCTCCCTGAGTGTGAAGGCAAGCGTATGCGAGGGATCCACCTGGTCAGGCCGCGTGCCGACCTCCAGTTCGTGTACCTTCCCGTTTACGGTAAGACTTATGGAGCGCCGTTGCAGATCTTTCTGTTTAACTGAGCTTGCGCTCTTTCGTGCCATGTCCTCTCCTCCATGAAAAAATTAAGCTCACGCTACTGTGACAGATGACGATCACGAATTGAAAGTGTGGCGACAATGTTCAAGGCTTTGCCAATGCGGCTGTCAACGACGCGATGCTTACCACCTTGCAAGCAGCGCCGTTATCGGATTTCAGTTACTTCTAATCCAATGATGCAGACTACTTAATCTTGCCCAGCGCCTCCAACACTTTGTCCGGGGTGAACGGATAGTCCATTATTCTCACCCCGATAGCATTGTAAACCGCCATAAGTACGGCACCGGGGCCGGGTGAGGTGGATATCTCGCCAACACCAACCGCATGAAAACGGTGGCTGGGTATCGGTGTCTCCATAAACATGTTATCAAAATGAGGCAGGTCGTTGAAAGGCCGCCATTTATAATCAATCATGTTGCAATTGACCATTCGCCCGGTAGTGGGGTCGAGCATACCACCTTCGAATATCGCTGTGTCCAGGCCTGCGGCTCCCAGGGCGCCGTGTAACTGGCCGTTGAGGTAGTTCGGAGAGATTACCGTACCGCATCCGGCACTGTTGAGGACGTTTAAAAGTTTAACCACGCCTGTCGCAGTATCAACTTCGACCTCGACGAATTGGCAAAGAAAATTGCATAACGTGAAATCCTCGTCAAACCGGCCCTTGCCCAGGAGAGTGGTCGTTAAACCAGTTGCTTTACGCCAGGGTATCCTGTTTTTGGGATTCCTGATCTCAAATACCCATCCGTCTTCAGTGTCGAGCTCCTCGGGTGTGAGTTTCAACACCCGGGACGCCATTTCCAAAAGCTGGCGCCGGGCATCCTCAGCTGCCTGTATGACAGCTGAACCTATAGTAAACGTGCCCCGTGAACCCACCAGGGCAAATTCGTGCGGATTTCCATCTGTATCCGGAAAGCTCATATTGACATGTTCTAAAGGAAGCTGCAGTATCTCGGCAACCATCTTACACAAACTGCTGCGCTGGCCTTGCCCTGACTCCGCAATCGCAACACAAACGAGAGCACGGCCATCCGGAGTCAGTTTTACCCATGCTTCGGAGTCGTCTTCGCCGACATCCGCGTTGCTGTGGATGCCCACACCCACCCCGCGCCGCTTATTACCATCGACAGACGTTGGTTTGCCCCATCCCTTCCATTTCTCGTTCCAGCCAAATTTGGCTGCGCCATTATCAATGGCCGGGGAAAAATCTACACCTCGATACACGTACTTTTTGCCGTTCCGCCAGAAGTATTCATCGCCTGCCCTGACGAAGTTCTTCTTGAAGAAGTCTACCGGGTCAACGCCAACCTTTTCCATTGCCATGCCCATGATAGGCAGAATAGAGCTTTTCAGTTCCTGGCCGCCGTAGCCCCGGACAATGCCGGTGGGCGCCCGGTTTGTGAGGACCACCTTGGTGCGGAGATTCCAGTTAGGACAACGCAAGGCCAGCTGAAGCTCACCGGAGCCTACAGCGATCTCATGTGGCGCCGCTTCCGAACCCGAGCCTGTATTGACAAGCCAGTCTCCGGCGACAGCCGTAACCGTGCCGTCCTTTTTGATACCCACCCGCGCATTAATGCGACATGAAAGCCGTATTGAATAGGCAGCGAAGTGTTCCTCTTTTGTGTAATAAATCTTGACCGGCCGTCTGGCTGCCTTCGATAGTTCGGCCGCAAAACCGACTGGCGTCATGTTGGCATTCTTGGTGCCGTAGCTGCCACCACACTGTGTGGCGATAAATCGTGCATCTGCCATACGGAAGAATGGTTGTGCCAGATATTTGTTCAGACCAAGCGATTGACATGCCACGTAGGCCACCAGTTTGTCCGGCCTTTCCCAGTATGCGACGACGCCGGGCGGTTCCGGAGGTAATGGATTGGGAAAACACTCATAACATCCGGTGCCCTCAATTATTTCATCAGCCTCGGCAAAGCCCTGGTCAACATCTCCCTTGATTACATTTTGCAAAAGCTTGGAAATCTGGGGAATAACGTTTTCAGGGTACTGGTCATACAGCTGTGGCTGCCCCGGTTGCATGGCCTCTTCGACGTTATAGCACGCCTGCAGCGGTTCGTATTCCACCTTGATAAGCTCAACCGCTTCGTCAGCTATTTGGGCGGTATCAGCGGCTACCAGCGCAACAGCATCACCGACAAAACGCACCTTTTTATCCAGAAGCTTCATGTGAGTGGGGATACCCCAGGTGGCATCTGTTACATCTTTATAGGTCAGCACCGCGTGGACACCGGGCAGGGCTGCTGCCTTGCTGACATCTATAGTTTTAATGTTGGCATGGGGGAGGGGACTCCTGAGCACCCTGCCGATGAGCATATGCGGCAAACGCACATCATCCACGTACTGTGCTCTTCCTGTGACTATATTCCTTGCATCTTTGCGTGGCGTATCTTTTCCAATATAACGGTAGTTATTTGCCATAATTCCCACCTTCGATGACAGCAGTGACAGCTTTCAAGACTTCATAATGTGCAATACAGCGACAGAAATTCCCGGAAAGGGCTAGCTTGATTTGGTCCTCTGTAGGTTTCGGGTTTTCGTTCAACAGGGCTTTAACAGTCATAATGATCCCTGGGGTGCAAAAACCGCACTGGAATGCGGTGTGGTCAATGAAAGACTGTTGCAACGGGTCCAGGGCGCCTGTTTTGGGGTCTTCCAGGCCCTCTATAGTGGTCACGCGTATACCGTCACACTCTACAGTGAGCATTGTGCATGACAGCACGGCTTCACCGTTGATTATCACGGTGCAGGCGCCGCAAGCTCCCCGGTCACACGAAATCTTCGTACCGAGCAGACCCAAATTATTTCGAAGCGTCTCTGCTAACGTATCCGATGCAGTAATATCTTTCCCGATGATCAGCTCATACTGCTTACCGTTGACTTCCAGATTTATTTTTGTTTTATCCGGCATAATGACCTCATTCCCCTGATGTTCCAAGATTTGCAATGGCACGCTGGACCATTTCCCTGGCAATGGGAATTTTATAGCTGTTCTTCTCAAGCGGCAGCGCGTCCGAAAGTGCAGCCTCTGCCGCGGCAGCCGCCTGTTTATCGTCGAGCAGCTGCCCGACCAGCACTTTTTCCGCTGCGAGGGCCCGTACCGGACGTGGGGCAAGCGCACCCAACACTATCCGCGCATCCTGACAAATACCATCCTCTGTAGTGATAACGGAGGCAACGCTGACGAGGGCAAAATCTATCGCCTCACGCAACCGGAATTTAACGAATGTCTGCCTGACACCATCACGTAGCGCAGGTACCTGGATCTCTGTAACAATATCTCCTTCTTCGAGTGCATTGGGGAAAGAGCCGAAAAATTCGGTAACGGGTATAACCCTGCTCCCCTTTGCGCCGGCAATCTTCACCCTGGCATTCAAAGCCTCAAGTGCTACACCGGTATCAGTAGCATTAACCGACACGCAACTGCAGTTAAAACACCTGTTCGCCTCAATCTCGATCTGGTTCGCACCACATCCGGGAGTGTCTTCAGTGTGTACTGTGCGTTGACTTACTGGAATTCTGGGCGCCTTCAGTTTCTCGGTTCTCTTGTAATATTCCGGGTTGAATTTCAATAAAGGCTCGGCTGCCTTCCCTTTATCTTTTCCGCCTTTCCTTAGATATGTATCAATGGCAGCTGCAGCCCTCTTGCCATCAGCAATTGACTCAATTACGGTTGCAGGGCCGCGCGCCACTGAACCACCGGCGAATATCCCGCGTACGTTGGTCGCCTGGGTTTCAGAGTTAGCCACAACGAGACCGCGGCTGGTCTTCACAACCCCTTCCACAAATTTCAGGTCGGTCGAATATCCGACAGCCATGACGATGACATCCGCGTCAACAGTAGTCTTGACAGTCTCGTCGCAGACTGGAGCAAAGCTCCCTGATTCGTCAAAGACTGAGGCACAGCGGATGAGTTCCATTCCAACTATTTTTCCGCGGGATTTGAGTATCTTGTATGGTGCCCAGGAGGGCATAGCCTTAACATTTTCTTCTTCAGCCTGCTCAATTTCCCACGGGAGTGCCGGCATATCTTCTCTGCATTCGAGACACGCCATCGTAACCTCTTCGGCCCCCAGGCGCAATGAAGTGATGGCTACATCAACAGCCGCATTGCCTCCTCCGATTACCAGCACCTTCTTACCAGGTGCTTTTTTAATTCCCTTTTGAACATTGGCCAGAAATTCCAGCCCGAATTTGGCTGATTTCTCGCCTTCCAATCCGATAGATAACGGATCCCAGGCTCCGGTGCCGATGAAGACGGCGTCGTATTTTTTCTTGAGGTTCTTGAGAGTGATTTTCTTGCCGATGTCAGCTTTGAGCTTGAATTCAATTCCCATATTCTCAAACATTTTTATTGTGCGCCTCACGACATCTCTGGGTAGCCTGTACGTTGGAATTGCATACCTTAGCAATCCCCCTGCTTCTTCCATCCGGTCGAAGATAGTAACGCGATGCCCCGATAACCTGAGGTAGTAAGCTGCGGCAAGGCCCGCAGGACCGGAGCCCACGATTGCTACCTTCTTACCCGTGTTTTTCCCGGGCTCTTCAATGACTTCATCCGCGCTATCCAGAATATAGTCGCCAACGAATCTCTCAATATTCCTGATTGACAAAGACTCATCGAAATCACCGCGATTGCATAATTGTTCACAGAAATGCGGACAAACCCGGCCGGTTATGGATGGGATCGGGTTACTCTGAAGAAGGACCTTAGCTGCTTCAAGGAGGTTACCCTCTCTAATTTGGCCCAGGTAGGTAGGTATGTTTACGTGGCCGGGACAGGCTGATTGGCAAGCTGTGTGAGCGAACCTCAGGCCTCCGAATATCGAATGGTACTGGTTCTCCCTGGTCTGGGCATAGCACTCTTTGCCACCTTTCAAATAGCATTCAATGCGTCCGCCTATCCGGTGCGGGTAGCGGTAGTACCAGCAACGCACATCCTGGCACAGGTTGCCGCCGAGAGTTCCCGTTCTGCGAAGGTGCGGAGTTGCCACCGCCTCAGCTGCCTCAGCAAGTATCTTATACTTTTCCCTGATTACGGGAGACCTGGCGATATCCTCGAGCTTAGTCAGGGCACCTACTTTGAGTCCTGCGGCATCCTCTTTAATGTAGTTCAGCTTGGGGATGGTCTTAATGTTGATGACGGTCTCGGGGTACTCAGGGAGTATGTTGTCCTTCAATGTCCCGAGGAGGTCGGTACCACCAGCAATCAACTTAGCCTTGCCTTTGCTCTTCAGCTTGATTGCTCCATTGATTGTCGTCGCGTCTATATGTTTAAAAGGTTTCATTTTACCTCTCTCAGAGTTCAGAAAGTTGGGCTATTTTAGCACTATTGAACCGTGTTGGCAAAAACTTCACCGATTTCCAGTTCGTAAGGCTCGCCGTCAATAGTGAGGCTGGTGCGGTCTTTCTCGCTGCTCATTTTTGCAGCACTCTTTCTTGTTCGTGGTGCCATAGTATTTTTACCTCCCTTCTTTCTTTAACTCTTTATCTTTTGTTTTTTCGCGCGGAGGTGGCACGATTAGGGTTTGCGCCTTTCTTCGTTGCTGCGTCACCGTGATCCCTCGGCGTACACCAGTACAGCCTCGGAATCCCGGTTCCTGACGCCTCGAAATCCGTCAAACCCATCCTGCCGCCCCCGAGCGAAGCTTGCGCCGCGAGCGCGAAAAAAGCGAACACCTTAGTCCCCCGCCGAGACAAGCTTCATATCAGCGCCGAGCTGCCGTGAAAGAGACTTGGCCGCTTGGGCGATGGTCGGTCCTAATTGGCGTGCTGCTTCTTCTGAGACAAGACCGATCACGACAATATAGCCAATGGGGCCTGCTCCGGGCCCGAATACCGGGGCAGCCACCGCGCTAAGTCCCGGTCTCATTTCTCCAAGGTCAAGCGCAAAGCCATCCCGCCGGACCTGGCCAAGCTCCTTCTCAAGTCTTTTACGGTTAAAAGCCCCAGACTCTCCATAGAAATATAATTTTTTCTGTTGAAGCAGTTTGTCGAGCTCTGACGGGGGAAGAAAGGCGGCAATTGCCTTTCCATGGGAGCCGTAGGTGAGGGGGAAACGAGTACCGATGCGAATGGTGTACCCGATGTCGTGATTTCCCTCTTGTTTTGCAACCACAAAAACGCCTTTATCTGCTATTAACCCAAGTATTGCCGTGCCTCCGGCTTTGTGTGCGAGTTTCTCTAATATGGGCTCGGCAAGACGTGGCGCATTCAGATTGTCAAGAACCCTCCGCGACAACCTGACCAGACCGGGGCCTAAGGCATAACCCTTCCCATCACTGTTCCTCTGAACAAACCCGAATTTCTGCAGCGTGTGCAGGATGGAAAAGGCCTTGCTCTTGTGGATGCCCACCTCGGCACAGATTTCAGTCAGGCTCATATGCGACGAGCGGGCACCGGCCAGAGCTAAAAGAACCCTCGATGCCTGCTCTACCGCGGGTACCAGATACCGCTGGTCTGCTGTCTTCTTCTCGCTCCGCATCATGGGGTAGTTAATAGAACCTTGGTTTTGTCTGCAGAACTACCCTACTATGCAGAATATAGGTTGTCAAGACAAATTGTTGTTCGATTGGTTTCATTGGTTTGATTGGTTCCACTGGTCACAGCCCTTGTCCGTCCTGTGCCTGTAAGTTTCTTTCGAGCGTATCGGTGGTCGGACTAGCACAATTTGTCCGGCAGCAACCAATGAGACTAATAAAACCAGTGAAACAACCTGGCAACTCAGTGCTGTGTTATTGCTTTACGGATGCGGGGCCGTTATGGTAAATAGAAATGCATCAGATTTAACAATCCGGCCCCAACTGGGAGGTCCGAAATGACTGAAAACGCAGAGAAACTATATAAGGAAAGGGAAAAGAGAGTCAATGACACTATCGCACTGCGCGTCCCTGACAGGGTGCCCATCATAGTCACCTGGGGATTTCTGCCGGCATATCTCGCGGGCAAGACCGTCCGAGAGGTCATGTATGATCCGGACGCACTGTGGGACGTGCAATGGAAGGTAACCCAGGAGTTTCAGCCTGACATGGAGCGAAGCCCCTACCCTCTTTCTTTCCTGGGGCCCGTGCTTGAGGCTGTCGACTTCAAGCAGTTGCGCTGGGCCGGCCACGGCCTCGGACCGAACTCCGCGTATCAGTTTGTCGAAGGTGAGTACATGAAGACGGATGAGTATGCGTGGTTTTTCGACGACCCTTCCGATTTCTTCATCCGCAGATACCTGCCGCGTATATGCGGCAAGCTGAAAGGGCTGGAGACACTGCAGCCTTTCCGTAATCTCATAACGTACAGTATGGGATTTCCTTTTGATCTCATTCCTTTTGCGTCCCCTGAAGCTGCCGAAGCAATGACCGCCCTGCAAGAGGCAGGAAAAGAAGCGCTGCGCCTCGCATCCTATTCCCGCCGTTTCGCAGAAAAGGCAAGAGAAGAGGGCTTTCCGATGCAAACCGGAAGCTTCACCCAGGCCCCTTTCGATACTCTGGGTGATTACTTCCGTGGGACCAAAGGCCTTATGCTCGATATGTACCGAAAGCCTGATACGGTCTTGAAAGCCTGCGAAAAATTGTTGCCCTACGCCATTGATATGGGCGTCAAGCCTGCTAAGGCTTCAGGTATTCCGCGTGTTTTTATCCCGCTCCATAAAGGCCTCGACGGGTTCATGTCCCTCGATCAGTTCAAAAAGTTTTTCTGGCCCACGCTGCGGGAACTGATGGTAGCGCTCATCAGGGAGGATTTGGTGCCGATCCCCTTCTGGGAAGGAAAATGCGACTCGCGCCTTGAGGTCATCAAAGATATCCCTGCCGGGAAAGCTTGCTACAAATTTGAGGCGACCGACATGATCAAGGCAAAAGAAGTGCTGGGAGAGACGGTCTGCATACGCGGAAATGTACCGCTTTCGATTCTGGTAGGTGGCACACCTGACGACGTACGCGGATACTGCAAAAAACTTATCGACGTGGCAGGCAAAGGTGGCGGATTCATAATGGATGCGGCAACGGGCGTGGATGATGCAAAGATAGAGAACGTCCGCGCCATGTTCGATTTTACGAGAGAATACGGAGTCTACTAAAGACAGGAAACAGATAAGACAGGTCAAGCTTGAGGTTGAGGAAAGACAGGAAAGAGATGCTGCAGGCTAAGGTTAAGAGAGTGTCATGAAAGGAATTGAAAGGATGTCTGAAATGCGTGGCGTTTACTTAACCTTAACCTTCGTTTTAGTCCTTAACTCGACCTGTATTCCTGCCTCGACCTTTGCTTTAGTCCTTGCCTCAACCTGTTAAGCGGAGGGGTCCCTTGACGCTCCTATCGCAGGCTCTGCAGTACGCTATTTCCGGCATGACCGGTGGGAGTATTTATGCAATCATCGGCATCTGCTGGAGCCTTGTCTATCTCGTTACTACCGTGCTGAATTTTACCACCGGTGAGTTTGTAATGCTGGGAGGCATGCTCACCTGGGGGTTGCACAAGGCCGGGTTAGGCCTGGCCTTTTCTGCCTTCCTTGCGACCATTCTTACAATTATTATCGCTGCAATCCTGGAGCGGGCGGTCATCCGGCCTGTGAGATTTCCCACGGAGATGACCTACATGATGATCACCATTGCTTCAGCTTCCGTTATCAAGGGAATAGTTCTTCTCGTGTGGGGCTCAGAGACACGCACCATAGAGGCCTTCTTCGGAACGAAGGTGATCCAGATCTTCGGGGCAAGCATCACACCTCAAGTGATCGCCGTGTTTTGCCTGCTCGTACTCGTGACCGCGGGTTTGGCCCTCTTTCTTGACCGCACCCTTTTCGGGAAAGCGCTCAGGGCCTCGGCAGTGAACATGGTCGGCGCCCGTCTCATGGGCATAGACATCAGCATGGTGAGGCTCTTCTGTTTCGGCCTCGCGGGGTTTCTCGGCGCTGTGACTGGCATCTTCATCGCCCCCATCACGTTTACAGGTTACGAAGTCGGCATGCTCACGGGGTTGAAAGGATTGGTAGCCGCAATCGTCGGCGGGTGGACTATCACCGGAACGGTCCTCGCGGGTCTGGCGCTCGGACTTCTGGAAGGATTCTGTGCCGGATTTATCTCCTCAGGCTTGAAGGACGTGTTCGCATTGCTCGTCATGATCCTCTTCCTCTTGTTTGAAACCATAAGCCTTACCCCTAAGACAAGAAAGCGCCCATTGTGAAGAAGGAGAATCTCCCAGCAACCCTTCCCTGGATCGCGATAGTAGCCATTATCGCCGCGCTTCCTTTGATCACTTCAAGCTCTTACGTAATAGGCACGATGTGTTTCATCGCCATCTACGGCGCTCTGGCCGTAGGCATGGGTTTACTCTTAGAGATGGCAGGAATCTTTTCCCTTGCGCACCCAACCTTTTTCGGCCTCGGCTCATACTCCGGAGCGGTACTGGCGGTGAAAGGCATAGCACCGCCGTGGGCAGGTACCATTGTGGGCACTCTTTTTGTAACGGCGCTCTCTTATGTGATTGGCGCCCCATTACTGCGCCTCCGTGGCTTCTATTTAGCGTGCGCAACTTTTGGCTTGCTCGTTATCGTGGAGATCGCGCTCGGTCAGCTGGGCACCATCACCGGGGGGCATGAAGGTCTTGTCGGCATCCCACCCCTCTCGATCGCGGGATTCGTATTTGAAAAGGACGTTCACTACTATTACCTCTCGTGGGCGTTCTGCTTCGGCCAGCTCTGGTTTTTGTCTAACGTCATGGGTGGCAGGGTCGGGCGAGCCATTCGCTCCTTCCGAGATAGCGAGTTGGCAAGCAAGAGTATGGGTGTCAACATCCCACGGTGTAAACTGCAAATTTTTATGCTAACCGCCGCTCTCGCCAGCGTAGGCGGCAGCATCTACTGTTTCTACCTGCGCTTTACGCAGCCAGGTATTTTTGGCTTTCCTCTTCTCGTTGATTTAGTGACCATGATCATCATCGGCGGCGGGACTACGATTTACGGGCCTTTGATAGGCAGCTTCGTTATTACCTGGCTCCGAGAACTGATCCACGGGTATCTTGGTAACATTCTCCCCAGGATGACTGCTGAAGTCGATGCTATCTTCTTCGGCGTACTGATTATTGTTATACTTATCTTCATGCCCGGCGGCATCACCGGCTGGATAGACCAGTTCGCAGCATGGGTAAAGAAAAAAATAGCAGGCTCCAGGCAGGTTACGGCATGAGAGGAGAATGAGCACTTATGGCCGATGAGACGATACTTGAAGTCACAGGTCTCAGCAAGCACTTCGGCGGCATCAAAGCTCTCAACGAAGTCTCGTTAACTCTTGAGAAGGGAAGCATTGTTTCCATGATTGGCCCAAATGGTGCCGGCAAAACCACATTTGTCAACGCCATTACCGGCGTACATTGCCCGGACGAGGGGAGTGCGCATTTCGAGGGCCGAGACGTAGCCGGCTTGCCGCCTCACTCCATTGCCGCCCTGGGTATAGGCCGGACCTTTCAACTTGAGGAACTCTTCTCGAGTATGACAGTCCTGGAGAACGCCATGGTAGGCTGTCACACGAGGAGCCACAAAGGCATGTTTGCCACGGGATTTTCTTTGCCTCGGGCGCGCCGGGAGGAACAAACAATCATGGAAGAGGCTCTGGAGAATCTTGGTCTGGTGGGCCTCAGAGAGAAGGCATTATCTCCCATAAAAAAGCTGCCGCTGGGTGAACGGAAACTCGTCGGGATAGCACGGGCGCTGGGGATGAAGCCGAAGCTTCTCATGCTGGACGAGCCGGCAGGAGGCCTAGCGGCGCATGAGATTGACGAACTCGTTCACCTCATTTACGACCTGGCGGGCAAGAAGATCACGATTTTTGTCATCGAGCACAATATGCCGTTTGTCATGGGCCTCTCTCAGCGAATAATCGTCCTCAACGAAGGATACAAGATCGCGGAAGGGCCACCTGACGAGATCAAGGCAAACAACCAGGTTATCAAAGCATATCTCGGTGAAGAGGTCTCCTGATGGCTGAGATTACTGCGCCCGTATGCACGGTCCCGGCGCGGCGCGATCCCGCCGATCTCCAATTGGCTGTTCGAGATGTGTGCACCTTCTATGGCGAAGCGCAGGCGCTCAAGAATGTTGACCTGAGCGTCTATAGTAACGAAGTCGTGGCCATCCTCGGCAGCAACGGTGCGGGCAAAACGACACTCCTTAAGACCCTCACCGGCTTGCTCGTCCCAGCGAGCGGAGGTATCGTGTTTCGGGGCGAACCCATCGCGGGACTTCCACCCAACCAGATAATCGGAAGAGGCATTGCCAGCGTACCTGAGGGGAGAGAGCTCTTCGGTACCATGACCGTTTGGGATAACCTGCTCCTCGGTTCCTATTCCATGAAAAACAGCGCCCGCAAACAGATGCTCCAGAGCCGGCTTGAGATGATATTTTCGCTCTTTCCCATTCTGAAAGAGAGGATCAGACAGAGGGCTGACACGCTCTCCGGAGGCCAGCAGCAGATGCTGGCTATGGGGCGTGCGCTCATGGCCGGGCCCAGGCTCCTTGCCCTCGACGAACCGTCACTCGGGTTATCGCCTGTGCTCGTCACTGAGGTGATGAGCCTACTCAAGAAGATTTGTAGCGAGTTGGCGGTCTCACTCCTCCTCGTAGAACAGAACGCCCGCGCAGCTCTGAAGATTGCGGATCACGTGTACGTGCTGGAACGAGGAGCGGTGGTGCTCCATGGGGCATGTAGTGAAGTCCTGGAAAGCGAACAGATCCGCCGGGCATATTTGGGAGGCTAGAGAGACAGGGCACGGGGCCAGGGTCAAGGGTCAAAACAAAGAAAGAAACAATGGCCTATGGGCAGCACGTCACGTGGGGAATGACGTAACACAAATAAGGGGAGGCAACATGAAAAGAGTGGGGTTTGTAGAGATCGTATGCTGTGTAGGACTTATGTTTTTAGTTAGCGGCTATGGGCAGACTGCCGAACTGGCTCCGTATCCTGTCGGCGTGAATCTCGAGCTGACAGGCCGGGTCTCGAGCCTTGGCATCCCGGTCAAGAGAGGCCTAGAGATCGCGGCCGATGCTGTCAATGCGGCGGGGGGTGTCAACGGACGTAAACTGAAACCGGTTTATTACGATAACGAAAGTGATCCGGCAAAGGCAGTCATCCTTACCAAGAGACTCATCGACGTGGATAATGTGATCGCATGCACCGGCTACGCCCTTTCAGGCAACGCGATGGCAGTCGTCCAGACCGTTGAAAGCGGCAATACCGTTATGATCGCGGGAACCGCTACTGACAAACTCTGGATACCGACAAAAAAATGGGTTTTCAATATTGTACCGCGACAACGGGAGGCATCGATCCCTATACTCATCGACAGCCTGTTACAGCGGGGCGCAAAGAAGATCGCGTATATCTATATTGACACGACTTATGGGCAAACGGGTAAAGAAACATTCGATGTGGTTGCCAAAGAGATGAAGGTCACCCCCGTCATCGTCGAGAAATACGCTGCTGGAAGTCCTGACGTAGGCCCGCAGATCACCCATATCAAAGCCTCCGGCGCAGACGGTATCCTGATGTCCGGGAATGTCGCAGATAGCGTCATGGTGATCAAGAGTGCACGGGATCAAGGCTTCACAGGGCCCATCGCGTGCGATTATGCCATCGTGGGTCCTGAGTTTATTGAGCTCGGGGGCAAATATGTCGAAGGCATTGTCACTACGTCGCTCAAAGCACTTGTCGCACCAGAACTTCCGGCAAATGACTTCCAGAAAAAAATTGCAATGGACCTCTACACCAGGTACACGCAACAGTTCGGTATATTCAGCCTCTATTCCGGTCATTCCTGGGATATGGTATATCTAATTGCCGAAGCCCTCAAGAAGGTCGACCCGAACCTCGATCCCACAAAAAAGGCGGATCTGGTGAAGATAAGGGAGCAGCTCCGGGATAATCTCGAGAAGATTAAGGGTTACGTGGGACAGAACGGTACCTTCAACTTTGCGCCTGATAACCACAACGGCCTCGGCGCCAAATGCTACGTTGCGGTCGTGGTTCAGAATGGCAAGTGGGCACCCTATAAAGGAAAATGAAAAAGCAGGTTAAGGTTAAGGTTGAGAAAAGAGGAAAGAGTCCTGTATTAAAAAAGGAGGGGACAATGAGAAGGCAAAGCATAGGAAAGTGTTTGATCATTTCGGTCGCTATGTTCGGCTGTATACTGCTTGCTACCGGGGAGAGTCGCGCGCAGAAAGCAGCGCCGTATCCGGTAGGCGCGGTCTTTGACCTGACCGGCATAATATCGAGTATCGGAGGTCCTGAAAAGCGAGGCCTGGAGATAGCGGTCGAGGCGGTCAATACGGCGGGGGGCGTCAATGGCAGACAGCTCAAGATGACGGTGTACGATTCGGAAAGTAATGCAACGAAGGGCGTGACGGAGACGAAGCGTCTGATAGACGTGGACAAGGTGATCGCGGGCCTCGGGTATTCATCTACCGGTGTTAGCATGGCGGCCATCCAGACCGTCGAGTCAGGCAAGATCGTGATGCTCAGCGCAGGAGCGTCTGAAAAGATATGGATCCCCACCAATAAATGGGTCTTCAACGTTGTACCACGCCAGAGAGAGGCGTCGATCCCCATGCTTCTGGACGTGTTACAGCAGCGAGGTGCAAAGAAGATCGCTTACATTAACATCGACAATACGTTCGGACAGACCGGAAGAGAAGTCTTCGACTGGGCCGTCAAGGAGATGAAGATTATCCCTGCCATCATTGAGAAGTATGCCGTGGGGAGCACCGACGTGGGTCCGCAAATGACCCACATTAAAGCGGCCGGCGCCGACGGTCTGCTGATCACAGGGCAGATGGCGGATACCGTTATGGTAATCAAGAATGCGAGGGACCAGGGCTTTACCGGGCCCATCGTTGCCGACTACTCCATCGTGGGTCCTGAGTTTATTGACCTTGCGGGAAAGTACGGTGAAGGGATCGTGACAACCTCGATCAAGACCCTCGTCGCCCCTGACCTCCCCGACAACGACCCTCAGAAAAAAGTTGCTATGGACCTGTACAACAAGTATACCAAGCAGTACGGGGCCTTCAGTCTCTATGCCGGCCACGGATGGGACGAGGTCTACCTGCTGGTTACGGCTTTGAAGAAGGTCGATCCGAAGCTCGATCCTGCCAAGGATGCGGACTTGGTGAAGATAAGGGCCCAGGTCAGGGATAACCTCGAGACGATAAAAGGCTTTGTGGGACAGAATGGTATCTTCAACTATTCACCGGAAAACCATAACGGACTCGGACCAAAATGTTATGTGCCGGTTGTCGTTGAAAATGGCAAGTGGAGGTTGTATAAAGGAAAATAGCACCGGCTAAGGGCAAAGGGTTAACGGCTAAGGCCAAGTGGCAGAAGAGCAAGACTCGTTTGGCATTCAACCTTTAGCCTTTGGCCCTGAGCCGTTATCCTGCACTAATAAAACGGAGGTGTATCATGGCAAAGGGACTAGTTGAACTGATGTCGGATCTAATGGAAGAAGAAACGCTGGCGTTGGTCAAGGAGAAGATCGCTCAGGGGGCGGACCCTAACCAGATCCTGGACGATGCAAGATCGGCCATGGAGCTCGTGGGGAAGCGCTTCGAGAGCTGTGAGTATTTCATACCCGATCTGATGATGGCAGGAGAGATACTAAGAGAGATTTCAGAGTTGGTAAAGCCCCTGCTGGTTAAGGAAAAAGGTGCTCAGAAATCGGGCAAAGTGATCATCGGTACGGTCGCGGGCGACATTCACGACATCGGAAAGGACATCGTGACCTTTATGTTGGATGTGAGTGGTTTTGATGTGCTCGATCTGGGGATCGACGTGCCTGTAGAGACTTTCGTGACCAAAATAAAGGAGTTCCAGCCAAAGGTGGTTGGGTTGAGCGGGTTCCTCACGCTGGCTTTTGATTCCATGAAACAGACTGTGGAGGCAATCGAAAAGGCAGGTCTGCGGGATAAAGTGAAGATCATGATCGGCGGCGGCCAGATAGATGACGAGGTGAGGAAATACGTTAAAGCAGATGCCTATGGAAAGGACGCGGTAGCAGGCGTGCAACTGGCCAAAAAATGGATTGGAGCCTGACCATGGCCGAGAGCTCCGAAGAACTATACAGGCAGCGGGAACAAAGGGTCAATGATGCCATTGCGCTCAAGAAGCCTGACAGGGTTCCCATCATGGTGCTCTTCGGATTCTTTCCGGCTCGCTATTCAGGGTTTACCGTGCGGGAGGTCATGTACGATCCGGAGAAGATGTGGCAGGCCCAGTGGAAGACACTCACCGAGTTTCAGCCCGACATGGACCAGAACCCGTACTTCCTTCGGTATCTCGGCCCAATCCTCGAAACCCTCGACTTCAAGCAGTTGATCTGGCCGGGTCACGGCATGAAGGCGGACCACACGTACCAGTTCGTCGAGGGAGAATACATGGCCGCGGACGAGTACGATCACTTCCTTCTCGACACCACCGATTTCATGATGAGACGTTACTGGCCGCGCGTGTGCGGCGGGTTGAAGGGACTCGAGAAGCTCCCGCCGCTACATAACATCATCAGCTACTACATGGGCATCCCCACGGGCTTCGGCGCGTTCAGTCTGCCGGAAGTGATTGAGGCGGTGGATGTGCTGAAAAAAGCGGGGCAGGAGTCTGCGCGCATTGGCGGCTATGCACGGAAATATTCGGAAAAAGCACGTGCGGAAGGGTTTCCGCTTCAGGTGGGTGCTATCTCACAGGCACCGTACGATACTCTGGGCGACTTTTTCAGAGGGACTAAGGGCGTCATGCTCGACATGTACCGCCGTCCCGACAAGGTGATAAAGGCGTGCGAGCACATTCTCCCTTTCATGATAGAGATGGCCATGAGCGGGTATAAGGTCTCCGGCAATCCGCGCGTATTCATACCCATCCACAAGGGCCTGGATGGATTCATGTCGTTGGAGCAGTTCAAAAAGTTTTTCTGGCCCACGCTTCGGGAACTGATGATAGCCCTCATCAATCAGGGGCTGAATCCCTGCCCGCTTTGGGAGGGAGACTGCACGTCACGCCTGGAGATCATCAAGGACATACCTGAGGGCAAGGCCTGTTACGCTTTCGAGGCAACGAATATGATCAAGGCAAAAGAGGTGCTGGGAGGTCGGGTCTGCATCAGGGGAAACGTACCTTTGTCAGTGCTGGTTGCCGGCACGCCGGAAGACGTGCGGACGCATGTCGAGGCTCTTATTGATGTTGTGGGCAAGGATGGGGGCTACATCATGGACTCTTCAACGGGACTTGATGATGCGAAGCCGGAGAACGTGAAGGCCATGTTCGAGGCTACCAGAGAACACGGCGTCTACCGATAGGGTGGTGAAGCAAAAGCTGATCTGCACTGCTGACCACCTTTCTTTTCTTCTCCTACGTACTTATTGATTGTCCTTGATTTGTGTGATACAAATAGCCAAGGAAAGACGGCAGGACAACGCATGGATAGTCTTCTCAGAAAAATCCCCAAAGTTGATGACTTTCTGAAACACGAACAATGGCAGCACCTGTTGCGGAAGTATTCTCAGGATTCCGCAAAGGAGGCGCTGCGGGCCGTGCTGGACGAACTCCGCCTCAACATCAAGGAGAAAAAGGTAACCGCAATACCGCCCTTGGAGCAGATCATCGAGGAAACGAAGCGTCGTGCTGCTGAACTTTCGAGACCGGGCCTCCGGAAAGTGATCAATGGCACAGGCATCGTCATTCACACGAACCTGGGAAGATCGCTCCTTGCAAAACCCGCAATAGATGCTCTGGTGAGCATCGCATCAAACTATTCGAACCTCGAGTACGACCTGAAGAAAGGAAAACGAGGCGACCGGTATGAACATTGCTCCTCGATTCTGCAAAGACTCACCGGAGCGGAAGCCTCACTCATCGTAAATAATAATGCGGCAGCCGTGCTTCTTGTGCTGGACACCTTCGCTCAAGGCAAGGAAGTTGTCATTGCCCGGGGCGAGCTGATCGAGATCGGCGGTTCGTTTAGAATACCTGACGTGATGAGAAAAAGTGGAGCGATACTGAGGGAGGTCGGCACCACAAACAGGACCTTCAGAGAGGATTACGAACGTGCCCTCCATGAGAACACGGGTCTCATCATGAAGGCTCATACGAGCAACTTTCGCATTCGGGGGTTCGTGCACGAGACTTCGGTCAGCGAGCTCGCGGAGCTGGGGAAAAGGTATCGTGTTCCGGTTTTTTATGATGCCGGAAGCGGTCTCCTCTATCCGCTCAAGGGAGACAGGGCTTTCGACGAGCCGGTCGTAGCCGGTTCCGGAGACACGGGATTAGATATGATCTCTTTCAGTGCAGATAAGCTGCTTGGTGGCCCGCAGGCCGGCATCATCCTCGGTAAGAGCGCTTACGTCGACGCTATGAAGAAGAATCCTCTGTTGCGCGCTATTCGTCCGGACAAGTTTACTCTTGCTGCACTCGAAGCAACACTTTTTCTTTACGCCGACGAAGAGAGGCGAAGCCAGATACCAACGCTGAGCATGATTTACGAGGACGAGGCAAGTCTGAAACGGAGAGCCTCGCGACTCGCTGCCTTGCTGCGCAAACGCTCTGCCCATCTTTCTGTGTCTGTGGTTAAGCTAGCGTCGGAAGTGGGCGGGGGAAGCCTTCCTGACGTGGATCTGCCATCGTACGGGTTGGCGCTTGAACCTCGCACCATGAGCCCTGTCGCGCTTGAAGAAAAACTGCGAAAGCTGGAAACTCCCGTCATTGCCCGGATCGGCCATGATAAACTTCTCATTGACGTGAGAACGGTCCAAAAGGCCGACGAACCCTTTTTGATTTCGGGCATCGCATCTGCCCTCACGGATGGAACATAAATTCCATCTCGTTTCCGACAAAGATAATATCAGAATCGATATGTACGTGGCCGAAGCTTTGTCGCTCACCAGGGCAAAGGTGCAGGGATTGATCGCAGAGGGACACGTGCGCATCTTCAACAAGGTGCCCAAGCCCTCTTTGAAAGTGAAGCGGGGCATGGAGATAGAGGGAGAGTTGGTCACTGAAGAGCCGGCTAACCTCTGTCCCGAGGAGATCCCGCTCACGATCCTTTACGAAGACGAGTATCTGCTGGCCATCAACAAGCCAGCGGGCATGGTAGTACACCCTTCCTGCGGCCATCGGAGCGGCACGCTCGTTAACGCCATACTCTCCCACCTGGGGAGGCCGGCTATCTCATCCAGCGAAAGCGGCACAAGCAGTGTGGATACCAACCAGCGGCCGGGCATTGTCCACAGATTAGACAAGGACACTACCGGTGTGATCCTCGTTGCTAAAGATCCAAAGACACAGGAAGCGCTTTCCTTACAGTTCCACGACAGGAAAGTGGAGAAAACCTATAGAGCGGTAGTCGAGGGAACAGTCAAAAAGGACGAAGACATCATCGAGGGGTCTATGGGCAGGCACCCTACCCTGAGAAAAAAGATGGCACTGGTAGCAAAAGGGGGCAGATACTCCATGACACGTTTTAAGGTGATCCGGAGGCTGCGCGGATTCACGTACTTGGAAGTCTACCCGAAAACCGGAAGAACCCACCAGATACGGGTGCACCTGGCATCGATCGGCCACCCGATAGCCGGTGATGAGCTGTACAGCAGGAAAGCCAGGAAGCTCGCGTCTCGACCTTTGCTCCACGCATACAGGATTCTTATAGAGCATCCAGTCAAGAAAACGCCCTTACGGGTCGAGGCACCCGTTCCTCGGGACTTCGAAGAGTTCACCGATGCACACGCCCTTTAAGCTGAAAACGCAAGGCCCGTGGTCTTACTTCTTTTTTCCTCCGCTAGAGGCTGACGGTGTTTTTCATGGTTTCGTCACGAGGTCTCGCGATACGGCGCTTGAGGAAAGAGGGCTGAAGGACGCTATCTCGGCATTCTCGTTTCAAGAATACATACTGATGAACCAGGAACATGGCGATGCTGTTCATGTGATCAAAGATGGCGAGCGCCCAAGGACCGGCGACGGGCTTCTCCTTCTCGAAAGAAACGTGGCTGGCATCATAAAAACAGCAGACTGCCTGCCTATAATCCTGTATGGCCTATCGGTGCCGATGGTTGCCATTGTGCATGCGGGCTGGAAGGGAACGGCGCTCGGCATCGCGGGCAAAGCCGCGCGACAGATGACAGCCATGGGCGTAAACCCGGAAAAGATAGGCGCTCTCATCGGGCCGGGCATAGGGCCATGCTGCTACAACGTGCAGGAGGATGTGGCAGGTATCTTTAGAGCGGCGGGATACCAAAACCCCGTCATACAAGAACGGGAGGGCTCCCTATTTCTCGACTTGAAATCAGCGAACACCCAGATGCTTAAGTCGGAGGGTCTGAAAGAGATCAATGATGTGGGCCTCTGCACATTCTGCAGAGAAGATCTCTTTTACTCCGCAAGACGGGACAAAGAGTCTGGCCGACAGATTAATTTTGTCCTTATGCGGGGTTAGAGCTATAATTAGAGCCAGGGTCAAGGGTGACGGATAAGGGTGAAAGGCTAAAGGCCAAAGGAAGATGATTCAAAACAGAGCCGTTGCAGCGTCGAATCCGGGCCAAGGGCTCCGAAGGCTAGAATGAGTCTGAGAACATTCAAAAAAGAAGTTCTTTTCGCGGCCGTTACCGTTGCGGTCTTCGGCTTCCTCCTTTACCTGGAAACCAATTTGCCTTTCTTCACGAAGTTTTTGCCGGTTGGAGAGAATAAGCTCATCATTGTTCTCCTCAACATAAACCTTCTGCTCATCCTCCTTCTCGTCTTCATCATTGCGAGAATCCTGATCAAGATAAACATTGAGAAAAAGAGGGGCGTGTATGGTTCGGGTCTCAAAACCAAGCTGACGTTGACCATGCTTTCCATATCTCTCATCTCTTCGTTCACGCTCTTTATCATTGCCACAGGATTCTTTTACGTTGCCATGGATAAATGGTTCAGCCAGAGGATTGAAGACACCATAGACTCCGCCGTGGAACTCTCACAGCTCTACTACGATGATCTGTTCGAACGGTACGAGAAGATAGGAAAGCAGCTTGCAGGCCAGATCGAGAAGAAGGGCATCCTTGAAAAGCCGGATAATCTCCGGACGTTCGTGAGAAAAGAGGGACAGACACACTTTCTCGATTATCTTGCTGTGTACGACATGGCCGGAACTGTTCTGCAGAGCCAAGGCCAGATGGACGCAACGGTAGTGCAGCGCCTTTTGGCAAGATCCAAAGCAACTGCAAAGGAGAAAAGAGTCAGGCAAATTCTCCCCATGGAAGGCGGAGAAGCAATTGTATTGTGCATTGGGATGGCCGATGTGTCCGGTAATCCTGCCGCTGTCCTTGTCCTCGGGGAAAAGATCAGCTTCAGGGGGACAGAAAGGGTAATGCAGATCGCGCGCACTGGTGAGGAGTTTAAGGAATCCAGGCCATACAAAAAGGTTCTGAAGTGGAGTTTTATCATCCCACTCTTCCTCATCACCATGCTCTCGATCTTCATTTCTGTCTGGGTGGGCGTTAAAATGGCCACCGAGATTGCTGTACCTCTGGAACAGGTAAGAGAGGGTGCAGCCATCATCGCCAAGGGCTCGTTTGACATAAATCTGGAGGATCGCGGCAAGGATGAGATAGGAACGCTCGTAAGTGCCTTTAACAAGATGGCAAGAGAGCTAAAAGTTACGAAGGAAGAGATCGAGGAGAAGAGAAAGTATATGGAGGTAATCCTCGACAATGTGGCTACCGGCATCATCACCACTGATGAGAAAGGGAATATCCTGCTGCTCAATAGGGCCGCTAAGGCCATACTAGGTGTGGAGCGGAACGACTGGATGGGGAGTCCGTTGAGGAACATTCTTGGTGGTGAGTTCAGGAAGATCATCCGCTTCTTCCAGAGTGAGATGAAGGGCGAATCAACGGGAAGTGTTGTCAGGGAGATGCGCCTTGCGCTGAAAAAAGACACGGTTTATCTGAGGGCATCACTGACGGTTCTCAGAGACGAAAACGGACGCGCCGAGGGTTACATCAGCACGTTTGACGACATAACACATATCGTACGAGGTGAAAAGCTTGCTACATGGCGCGAGATCGCTAAGAAACTAACCCACGAGATCAAGAACCCGCTCACTCCGATCAAGCTCTCTGCGGAGAGGATCAGGAGGCGCCTGCTACCGCACGCGGAGGGTAAGGAGAAGGAACTCCTGGACGAGACAACAGCAGTTATCCTGAGTGCCTCTGATGACATCAAGGTAATCGTCAACGAGTTGACTAAGCTGACGCACACCGCGACCGTACAAACCCTCGAGGACATAAACCTCATCGTGGATGAAACCATCGGGCTCTACAAAAACCTCTACCAGAATATCGACTTCCAATTTGAGAAAGAGAACGTGCCCAAATTCAGGATGGACAGGGACAAGGTGAAAAGGGCCCTTATAAACCTCGTGACCAACTCCATAAAGGCAATCGATTCGGAGCAGGGCATCGTAACACTCACCACCCGGTACGAAAAAAACAGAGGGCTTGCCTTTGTAGAGATTGCCGATACGGGTCCCGGCATCCGGGATGAGGACAAAGGCAGGATATTCGATCCATACTTTACCAGGGGTCGTGATGGCATGGGTCTCGGTCTCGCCATTGTGAACTCCATCATATTGGAGCACCACGGAAAGATCCACGTGGACGATAATAAGCCGAGGGGGGCTAGATTTATAGTAGAGCTGCCGGTGATCGACGCCACATTGTGAAAGCAAATCCCAAATCCCAACGTCGAAATTCCAAACAATTTTCAAAATTCAAACTCGCAAACTTAAAAAACGGTCTGCACTGTGGCGCCGTTTTTGGAACATTTGATATTTGGTGATTAGACATTGTTTGGAATTTGGTGCTTGGGATTTGGGATTTGCCCGCAGGCTACCAGCTGGGGCCTCTAAGCCCTTTAAATTACGGGGAATCTGTGCTATAATTGTATGCGATGAGGCGTGAAGCAAAGACGATTGCAAGTAACCGCAAAGCGTACCATGATTTTCATATTGAGGAAAAGTTTGAGGCAGGTATAGCCCTGACCGGAACTGAGGTAAAATCGCTGAGAGAGGGCAAAGCCAACCTCAAAGATAGTTTTGCCCGGATCAGGGACGGCGAGCTGTTTTTGACAAACGCCCATATAAGCCCTTACTCATGCGGGAATATTTATAACCATGAGCCCAAGCGTGATAGAAAGCTCCTGATGCACAAGCGGGAGATTGACCGGCTCTACGGGAAGGTGAGGGAGCGGGGATACACCCTAGTGCCGCTTTCCATGTATTTCAACGAGAAGAACAGAGTTAAACTGGAATTCGGGCTCGGAAAAGGCAAGAGGTCGTTCGACAAAAGAGAAGATATAAAGCAGCGCGACGAAAAACGGATTAACGACCGGGAATCCCGGTCTCGATGAAGGGGGCGATTGGCTTCGACAGGGAAAGAAGGGTCAAAGAGGCATGCCGGGGATCTAGCTGCCCGTTATCAGGTGGAAAATAAACACAAACGCAGAAACAGATCTAGCACTGGCCGCTTAAGACGGCCACGTCCGCTGGACTTTCCTCCCGCTTCAGGTCCAGATCGGGCGCCATTTCAGTGGGATAGCCTCCCGGGACGCCTATACCGGGCGGCGAACCTTAATAGGCTGGGATGAGAGAAAACCTGTCAGCGGGTGTTCTCCCGTCCGAGACTTAAAACACTGACTAAGCATGTAGGCTCTTTGGGTCTTGTTCTCTGGACGCGGGTTCGATTCCCGCCGCCTCCACCAATACATAATCCAGTACGGTACTATAAAGTGCAAAAGACCCGCTCCCATGGCGGGTTTTTTGTTGTTTATTGTCCGAGATGGTGCTATAATATGTATCGTAATCTGATGTGTTTGGGGGCTTCTTAGACGGAAAAAGGCCCCCAACGAAAATTAAAGGCCCCCAAAAAGGAGGAAAATCCAATGCCCAAGCGGATCATCCAGCTATCGGACACCAAAGTACGGAATGCCAAGCCCCGGAAGACTGAGTATAAACTCTTCGACGGTGGAGGGCTCTATCTCTTGGTCACTCCATCGGGTGGCAAGCTATGGAATCTCAAATACCGCTTCGCGGGAAAAGAAAAGAAAATCAGCTTCGGTCCCTATCCAGAAATCTCTCTTTCTAGTGCAAGAGCGAAGAAGGAGGAAGCCCGAACGGAGCTAGTAAACGGAGTTGATCCGGCGGCGCTTCGCAAAGCTATGAAGCACGCAGCGACTGCAGAGGCTGAAACCTTTGAGGTAGTGGCTCGTGAGTGGCATCTTAAGTTCACACCCACATGGAAGGCGGTACATGCCGAGACAACCATGGCCCGGATGGAACGTGACCTGTTCCCGTGGATCGGAAAGCGACCCATCAACGAGATTAAGGCGCCAGAGCTTTTGGCAGTCCTCCGCAGGGTAGAGAGCCGGGGAGCTTTGGAAACGGCACATCGAGTCAGGTCCATTGCAGGACAGGTGCTCAGGTATGGGGTGTCTACAGGTCGCTGCGAACGTGACTGTTCAGGAGACCTGAAGGGCGCGTTGCCACAGCCAACAGAGAAGCATCATGCCGCGATTATTGAGCCGAAAGAGGTTGCGCCCCTTCTCCGTGCAATAGACGGGTACGAGGGAGGTTTTGTGGTCAAGTGCGCCCTACGGCTTGCGCCTCTATTCTTCGTGCGCCCGGGAGAGCTTCGCCACGCGGAATGGACAGAGATCGACTTTGATAATGCGGTCTGGAATTTACCGGCCGATAAGATGAAGATGAACCAGCCGCATATCGTGCCGCTCTGCACTCAGGCGATTGACATATTGACCGAACTGAAGCAGCTTACGGGCGCAAGTAGATACCTCTTTCCTTCTGAGAGATCAGTTGCAAGACCGATGAGCAACAACACGCTAAACGCAGCACTTCGACGCATGGGGTACAGCAAACAGACCATGACGGCTCACGGCTTCAGGGCAATGGCACGGACCATCCTCGATGAAGTGTTGCAGCAAAGGCCAGACCTCATAGAGCACCAGTTGGCCCACGCGGTACGAGACCCGAATGGCAGAGCTTACAACAGGACGGCCCACCTCGAAGGAAGGAGAGATATGATGCAGCTTTGGGCAGACTACCTAGACGGATTGAAGCAGGGGGCTCAGGTTCTGCCATTCACAAAGACATAGGTCCCACAACCACACAGCTGGATCCTAAGAACAAAAATATCAAAAACGGGGGTTACCTGCTAGCCCTTGATATTCCTCACAATCCGTTGACTATCAAGGTTCTTCCGGTTTTTCATGCGTCGGTATATGCCGGAGTTTGCCAGAACATTCCTAAAGGTCCTGGGCACAAATTCGGGCACAGTGAAACATGCAAGGTACCTCGAGGTAGATCTGCTATACTGCTTCACAGAAAACGAAACAAGCTAATTATGTTACAACAAAAGATTAATTTTACGACGCGCATTCCATGGCAGGGACGAAGGGGCAGCTTTTTCGAACTGTGGGCTACAAGAGATGCTCGTTAAGGCGTTACCGGCGAGACAGAGGGTAACACCTTTTGGTTGGCCCGGAAGCAGCTCAGTTCATGGGAACCTATTCTCGGCTGTATGAGATACTCGCCCAACAGCAGGCGGTGAAAGAATGTTCCTCTTTGAACAGGAAGTCCAGTGCGGCTGCCAGCTCCGCCACTAGCGGTTTCACCAATGTCTGGGGATTATCTACAACTCCACTCGAGGATGGGAGTGGCAACTGTAGCAGAATTGTAGCAGCCTCAGACTTTGTCTCAGCTCAGCGATTCACGGGCCAGGACTACTGAGAGCATTCACCGGGTGAGTGGCGCAGGGAAACCTCCCCCCCCTGCGACGTCGTCACTCAGCCGCGATGCAGAACGACGCTACATCTCAAGTGAAACCTGCTGGAAATGGTTCTAACAGAAAACGCTTGTGCACACAGCAGACTCATGCTATGAAAAGAGTGCGTGCTTGTGGAAGCGCGTCAAATCTATCCGCCTGAGGAGGAGCGTTATGACAAAAGCAGAGCTCATCGATAAGATCTCGAAGGAATGCAAAATCAGCAAGGCAGCTTCAAACAAGGCGCTCGATTCCTTTGTCGACGGCGTAAAGAAAGCCTTGAAGAAGGGCGAAAAGGTCACTCTTATCGGTTTCGGTACGTTTTCAGTTACGCAGAGAAAGGCACGCAAGGGAAGAAATCCGCAGACCGGCAAGGAGATAAAGATTCCTGCGAGGAAGGCTCCGAAATTCTCGGCTGGCCAGGCCCTCAAGAAGGCGGTGAAGTAGCGGCACGTAATTACATAAATTAATTTCGGACAGGGGCAGATGTCAGAATGGCTCTGCCCTTCTCTTTAAAGGATTTCCGTGAGCAATCCCTAGCTCGCGAAAATGATCCGGAGCGAAAACATTTAGCTAGACATACAGGCTCGTCCTTCCTGCAACAGCTACCCCTGGCGTGGAGTGGGCAGCTACTGATGCCACTTACTTTGCCTTTGGCGCGACACAAGGTATCTGACTCACGTCGAAGGCCTCGTTCCGGTTCTCGTTGAAATAGGGGTACCGGGAAACGATGGCCCGGATCTCCTTCTGGCGCGTGCCTGGATTCCCCCAGAGCACAATGACCTCGTTACCAAGTTGGCTGTGTTCGACATCGATCGAGCAGATGGATATCATATCTCGATAATAGTAACTGTTCATGCGACCTGTACTAATTCCTATAACCTTGCCGTCTTTGAGGACCTGGTCGGCATGATAATCGTACGGGCCGACGAATGTGTAATCCATCGGAGCGTCGATCGGCGCATATGTCTCACCCTTTTCGAATTGAGATCTAAACGCATCGAGAATATCTTCTACATTCCAAACCAGAGTCACCATTTTTCGTTTTGGCTTTGCAACAATTTTTTCCAAAGCCTCACGGCCCATAAACTCATGATCGAATTTAATCACCGCACCGTAACCCAGTTCAACCGGGTTTCTATAACGCAAGTTTATGTCGGTGCCCATACTTCCGGACAGCACAACATTATTAAAACCAACCTTGCCACCTGCTCTTACCACGTGGTCCAAGAAATCCTTGTCGTCGTACCAGGCATAAGGAAAATCCATGATACCTTGTGGGAACCCGTTTTCCCAGTGGGTCATGGCATAGGCAACGTCTCCTAGTTTACGCAGTCCGAATTGCTTCCCTGCTTTCAAAAGAGCAGTATATACTGGAATGGCATCCTCTAGAATTCCGTGCGTCTCATAGGCAAGTGAACCCGCCATCCCCATACGGATTATGCGGACGCTTCTTCCATCGATACTGCTCACTCGATGGTGCATGAACTTGATGTCGTGGAGGCATTCTCCCGTGGCTGTTTCCAATATCTCCAATGACCTGGGTCCCCCTAGTTGAAACAGGAAAACCTTACCCGTGAGATCTTGTCCAACAACGTTGTATTTGCTTGTTTCCGTAATATATTTGATGGTTGGTGATAACCAGCAGCTGATATACTCATCTTCATCAGTCCTCATCAGCAGTCCATGTTGCCTTACAAATCCATCTTTGTTGCAGATAATCGCGTGTTTACCTTTGCCAACCGGGAAGTTATTAAAGGTGTTAACAATAAGGCCAGAAATAAGCTTAGCTGAATCAGGGCCTTTTATGCGATATGTCCATGTTGGATTCAAGTTGCTGTGAATATAGCAATTTTCCTTCCAGGACATACTTTCATCTCGCCACCCTGTAAACTGATATGGTTGAACGCCGAATTTATGGGGAGTAGTCACATAGGACATGTAGACACTTCGTTCAGTGGGATCATAAGGTACATATGGGCTGAACTTAAATCCGGATCCTGAACCTGTTTGATCTGTCATGATTTTCCTCCTTCTTCATTGTCGGGCAAGCGAGGTGCTCATGCCGCGTTGCCCTACTTCTTACGCAAGCGCTCGCTTGTGCGCTGCGGTCCAATGACACCTTCTCTGAACTGACGTGGCCACCTTCCAGCGGACTCGTAGGACTTATTGTCTCTTTCTATAGTACTAGCACCAACGCTACTACTGCAACCACAATAAAGTTTGTATGAGTGTCCGGTTTAAACGGAGGCTACTTCATAAAAATCGCGATAGTTCCACCATATAAGGTCGAATAGCAACCGAGCTGAAGGAGGCTAAAAGAAAAAGGAGGGCCTAGATGGAACAGATTACAAAGAACGTTTTTGCAAGAATCGGCAGGCGCGGGTCAAACAACGGGCTAGATTTGGTATCGCCCTCCTAGCTTATATTTTTCTCTTGTTCATCTGCCAGTATCTTTCCCGTATCTCGCGCTTTAGAATTTTTCCTGAGGGGGTTTTTGGAAGAACGGTGGCAAACTCAACTGACTTAGGAGCTTTATACTTGGCAATCCTTTCTTTGCAGAAGTTTATAAGTTCGTCGGCAGATGCATCTGCCCCTTTCCGCAAGACGACTACCGCGTGGACACTTTCTACCCAGTACGGATCTGGTATACCGATGATAGCTACCTCCTGGACATCCGGATGGCGATAAAGGACATCTTCCACCTCGCGGGGAAAAACGTTTTCGCCGCCGGAGATGATCATGTCCTTCTTTCTGTCGACAATGTAAATAAGCCCTTTCTCATCATAATAGCCCATGTCCCCAAGGTGCACCCAGCCGTGTACGACAGTCTCAGCGGTCTCCTCAGGTTTGCGCCACCATTCCTTCAGGACGCCTTCGCTTCTTACGATTAACTCTCCGATCACGCCGGCCTCTACATCCTCATCATACTCGTCGACGATCCTGACATGGACTCCGATGTGGGGAAATCCACACGACGCCAGGATTTTCTGTTCTTCAAAAGGTTTGTTTATCACATTATGCTGTTTCTTCGACAGAGCAGTGACACTCGGGCCGCTCTCAGTGGACCCATAAAGTTGCACGAAGATGAGGCCCCACTTCTCTATACCCCTTTTCAAGAGTTCCACTGGCATCGGAGAGGCAGCGTAGGTCACGCATTTCAAGCTCGAGAGGTCATATTTGTCCACGTCCGGAGAAGCTAGGAATGCAGCGAGGTGCGTCGGCACTATGTGAATGTCTGTAGCCCTTTCGTCCTGGATTGTCTGGAGCGTCGCAACAGGATCGAATGATATGCTGGGCATGATGATGTTACCGCCGCCGACATAGAAATAGACCAAAAAAATCTTTGCACCCCCCACATGAAAAAGGGGCATGATTAACACGTGCTTGTCTCCTTGCTGAAGGCTCAAACCAGTGACCAAACGTCTGGTGTCAGTCACGGAGCGCGCGAAGGTGTAGAGAGCCGCGCGCGGAATGCCTGTAGTACCGCTCGTATAAAAAAGGAAGACGGGGTCATCTTCTCGGGCATCCACGTTCGGCTCGTCTTTCGGGAAGGTTTCAAGGAGCCTGCGATACGAGGCCATTCCCGGGACATCAGCGGCTCCGAAAGAAATGAAGTTTTTCACCTTTGGTATGCGCGGTCTCAGCCGGTTGACGAGCTCGAAGAGCCCCGGGCCGACGAAGAGAGTGCTACACTCAGAGTAGTTGATGAGGTAATCGAGCTCGTCATCCTGCAGTCTCGGGTTAAAGGGCGAGGCAATAAAGCCGAACTTCATCGCTGCACCGTAAGCTTCAGCGTATTCGAGACAGTTCCAAGATAGAATGCCGAACACGTCGCCCTTCTTCACACCCATGGCCAGCAAGGCATGGATTAGCGTATTAACACGGTCATTAAACTGCGCAAATGTTACAGACTCCTCTCCGCACTTGATTGCCATCTCGTTGGGATAGAGGAGCGCGTTCCTGTAAATGATGTCAGCGTAAATACCCGTGTCGTAGCGTGACAGCTCTTTGAGCACGAGTCTTCTAGACATGTCTCTATCCTTTTTTGAGCCTAACAGGCGCTGGTCCCCTGTTATCTACCCCTTTTTAACCTCTTCTCTTTTTTCCTTTAATGCCCAGTAGACCCTTTCCGGTTGTGCGGGAAGATCCTTGATCCATACGCCGGTAGCATCATGGATCGCATTGATCACGGCAGGCGGAGCAGTACACGTGCTGCCCTCGCTTGCCTCCTTTGCGCCGAACGGACCAAAGGGGTCATTTGTTATCACGTGGATGACGTCTGTCATGGGTGCTTCATAGGCACGGGGACGCTGGTAGTCCACGAAATTCGGATTCAAGGTCAAGCCCTTATCCATCTTGAATTCTTCATACAGGGCTGCGCCGACTCCCTGGTGATAGGAACCGCCTTGTGCTTGAGTTTCTACGGCTAGCGTATTAAGCGGAAAGCCGCAGTCATGAGCTACCACATTATTATCATCTGTACACCTGACCACCCCTGTCTCGGTATCTACTTCAACCTGAATTGCATGCGCGGTGAAGCTGTAGTTCGTACCGATGTCGCCTTTGCCGGTTGAGAAATCAGCGATCGTATGAAGGTCGGAGGCTCTCTTTGAATGGCCGCGGCCAATTATAACCCTGCCCGGTGCGTCGTAGCAGGCCATCCTGACGAGTCTTTCCCAGGGAATGCTTCTGGCATGGTTCGACTTTACAAAAACCTGTTTATCCTTGAAAACGATCTCGTCTTCCATTGCGCCGAGCAGCTTCGCCGCATATTCCCGGAGCTGTTTCTTCGCATCTTCCGCAGCATGTATCGCCGCTTCGCCCATGAGCACGGTCACGCGGCTTCCATAGCTGCCCGGGTCCGCAGGCGTGTAGGCGGTATCCACTCTCTTGATATCAACGTCTTCAATCGGCAGACCCAGCACCTCGGCAACAATGGCACAACCTATCGTGTCCGAGCCCATGCCCACGTCAGTGGCTCCGGTCAGGTAGTTCACGGTACCATCCTCGCAGACCCGCACGATGCAAGCGCACGCATTATGCGCGCTGAGCTGGGTGCCGCCGAGGAATGCTGCAGCCACAAGGCCGATGCCATAGGCCTTATTGCCCTTGACCTTCTCTCTCTTCTTGCCCCAACCGACTGCTTCAGCTACTTTCTGGAGGCATTCCTCGGTGCCGGCAGTGGCGACGTGTATATCATTTATTGTCTGGTAAATAGTACCCGGCTTGGGGTTCTTGATGATATTTCTCTGCCGCATCTCCACCCGATCGATGCCCAGCTCATCCGCGATCATATCCATCTGGCATTCACGGGCAAAGGTGGTATGGTAGACGCCGTGTCCCCTCATAGCTGCCGAACTGCAGTTGTTGGTGAAGTAACAGGTGACATCGTGTTTGAAATTGGGAAGATGGTACGGCATGCCCATGCAGATACCGGTAAGAAAGTGCGTGAGCGGGCTCATACGGGTGTACGCGCCACCGTCAGAAATGATCTCGTTGTGAATACCGGTTATTATGCCATCCTTGGTCACCCCGGTCGTCATCGTTACCGCCATGGGGTGACGCCTGAGGTCGGTAGTGAGACTGTCGAATTGGGTGTTCACTACCTTCACCGGCTTGGCCGCCTTCTTGGCCAGCATCACGGCTGAGAAATCGCCGTTGGTCATGTCGTTCTTGGTGCCGCCAAAGTCACAGCCGATAAAGGGAGCGATGATCCGCACATGGCTGAGAGGAAGGTTGAAGCACCGGGACAGTATTCTGTAAGGGAAATAAGGGCTGCCCTTTGCGCCTATGAAGACCAGGCGGCTGGGGTCAGGCCAGTACGCCACCGTGGCAGGCGGTTCAATATAGCCTTTTGCCATACGGGGCGTGTTAAACGTATCCTTCCGCAGTAGGTAGGACTCGGCGAATGCCTTTTCCACATTGCCGAAGCTCCAGTGATATTCAACCGTCACGTTGCCCGGGCGATTGTCGTGGACCAACGGTGCTCCGGGCTGCATCGCTTCTTCGCGGGTAAAAACGCCCGGAAGGGGTTCATACTCCACTTCGATGAGGTCACAGGCTTCTTCGGCTATGTCCTTGTCGATTGCTGCTACTGCGGCAACGCCTTCATACAGGTAGCGCACCTTGCTGACCGCCAGAGGCTCCTCGTCACGGGTCGGGTTGCTCCAGCCCCATTTGAAACCGTTGAAGTCCTTGCCGGTAATGATGGCCTTCACGCCAGGCAGCCTTTCCGCTTTGCTCGTATCGATATTGCGTATCCGCGCATGGGCATGAGGACTTCTTTTTACGAAGCCATAGAGCATATCAGCCACTTCAATGTCATTGGCATATTTGGCCTGACCGGTAACTTTGGCTATGGCATCCACTCTGCGTATCGGTTTTCCTAATATTGAGAAATCTCCAAAAGTCTCGCTCATGCTTTACCTCCTTGCATCTTTCCCGCAGCTATTTTAATGGCTTCAATGTACTTTGTATAGCCTGAATCAGCACACAAATTGCCCTGGATAGCCTTCTTGATATCCTCGATGGTGGGGTTCGGGTTCTCAGCGAGTAATGCTCTCGCAGACAGCACCATGCCGGAGGTGCAGAAGCCGCATTCTATGGCCCCATGATCTACCATCGCCTGCTGGATTGGGTGGAGTTTATCCCCGTCTGCCACCCCTTCTATGGTGACCACCTCATGACCGTTTGCCTGCAGTGCAAGTATTGAGCACGCCCTTACTGCTTTTCCATCAAGGTTCACCGTGCAGGCCCCGCATGCACTCACCTCACACCCGGTCCTCGTACCGGTCAGCTTGAGATCGTTCCTCAGCACATCAAGGAGCAATGCCTTCGGCTTCACCTTCAGTTCGACTGCCTTCCCGTTTACGGTGAATTTCAAATCTTTTGGTTCGCCTTTCATTTCTCTACCCCCTTCCCAGGATCAACTTTTTGCTTTGGCTCTCTCGAGAGCCTTCTTTACCGTTCGTTTTAGAAATACCTTTACCATCTCTTTCCGGTACGCTTCTGAACCGTGGACGTCGGAAGGAGGAGAAATCTCTTTGGCCATAGCCTCTGCAGCCTCCTCAATCACTTTGTCATTAAGGACTTTCCCTACGAGCGCTTTTTCGGCAGCTTTCGACCTGAACGGCACTGAGGCGACGTTACTGAGTGCGATACGTGCGGCTTCGCAGGCGCCGGAACTCGGATTAACCGTAATCGATGCGGCTGCCCCCACGATGCCCATATCCGCTTTCTGGAACATGAGCTTCTCATGAGCAACTCCGGTATTGGCCGGTATATTAGGGACCTGGATTTCAGTCAGCATTTCGTCTTCCTTGAGATCAACCTCAAGATAGTCTTTATAAAAATCCTCTGTGTTGACGAGCCGCTCACCACCCGCTCCCGCGAGCTTCAGCTTCGCGTCCAATGCCACAAACACTGTCGAGGGGTCACCTGCCGGATCTCCATGGCAGACATTCCCGCCGATGGTGCCATAGTTACGGGTCTGCACTGCTGCCAGGTTATCCTCCATCTCGGCAAGTACCGGGTACCTCTCCTTGATCATCGGTGACTTCTCAATCGTACGGTGCGTAGTGAGCGCTCCGAGCAAGAGCCCCCTCGCTGCATCGTATTTCATGTAATCGAGCTCAGACAGGCCCTTGATATCAATCACATTTTCAGGTGCTATCATGTTCTGTTTCATGAGGACGAGCATCGATTGGCCGCCTGCAATAATCTTCGCGTCTCCCTTCAATTTACCCAGCAAGGAAACTGCTTCCTTGACGGTCTTTGGTGCGTAATACTCAAAATCCTTCATTGTACGACCTCCATGGCATTTGATTTTTAATTGCACATATGTGTCAGTACACGCACTGCAACACTTTCCGCGCACCGTGGCTGATTTATGTCACTTCATCGTACTTCCCGCATGATTGGATATGGTTAGGTATGCGATTATCTATAGAAAAGGGTACTTTGGTTTCTCCGGCAAAAATAGGCCTGACAGACTCCCCCAGATCTTTTAGCACTGCTGTAAAAATCCTAAAAAAATGTAAATAAAACTTTGTACACCAGTGTCGGCGGTTAATTCTAGCTCAACGGGGCCGCACCAAAGAAATTTGATCAACCCATCGATTAAAATTTGTATCAGCAGTTCGACATTGTTGTCAAGAACAAAATCAACTGTCTCCATCTATTGTGATATTCTTTTGCAAGTAATGCTTGACAAACGCAACTCACTTTTATATTCTGGTTAAATCGACCGGTAAGTTTACGCTACGACTGTGAAAACGAAGAATATCGGAGCAAAAGTGGGTCGGCTGGTCGACGGGACCGGAGTGGTTCAGGAGCGAATCAACGTTAGTTCGTTCTTCCAGGCTGCCATCACGGCGGTCCTAAAACAAAAAAAGGGGGACGAAGTCATGTGTAGAAAATCGGTATCTGTGTCAATCCTTGTGGCGTTTGTCCTATCGACAATGTTTTGCTTGGCCTATGCACAAGTGGGGACAAAATCGGCCCCCGTGAAGAGCGTTGAGATCGGCGTTATCAGTCCTCAGAGCGGCCCACTCACCTTTCATGGTGTAAGCATGCTCAGAGCGACAGAGCTTGCGTTCAAAAATGTCAACGAAAAAGGGACCATAGGGAACGGTCCCGGGATCGTCGTGGCAAATCAACGATACAATGTTGAGGCGGTAAGTTACGATGATTCTGCAGACCCCGCGAAGAGCGTAGCCGGTATGAGAAGACTGGTTGAAGTCCACAAAATAGCCGTGGCCTTGGGCCCGTTCGGTACGCCCCAGGTCTGGGCTTGTCAGGAGGTTAACGTCGGACTCAAGGTCCTCTTCGACGGTATGTCAGCCTCCGACCAGTCGCGCAAGAAAGGCAACGCCCTCTATATCCAAGAGCGTGTGCCTGCCCTCTATTATGGGGACCCCATGGCACAGGCGTGCATCGACAAAGGATTCAAGAAGGCCGCCATAGTTACGGACATCAATGAAGCCTATCAGTCGTGGGGAAAGAGGTTCAAAGAAAAGTTCGAGAGCCTCGGGGGGCAGGTTCTTGCGTTTGAAAGCGTTGATATCAAAAATACAACCGATTACCACTCGATCATGACGAGCATCAGGACGAAGAATCCGGACATAATATTTATATCAGCTTACGAAGAGGCAACTGCCCTGGCCACTAACCACGCGCTAGATGTGGGCTACAAAGGTAAGTTCCTGTACACGTCCGAGTGGGGCAGCAAGGCGGAAAAGATCGTTGGTCTCGAGAGGCTTGAGGGATCAATGGTTCAGGCGATGACCCACACCTTCTACAGGAAGTATCCCAACCAGGACAGGAGAGGGTATGTGACGGCGTTTGACAAGAAGTACCGGGACATGTACAAGGAAGATTGTGCCATGGCAGGTATATCGCTTTATGACTCTGCCCTGATGTTTGTACGGGCGATGGAAATCAGCAACAGCGTCACTGACGCTTATGCCATCCGTGCTGCCTGCCCCAAGGCCCTTCAGGAAGGCAAGCTGCCGCTCCTCTTCCCCAACAATGATGTGCTGAAGAACGGGCTGATGGTCGGCGCCCCTGAAATGCTCTTAGAGGTAAGGAGCGGAGAATACAAACTTCTCCAGGAACTGCGGATACCCAAGTCGATCTTGGAATAGATTCTCACGAACTCAGGCCTTTGGCGCTCTGTGATCTCGCACCGCCGTGGAAATCTATTCAGCTCGAACGGCTGCCCGGCGAAAGGTGACATAGTCAGGAGGTACAGCCTTACGTTTGTTTTCGGCACCAGCGCATTTTTGGCCGTCTCCAGGATCTCAACGTATCCGGCCAGCGTCTGGTGGTTCCTGTTGCTCTTACAGAATTTGTCAATATCTTCGAGGTGTCCCTTGAACAGACCCTCGCTATCCCGGCCCAGATTGCCTCCTGTCAGGGTCAAGGCCTGAATCCCATTCGTGCCCTCGAAGATCGAATGGGCTTTCGCATCTCTTAAGAATTGCTCAACTGGGTAATCCTTCATGTAGCCGTAACCACCATAGACTTGCATGGCTATTCTTCCAGGCTATTTTTGATATTTTTCACTCACATAGGCCATCGCTTCATCTATTGCTTTAGCCGCTATGTCCAGATCTTCTTCGGTGTGCCTGTAGCAAATATAGCCATGATGGTGCGGGTGTAAGAAGATGCCTTTACGGATAAGCTGTGTGTAAAAATCATCCCGCCTCGCCCTGTAGGTATCGGCCTGATCCTTTTTGAAGGTTATGTAAAACATCGGTGCGACACCGGTCAGCTCGGCCCCGGCGTCATATTTATCGATGATGGCCTGGATTCTTTTCAGAAATCGGCCGCCTTTCTCCCATATGTTGTCGAGCACATGGTCACGTTCCAGGATCTCAAGGGTTTTGAGGGAGGCAATATAACCGTCACTGTTCGGAAAGAAGGTAGAGGATATAAAAAGCTTCTGCGCCGCGGCCATCATCGTTTTCACGTTTCCGGTGACGGCGCTTATTGCATAGCCGTTGGCCATGCCTTTTCCCAGCACCGACAAATCAGGGGTAACCCCGTAGAGCTGCTGCGCACCGCCCATACTGAGTCTGAAGTTCGTCCGGACTTCATCGAAGATCAGCACTGCACCATACTTCGTAGCAATTGCTCTTACGCCTTCGAGGAACCCGGCCTCGGGCTCTTCCATCTTCCGATGGTTGGGATGGCCGAAGGGAGTCATGATGATGGCGGCTGTCTGGTCGCCATGTTTAGCCATCAAGTCTTCGAGCTGATTGAGGTTATTGTAGCGGAACTCGTACACATCCTCATAGAGCTTCTCAGGGATGCCTCCCTTCATCTCAACGGACCAGTCATGCCAGCCGTGGTAGCCGCAGCGCATGACCTTGATCCGGTTGGTGTATGCCCTCGCAATGCGGATGCTCGCCGTGGTGCCGTCGGAACCGGTTTTTAAAAAGATGCTCATTTCCGAACAGGGCACGAGTTCGGAGAGTTTTTGCGCGAGCTGGTTCTGATACGGTTGGGTCAGCGTGAAGCAGAAGCCTTTATCTCTTATTTGCCTGATCACCGCTTCATCAACTTCTTCTTCCCTATAGCCCAGGATTATCGGCCCGTAACCACAGAGGAAGTCAATGAACTCATTGCCGTCAACGTCGATTAAGTGCGCGCCTTTGCCGGATTCAAGAAAGATCGGATATTCCCCTTCGATAAAATCGCTCGGCTTCCGGGCGCCTAAGACACCGCCGGGAACTAATTTTTCCGCATCACCGAAAAGTTCAAGGCTCCTTGTTATGTTCAGTTTTTCAGCGCTCTTCATAGAGATCAACTCCTCCTTTAAGATGCCCGGACGTCGTCAAGAACCCTTGCCGAACAATCCTAGACTTTAATGGCAGATACGCGGATTCCTCAGAGATATCCGTTGATGAATGCCTCCTTGACCGGATGGGAGATAGAATCGCACATCAGGTCAATCCCAGGGGTCCGTCTGGCGCAAAGGAATCTTCCTATATCCATCGCATGCGGGTGCGTGTGTCCTCTCAGTGCTTATTGACATGGATGTCGTGTCCTCGTATCCATTTTCACAAAAGGGGTCCAGAGTGTGCCGGTAGATTTCAGATTCTCAGTTCACATTCTTAGTTTATTCGCTTACTTTTTCGCCTGCGTGATATCCATCCTTTTGGCCATGGAGTTTTTATCAACCAATCGGTTAATATAGTTATCAAAGCCTTCATTTATTGTCAAGAGAAGTCCCTCGCACTAAACGTCTTTCTCGGGACCGGATCATCACAGGGATTATTGGTGAGATCGAATCTTTGAACAAGGAAATTGGACAAAGCTTTCAATGGGGTATGCCGGAGACGTGCACTCGATCTTGCTCGACCATCCGTCAGGATAAGGGGTCGCGGTCGTCTTTCTGTCCCGGGTGGATGCATAAGGTGGATAAGCAAACAACAGAGCGAATGGCAAACCAAGGAGGTCGCCCAGGACTTCTTGGAGGGAGTCGGGGAGCTATCAAAAAGGTGCACCGCTCCAGCTGAAAGTGCTCAGCAAGATAGTCGGCTTGTAGTGTCCTCTTCCGTCCAGGGTTTTGGACTTGGGGTGCGGGATGGGACTCTCGACGGGTTTCTCGTGGCCCACGTGGTTTTTGCTGACCTCCCGGAGCCTATGTTACGCGAACAGCTCCGAAAGGACGGCGTTCCTCCACGGTTACATTATAAAGTTTTAGGTAAACATTATTTGACCAATAGGTAAATTAATATAGAACATTGCTAGAAAGGCATCAGTTGGAGGAGCGAGTGACTCTAGATACTAAAAGTAAATGATATCAATAAGTTTAAAAAATAAATCTACGATGATATAACATTGTGCTTGACAAGGATATAGAGGTTTTGATAGGTATTGAATCGATGGGTTGATAAAAATAAGCTAAGTGGACCGATTGGAATCAGGCAAACCGAAAGAGGAACTGAAAGACCAAAAACTTGTGGTGGCAGGAGACCCAATTTCTTGACGTAGTACTTGTTCTAACTCATTCAAAAAGGGGGTAGGGTTATGAAAAGAGTAGTCATTTTGGGCTTTGCTTTCTTGGTTTTGGTAATCATCCTTGGGCATGCTGTTAATGCTCATTCCCAGCCTAAGGCCGTCGACCCCATTATTATTGGAGCCCCGAGCGCTATGGGTCACCCAAACGTTCTTAGCGGGTGGAAGGCGCTGCAAATGGCAGCGGAAGAGATAAATGCAAAAGGGGGAATATTGGTAGGTGGAGTAAAACGACCTATTAGACTCTATATGACAGATACAAGAGACGCGGAGCCGGGCATCCCAGTGCATGACGCCCTGTTGGCGACGGAGAAACTGATCTTAGAGAGGAAACCTCATGCTATCCTGCTGGGACCTCTTCGCTCAGAGGTATTGTTATCCTCTATGGATTTGATTGCTAAGTACAAAGTGCCCTTTATTGCCTCACAATCCATGGTTCCACTATTTCAAAAAAAGATCTCGGATGAATATGACAAATATAAGTACTGCTTTCGAAATTCTTCTAACTCCATATACCTTGTTATGTATTTGCAAGGGATGATGGAGTTTATGAAAAAAGAGTTTGGTTTCAACAAGGTATATATTGTCGTTCAGGACGTGCTATGGGCTAAGGGTACTGGGGAGGTCATGCAAAAGTGGTACAAGGAAAATGGTTGGGAAGTTGTTGGTTTTGATTCTTATGCTACAGGTGCGACCGATTTCTCTCCTACTTTAATTAAGGCGGGGGCTCAAAAGGCCCAAGTGATCATGGTGCAAACTGACATGCCGCAAGCCGGCATTCTAGCAAAACAGGCATTTGACATGAAAGTTCCGGGCCTTATTGTCGGTCAAATCGTTCCTGTTGCTGCTGGAAATGCCTGGAAGACATTTGGAGGAGCATTGGAAGGAGTGATAATCACTCAATATGAGATCGGATCCCCTCCCGCAAAAGCAGTGCCGAAATCCGTCGATTTTGTTGAACGTTTCGGCAAGAGATGGGGAGAAGACGCAAAAAATTCAATGGGGGCCTTAGGCACTGCGACTGCTTACGACTCACTTTATATTCTGGCTGATGCTATTGAGCGTGCAGGGACTCTCGAACCGGATGCACTCGTGCGTGCCCTTGAAAAGACAGATATGAGTGGAGCCGTCGGAAGGGTAAGGTTTGACAAAACTCACCAGGTCGTCTATGGGTTTGATCCAAAAGAGACAGCGATGGAATGTGCCTTTCAGTGGAAAAAGCCCGGTAGAAGAGTGGTCGTCTTCCCTGAGAAGATTGCAGAGGAGAGAATTGAGGTTCCCCTCTCTATGAAGTAGATATTCACGGGCTTCTCATCTTTAGTACTCTGTCATGCTTTATTCTGGTTGAGGCCTTAGGGAAGGATTGATCGCGAAATTCAATAGCGAGGGCGAAGAATGATACGAAGTGTCATTGTTTATGGTTTAGTGAGTAGCGCCGTCTTAGCCCTCACTGCGATGGGCTTCAGCCTCACCTTTGGTATCAGTGGAGTGGCAAATTTTGCCTATGGAGCTTTTTATATACTGAGCGGTTTCCTTGTCTGGGCGCTGCTCAACTATCTCAAGTTTCCGTTCGTCCTGGCGATTGTGGTGACCATAGGCGTCGTCGGCGGTCTGGGATTTGTTACGTACTGGAGCATCCTCTTGCGTGTGCGGGGAGTTGTACTATCCGAGGTGATCGCCACCTTTGCGTTGGGGGTTGGGATACTCGAACTCTTTCGTTGGTTGGGATTTGTAACCTATGAATTCACCCTCCCCTCCTTCATAAAGGGTATGGTTGTGATCGCTGGAGTCCCGGTGGATTATCAACGTCTCTTCATCATTGGGATTGCATTGGCATTGGTTATTTTTCTATACTTTTTTACCCACTACACCCGAATCGGCTTGGCATTCAGGGGGATCGCCCAGAACGAGCGGACTGCGATCTCACTCGGTATTAAATCGGATTTAACAGGTGCGCTTAGCTTGGCTCTTGGTTCAGCTATGGCTTCTGTCGCTGCCATCGTAATTCTTCCTCTCGGTATTATTTCGATCAATACGGGATACGAGGTCTTGCTGATCGCCGTGGCAGTGGGAATTGTCGGAGGGCTAGAAAGCGTCCCGGGGATTCTTGTGGCAAGCCTCATTCTTGGATATGCTCAGGTCATCACTGGTACATACCTTAAACCGGAATGGATGGCGGTCGTCTATCTGGCAGCAATCGTCCTAGTTCTTTCTATAAAGCCGTCGGGTCTGTTTGGCAAGTTCAAAGAGCTGGAGGAGAGGGTCTAAATGGCTATGCGCTACCGAAAGGAGAGGCTCGACCGCGGGATCAAAGTGAGATGTGATGATGTGTTTGCCCTCTCGTCCTACAGGGAGGTGCTGTATCTCGCGATGCCCAAGGTTCTGCCGGTTGCGATCCTGCTCATTTTTCCGCTATTAAAAGGAGTCGTTGGATTGTACTATGAAAAAGCATTAGTGATCACCTGTGCTATTTCCTTGCTTGCCCTGAGTTGGGATTTGATGGCTTCGGTAGGACTGATATCGTTAGGGCAAGCCCTTTTCTTCGGGGCAGGGGCTTATCTAACGGGCTATTTAAACTATGCCTTTAAATTGTCACCCATTTTGACTATTCCCTTAGGCACTATCGGTGGAGCACTCTTCTCTACCTTCCTACTCCTGCCAGTTCTCAGATTAAGGGGGGTATACTTCGCCATTGTTACTTTAACCTTACCACTGCTGTTAGGTCGATTCATTGATACGACTAAGATTCTCGGAGGTGGCGAGGGAATCAGTGGCCTCTCTCCCCTTCCTAACCTATGGTTTGAACTTTATGTGGCTATCTTTGCAATGCTCGTATGCCTATTCGGTTTTCGCAGGTTGATCAACCAGGACTACGGACTGGTGCTGCAAGGAATTCGTGACAATGATCGGGCGGTGATGAGCGGAGCGATTAATATTTACAGATTCAAGGTCGAGGCCGTTTTTATTGCTGGCTTGGCAGGTTCATTTGCCGGTGCTTTCATGACCCATTACTACCAGTTCGTGGGAATTCCTGCCTTTGCAATGGATTATTCTATTGTCCCGCTGACCGCAGCTGTTTTAGGTGGACCCGGCACCTTTGCCGGTTCAGTCATTGGTGCTTTTATTCTGGTGCCTCTCTCGGAAGCCCTGCGTGGTTTTGGGACACTAAGAGTGGTTTTCTACTCAGCCATTCTTATTATCTGTGTTGTGGGTTTACCCGAAGGTATCTTTCACTACATGCGGAGAAAGTATCACCAATTCGAAAGACGTAGAGAGATTGGATAAATGGAAGACGGAAGCATTTTAGAGGTCGAAAATGTGACTAAGTGGTTTGGTGGAGTGGCGGCCATCATCACGGTAAGCTTTTCTTTGCAAAGGGGTGAGCTTCTTGGGGTCATCGGTCCAAACGGCTCGGGAAAGACTACCTTGGTCAATTTACTGACGGGCTTTGTGAAGCCGGATTCTGGGAAGGTTATTTATCAGGGAAAGGATATCGCAGGTCAGCAGCCTTACAAGGTCGCCGCATTGGGAATTGCGCGAACCTTCCAGATGGCGAAGCCGTTTTACCAGCTGTCCGCCTTTAAAAATCTCATCATCCCTTTGTATTCTCCCAGGGTGAAGAAATTAAGAGGGGGTAAATATGGTAATCGGGATGATGTCGCCATTGATCTCCTGGAGGATGTCGGCTTTGAGCGAGACTCCTTCGTCCCTTACAAGGTTGCCTCAAGTCTTCCCCATGGCTACCTTAAGCGCCTCGAATTGGCACGTTGCTTGGCCCTTCGACCAGATTTACTCATCCTCGATGAGCTCTTTTCGGGTATGTCGATGTCAGAAGTGGCGGGCACACTGCCCATCATCGAAAAATTGAACACCGAAGGTCTCAGCATCATTATGGTAGAACATCGGCTTAAAGAGTTGTTCCGAATCGCTCACCGGGTCATGGTGCTGAATTTCGGAGCGAAGGTTGTCGACGGTTCTCCGCGTCAGGTGATGGACAGCGATGCGGTGAAGGCAGCTTACCTTGGGGATGAGGACGAGGGCTAAGATGCTCGAAATAAAAAACCTGATGGTTTTCTTCGAGAATTCCTTGGCTATTAACGATCTTAGCCTGGAGGTACACGAAGGCGAGATCGTCGGCGTTCTCGGTTCAAACAGCGCCGGCAAGACGACCTTAATGAACACCATCTCCGGTCTGATGATTGACATCAAGAGAAAAGAAGACCGCAGAGGAGGCGAGAGAATTACTGTACTGGGTGAAGTGAGGTTCGAAGGCGAAGACATTACAAACATGGAGCCCGGCAAAAGGGTTAAGAAAGGGATCGTCCTGAGTCGTGAAAGGCATCCTATTTTCCCAGACAGTAGTGTAGAGGAAAATCTGAAGATCGCCGCATATCTGCGGAGAGATCGTGAGGTAAAGAAAACCTATGAATTCGTCTATACCGTCTTTTTCCGTTTGAAAGATCTCCGGAAAAGAAAAGCGGGGTTCTGTAGTGGTGGAGAGCAGCAAATGCTTGCAATCGGTATGGCATTGATGACCAAACCTCGGCTGTTCCTCATGGATGAACCGCTCCTTGGGCTATCTCCCGTTCTCCAGCGAGACCTGACTCGAGCGATTAAACAGATTCGGGGGGAAGGAGTCACTATTTTGGTCAGCGAACAGTTCGCCAGGCCCCTCCTGCCCGTCATTGATCGGGGCTATGTAATAGAGAACGGGATACCCGTCCTCTCCGGAACAGGACAGGAGCTTATAAATAACCCAGAGGTGAAGGCAGCATATTTTGGAGTTTGATGGTGGGCCAAGTTTTAGAAGGCCAAACTTCGAAATCCTTGAGAGGATTCATGAAGCTTCCCGCCGATTCCATTTACGAACAGTTTGAGAAAATATCGCGGGAGTTCCCTACAAACCCAGCGCTTGTGTTCTTGGGCAAAAAATACAATTATTCTCAGTTGCGCGAGGCTGCCGAGAACCTGTCTTCAAATCTGTATCATCTGGGTATGAGAAAAGGCGACAAGGCTATTCTCTATCTCCCCAATTGTCCTCAATGGGTGGTGGCCTGGTTTGCTTTACTACGCATCGGTGCTATCCCCGTACCTATTTCACCAATCTATACTCCAATTGATCTCAAATATATGGCTAATGACTGCGGGGCCGAAACAATTTTTTGTCTTGACTCCGGCTTTGGTTATGTCACTCAAGTCCTCCCTGAGACCAAAGTGAAGAGAGTAATCGTAACCAGACTGGACGACCTCCTCCCCTGGGTCAAGAGGTTTATTGGTTTAGCGTTTGATAAGACTCCTAGAGGAAAGTTTGCCTTAGGAGAAAATATCTTTACATTTAGGAAACTGCTTACACGTCGCCACATTTCCTCCTTACCCCCCTTCGAACCAGGAGACGGCGAAGAGATAGTCCAAATTCTTTATACCGGTGGTACCACAGGTTTTTCCAAAGGGGTGCCGTATTCTAATGCTGTATTTCTGGCAAGCGCGATTGAAAAGCGGTCGATGATGGAGCCTTACATTCCTAAGGGAAAGAGCATAATGATTCAAAGTGCGCCGCTTTTCCACATTCTCGGTCAAGCAATGGGAGTGGGAGCAATTCTTTCCGGTGATACTTTGCTACTGCTCCCCAGGGTGAATCTGGACGGGCTCTTTGACCATATTCAAAGATATCATGTAACAGGCTTCTTCGGTGTTCCTATGATGTATCGCATGATTCTTGAACATGATCGAGTGGACTATTACAATTTGAGCTCACTCCAGTATTGCTTCTGTGGTGGTGATTTCCTGCCTAAAGAGGTGGCGGAAAGATGGTTAAGGAAATTTGGTAAGCCAATATATCAGGGATATGGGACAACAGAAAGTGCCGGTTCAATATGTGAAACTCCAATGGGGGAAGATGCTCCTGTGGGGAGCGCAGGCAAAATTGTACCTCGCCAAAAGGTTAAGCTCGTAGACCCCGATACCCTTGAGCCTGTTTCCCCTAACGAACCAGGGGAATTACTCACCTCCTCCGATTATATGGTAAAGGCTTACTGGAACAAACCTGCCGAGACGGCCGAGTGTTTTGTGAATATAGATGGCAAACTCTGGTATAGAACCCGCGACATCCTGCGAATAGATGAAAACGGATGGCTTTTTTATTTGGATCGATCTGCAGATACGATCAAACACAAAGGGTATCGTGTAGCCGTTTCAGAAATAGAAGCTGTATTGCAGGAACATCCCGCGGTGGTTGCTTCCTGCGTTGTGGGCGTTCCCGATCCTAAGGTTGGTGAAAGGATCAAAGCTTTTGCTGTCCTGAGAGAGGACGTAAAGGGGGTGAGTGCCTACGATCTCCTTAAATGGTGCAGCGAGAGGCTAGCTCCTTATAAGGTCCCACAGTATATAGAATTCCGTGACATGCTCCCTAAGTCGAAAGTGGGTAAACTTTTAAGACGTGAACTGAGAGCGGAGGAGCGCAAGCGCTTCGAAACAACCGAGTAAGAATTTTTGTAGGAATGGGACTTGGCGGTAACACTCATGTATGAACTGAGACGAAGAGGAGGCGGGCTGGGAGTCGCTGGTATATGTGGCGGGATCTCGCAGGGCGACTCCGTGCTGATAGAAGTGGATTGAAGCGGGGGCGCGAGCCGTGGTATCGGAAATCAATCGCCATGGGCTTCCCAAAAGAAAGGGCTCGCATGAACAAACTGTTCTATCCTGAAAGTGTAGTCATCGTTGGGGTATCGGAATCCCCTTCCAACATGGGGCGCGGGGTTCTGCAGAATCTCGCCAGATTCGGCTTCAAGGGGAATGTTTATTGTGTCGGCCGTAGGCAAGGAGAGATGGAAGGCAGGAGGATACTTACACGCCTTGAAAACGTCGATAGGTCACCTGATGTCGCCGTTCTCCTCGTGCCAGTGGAAACGATTGTTGAAACTTTAGAAGCCTGCGGACGCAAAGGCATTCCGTACGTGGTCATCGAAACCGCTGGCTTTTCGGAGTTCGAAAGGGACCGGGAAGAGCTTGAAAGAAAAATCCGCCAGGTAGCCACGACATGGAACATCAGTTTCATGGGACCGAACTGCGTGGGCATCATCAACATGGAAAACGGCCTAGCTCTTCCCTTTTATCCCCTTGAAGAACAGGAAATGACAACGGGGCGCATCTCCTTTATCTCACAAAGCGGGGCCCTCTTCCATGACATGCTCGCCCTTTGTGGCGAGGAAAAGCTTGGACTTAATAAGTTGGTCAGCATTGGGAACAAATTAATGCTCAATGAAAACGATTTCGTCGAATCTTTGATCGCAGACGTGAATACAGGTATTATTGGAATGTACCTGGAGAGCATTGCAGACGGCAGGCGCCTGATGGAACTTGCTTCTTCGAGCGAAAAGCCAATTATCGTGCTGAAGGCGAACAGGAGCGAATCGAGCCAGCAGACTGCTCTATTTCATACAAGCTCTTTGACGGGCAATGACCAGGTACTGGACAGGGCTATCCTCCAGTCAGGCATGCACCGCGTGGAAAATCTGACGCAGATGGTTGACTTGTTCAAGATTTTCCATCTGCCCGTACTAAAAGGGCCGAACCTACTCATCATCTCCCGTTCTGGCGGTCAAGCGGTGTTGCTGGTGGACGCTGCTCATCGCTCCGGCCTCACCCTAGCTCCCCTTTCGCCTGACTTTCTAAGTTTCATGACTAAAAGATTCGGTCCCTCTCGTTACATCAAGATTACCAATCCCATCGACGTAGGCGGCATCCTCGATGTCGAGGGCTGGGGGGAGATCATAGAGAAAGGCCTTGAGCAGAAGCAAGTCGATGGTATCGTTCTTTCTCCCCACTTCGCCTGGATTGAAGAGAGTGACGCGGCTCAGAAACTGCTGAGACACATCACTGCCCTCTGCCGCACCCACGATAAACCGGTCCTAATCTGTGGCCTCCCTGATTACAAAGCGCATCTTGACAGGACTGCCTATCCACATCTCTTTTCTGACGCTGGCGCCGGTTTAGCCGCACTCAAAACTTCTCTTACCCATTCTTATGCTAAATTGATGAGGACGGAAGCGCCTGCACCCGCTCGAACGGCTGCGAAGCCAACGAAAAGGAGGCGGACAAGGCGCATCCTGTCGGTCAACGAAACTTATATACTTCTCGCCGGTTTTGGACTCCCTATTGCTGATTACGCCCTCGTCTCAAGTTTTCGAGATGGGTTAGCAGCCGCCCAAACCATAGGCTATCCTGTGGCAGTGAAAATTGCGACTACCGGCATCCTTCACAAAACAGAAAAAGGTGGAGTGCGGCTCAATGTAGGAAATGAGGTAGGTCTCAAACGCGTATTCGATGAAATGAATGCCGAAGAATACCTTATTCAAAAAATGATACCGGGCCACGAGTTCATTGTCGGGGCGAAACAGGATCATGAGTTCGGTCCTGTTATTCTTTTTGGGATTGGTGGTATATTTGTCGAACTGCTTCAAGATATTGCCATTCGTTTCATTCCAATCGACGAGGCAATCGCACTTGGCATGTTAGCAGAAACCCGAGCATCGGCAATTCTAGATGGCTACAGGGGAAGTAAGCCTCTAGATAAACAGGCAGTGGCTCGTTGTCTCGTCTCCGTCTCAAAATTAATGATCGAGCATCCAGAGATCGTAAGCCTCGATCTCAATCCGCTCATGGTCCTTGAAAAAGGGAGGGGGTGCTACGTGGTCGACGCAAAGCTGGAGCAGTACGTGGAGTTGGAGGCATCTTAGTCGATGTTTTGGCGCCTGCATACTCTCCAAACAATCGATTTGGGCTTACTAAGGCCTTGGAGGTATAATTGATCGGAGTTTATAGAAACCGGCATAGGATAGGTAAGTTGACGAAACATGTTACGAAAATAAACAGTTTCTGCCTGACAACAGCGAGAGGTTTGATAAATATATCAACCGATGGGTTGACAAAATAATAAGGCTTGGAATGATGGAAGTGAGGTAAATGAAAAAAGCGACTGAAAATACGAAAAATTTGAATCGAAAATCTGAAATCTATCGGAAGACCCTGGACCTTTTTGTAAAAAATGGATATGACGCGACGTCCATGTCGATGATCGCCGAGACCGCTGGTCTGAGCAAAGCTAACCTTTACTATTATTGCTCCAGCAAAGAGAACCTTCTTTACAAAATTCACCTGGACTTTTTGCAGAAACACTTTGATCCCATCGTCGCCGAAGCGGAAAAATTGCGTGATCCCAAAGAGCGGCTTGAATTTGTTCTACGGAAGTTTACACTCATGTGCACTTCCAGCCAGGCCTCTCAAGCGCTCGTTCACGATATGAGAAGTCTCGACAAGGCCCATCAAGAAGAAATAACGGCGATGTGGAGAAAGGGCTATGAACTTGTACGCGGAGCCGTTGAAGAACTCCAAAAATCGGGAGCGGCTCGTAAATTCAGACGGTCTTTTTTGACGTTCCTGGGAGTCGGCATGGCATTTTGGACAATATACTGGTGGGACTACAGCCGCCAAGGCAACGACGAGGAACTAGCCGAGACTTTGGTGCAGACGTTTCTTTATGGTCTATATGGGGCGGGTGCGAAAAAATAGAATGTTTTACGCTTCCGAACTGATTCTACGAGAAACCTCACACTGCGGAGAGGAAAAAGATGGCTATACCGAGAGAAGCATTTGAAGTCTTAGAATCCATTGTTGGTCAGCAGCATATTTCCGACAGTCCGGCTGTCTGTGAAGGTTACCGGTCCGGTCCAGGAGGGTACGAGTGTGGTGCAGGGTACGAAAGGGTGATGGCGAAGGTACCGGGATGCGTTATTATGCCACGGACGACGGAAGAGGTGCAGAAAGTAGTGAAGGCGTGCGGCCGCTACCGGATCCCCTATGTTCCCTTCAGCACCGGATTTATGGGTCCTCGTTCTCATCCTAACGTTCCTGGAGCTTTACTCATTGACCTAAAGAGAATGACAGATTTCGAGATAGATGAAAAGCATCTGCATGCTATGGTTGGACCTGGGATTATCTATTCGCAACTCCAAGAAGAAGCGATGAAGAGAGGTACCTATGTTGTTGTAGGGGGCGGAGGAGCTCAGGTTTCAGTCGTTGCCAATATGATCGGCGATGGCTGGTCTCCTCTGAGCTACCGCGTTGGCCTTCCTCATCGTCGCATTCTTGGCACAGAGCTCGTTTTGCCAGATGGAGAATTAGTCAAAGTGGGTTCGTTGGCGTTCCCAGGCGATGATCCTTTCTGGGAGGAAGGGCCAGGCACGGATCTTCGCGGATTGCTCCGGGGGTATACGGGGGTGAGAGGATGTCTTGGCATTGTTACCAAGATGGCAATAAAACTGTTGCCGTTTCAGCCCGAGAGGCTTGAAGCGAGAGGCATTTCACCTCATACCGGTCTTGAGCTTCCCGAAAAGAGAGTCAAATGGATTAATTTTACGATGCCCAGCAAGGAAGCCCAAGTCAAGGCGATGTTTGAGATAGGCAAAGCTGAAATCGGCGGCGCCGTAACGAAGGTCCCCCTCTTTTGGCGGGTTATTGCCAAGGCAGCGAATAAAGAGCAATTCTGGCAGCTCTGGTCAAAAGAGAACGAAGAGACGATAAAGAACTTCCATATCCTTCGAGTACTGCTTATCGGCTTCACCTCC
>DATFYE010000002.1:0-79000 GCA_035315185.1 Syntrophorhabdales bacterium | reverse complement strand
GATATGTATCTTCTCCGAGCAGGGATATTTTGCCGAGCTTCGCCGTCATGTAGCCCACACAGATGAGCCCTATTAGAACAAAAATGCCGACAGCCGTCTCCATGGAATATTTCTTCATCACGCGCTACCTCCGGTATCGCATCGGTGCGTTGCGACTATGTGCTGGTTCTCTCGAGCTCTTTCTATTATCTGATTGATCTCGTCCGTAGGGGAGACTTCCGTGACCCCGGCGTGGACGTAGACCTCGAAACAGGCTTGAGCACCTATTGTGGTTTGGGCGTTACTCTGGATATTTGCCAGAGCCTCCTGTTCCAACTGCCGAGCAAACTCGGTCACCATTTGCTGCGCCTCGTCGCGGCTGGTGTGAGGGAATATCGTCAGAATCTCGTCCCTGCTGTGGCGAGCGGAGAACCCTCCAACGGAGCGGAAGTACCTGTTAGTATATTCGCCGAGGGACCTGAGGACTTCCAGCGCTGCCAACGGCCCCAAGGCGTCCTGCAGCAGATCGAACTCCACGCTGAAAAGCGCAGCCGAAACGGCCGGCATCGTTTCCGCGCCTCCCAGCATTGCCCCATAGTGCACCCTGAATGCTTCCCTGGAGAGCAAGCCGGTCAGTTGATCCTCGAAACCCTCGAGGCTCCGCAAGAATTCATCGATCATCGGATGTTTCAATCTGATCGCCTCTTCATAGCTCCCTTCAAAACCGACCATCCCTTCCCAGAGAATCACGATCTGGTCCGAGATAAAAAAAACATCCGGAATGTCATGGCTGATCATGATTGCGGTAAAACCAAATTTCCTCCTGTAGTGGACAATCATGCTCAAAATCATGTTCTTCCGGATGGGATCCTGACCCGTGGTCGGCTCGTCGAAAAGAACGATTGTCGGATCCGTCACCAGCGCCCTGGCCAGGGCAACCCGTTTCTGCATGCCGCCTGAAAGCTCTGAGGGATACTTTTCCAGAGCATCAACCAGCTCCAGGTCCGCGATCCTCTTTCTCACCCTCTTGTCGATCTCCTTCTTGCCGAGGTTCGTGGTCTGCCTCAGGGGAAGGGCCACATTTTCAGACACCGTCATCGAGTCGAGCAGCGCATTGTTTTGGAACAGATAGGCCACGCGGCTCCTGTATTGCTCCCATTCGCCCGTCTTCATCGTGTTAAGCGGTTTTCCCTGGTAAAGAATTGTACCTTCATCCGGCTTCAGCAGCCCGATGATATGTTTAAGAAGCACGCTCTTACCAGTGCCGCTCTTACCGATAATCGTCGTAATCTTATTTTCATAGATTTTCAGGTTAACGCCGGCGAGTACTGTTCTATCGCCGAACTGCTTCGTGACATCCCTGAATTCTATTAACGGCGTATCAGTGGCCATTCACACCCCTACATCAGAAAAGACGTTACAACATAATCCGCAATCAGGATCATCACACATGAGAGCACGACAGCCGAGATAGTGGCCAGGCCCACGGCTTTAGCTCCATACTGTGATCGCATGTGACAGAAATAGCCCTGAAAGCAGCAGATAGTGGAGACGATCACGGCAAAGACCAGCGCCTTGATAAAGCCTCCCCTGATGTCCACCATGTTCACGGAAGACTGTACCCGGTAAAAGTACGTGCCCGCATTTGTGCCGAGAAGGAGAACACCGCTGATATATCCTCCAAAAATCCCGATGAGGTCGAAAAATGCAGTGAGCAGAGGAAAACTAATAATTGAGGCAGCGATCCGAGGACTGATGAGATACCTTACAGGATCGATGCGCATGGTGTAGAGCGCGTCGACCTGCTCCGAGATGCGCATGATACCCATCTCAGCGGCCATGGCCGAGCCAGCTCGTGCGGTGATCATGACAGCGGTCAGGACCGGCCCGAGTTCCCTGATGAGGGAGAGGGCAACAGCAGAACCGAGGACTCCTACAGCACCGAACTTCACCAGGGTGTAAAAGAGCTGCAATCCGAGCACCATACCCGTAAAAAACCCCACCAGCATCACAATCAGCGACGATCTGGCGCCGATATAGTAGGTCTGGCTTACGATCTCAAAAACCTGTTTTCGTCTGAAGATGTTGACGAAGGCCAGAAAGAAGAAGATGGCCATGGCGCCGAAATCACTCACCAGGCGCAGCGCTATCCTGCCCACGTAAGCAAACACCAGCGTCAAAGGTTTACGGTTTCGCACCAACTCCGTGTCGGCCACGCAATCTCCTCAAAGATAGGTTAAGGTAAGGACTAAAGCAAAGGTTGAGGTTTGAGAGCAAAACAGGTCTTTACCTTAAGGTGCCTCAACTTTGTCCTATTCCTCGAATGACACCGTATATTTTAACCATTGGACGCTGGAGACGCAATACAAACCAATTAAAATCAGGAAAAAGATACCGCAGGTCTTCGTTCTTGCTTTTTCCTCAACCTTAATCTGTTCTTATTTACATTTCGTACGCGGCTAATTCTCCCGTGTAACCTTCTTCGTGCTCAATCGGTTTAGGCGCCTTTTTTCCTTCTGCCTCTTTCTCCCTCAACGCACGCCATACTTTTTCGTAGCTGAGCGGCAGGCTGTTGACGCGCACGCCGGCAGCATCGAGGATAGCATTAGCAAAGCAACCCATCGTGGGAATGGTAGCACCCTCACCTACCTCCTTGACACCCCAGGGTCCTGCCGGCTCGTAACTCTCCACCAGTTCCGAAGTGACTTTCGGCATATCGAGGGCCGTAGGCAGCCTGTAATCTGAAAGGTTCGGATTGACTATCTTGCCGTTCTTGTCAAAACGGACCTCTTCCCATATCGCTTCGCCCATGCCCATGAAAAGCGCGCCGTGCACCTGGGCATGCAGAAGAGCCGGGTTGATCACCTTACCGCAGTCATGGACGTCCCATACTTCCTTCACGTTGATCTCACCGGTCTCCCTGTCTACCTCAACCTCGCTGACCTGCGTTGCGAAGCTATAAGCGGGCGAAGTTCCAACCGCTGCCCCTTTGAAACTTCCACCAAGCTTTGGCGGCGTGTAGGCTCCCCGCCCAACGAGAGGCCCCTTGTCCACAAAAAACTTCCTCGCCACGTTGCGGAAAGGAATGGTGATCTCCGGGTCGCTCCTCAGAAAGATCGTGGCGTTCTTACAGTCCAGTTCCTTCGGATCTACTTCGAGCATCGCACCGGCCATCTCCAGAACCTGCTCTTTTACCATCTCGCCCGCTTCCTTGACCGCCGCACCCGACATCAGGGTCTGGCGGCTGGCGTATGCGCCAAAGTCATGAGGCGTGGTCTCAGTGTCGGCTGAGACTATCTTCATATGCTCATATTTGATCCCCATCGCTTCTGCTGCCATCTGGCAGAGGACCGTGTCGGAGCCCTGTCCGATATCCGTAGCTCCTGTATAGAGTGTTGCAGCAGAACCGTCCTCGTGCACTTTGATGATTGCGGCTGCATGGGGGAGATCGGTGCGGTAAATCGGATAGCCTGCACCCGACACGAAACTGCCGACAGCCATGCCTATGCCTTTTCCCTCGGGCAGTTTGCCTTTCTTCTCATCCCAGCCCGAGAGCCGTCGCGCCTTCTCGATACAGGCCGTTAACTCGCATGAATTGATCTTGAAAGAATTGGGCGTGACCGTGTTCGGCTTTCTGGCGTTAAGAAGCCTTATCTGTGCCGGGTCGAGCTCCAGGTCACGCGCGATATTGTCGAGGTGACATTCGAATGCGTACTTCGGCTGCGGGGCCCCGTGGCCGCGCTGCGCACCGCACGCGGGCAGGTTTGTGTAGATCCGGAGCATGTCGAACTTATAGTCGTTAAAATCGTACGTGAGAGTCAGCAACGCTCCCGCATAATAGGCACTGGCAATGCCGAGGCTGGTGTAAGCACCGCCGTCCATGATAAAGTTAGCGTGGCACCCGAGAATTTTGCCGTTTCTGTCGACTCCGGTCGTCAACTCCATGATCTGGCGGTGGCGACCCCTGTTGTGGGCGAACATTTCCGCCCGATCGTAGAACATTTTTACAGGCCTGCCGGTGATACGGGCCAGGACAGCTCCCCCGAACTCAAGACCCGTAGGCTCCATCTTGCCACCGAATCCTCCGCCGACGAATGTTTTGAGAACCCGAACGTCTCCCATCGGCAGCTCAAATTCGCGGGCCAGGTAGTACTGGAAGTAGTGCGGAGACTGGGTGCTGGCGTACACGGTCAGTTTCCCACCGTCCCACATGCATATTGCGGAATGGGGCTCTATGGGGCTCTGATACGTGCGCTGTCCCACGTAGGTATCTGTCCTGATGTGAAAAGCCCGGGAAAATGCCTCTTCTACGTTTCCAAACTCCTGATGGATCTCAGCGTTGATGTTCCTCGGGAACTCCTCGTGAATCAGAGGAGCGTCCTCTGCCAATGCTTCGACAGGATCGAAGACAGCCGGCAAAATCTCATATTCAACCCTGATGAGTTTCAACGCCTTGTAAACCGTTTCTTCATCAACCGCTGCCACGGCCGCAACCTTATCACCTACGAAGCGCACCTTGTCGATACAGAAAATGTTCTCGTCCCATCGGGCCGGACTAATACCATATTTCCTGCTCGGAACATCCTTATGCGTAATAATCGCTTTCACACCGGGAAGCCGTTCTGCCTCAGACGTATCAATACGAACAATGCGCGCATGGGCGTGAGGACTGGTCAGAATCTTGCCGACGAGCATGTTGGGAAACCTGAGATCACCGGTATACCTGGCCTGACCCGTAGCTTTCACCCGGCCATCTATCTTTGGAACGCTATGACCGATAACAGCGTGTTCTTCTTTCATGCTACACCCCTTATCTCGTTTTCCGGCCTGTTCGCAGCGGCTAACACGGCTTTCACTATGTTCACGTAACCGGTACACCGGCAAAGATTACCCGCGATAGCCTGCCGGACCTCATGCTCTGTTGGATGCGGGTTTCGGGTAAGGAGCGCCTTGGCCGACAGTATCATGCCGGGTGTGCAATAACCGCACTGGATTGCAGCATTCTCAACAAAGGAATCCTGCAGTCTGTCCAGCTCATCACTTTGCGCCACACCCTCAATCGTTGTAATCTCATGGCCATCCGCTTCGACCGCCAGGACAAGGCATGAGTTGACCGGCTTACCGTCCAACAGCGCGCTGCACGAACCGCAGTTGCCCAGCTCACAACCCTTCTTGGTCCCGGTCAGGTCGAGCCGGTCCCGCAAGACATTAACGAGGAGCATGTTTGCCTTGACGAGAAGCGTCCGGTCGTCTCCGTTGACCGTGATCTGTATTAAATAGCGCTTGACGCCGTGTTTGTCCTCAATGCGTTCCATCGCCGTTACCTCCTTCGGTTTTTGCGAGCTCGGGGGTGCGCTCCAGGTGCAGAGCCTTGCGCAAGGCTCGTTTGGTGAAAACCCTCACCATGTCCCTGCGGTATTCTTCGGAGCCCCTTATGTCTGAGATTGGTCTGCATTCCGCCGCCGCAGCCCTGCCCGCCTCTTCAAGAGCCGCTTCCGTAGCCACGTTCCCTTCAAGAAGCTGCTCGGCCTTTTTGGCCCTCATGGGAACAGGCCCCACAGCGCCAAGGACAATCCGCGCCCGATCCACGTGGGTTCCGGTTGCAACAACTGCGGCAGCGACGCCCACAACAGCCAGTGCACCGGACCGGCGCAGCCCGAACTTGAAATAGGAGCTGCCCGTCGTTGCCTGGTCAGGAATGACGATCTCGGTGAGGATCTCATCGGGTTCGATGGCCGAACGACTCGGCCCCACAAAGAACTCCTCCAGAGGAATTATCCTGTTTCCGTACCTGCCGACGAGGGTTACGTGCGCATCCAGGGCGATGAGGATCGGAGGAAGGTCTGCTGACGGTAACGCATTGACCAGGTTTCCCCCGACTGTCCCTCTGTTCCGTATCTGGTTGTTAGCCAGAGAGTGGGCAGCGTTCGAGATGGAAGGATACCTCTTCTGCAGCAGGTCCGAATTGACCAGGTCGTTGTGTGTGGCTCTGGTGCCGATCACAACACCCTTTCCCGGAACGTACGTGATCCCTTCAATACCCTTGATGTTCTTGAGCGAAACAAGTGCCTTCGGAGCGATCAACTCGTTCTTCATCTTTGACAGGACATCGGTACCACCTGCGAGCACTTTTGCGTCACTGCCGAGACTCGCAAGGAGCCCGCATGCCTCGTCCAGCGTGTCAGGCACGTAGTAATCAAAATCGGGCACATACATGACCCACCCCCTTTTTCAACCATGTGTTCACTTCAGTGAACTAGCTGACGTAAATTTAAAACAGTCATTTGTGAATGTCAACAGAACAAATAGAAGTATACTTACGCCATCAAGCGTTCGTTACTTCACAACCCATGCCGATCCGTGACAGGAAGGTGGCAAGCATTACGTTTCCTATAATAAACTATCGCTATAGCAAGCCACATGTAAGAAGGGTGAACTGTCTCTAATTCCAGCCATTGTGCAGGACACTTTACTATCGGGAGAAGGCTATCGGCGCTTTCCTTCCAGCCCCGCAAGCACGTCTTTATTCCCGCCCGGTATCACCATCTCAAAAACAGACTCCACGGACGTGTAGTCGTAATAACCGAGTCGCGCCAGAGGACGGATCTTGAGAATATCGAGACGCCCGTCAGGACCGATCACCTCGTCCTTGATATGTACCAGCACAACCCGGCCGATTACCACATCCACGCTGCCCATGGGCCCGTTGCCCGGGAGCCTCAGTGTCTGGTAATAGCGGCATTCGAACTGGACCGGAGACTCAGCCACGCGGCTGGGCTTTACCCGGATCGAAGGTGCCCTGGTCACGCCCGCGAGCTCGAACTCATTGACATCAGGAGGCACTTGCTGCGCCGAGCGATTGACCGCCTCCCGCAACTCCCAGGTAGCCATGTTGTAAACAAACTCGCCGGTCTGCTCAATGTTGGCTACCGTGTCCTTGCGCCTGCCGTCGGAGGTCTGGTTAGCAGAAAACAAAACGTAAGCAGGATCAAAGTTAAGGTTCTGAAACTGGCTGTACGGCGCCAGGTTGTGGATGCCGTCAGCGCTGATGGTCGAGATCCATCCAATAGGTCGGGGCACCACGCAGGACTTGAAAGGCGCATGAGTCAGGCCATGGTCATTCTTCTCAGGATCGTAATACATCACTTATCCTCCTTTCTCCCCTCGGTGCTACATGCCGAGGTATCGTTTTCGCACCTCATCGTCTCCGAGCAGAGCATCAGGTTTTCCCTGCTTGACGATTTTACCGGTTTCCATGATATACGCGCGGTCAGCAATTCCCAGTGCAGCTTTCACATTCTGTTCCACGAGCAGGATGGGGATGTGGTGAGCGCGCAGATCATTCACGACACCAAAAATGCTTCTGACAACGAGCGGCGCAAGCCCAAGTGAAGGTTCATCCAGGAGCAGGAGCTTGGGTTGCGACATCAACCCTCTGGCGATGGCAAGCATCTGCTGCTCTCCACCGCTCAAAGACCCTGCCTTGCCCGAGAGTCTCTCTTTCAAGATCGGAAAAAGATCACACATCGAACCGTATAGCTTCTGCAGGTTCGCCCTTCTGGTCCCGTGGGCGTACGCGCCAAGGAGTAGATTCTGCTGGACGGTGAGGGAGGCGAAAATCTGCCTGCCTTCGGGTACCTGGCTAATACCGGCACGGACGATCTCGTCCGCCTTCCTCTTCGTCATCTCCTGCCCCAGAAAAGATATGCTGCCGGAGAGCGGCGTGATCAGGCCGGAGATGACTTTAAGCAGGGTTGATTTCCCTGCCCCGTTGGCACCCAGCAGACAGACTACCTCGCCTTCGCCGACCTCCAGAGCGATGCCTTTAAGCACCTCCACCCTGCCATATTCCGCGTGAATATCGCGCACAACGAGCATCAGCCTTCACCTCCTTCCAGGCCGCATTCGGCCCCGAGGTAGGCTTCGATGACCGCGGGATCAGTACAGATGGCAGCAGGATCACCTTCCGCCAGCCGTTTACCGAAATCGAGGACCACAATCTCGTCAGAAATGTTCATCACCAGCTTCATATTGTGCTCAACGAGCAGTATGGTGATACCCTTCTGCCTGATCGCTGCAAGGAGCTCAATGAATCGCTCCACTTCTGCGTCGTTCAAGCCTGATGCCGGCTCATCCAGGAGAAGAAGCTCAGGTTCCGCCATGAGAGACCGAGCAAGCTCCACGAGCCGCTGGTTTCCAAAGGAGAGTGTGCCGGGCGGCGTATCCCGTTCCTCTTCCAGCCCCACGAACGCAAGCGCTTCCATCGCTTTTTCTCTTACGGCCTTTTCCTGCCTTGCAGTGCTCGCGCGAAAGAAGAGCGCGCTGGAAATCGTGGGCTTGAGCATCTTGTGGGCACCTACCATGACGTTATCCAGGACAGTCGCATTATTCACCGTGAAAAGTCGGATGAGCTGAAATGTCCTGGAAAGGCCAAGCAAGGATATTTCATTTGCAGCCATGCCGATCACGTCATGCCCGCGGAAGTAAACGTGGCCGCGGTCAGGATCGAGCAGACCGTTGATCACGTTAAGAAGGGTTGTTTTTCCTGCACCGTTCGGCCCGATAAGTGCCTTAACGTGTCCTCTCGTAACTCCGAACCTGACGTCAACCAGGGCGTGCACGCCTTCGAAGCTTTTGGTGACATCAACAACCTTCAGGATGTCCTCACTCATCCGCTACCTCGTGCATTGACCCGCTCCGCTACGCTTTTCAAGATGCCGAAGAGTCCGCCGGGCATGAAGACCAGCACAACGATGAGTATGACGCCGTTGAGAAGCAGCTCGTAATCCTGAAACTGATACGTGAACTCCGGCAGGAGCTTCAAGAAAACAGCGCCCAGTGCGGGTCCCCAGATTGTGCCTATGCCTCCGAGGTAGAGCATAACTAGGATATTGATGGAGGTAAGCACACCAAAGTCATCGGGTGCGAGGAACCCCATGTAGTGGGCAAAGAGAGAGCCGGCAAGCGATGCATACATCGCGGAGAAGACGTAGACGCGCACCTTGTACGCAGCGCAATCGATGCCAAACGTTTTCGCAGCAGTCTCATCGCTGTGGATGGCGACAAGCGTCCTGCCAAACGGGGAGCGAACCAGCGCCAGGCTGCTTGCTACCACGAGGAGTACCATCGCCCAGACCAGATAATAGTAGTGAACGTGGTTGTCGAAGCTGAATCCGGGGACGCTGAAAGAAGGGACATCCCGCAGCCCGGAAGCCCCGCCCGTGAGCCACTGAAGTCCGATAATGAGCGTCACGATGATCTCATTGAGGGCCAGTGTCGCCATGGCGAGATAGTACTCCTTAAGAGCAAGTAAAGGCCTTCCTACTGCCCAGGCAACCGCGCCGCTCAATGCCATCCCTGCTATCAGAGCTACGAGTGGAGAGGCTCCGTACTTGACCGTAAGAATACCTGATACGTATGCACCAATAGCAAAAAAGGCTGCGTGACCCACGGAAATCTGGCCCGCAAATCCCATGAGCAGGTCGAGGCTGACTGCCAATATGATGTAGATGCCGACGAAGATCATAATGCCGCTCTTGTACGCTGACATGCCACCGAGTGTGGGCGGATAGAGCACAATAAAGAGCAGGAGAATAATCCACCAGATTCTACCGAGTGTCTTCATACCTCGCGGCTCCGTGTTGCCCCGAAAAGCCCGCTCGGCTTGAAGATCAGAACGATGATGAGCAGCGTGAATACGATCGTGTCCGCGAATTGCGATGAGATGAGGCCTATCGTGTAAGCTTCAACGATGCCTAGAAGATAACCGGCAACGACCGCACCCGCAATACTCGCGAGGCCGCCGATGGACATGGCGATGAACCCTTTGACCATAGGCATCAGCCCGCTCGAATACTGCATGAACAGGAGAGGCGCCACAGCCATACCGGCCAGGGCACCTATGCCTGATCCCCACGCCCAGGACAAAAGAGCGGCCTTCTGCGTGCTGATGCCCATGAGGCTCGCACCAAGACGATTCTCAGCGCAAGCCCTCATGGCAACACCCAGCGTGGTCCTTTCGAAGAAAAACCAGATGACGAACAGTACAACCACGGTTATGCCGATGATCCAGAGCACCTGGGGCTGGAGCGTTGCCCCGAGCACATGAAGAGGTTTTCCGGCTGAGAAGGGCTGCAGAATGTGGGATTCCTTTCCCCAGACCAGGAGCGCCGATCCCCTCAATGCCAGCGAGATGGCTATGGTCATGACAATCAGATTACCCACGGATGAATTCCGGATGGGCCTGATCAGAATGCGCTCGACGAGCGCGCCGATGACTGTTGAGATGAGGACGGAGAGTACAAAGGCCAGGGGCATGGGCAAGCCCTTAGAGGTCAGGGTGACCATGGTCAAAGCCCCGATCACAAAGAACTCGCCCTGGGCAAAGCAGATAAGCAGCGAGACCTTGTAAACGATGACAAGGCTGACTGCGATCAAAGCATAAACAGAACCGGAGGTAAGCCCGCTGAAGAAGAACTGAACCAGGGTGGAGAGCTCACTCACAGGCTTACCTCGATCTTATCCTAGTCGAGAAGCGCCCACTTGCCGTCTTTAATGGTGAGCAGGATCATATCCTCGGTGCGCGTGCCCTGGTGGTCCGTAGGGGACATGTTGTACACACCGTTGCAGCCGGCAAAGTTCTTGATGTTTTCCAGCGCGTCCCTCAGCTTCACCGGGTCTTCCGACTTCGTGACCCTCAGAGCTTCCGCTATCAGCGCGACCGCGTCCGCCTGCTGGCCTGAATAATAATTGGCAGGCTCGCCGTACTTCGCCTGGTAGGCCCTGGAGAATTCGGCGACCACCTTTTTGACCGGGTCATTGTCGGCCAAAGTCTCAATGGCCATGATCTTGCCTGACGGCACGATGACCATGGTCGGCGTCTGGGCAACCAGTTTCAGGAAACCGGGCGTCGCATTCCCATGGCTGACAACGAGCGGAATATTCATGCCCATCTGAGCCATGTTACGTGCAAGCAACGCGGCGGGCTCGCCGGTAGTAAAGGCCATGATCGCCTGGGGATTGAGTGCACGTAATTTGGCGAGCTGCGCCGTCACATCCGCGGCCTTTACGTCAAACTTCTCTTCCCCCACGATGGTGATCTTATAGGTAGGCGCGTGTTTCCGGGCAATGCCGGAGCCCAGTTCCCCGAGCGGGCCGATGGGCATGAGCAGCGCGACCTGTTTGATTCCCTTTTTCTGGAAATAGAGCATCGGGCGGGAGATGGCAAAATCCGTCGGATGGGCATTATTGAAGGTAAATGTCTCCTTCTCGGTAAGCGCATATCCTGATTGGATAACGGCAGGGACTCTCGACTTGTTAGCAACCGATGACACGGCGCCCGAGACAACCGCGGTCCCTGTTCCCATGATGGCGACGACGCCATCCCTCGAGATGAGCCGCTGGGCGTGCCGTGTTGCGGCCTCCGGAGACGACTGGTCATCATAGGTTACCAGCTCCACCGGACGGCCGTTAACACCTCCGGCCTTGTTGATCATCTCCACTTTTACCTCAGCCCCTTTTTTCATATATTCTCCGAGCCAGGAAAGATAGCCGGTAAGAGGCACGATGAATCCGATCTTGTAAGGCGCCTTGGTCTGTGATTGGGCTGTGTTCACAGCTCCGGTAAGGAAGAAAAGACATGCGACAACTGTTGCAATGGTCAACCTTTTTCTCATGGTACGCCTCCTTTGCTATAATGCTGATACGTTTAAAACAGATTACCATTTATTTCAACCAAAATATTAGACTCCACACTCCTTTCCAACAGAACGAGAAATGCTTATATTGGGAAAAACAAGTCTAAATGGGGGTAGCGACCATGGACGATATTCAGCGCATCCTCGTTGTCAGCAGGTGGACAAAAGACTGTAAAAAGGCGCTCCATCATGGTATCTCCCTGGCCCGGAGCTACCGCGCGGAACTGAGCATACTTCACATCATTGGTGGCATGTTCGAGCTTACTGGCGGCCTTCTCTACGCGTCCCGCCTCGCTGATCTTGAGGCAGGGTACAAAGCAGAAGTAGAGGAGGTCAAGCGTGACTTCGACGCGATGATCGAGGCGGAACACGCAAAGGGAATGGCCATTAAAGAGACGATCAGAGATGGAAAGCCCGCAGCCGAGATATTTAAAGCAGTCGAGGAGGGCAAGATAGATCTCCTGATCATGGCTCACCACGAGGAAGATCGTCTCGAGCACTATCTCTTCTGCCGCGATTACGAAAAGGTCCTCAGAAGAATGCCCTGTTCCGTCATGCTGGTAAAGACCGAACCGTGGAAGGAGATGGACAAGAAGGCCTCCAGAAGAGGAAAGTCCTATCCGTTATAGTTTTAAACCAGTCTTCATTTCAGGCCGTCCATGCGCCGATCCACGAATCAAATATAACGACTAGGGGTCGGATCAGAAGAGCCTTGTCTGTTCCCCCCGCTTCTGTTTTCTTGGCTTGTCCTGCACGCTTTCCAGTTGTGTCAGCTCTTGCGGAATCTCGGCCAGAAAGGATGAGGGATTTCCTGACAGCTTTTGGCCGTAGAGATACCTCTTCCTGGCGTAGACAAGGAGAAGCTCATCCTTCGCCCGCGTCATACCCACGTAAAAGAGCCTGCGCTCTTCTTCAAGGTCTGCACCGTCCTTCGCCAAAGTAAAGGGTATCAGCCCCTCCTCGCAGCCAACAACAAAGACAACTTTGAACTCCAATCCCTTTGCCATGTGCAGGGTCATAAGTGCAACAGCATCCGCCCTGGGATCGAAGGCGTCCGCCGCCGTCAGCAGGCTCATCTCATTGATGATCTCCCTGACCGCATCACGAGGCGGCAGGTAGCTGTATGTGACTGCAAGGTTCTCCAGCAGTGCACGCCCCTCCTCAGGAGAGCCCGCCCCTTCCCACGCCTCTCTCACGATGGATCCAAGGTCAACCTCGGCAGACAGCGTTTCGACCAGAGACTGCAAGCGCTCGGCCAGCGCTCTTCTATTGAGTGGATATCTTTCACCCACTACCTGGCACGGGATGCCCCACTCTTCGAAGGCTTCACGCAGGATCTTCGCTTGCGCATTTGTCCTGAACAACACCGCGAAGTCCGCAAAGGAATAGGTGGCCTCTGAGAAATCTCTCGAAGTATTCCCGCTCGACAACCGGTACAGACTCGTGCCGCCCATGCGTGCCTCGATCTCCTGGACTACTGCGTGAGCTTCCGCATTCTCATCAGACACAGCCACGACTCTAACCGCCCTACCTTGTTCCCGGTAAGTCGTCAATTGCTTTTCTATCCTTCTGCGATTCTTCTTGATCAGGCCGTGTGCCGCATCGACGATAATTTTTGTGGACCTATAATTGTCTTTGAGCACAACCATGGCTGCATCGGGAAATTCTTCGCGGAAATTGAGGAAGTTCTGAAGGTCGGCGCCTCTGAATGCATAAATTGCCTGATCAGAGTCTCCCACAGCACAAAGGGAACTATCTTCGCGCGCCAAGCATTTCAGCAGCTGATACTGCGCAGGGCTGATGTCCTGATATTCATCGACGATAATATGCTTGGGCGCACACGCGTACCGTCCCGCAACCTTGTCCGCCCGCAACAGCTCAACCGGTATCACGATCAAATCGTCAAAATCGCAAGCTCCCTTCTGCTTCAGTGCGGCCTGGTAGGCCCCATACACAGCGGTCATCTCGCTGTCAGGCTTTCCCATGAAGTTCTTGACTCTCGATATCTTCTCAGCAGCCTCCCGGACGCGCCTGGCAGCATTCCCCACGATCGGTTTCAGGAAATCGATCTGTTGATCCCTGCCGCACACGGATATGGGCTCTTGCAGGCTCTCCCTGATGATATTCAGTCCGAGCAGATGGAACGTGCCGATGAACATGCCGCTGGTCTCCATCCGCAGAGACGCGTCTATCCTCGTGCGCATCTCGTGCGCCGCTCGATTGGTAAAGGTCACGGCAACAATCTGATCCGGCGAAACTCCCTGCTCCAGAAGATGGGCGATCCTGCGAACAATGGTGAGCGTCTTGCCTGTGCCCGGCCCTGCGACAACGAGCAGACGCCGGTCCATTGCTGTGACAGCTTGCTTCTGCGATTCGTTCAAGCCTTCCAGTATCTCTGACATGTTAATGTATACTGCTCTTTCGGTCTTTATTTCCATATGTTTGTGAGCCGGCGCTTTTTCTTCACCAGGAATCTCTCAGCACAGATGGTAGTACAGCACCGCGAAGAAGGGAGGCCGCATCGGTTGTGAAAAAGTGACTTCTCCTTTCGTGAAATATGTGCGACACTAGAATAAGGAGAGACAAAGTTACAATGTTGTGGAGAGAATTCCGTAAAGATATTGTGTATAGAGCAGTCTCAAGCCCACGTCGGTCCTGGTGTTTCAGTGGAGCATAGAAATATGTCAACATGGATAGACTTTTCTATCTCGTCGGCCTATGAAGCAGAGTACCCGGGAGTGGGGTTCGGGTTGACCCTCATTTCAGGGTGCATGCCCTTAACCGACAGCGCTGGGTTTGACCAATACAAGCGAAGGCTTCTGCGGCAAATGAGAAAGCGCGAGACCCTTGCTCAGATCTCTCAGCGCATCGATATGTACGATCTGTTTTTCCAGAGCTTCGGATTCGAGTGTCCTCTGCCCCAGCATCTTCGTAGAACCATCAACAGCGGATTTCCGAGATACAACCTCATGGTGGATGCCCACTTCATGGCCGAGATGAGTGCCGGGATCCTTGTGGCTGTCACCGACTATGACCGGATCGAAGGCATGCTGATGCTCGATGTGGCCCGCGGAGGAGAGACGGCTGTTGGAATGGGAGGTCGCCGGTTCATAGTAAAAGAAAAAGAGATCGTGCTCCGGGACGAAAAGGAGATCATCTGCGTCCTCTGCCAGGGAGCTGATGAAAAAACAAGAGTCAAGGATGATACGCGCAATGTTCTCTTCTATTCCTATGCTGTTCCCGGTATCGACGAAATCTATCTCAAGGAGGGCTTGACCATTGCTGCGGAAACCCTGGCTCGGTTTGGTGGAGGAACGGTCAGGGGTTTAGAAGTATTCGGAGCCATATAAAAATACTCGCACATCACTCGTAATGAATTTTTCTGAAACAACATGAAACACTCAGACAATCGGGCTCTTACGCGCGCTGTATCTCACACAATTTCTCATGAATACATTGCAACTTACTGTAATAGATAATAAATTAATTTCAAGGAATTTTCACCGAAACGTCCTTGTGGTGATCAACTAATTCGCCTGCACCTTAACGTCACCGTGGGTTGAAGATAGGATATACCGGGAAAGTCGCGGAATGTATGGCCCTGTTTATGTGTCCAGGTATATCATAATGTTTCATGTAGTACCATGATCGAAAAACAAGGCACGGGTAGCAAGCCATGTCATTATGCCTTTCGGACCTTTGCCGGGTTATGGAGAGGTAAAGGGCCGTTATGCGCGGAGGGTTAGTGCAAGGCGTGTAAAGATGCACTCTCGTTTACTAAAGCGACCGATATTCGTACAGGCTTGTCGGACGCGCCGAAAACTGTGACACTTTTAGAGTAGAAAAACTCTTCCATACGGATTGCAGTTGTTTACTCTCTGGTCAAGTGTCTGTATTTGATGCGGTGGGGCTGGTCTGCGGCGGGGCCGACACGGGCCCTTCTGTCCGCTTCATACTCAGAATAATTTCCGTCGAACCAGACCACGTTGCTCTCACCCTCGAAGGCAAGCATGTGGGTCGCGATGCGGTCGAGGAACCATCGGTCGTGGGAGATGACCACGGCACAGCCGGCAAAATTCTCCAATGCCTCTTCCAGGGCGCGCATGGTGTTTACGTCTAGGTCATTAGTGGGCTCGTCAAGAAGAAGGACATTGGCCTCTTCCTTGAGCATGCGGGCTAGGTGCACGCGGTTTCTTTCCCCTCCGGATATCATCGTCACTTTCTTCTGTTGGTCGGTCCCGGAGAAATTGAAGCGGGCAACGTAGGCGCGCGAATTCACCTGCCGCTTGCCGAGCTGAATGGTGTCGTCCCCACCCGAAATAACCTCCCATATAGTCTTGTTCGGATCGAGGACGTCGCGGCTCTGATCAACGTACGCCAGCTTTACGGTTTCTCCTATTTTGAACGTGCCTGCATCAGGCTTTTCCTGACCGGTGATCATCCGGAACAGTGTGGTCTTTCCTGCGCCGTTCGGTCCTATGACTCCGATGATTCCGCCGGGAGGCAGGGAAAAGCTCATTCCTCCCATGAGAATATTGTCGCCGTAACCTTTGCTCACGTTATCGGCCTCGATGACGACATTGCCCAAGCGGGGTCCCGGCGGAATATAGATCTGCAGCTCTTTCGAACTTTTTTCCACATCGCGACTGAGGAGCGCCTCATAAGAAGTGATACGGGCTTTCGCTTTTGCGTGGCGTCCTTTGGGAGACATCCGTATCCACTCAAGCTCGCGCTGCAGCGTCTTCTGCCGCTCGCTCTCCGATTTCTCTTCCTGTTGCAGACGGTTTTTCTTCTGCTCCAGCCAAGAGGAATAATTTCCCTTCCAGGGAATCCCGTATCCTCTGTCCAGTTCCAGAATCCAACCGGCAACATTGTCGAGGAAATAGCGGTCATGCGTTACGGCAATAACCGTGCCCGGATAACTCTGCAAGTGGTGCTCCAGCCAGGCTACGGTCTCTGCATCGAGGTGATTGGTCGGCTCATCGAGAAGCAGGATATCGGGCTTCTTGAGGAGCAGCCGGCAGAGCGCCACACGGCGTCGTTCCCCTCCGGACAGCACATTGACCGGAGTCTCTCCCGGAGGGCAGCGCAGGGCATCCATCGCCATCTCGAGGCGTGAATCCAGATCCCACGCATTCAGAGCGTCCAACTTCTCCTGTACTTCGCCCTGTCGTTCGATGAGCTTGTTCATCTCCGCTTCCGGCATCGGTTCGGCAAATCTCTCACTGATGAGATTGTATTCCTTGAGGGCAGCTGCGATTTCATGAACGCCCTCTTCCACAATCTCCCGGACTGTTTTCCCATCATCGAGCTTCGGCTCCTGTTCAAGGAATCCCACGGTGAAACCGGGAGAGAGAACCGTCTTGCCAATGAACTCTGTGTCGACTCCTGCAAGAATACGGAGAAGCGAGCTTTTCCCTGAGCCGTTCAGGCCGAGAACACCGATCTTTGCTCCGTAAAAATAAGAGAGATAGATATCTTTCAAAACCGGCTGCTTGTCGTAATACTTGCTTACCCCCACCATGGAGTAAATCACCTTGTTCGGTTCATTGGCCATCGTTATTGCAGTTCCTTTCTATGCAGCCTGTATTCGATGCGGTGTTGAAGTATACCATAATCGCGTTTCCCGATATCTCCTCGGCTGTAGCGCCGCGAGGAAACGGGCGGTTCACCTTTCATTTTGGGCCGCACGATAGGGCGCAAGAAAAACGGTGGACCATAACGAAAGCTTAGAGGAGTTCCCCGGGTTTTAGGGTTCCGGACTGCCTTGCCGAGTATACATTTGTTTCTCTCGGGTATCCAAAGCGATCCTGCGAGTCATGCAAGGACGTGCAGCAAAAAAATGATGAGACAAAATAGGAAAATATGAAGAAGGACGCGGCGGCTGCTTTCGTGATCATTATGGTTGCCGCTCTTTGGGAAATCCAATAAACCTGTAATAACCTTTTCCTCCGTCGACCTTTTGAAGACAAGGATATCCATAATGCGCGTGTGATGTGTCGGCCATATCCTGTGTCGATAATGCAGACGCTCGTGCTCCGGGGCCATCGTAAAGATCTCCAAGCAACCGCTTCAATACCCGCCGCATGTCGCTTGTATGGAACTCCTGGTAGTGCTCGTTCGTGAGGATGAGTCCCGCAATGTAGTTCGCCCACATTTTGTAGTGTGTTGCCTTTGTAAGGAAGATCTCTCTCTGCTGGGGATCATGAATGTATTTCTCTGCAAGCTGTTTCTTGCGTGCCTCTAAGGCTGGATTCTTGTCCGCAAGCGGCCTTTTCCGTGCCTCTAAGGCTGGATTCATATCAGGCACCTCCATTCAGTATCGGTCTGCTCCCCACACTCATGTTGTCTGTTGACGCAGCACCGTCGGGGCCATTCTCATTGCCTGTCGCTTCCACAACCCGGCCGTAACCTTCTCCTGCACCCCTGAGTAAATTGCATACGCTCATATACAATTCTACACCACCTCCAAACTTAGTCAAGCGTTTGTTTTCACGCCTGTGGCTACGAATTTGTTAATAAGCCCCGGCTTCTGGAATTACTCCCGGGCACCAGGGCCGATGCAACATTAGTATACAATCCTTGACGCCGAGCAAACGGTGCTATACAATAGAAAAAATGTCTTACGTCATATCATCTTCACCAAGGGGGCATGATGATGACCGTATGCAAAGGAAAAAGAAGTTTAGTACTGGGAGTGACAGTCCTGCTATCGGTTCTTATTCTGGGGGGCTGCACAACTATCAAATACTCCTATGACACCAGGACGGGCTTCTCGGGGTTGAAGAGTTATATGTGGGCCCCGTCATCGGTAATCTACGGAGTACAGGACCCCCTGCTTGAAACAAATGTTCGGGTTCTTGCGGATCAATTTCTCGGCCAGAAAGGGTTCACTTGGGTGCCCGAGAAGCCCGATCTGTTGATTGCTATAAATTACGAATCCGACATAGGTTACTATCAGTATGGTTATGAGCTTCGGATGCTGACCCTGAATATCTACAAACCAGACCAGAAGGAGTTGGTCTGGCGGGGAACCGCATCCGGGACCATTCACACCGATGCTGCCTCTGGCGACCTGAAGCAGGCTGTGCAGGGTATTCTTGCGAATTTCCCGCCGAAATAGGCTTTGATGAGTGGATGGAGAAGACCCGGTTACGTCGTATTTACCAAAAACTTCATAAATTCCTGAATGACCCTGAAGAGCTTTTTCTCGTCGAGTCGATCGAAACACAAACGCTCTTCCTCTACCGTCGCCAAACCATTATCGAGCGGTTCGATTGCTCCACTTCCCGTTTCGGTACCGGTATTCGAAAGAACTCATTCAAAACACCCCTCGGTCTCCATCGAATCAAGGATAAAATCGGGTCGGGCGCACCTGCGGGCCGCATTTTCAAAGAACGCAGGGATACGGGTATCGACTGGGATCAGCGTTCGCGTGATGAGAATCTGATACTGACGCGTATTCTGCGACTGGAAGGTCTGGAGGACGGGATCAATAAAGGCGGAACCGTCGATTCCTATGAGCGCTGCATCTATATCCACGGCACCAACAGGGAGGATCTCATAGGCACGCCCCTATCCCACGGATGCCTCTGTTTACGGAATCAGGACGTCATCCGCCTGTTCGAACTGGTGAGCGAAGGTAACCTGGTCTACATCGATCCTCCACCCGTACTTATTGGCGACACTGCGTGCCGAAGCGTTCATTTTGCCGGTATTTTCGGCACCGGGATGAGTGCCCTCGCGCAGTACGTGCGCTTTGAGGGAATCACTGCTTCCGGTTCCGATCGTTTGCTTGGCAGTGAAGATACCGCCTCCATGCGCCGATCCCTCGAGGGACTCGGGTGCATCATCGTTCGTCAGGACGGTTCAGGTGTCAGCGCTGATACCGATGCCGTCTGCGTCTCAACAGCAATAGAAGAATCGAACCCTGACATCGCTCTCGCGCGGATACGGCGCACACCCATCGTGCATCGCTCCGATCTGCTTGCCGCACTCATCACCTCGAAAAGGACAGTTGCGGTCGCAGGCACAAGCGGTAAATCGACCGTCACGGCAATGATATTCGAATTCCTGACCGCTTGCCGGAAATCTCCCTCTCTCATCAGTGGTGCGCCCCTGGTAAGGCTCGAAAAACAGGGCCTGATCGGCAACGCCTTCAGCGGCGCATCCGATCTCCTCGTGGTGGAGGCGGACGAGCATGACGGAACGATTGTCAAGTATGCTCCGGAGGTTGCGGTTCTTCTCAATGTTTCTAAGGACCACAAGAGCATTGACGAGTTACGGGACCTTTTTGCAACCCTTGTCGCACAATCTCAATGGAGTGCTTCAAATGCGGACGATCCGATTCTTGCTTCCATTCGGACAACGGTAACTTTTGGCCGGAACAGTTCGGCTGCGTGGCGACCGGACCATGAACAGCTCCTGCGGACGTCGGTGAAGCTTTGGCGTAACGGCACCGAATACCATTTGCCGCTGCCGGGCAACCATAACCTGGAAAACCTGCGTGCCGCGCTCTGCGTCTGCGAATATTTCGAGTGCGATGAACAGGCTCTCGCAGAAGCTGTGCGAACGTTTGAGGGTGTAGCACGGCGCTTCACCGTAACGGATACCGTAGATAGCGTGCACGTGATAGACGATTTTGCGCATAATCCGGCTAAGATCGCGGCTGTCGTATCCGCAGCACGTGGTCTTTCAGAGCGAATCCTTGCCGTATACCAACCGCACGGGTTTGGGCCGACCCGATTCCTGAAGGATGACTATATCGCAACCTTTCGAACCATCTTCCGTGAGAACGACTCGCTCTATCTCTTGCCGATCTATTACGCCGGAGGCACTGCCCAAAAGAATATCTCCTCGGCGGACCTCATAAATGGACTCGGTTCTGTGTCATTCAGGGCAGAAGCGGTGAGCGACCGCGATGAGCTGCTGATCAAATTGAAAACTGATGCGAGGCCCGGCGATTGTGTTCTTGTCATGGGAGCACGCGACCCCTCGCTGTCCTCCCTGGTCAGAAAGACCATAACGTTGTTCGGCGGTCCCGCTTCTCCATCTATTTGAATGGCCACGAAATTCTTACTATCCCCCTCCTTGCTGTGGAGGGCACGGTACGGGCTTCGAAAAGTCAGGAACCATATTCCCATTTTCCTTGATTATATTTCCGCTCGCATCGGTCTTTGGTGCATAGCACTGATTTGGAGGCGCTGTCGTCGGATTTTGTTGGTACTGGGTTGTAGCCTCCGGCGGTGGAACCTCAATCACATAAGGGGGTGCGGGATACGGAAAAGAATAGTATGGATCATAATAAGCCGATGGGACCGGCACGTAGTAATAAGGCCACCAGAATGGACTATAGAGACCTCCGATAACTACCCCGCCAAAGAAAAACCCGAATGCTGCGCCATACGGAGCCCATCCTCTGTAGTAATACCTGGGATAACCTCCATAATATCCTCCTGGGTAGTAGTGCCCGCCGTAATAGTGTCCCACAACGTAGCCGCCGTGATAGGCGCCGTAGCTGCCACCACGGTATCCTCCACTATAGCTTCCTCTATAGGCGCCGTAGCTCCTCGTGCCGCTGTAACTGCCCCTATACCCACCTCCACTGTAGCTCCTGACACCGCTGTATGATGCATGCTGAGTAAAGCCTCCGCTGCTAAATCCTCGGCTGCCAGTTAACGATCCACTGGAGTATCCACGAGTACTGGAGAATCCATGTCCGGAGAATCCACCGAAATGCCCACCGGAAAAACCACTATGTCCTCCGGAAAATCCTCCGGAATGTCCACCTCCACCTCCGTGACCGCCCCCACCATGTCCACCGCGTCCATAGGCGTAGGGAACGGTAACCGCCAGACAAAGCACCATGATCAAGAGAAACCTTTTCATAGCACTTTCCTCCTGTTAAAATTGTACTCCTGTGGATCGGATACGTCAAAGGGTACTTGCATCCAATACACGAAATAGTCTAAAATAAAATCATGGAATCTATAGAGCTTAAGATGAGAGAGCTCACCGGCCATTTCCCCGCCGTCTACACAAAAAAGATCGTTGGGATCCTCCGTGAGCCGGAATTGAGCGTAGAGGTTCTGGCTGGACAGACCTGCGAAGAGGTTACCCAGGTGCTTGAGTCGCTCGGCTACCATATTGCAAGCAAGAAACCTATGGACGGCTGGATCCTGATGAAGGCTGTGAAGGCAACGAAGTAGGCAACATCAGCGGTTCACCGTGTGCACCTGCTCCTGAAAAACCGGCAGTGCATCGCCCCCTCAAGTGACGCGACGCATGCGGGACAACTCGCGCCGAAGGTGCGGGACGGAATTCATAGTCATTCAGAACTACGACGGCCAACTTCACGACTGCTGCCCCATGGATAACCATTGCTGCCTGACGGTTGGACCTCCTGATGTCAACCTGACCATACCCCGGTGAAGCGCGTGGAACCACGGATCATTCCCCGCAAGGAACACCGAATATCACGAAAGCAGGTGAGCCCGAATGCGCTGCGCACGCTCTACCGACTCCATACGCGCGGGTTCATCGCTTACCTGGTAGGTGGATGCGTCCGCGACCTGCTCCTGGGGCGAACCCCCAAGGACTTCGACATAGGTACGAACGCCACGCCCGTTCAGATCAAGCGACTCTTCCGCAACTGCTTTCTCATAGGTCGCCGTTTCAGATTGGCTACGCTCCAGTTTGAGGATGAAATCGTCGAAGTATCCACGTTCCGTCGGGCTGGAGTCCCAGCCGACATTCCCGAAACCGACGAGACAGGCCACCATAAACGTCTTCCCTGGCATCTCAAGGACGAGGACGGAATGGTTCTCGCAGACAACGTCTTCGGGACACCCGAAGAAGATGCTCTTCGCCGCGACTTCACCATCAATGCCCTCGCCTACAACATTGCAGATTTTTCAGTTATTGACTACAGTACCGGACTGAGCGACCTCGAACAGCGGCTCATTCGTCCTATCGGCGATCCTCGTGTCCGATTTACGGAAGACCCCGTGCGCATGCTCCGCGCTGTCCGGTTTGCCGCATCCCATGACTTTGTGATAGCACCGGCTGCATGGGAAAGCCTCTGCGAGCTCGCGTCCACCATCTCACGCGCTTCACCGGCAAGGCTCTACGAGGAGATGCAGAAACTCTTCCTCGTTGGATCTGCCCGGACGGCGTTCAGTCTCCTGGAGAAGAGCGGGCTTCTCGCCACCCTTTTCCCCAGCCTCGGCCACTGGATATCCGAAAACAGCAATCGCCTGGCACTGCTGGATGCAAATCTTAAGTGCCTCGATCAACTGTATCAGAACGGCGCACCCACACCACCTGCGCTTTTCCTGGCAGCACTTTTCGGCCCCAGCCTGGAGGAGGAGGCGCTCACACTCCATCGCGACGGCATTCCCCGGCGGCAGGCACTGGATGCAACGTGTGCCGCGCTCATGAAAGAAATCTCCAGAACCGTGACCGTTCCGCGACGGGTGGGCGCTCGACTCTGTGACATCCTCGCCCTGCAGACCTCTCTGCACAGAATTCGCCCACGGCGTCCCGCTTCCATTGTCAACAAGCCTGAGTTCGGTGAAGCCCTGGAGTACCTCCGTTTTACGGTGGAGACAAGAAGGGAGTATCAAACCCGACTGGAATGGTGGGACGCCTTCCGTCTGCACGCCCCTTCCGTAACGCCTTCAGAACCGCCAACCGATGAAGGCCCTAAGAAGAAACGAAGAAAGAGGCGGCGTAAACGTCGCCGCACCCGCCAGACTCCTGCCACCTGAGCGGAAGCCAGTGGCGACGGACGAGTACTAACAGTCAGCATACTTTGGGGAGTTCACGACTCCCGTCTAGCAGCTGCTTCAGCTGTGCCCCGGTGAGGAGTGGACGGATCCTCCTGCTGCGGTAGAGCTTTTTGAACTTCCCGAACAAAAAGAGGAAAGCAGGCGCTCCGGTTCGTCGGTCCGGCACTTCGGGCACCGGAGACCTCTATTGTCCTCGTTTATCTTCTGCATCACTTCGAACGTTTCCTTGCACTTCCTGCATCGGTATTCATAAATGGGCATGTTCGACCTCTCCTTTCACTGCCTGCTGATCTGTATAATACCAATTTGCATTCAAGTGTATACCTTCCGGGTACCCGCTTGCGGGTGTGCTGCGTCGCTCTCCTCGACGTACTGCTCAGTACGCCTGCGTCAGCTCCTCGCTGCCGCCTAGGTCTCCATCTTGAATGCAAACCGGTAATAAGATACCAGATAGGCGAGCAGAAAAGAAATACATGTTGCGCTGGTGTAGCTGCCTATCACCGGTTGGCCTGCCGGAGCTAATTCTGCCAGTTGGTCACCAAATTATTGGCGTTGACCGTACCGATTCCCGTGGCGAAGTCCCACCCGGTGGTTGTGCCATACGCCGGCATGTACGCGCTATTGGAGGTCGAAAGCGCGCCGTTTCTGCCCGAAGGGATGAAGCAGTTGCGGGAGCCCGTACAGTTGACATCCATGTCGCCCTGGGTCACGTCATAGAACGTACAGGCGGACGAGACGCCGTTGCCATTGGCAGAGTTGCAGACGATAGAACCGCCGCTGCCATACTCGCCCGCTGCCAGCTTGTAATACGCGTAATTCGGATTACCCTGACTGCCATGTTTCTGGTTGACCAGGGCCTGGATTCCCGCCATGATGGGCGACGAGAACGACGTTCCTCCCGCACCGGCCCACGTGCTGGGAGCACCAGCGCAAGAAGCCCCGCCGTTCCTTACATCAGACCAACAGATCACGTAGTAGTGGCCCCAGACGCCGTTGGCAGCAAAAAGTGATACGTCCGGGATGTCACGCACACCGTCGCTCGGGATGCCAACGACACCCGTCTGCCAGGATGGCTTGGCGTACCCCTTACAGGTCCCACTGACAACGCCTCTGGTGGACGGTGTTCCGGTCGCGCAGCCGCTCGGGCCACCGCTGCCGGCAACAACGTCCAGGTATCCCCGACCCGCGTTGCTGTTGCAGAAGCCGTTCGAACCATAAGTGGTCTTGTAGCCCAAATAGTTTGTGATCAGCAGACTGGCGCAGGAGTCGTTCCAAGGGATTTCCGGAATGTAAGAGAGTGCCGAACCGTAGACGGACGTGTTGGTCTTGCTCCAGTACGTGGGGTTCATGCCGGCGTACGTGTCTCCGAAGTCAGTACCACCAACCGCGACGTTGTAAGGGGTGGAGGCGAAGCCGCTGACACCTATGCCGTGTGTTGCCTGCGTGGCGCCTGCATCGCAGCTGGCAGCACCTTCATCGCCAGACGCGACGAACACAGAAATCCCCCCTGCCACAGCCAGCTGAAATACACTATTGTACGCCGCATTGGCCGCGGCACCGTTCAATGCCTCGCACTCGCCGTAGCTGATGCTGACGATCGAAGGCCGCGTACTCCCGTTGATAAGGTTCTGAAGGGCAATCAAGCCGCCGAACGTGGTGCGAGTATTCGCACAGGACGCGAGCATGATGGCTGCGCCGGGCGCTGCAGCGCTCGCCCATTCCGCATCGAGGATCGCCTCACCATCGTCAGCGTTGCCCCCGGGATAGCCGCAGTTGTTGGTGCCCTTGGGCGGAGGTGGCTGTAATTGTGTGAACGATCCTGCAGGGTAGTACGGCGGCACGAGGCCGAACGTTTGACGGAACGTATTCCAGTCATTAACATTGTAAACATTGGTGTCTTCGATCACAGCAATGGTCTGCCCCTGGCCTGCAACACCTGCGCTAAAGAGAGGGCTCAAATTGTAGATAGTGGCCAGGTCAGCTGGAACAACAGCCTGATAGGTGGTTGAGCCCGAAGTGAAGGTATAATCGCCACGCAGCTTGTGCAGGGCGCGGGGTGTGAAGTCGTGCAGGGAGACAATCCCCACGACCGCTGGCGCGAGCGCGGCAGGGATCTCCGGATCACTCATGTTGGCGATATGCCTCACGCCATTTACTTCAAGGTGGTGAATCTCAGTCCTGAAAGCCTCGCGTACCTGGCCTGCGGAGCCGGAGAAGTCGATCACCATGCCGCTCGGATAGACCACGTTGACCTGAAAGCCGTGTTTTGCGAGCCACGTAGTAATTCTGTTGCGGTCTGCCTCTGCCAGGCCGAATCTCGCTCCGAATTCTTGTGCGGTGAGCCATTGGTGAAAGTTCGCCGAGGCAGGGTTGTGGAGTTGATCAATAAACTCTTTGAGCGCCTGTTCCTGATCGGGAGAGCGCTGCAGCTGCAGCAGCATGTGCTCCATCGAGAAGTCGTCGGCCACAGGGCCGCGATCGTTGGTCGCGTTCGCTTCGGGACGAGTGTTGCCGTGGAGGGCTACCGGCTTAGCTTCATCGATCTCCTGAGTGAGCAGGGGACGTGCCCACCGCTCAGCAGCGCGCGCAGCCTGTGTATAGAGCGTGAGGGTGAAAACAAAGGCAAAAAGCGTGGCCGATAAGAGGGTGAATCCAAGCCGTCCAGCCCTGAGAGCCTTTTGTTGATCTGTGTGAATTACGCGACCTTCCATACTCTTACCTCCCCTTACATTTTTCAAAACCCAGATTAGATCTTTGAAAGGAAAAACAGATCATTCCCTAAAAATAGTACCAGACAAGATGCATGTCAATGCACATTTAAAAGAAGGTGAGCTGCACTCTGATCGTAATCTGCATCTCCAATTGTCATTGACCTGTCTAAGAGTGTTATCACCTCGAATCAGGAACAGAATAAAGAGGAGATTTTGGGCAGGTGCTGCAGGGCGGAAAAAGTTGAAAAAGATTTGCGGGGGGAAGAGCACAGGACAGAACCAAAAATAGGGGATCCAAGAATGAATAAAACGGCCGAATATGAATTAGCTCCCCGGGCAGGACTCGAACCTGACGTCGGTGAGCACACACGAGAACTTGGAGAGGCTTCCTCTTGCTCAATACAGTTCGGCTGATGCCAGCCGGTCGAATCCGAAGATCATCGCTACCGGGGCCTCGACGCGCTGCGGTAACAGTGAAAAACGCGGTCGCTTAAAAACAAGAAAAGGCCCCGAAAGTGGAGCCCTCTCTTTTTTGCCGGTCGTTTGGCTTAGAGTGTCACGACATTGACCGCGCGGAGCCCTTTCGGGCCCTTGTCGACATCGAAAGTAACCGCCTGACCTTCGGACAACGTCTTGAACCCATTGCCCTGAATCGCGGTGTGATGCACGAAAAGATCTTCGCCGTCTTCTCTCGCGATGAACCCGAAACCCTTGGATTCGTTAAACCATTTAACAGTTCCTTTTGCCATACCAAACACCTCCTTTCTTCTCAACGTTAGAAGTTACGAGGTCCCTGGGGACAAAAAAAGCCGCAAAGTCAAAGTCTCTGCGGCCAACTGTACGACAAAAACTTTCGTGAACTTCAATCAGTAGTATCCCATAATATAACCTCGGAGTCAAGTCAAAACTGATCAACCGGTTCTTTGTTCGCTGAAATTCAAAAGTGAATTGATATCAGGAATATGTGCGTGAAGGAAGTTATCCTGCGGTTACCCCGGCCCTCCGGCCTGTTTCTCAACCGGCCGAGCCGGCTTAGCCGGAACCTCTTCCCCCTTCTTGACCGCAGCAACCGGCGCTTTTTCTGCCATGCCAACCCATTTCTTCACCCTGTGCATAGCGCTGGTAATGGCTTCCTTTCCTGTGTCAGCAGCATAGCCAACCTGCTGCTGCACAGATTGAGCCGTCCTTTGGATTGCAGCAAGGGCGTTTCCCAGATGCCTGGTAAGAAAGTTTCCGCTGGCTTCTTGGACTGGGTGCTCTGTCCTGACAACGATCCTGACATTCCGTATTCTGCCTGTCCGATGGTCAAAAACAGAGAAGGTAGCCGGTTGAAGCGGGCCGAGCGAGTTAACCCGAGTGATAAAGCTTTCCAAACTCTCGATCGGCTGGTTGTCTACCTGCAGAATAATATCACTTGTTGCGAGACCTGCCCTACCGAGCGGGCCCTTAGGGTCGAGCCAGATGATTACCACACCCTGGTTGGAGCGCAAACCATATTTATCGGCCTGCTCGGCTGTCACGGGTTGAACGTTTGCCTCAAGCCGTTCGGGCACCGACGAAGTCAAAACTTTCATGACGTCATCCAGACTCTGCACACTTACCTTCAAATCCCCTTTTCTATTATCATGAAATTCATTTCTGGGGAGCGACTGGATCGCTGCAGGTTCTGAAGCCTTGATCGTGGTAGGTCGATCTGGATTGGCCTCATCAGTAGGCCAGCCCATTTGAGGAAACAGGAGAAGCGTCCAGATAAGAGCCAGACCTGGCAGGACCGAGCGCATGAACACGGCACGCCGCCTGCTCTTTAAACAGGTTTTCTTTCCTCTTTCAGTGATCAGTATCTTTCTCATCATACCCATTATCGACATGAGCGCCGTCTTGTTTAGGGGCCCTCCTTTTCACACGCCTTATCAAAGGCCCACCAATATTATACCATAATATAATACCGATTTTCTGTTTTGAAAAGTTTAGCCTACCCTGTGCAGGATATCGGGCAATCTGCGACCATGCACTGCAGACTCATGGAGTACTCGAAGGCGACTCCATTCCCGCCTCCTTCAGGTTACCCACAATGACGAGGATTACCTGCTCCGGAAATAGATAGGTTTTCGCCACCCGGAGCACATCCTGACCGGATACTGAGTTTATAAGCGAGGGATACTTTTCAGGATAATCAAGGCCCAGCCCATAATACTCCACCTGCGCCATGAAACCGGCGAGCTTTGACTGGGTGTCGATGCGCAGCGGAAAGCTTCCGGTGAGATAGGCCTTCGCCCGGCGGAGGTTTTCGTCCGAAACAGGTTCCTTCTGGATCCGTTCCATCTCTTTGAGGACCAGAGCGATAGACTCGCGGGCAGACGGATTTTTTGTCTGCATCACAATCTGGAAAGAGCCCTGGTATTTCTCAGCATCAAAGAAACTGGCAACGGAGTACGCTAAACCTCTCTTCACCCTGATCTCCTCCGTGAGCCTGGACCCGAAACCTCCTCCTCCCAGGATATAGTTCATCACCGAGAGGCTATAGTAATCAGGGTTGTCTCGCCGCACACCGATATTACCGAGAATAATATTGGCCTGGGTAATCTGCCGGCTTATCTTTACCGTCTGAGAGCCCTTCGAGTATGTTGCGTTGATCGGACCGGTTTCAACCTGACTCGCAGGCCACTTTGCAAACAGGGGAATCACTTTTGCCCTTACCTCTTCCACCGTTATATCCCCGACTATGGCGAGAATGGCCTTGTTCGGGCGGTAGAACGTCTGATAGAACCGCGACGTATCTTCCTTCGACAACCCCGAGACGGACTCACGAGTTCCTTCGACAGGATGGCCATAAGGGCTTTCGGGAAAGAGGGTTTTTCTGAAACTCTTTTCCGCGAGGGACATCGGCTGCTCATCCGCAGCTTGAATGGCGCCCAGAATTTTTTTCTTCTCCTTCTGGATCTCCTGCTCCGGAAATACCGGATTCGTAAGCGAGTCAATAAAAAGATCGACTCCCTTTTCCAGATCTTTCTTCAAAACCTGCAGCCCGACAACGGCGTAATCCTGGCCTGCGGACGTGTTGAGGGAAGCTCCCATGAAGTCGAGTGCTTCGTTTATGGCATTGGCATTCTGCGTCGAGGTGCCGAGAAGCAGTCCCTTGGCGGTGAGGTTGGCAAGGCCCTCCTTGCCGGCCGGATCGAGTCTGGATCCCGCATCCATGAGCATTTGAAATACGACGAATGGAAGGGAATGCTCTTCAGACACAAGCACCACTAGGTTATTCGGCAAAACGATGCGTTCAACGCGAGGCATAGATCCTGCCCGGACGGGCGCGATCCAGAGCACAACAAGAATAACAAGAATGAAGGTAATTCGAACCTTTGATGCTGCCGCTCTCCTGGCTGGGTTCGCGATTCTATAGATCATGGTATCTCCTTGTCTGATCGTTATCTGATCATGCGCCCTGAAGCGGAAGGCTCGGCGGGCGCTGGTTTTCCCTCTTTCGGCGGCAGCGGAATCAGCCTGCCCACGGTCCGGTTCTCCGGCGTCAGGTAGAGGTCTGCGACGCGACGGATGTCCTCGGGTGTCACCTTACGTATTGAAGGGAGGTACTCATCGACATTCCTCCAGTCCCGAGCGATCTCGTACTGGGCTAGAAGCATGCCCTGATAGAAGAGCGACGCCTGGCCGTACACGAAGGCTGCCTCCAACTGGTTCTTGGCCTTTTCCAATTCCTGCAGACCAACAGGCTTGGCACGGATGCGCTCAATCTCCTCATTCAAAGCTTTTTCGACCTCCGTGACATCCTTTTCAGAAAGCGGCTGGGCCGTGAGTGTGAACAGGCTTGGATCCCTGGAAAGCAGTGAGTTATCGGCGTCGACCGAAAGCGCGAGCTGCTTTTCCTGAACGAGGCTCTGGTAGAGCCTTGAGCTTTTTCCGGTGGAGAGCAGCGCCTCCAAGACCTCCAGCACATAGCTGTCAGGCGATTGCAGGTTCGGAACGTGATAAGCCATGACGATGTACGGAAGCTCCGCCTCCCTCTTCGCAAAAACTCTTCGTTCGCCGGACTGTGGCTGGTCTACATCTTTCTTCTGCTCTGGCGCAACGCCTCTTGGGATTCCTCCAAATCCCTTTTCAATCCTAGGCAAAAGATCTTCCTTCCGGAAATCCCCAACCACCACAACAATGGCGTTGACCGGATTGTAATAAGTACTGTAGTAGGATTTCAGATCGGCAAGCGTGAACCTTTCTATATCCTCTTTCCACCCGATAGTAGGCCAGTGGTAGGGCGAAGTCTGGAAGGCAGTTGCCTGCACCTGTTCCATGAGAAAGGCCTGGGGGTCGTCCTCGGTCCTCATCCGGCGTTCTTCCATCACCACCATGCGTTCGGTCTGAAAGTCCTCGTTCCTCAGCACGAGGTTATGCATCCTGTCAGATTCGAGGTCAATCAGTACCTGTGCCTTGTCCGAGCTTATATTCTCAAAATAGGCCGTAAAATCCTCTGAAGTAAACGCGTTGTCATTTCCCCCGTTTTCAGCAATCAACCTGGTAAACTCCTGTGCACTGAACTTCTTTGATCCTTTGAACATCATATGCTCGAGCATGTGCGAAAGGCCCGTCCTCCCCCATTGTTCATTGCGGGACCCGACCCTGTACCAGACCTGGAACGTGATAACGGGAGCTTTATGGTTTTCCACGAGAAGCACTTTCAGACCATTATCAAGGATTTTCTCGAAGACCTGGTCTGCCAGCCCTGCAAAAGATAGAGTCACGAAAAGCAGACAGAAAAAAAACGACAACAGTACGCTTCTTACTCCACGCGTTATCTTGGAAATCACGCCCACCCCCTTTTTCCTTGCGCCGACCTTGTTAATCCCATGATAGCACTAAAAAAGCTGCTAATAATAGATAATGCTCCCGGCCTTGTACGTCAAGGTACAGAACGCCGGCCTGTCATGCGAATGCATGACACACAAGACGCCTGCAATACTCTGTTGGTCTTATGCGACAAAATCGGGATCAAAAAACTGCCGAAAAAAAATTGTCGCTCGAGGGTTGACGCGGCCGGTAATGCTAATTACATTTAAGCAGCAACGATTATCCAAATTCTATTCTTGGGAGGTATACGGTTATGAAAGGTAAAAGATGTGGTATGTTGTTCTTGGCTCTAATCCTGGCGTTTTCCCTCGCAGGCTGTGGTTGTTTCATACAGGCCCAGAAGGGTGAAGCTCCTCCGCCAAAACCGCCCGAGGCACAGAAGATGATGCCCCCGGAGGAGAAGAAGGAAGTACCTATGCCGCCCGCACCACCGCCCCCGCCTCCTCCTATGGCAGCTCCAGTCCTCAACAACATTTACTTTGATTTCGACAGGTACAACATCAGGCCGGGCGATGCAGAAATACTGAAAAAGAACCTTGACTGGTTCAAGGCCAACTCTATGACCAAGGTAAGAATAGAAGGGAATTGTGACGAAAGAGGCACTGTTGAGTACAACCTGGCGCTCGGGCAGAAGAGGGCGGACGCCGCAAAGAATTACCTCACCGGTCTCGGCGTAGACGCGAAGATGCTCGATACGATCAGCTACGGCAAGGAAAGACCCGTCTGTACAGACCACAACGAGGGATGCTGGGCCCAGAATAGAAGAGACGCTTTCGTACCGGTCCAGTAAGTAACACCGGTTAAGGTTTAGGTAAAGACTGAAGCGAAGGTTGAGGTAAGGACAAGGCACCGGCTTTGTCCTTTTCCTCAACCTTCTCGTTGTACTTACGGATTTCTTCCCAAAAACGCGAAGCGCTGAACTTGTCGGAGAGTACCATCTCGGCTTCGGCTATCAGCGCCGTCATCGTCGTAAGGCACTGCGCATTGAAGTGCCCTTTCCTCGATCAGCCCTCCCAACACTTCGGGGGTATGTACTTCTTTCATTACTCTGCTGATTGTTCTTTTCAGGCCCGATGGTTATAATTATTGGAATGGCGTCTGCGCATGACAGGTAAAGCTGCGTTATGATCGTGCAGAACGAGCATTGAGGCCTATGCTGGGTACAAACATTCTTCTGATAGTTTTCATAATCCTTATCCTGTTCGGACTCAGGGAGGGCTTGCTCCACCGCCGCAACCTTTCCAGGATACCGATCCGCATCCATGTTAACGGCACTCGTGGCAAGTCGAGTGTCGTCCGTCTCATCGCCGGAGGCTTGCGGGAGGGCGGTATTGTTACCTGCGCCAAAACCACCGGCACCCTCGCCCGAATGATCCTGCCTGATGCTTCCGAGTACCCGGTATTCAGACCGGCAGGTGCAAACGTGATAGAGCAAGTACGGATTGTGTCGGCGGCAGCGATCTACGGAGCGCGAGCGATCGTCGTCGAATGCATGGCTCTCCAGCCTCAACTCCAGTGGCTCTGTGAGTCCCGATTCCTTAAGGCAACCCATGGAGTCATCACTAATGCCCGCGCCGATCACCTCGATGTGATGGGCCCCGAAGAGAAGGATGTGGCACTGGCTCTAGCCGGAACAACGCCCCTCAGGGCAAAGCTCTTTACTGCAGAGAACCGGCACCTGCCTGCCTTCGGGTATGCCACACGCGATCGGCAGAGCGAATTAATAGCGGTGCCCCCTGACGAGATTGCTGCCATTACGGACGAAGAGATGGAAGCTTTCTCTTACGTGGAGCACAAAGAGAATGTTGCCCTGGCGCTCCGTGTTTGTGCGGACGTTGGGATCGATCGGAAAACTGCATTGCGCGGCATGTGGAAAGCTGTTCCTGACCCCGGTGCCATGACGATCTCTCATCTCAGGTTCTTCGGGCGCCACATCTATTTCGTGAACGCCTTTGCGGCGAACGACCCTGAGTCTTCTGAGCAGCTCTATCACATGGCCATCGACCGCCACCCCGATGTTGAGAAACGGATTCTCATCTTCAACTGCAGAACCGACCGACCAGACCGTTCCCGTCAGCTCGGTGAAGCCTGCGTTCGATGGCCTATGGCTGATCATTATCTTCTGATGGGGAGCGGAACGTACTTCTTCGTGAGAGCTGCCATGTCCAAAGGAATCCCCGTGGATAAGTTTCTGTCTGCCGAGCATCAGAGCGAAGGTGATATCTTTGAAACGATCGTCGAGTTAGTCGGCAAATCAGCGCTCGTGATCGGCATGGGCAATACAAAGGGACAGGGGTTGAGCCTGGTCAGGTTTTTCCACAACCGCAGTATCTTGAAAGAAACCTTGCACAAGGAGGTAGTATGATTGATCTGCTTCCCATCTCGATCGGGATAGGCCTCGCGGTGAATCTTTTCCTTTCGGAGCTTTTCGGAATCGCAGGGGGCGGATTGGTTGTACCGGGTTATCTCGCCCTTCACCTGACAGAGCCTCTGAGTGTGATCATAACTCTGGCTGCCGGCTTTGCTGCATTCGGGCTGGTGCGAGCCCTCAGTTCCGTAATCATCATCTATGGCAGACGGCGCACCATTCTGATGATTCTCGCCGGCTACCTGATGGGCATGATTGCGCGTTATTTTGTCGGCGCCCAGAGTGAGGAAGCAGCGATCCAGTACTCGGTCATCGGGTTCATCGTTCCCGGATTGATAGCAATCTGGCTTGACAGGCGGGGTATCATAGAATCGCTCTGTTCCCTTATCACAGCCTCAGTTGTTGTTCGTCTCATCCTCATCCTCATTTTTGGTGCGGAGCTGAACGTATGAAAAAGATTTATTGGAGACCGCAGGGCACGCCTCTCTTCGCCTTCCTGGTGATCGCCATCGTCGCTATCGGAGGGCTTATTTCTGTTGAGCACTTTCGGACTGTCAAGAAAAAACCCCACTATGTGGAGAGAGTGGACGCCTCGAGGCTGACCCTGGAAGCCATGGAGCTGGTCAGGAATGAGCGACTGGATCGAGGCATCCCCATCGATCCCCAGGCAGACCCAACGGGCTCAGGATTAATCGGCGCTTTCGTTACCTCGGTCACCAGCGAAGCCGGTGATCTCGAAGCAAAGCAGACTTCGGTGAATCCGAATTTCGCGGGGATCGTAGTCGAGCTGCTAAGAGAAGCAGGGGTAAAGGACGGCGACCCTGTAGCGGTCAGTTTCTCCGGCTCTTTTCCGGCCCTCAATATCGCGGCGTGCTCGGCTATGACCACGCTGCACTTGAGACCCACCATCATCTCTTCGGCAAGCTCTTCCCAGTGGGGCGCAAACAGCTCTGATTTCCTCTGGATCGACATGGAGCATTTTTTGAACGGCAAAGGCATCTTCCCTTTTCGCTCCGTGGCAGCATCCATGGGCGGCAAGCACGATCGGGCAACAGAGCTTACCGAAAAGGGACGGGAACAGATTATCCAGGCTATCAACCGAAACGGGCTGACGTTAATCAAATCTGCCACGATTCACGAAGACATCGATCATCGAATGGCGATCTATTTCAGCAAGGCGCGCCCGAAGGTTTATTTGAATGTTGGAGGAGGACGGGCTGCTGCGGGCATACGGCCTTTTAAGAGGCTTCTCAAGTCGGGTCTGCTCTTTTCAGACCTGCCGGCAGGGCAAAGGACAGATTCCGTGATACGCCGTTTCCTCAAAGAAGGCGTACCCGTGATACATCTTGTGGAAGTCAAAGAGCTTGCCAGGCAATACCGGATGCCTATGAGCCCCACAACAATGCCCAAGGTAGGAGAAGGAAGCGTCTATTACCAGAAGAGCTATAACCTCTGGCTGACAGGCGCCATTTTGCTGGCGATCATACTCGGTCTTTACGTGTTTGCTCGATCAGATTGGGGGTTCCGTGTGCTCCAAGCCGCCCCGCACCAGACGGATGTGGGACCGCCGGAACCAATGATCTAATACCAATTCGCCTTCAAGTGTATACCTTCGTTGTCGCTGCGTCGCTCTCCTCGACGTACTCTCAGTATGCCTGCGTCAGCTCCTCGCTGCCGCCTCGGTCACCATCTTGAATGCAAATTGGTATAAATGCGAGGAAGCGATGAAGCGGACAAGCGGGATGACGGGGGAAAGAGCCGGCCACGCGCGCCCTATGCGGAAGGCACCGACAGGGCGCTCACTCCGGACTATTCACCTCGGTTGATAAAAGGAGATTACCTGCAAATACGAATTGGTTTCAGGGTTCGAAGATGACTTTCTTGAACTTCCGTTTGCCGACCTTGATTATAAGCTCACCCATGTCCGAAACCGGGAGGTCTTCGGAAGAGACCTTGCTGCCGTTGATGCTGACCGCGCCCTGAGTGATCATGCGCTTACCTTCCGACGTGGACGTCACCATCCCGATGCTGAGAAGCAACTGCGGGATCCAGATTCCATCGCTCCCCTTCCTGATTTTCGCGATTCCGATATCTTCCGGTATTTCGCGATCTCTGAATACCTTCTCGAAATTCCGTTCAGCCTGCAGCGCTGCCTCGGGGCCGTGGAACCGCTTCACGATCTCGTGGGCAAAGTTGATCTTTGCCTGCTTGGGGTGTATCGTTCCTGCACTAATCCCTTGTTTCAGCACCTCGAGCTCTTCCAGAGCGATATCACTCAGGAGCTCATAATACTTGAGCATCAGCTCATCGGAAATAGACATCAACTTGCCGAAGATCACATCAGGCGATTCATCTATGCCAACATAGTTGCCGTAGCTTTTGCTCATCTTATTAATGCCATCCGTGCCCTCAAGGAGCGGCACCGTGAGCACTACCTGCGACTCCTGCCTGTAGGCCCTCTGGATGTCCCTGCCCACAAGCAGATTGAAAATCTGGTCGTGACCCCCCAGCTCCACGTCAGCTTTCAGCGCCACCGAATCGTACCCCTGTACCAGCGGATAGAGAAACTCATGCACACTGACGGGGAGGTTGTTCTGGTAACGGTTTCTGAAATCTTCCCGCTCCAGCATCCTCGCCACAGTGTATTGCGCGCAAAGCCTGATCATGTCGGCCGCGTTCATGGCCTCGAACCACTCACTGTTGAAGCGCACTTCGGTGGCTTCAGGGTCAAGGATCTTGAACACCTGCTTCTTGTATGTTTCCGCGTTCTGCATCAACTCTTCTTTCGTCAGCACCGGCCGCGTCTCGACCCGTCCCGTCGGATCACCTATCATACCTGTGAAGTCTCCAATGAGAAAGATAGCGACGTGGCCGAGTTCCTGAAACTGTTTCAGTTTCTGAAGCACGACAGTGTGGCCCAGGTGAAGGTCAGGCGCGGTGGGATCCATACCTAGCTTCACACGCAATGGCCGCTTCTGTGCCCGCGCATCAGCAAGCTTTTTCCTGAGTTCGTTCTCGCTGATGAGATCGACCATTCCCCGTTTCAGGATCTCCAGTTCCTTCTCGATGCCCGGGTCAATACGCCGGCCAATACCCACTCTAACCTACTTTCTCCTTGATCCGTTCGATGCTGATGCAGAGGTTTGTGGCCTGGTTGATAGTGATACGCACGCCCTGGACTTCTACGTCTCCCCTCGCCACCTCGTATTTCTGCGGCAGATTAGTAAGGAAGCGCTCCAGGATGGCTTCCTTGTCCATGCCTATGACCGAGTTAGTGGGCCCTGTCATGCCGGCATCGGTGATATAACCAGTTCCCTTGGGTAAAATACGCTCATCGGCTGTCTGCACATGCGTGTGCGTTCCCACAAGAGAAGCGACCTTCCCGTCGAGAAACCACCCCATCGCAATCTTTTCCGAAGTCGCTTCTGCATGAAAATCTACAATGGCTGGGATGCCCTCCCTCTTCAACGTTATGAACTCTTCCATCGCACGAAACGGGCAGATCAAAGGGTTCATGAAGGTGCGTCCTTCTATGTTTGCCACATAAAGCTGCCTGCCATTTTTCGTCAGAAGGGTATAGCCGAAACCGGGCACCCCCTCAGGGTAATTAAGGGGGCGAATCACCCTGGATTGCCCCATCAGGTAGGGGATGATTTCCTTCTTTTTCCAGACGTGGTTGCCCGTTGTAATGCCGTCGACACCGGCTGCGAGCATCTCTTCGGCCAAGCTTGGCGTTATACCGAGGCCGCCTGCGAGGTTCTCACCGTTGATGATTTTGAAGTCCGCATGAGCCCCCTTGAGATACCGGATAGCAGCTTCCCGGCCCGGCTTCCCGATGACATCACCTATGAAAACAACGATAAGGGCATCATTTGGCATAATCTACGGCTCTCGTTTCCCGGATAACGACCACCTTGATTTGTCCAGGGTAGGAGAGCTCCGTCTCCACCTTCTTCGCGATGTCCTTCGACAAAACAAAAATTCCGTCATCTGTAACCTTATCGCTGCTCACGACAATCCGGATTTCACGGCCCGCCTGAATGGCGTATGATTTTTCAACACCGGTGAAACTGCTCGCGATTTTTTCCAGCTCATCCAATCGTTTGATGTAAGTCTCCAGCATCTCCTTACGCGCCCCCGGTCTTGCCCCTGATAAAGCGTCTGCTGCCTGGACAATCACGTCGATGAGGCTCGTCATGGGCACTTCCTCATGGTGAGCAAGGATCGAGTGGACAATCTCGTCGCTCTCTCCGTACTTCTTGGCCAGATCAGCGCCGATAGCAGAATGGGACCCTTCAACCTCATGATCAACGGCCTTGCCGATGTCGTGCAGCAAACCGGCACGCTTTGCCCCTGCTATGTTTAGCTTCAACTCTCCAGCCATGATTCCACAGATAAATGCGACCTCGAGAGAATGCTGGTATACATTCTGAGAATAACTGCTCCTGAACTTCAGTCTCCCCAGAAGTCTTACCACTTCCGGATGAACGTTGTGCACGCCCGCATCAAAAACGGCCTGCTCGCCCGCCGACTTGATCTTGTCATCCAGTTCTTCAGCGACTTTAGAGACTATCTCTTCGATCCGTGCCGGGTGTATTCTGCCGTCGCTTATAAGCCGTTCTATGGCAGTACGCGCTACCTCGCGCCGAATCGGATTAAAACAGGAGAGAATTACCGCTTCGGGTGTATCATCTATGATGATGTCCACGCCCGTTGCCGCTTCCAGGGCCCGTATGTTTCGCCCTTCCCTCCCGATGATACGCCCTTTCATCTCTTCGTTGGGAAGCGAAACTACGGATACGGCGTCCTCGGCCACGTACTCACCGGCATAACGTTGAATCGCTAACGCAATGATCTCCTTCGCCTTTTTGTCCGCCTTTTCCCGCGCATCTTCCTCGATTTTTTTAGCCAGTTTCACAGCCTCATACCGGGCCTCGTCTTCCAGCGTCTGGAGCAGCATCTTTTTTGCTTCTTCTGTTGTCAGCCCTGATATCTTCTCCAGCCTGACCCTCTGCTCCTTAATAAGGAAGTCGTGCTCTTTTATCTTGTTCTCCAGCTGCCCCTCTTTGTTCGAGATGCCGCGTTCCCTCCTTGACAGATCATCTTCCTTCTTCTCCAGCAGGTCACCTTTCTTGTCAAGGTTCGATTCCTTTTGTGAAAGCCGTTTTTCTACACTCTGGATTTCCGCCCGCCTGCTTTTTATCTCCTGTTCCAATTCATTCCTGGCCTGAAGGACCGTGTCCTTGGCCTGCACCGATGCCTCTCTTTTGAGCACATCAGCCTCTTTTTTTGCATCATCCAGGATCTTCTTGCCAATCGATTCGTATTCCCCTACCTTCTTGCGCTGGACCAATGAGGCAACAACGTAGCCTAAACAGAGGCCCACAATGCAGACGACACTGATCTCGATTATAAGGATTGTATTCAATAGCACCCCCTTCCGCACGACTTGCAAGGGGGTAGTACGAGGAAACGTAGCCGGTTACGTTATGGTAGACAACCTATGTCTGAAGCCCCCATACGACGCTTGAACTATTTATGTCAACGTTCGTTTTCCTCAACACTACCCCTACTAAATGAGCCCCGCGATGCCGTGTAAACAGCAATTCTTGAACCTCTCAAGCAAAGTGGGTGCCTCGTTGTCGCGTCAGGCTGCCCGCACAAGGCGGGTCTGCGCACGGCGACTAGAGAAAGCTCCCGGTTCTGAGGTGTTGGCTCTAAGTTTGCCATCTATCACGTACACCGCAGGGTACATCGAACTCTTCAACTTTCTGCAAGAGCCTCAGCGTATGATCTTCCACTCTTTCTACTTTGTCTTTCGCTTCCAGATACTCAGCTGCAATTCGCATCATGGCCATCATCATAGCGTTCAAAGTATTGACGATGCTGTAATCTTTTATAACATCTCTTATTCTAGCGTCTACAAACTCCGCCGCCCTAACAATCTGCTGCTCATCTTCTCCCACAAACGTGTAGACCTGGTTCAGGATGTTTACCTCAACCTTTCTGCCCTTCCGGTCCTGTCCGTCCTGCTTACCCATCACCCTTCTATCTTCTCCACTTTCTCCAGAATGCTTTTCACTTTGCGCATGACAATCTCTTTTTCACTCTGAATCTCCGCCATCTTCTGCTTCAATTCCCGATTCTCTACTTCCAAAGAGCCAATCCTGGCTGCCAGCTTCTCCTTTTCGCCTTTGATGCCCCTGTAACTTGCCACAAGCGCATCTATTTTTTCCTCCAATTCTCCAAGTTTGTTATCGCCGAAAAGTCCTTCCATTTCTTAGTAATTAATCGCTTTTCTGCTCAAAAGTCAAGTACAAAAGGCACGCATTCATAAACGGGTCAAGCTCTCCGTTCAGTACGCTCTCCGCATTATGCTCCTCGACCTTGGTCCTGTGATCTTTGACCAGTTTGTAGGGATGAAGTATGTAGGAACGGATCTGACTGCCCCACGCTATCTCCTTCTTCTCTTTATTCAGGGTAGCCATCTTCTCTTCCTGTTTTCTCTTTTCCAGCTCGTGCAGCCTCGACTTCAGGATAGCCATCGCGATCGCCTTGTTCTTGTGCTGCGACCTTTCGTTCTGGCACTGTACCACGATACCCGAAGGAATGTGGGTGATACGAATAGCCGATTCGGTCCTGTTCACGTGCTGGCCTCCGGGACCGCTCGACCTGAAGGTATCTATCCTGAGGTCTTCTTCTTTGATGTCAACCTGCACGTTCTCGGGAAGCTCGGGGTACGCATACACAGAGGCAAACGAGGTGTGCCTCCTGTTGTTCGCATCAAAGGGGGAGACGCGCACCAGGCGATGGATACCCGATTCGCATTTCAGGTATCCGTAAGCATAGGGGCCAGAGACGATGAACGTGACATTCTTTATGCCTGCCTCTTCCCCCGGCAGGATGTCGACCACCTGTGTATCGAAGCCCTTTTTCTCGGACCACATGAGGTACATTCTGAAGAGCATTTCCGCCCAATCCTGTGCCTCAGTGCCGCCCGCACCCGCATTAATATAGACTATCGCGTTCTCCTTATCGGTCTCTCCGCCAAGCATGCGTTCTATCTCATAGCGGCCGAGAAGCTTGTCGAGTCCGTCGACCCTCGCCGCAAGCTCCGCAGCGTCCTGTGGGTCGCTTGTTTCCTTGACGATGTCCTGGAGGATGGAGATTTCCTCAAGCTCCTTCTCTTTAGCCTCCCACGCCTCGGCCTCGGCCTGGAGACGTGCACGCTCCTTAAGCATCGTCTGAGCCTTTTCCTGGTCCTCCCAGAAATCAGGCCTGGCTATGGTGTTATCGCATTCCTCTATCTTTTTTCGCGTAGTAGGGAGGTCAAAGATACCCTCTGAGAGTTTCCATTCTCTGCTGAAGAGCTTCTATGCGGCTTCTTATGTCTTCTATCACGTTTTTGCTATCCTTTCTGTTACTTCGCGGCCAAACCTCGAGCACGAGACAGGCCTTATTCCTTCCATCTGACGCGCCAGGTCGTAGGTCATACATCCGGCTTTTATCGTGGCTTCGAGGCTGCGCTCAACAAGATTGGCCGCCTCTGGAAGGTCGATGTGGCGAAAGAGCATGCAACCTGAGAGAATGAAGGATGTGGGATTTACCATGTCCTTACCTGCATACTTCGGGGCGCTGCCATGGGTAGGCTCGAATATCGCGATCTCATCGCCTATGTTGGCGCCGGGCGCCACGCCCAGTCCACCGATTAAAGCAGCACATGCGTCCGATAGGTAATCACCATTCAGATTCGGGCAGAGCAGGATATCATACTCCTCGGGGCGCAGGATTGCCTGCATGAACATGTTGTCCGCGATTCTGTCGTTGAAGCGGATCTTGCCCTCCTCGTGATCAAAGGTCAGCCATTTCGTATGCTCCTCTGCTACTTCATAGGCCCACTTCCGAAACGCCCCTTCAGTATATTTCATGATGTTGCCCTTGTGAACCACGGTGATGGCCCTTCTTCCATTCCTGATCGCGTACTCGATGGCCCACTTTGCAAAGCGCCTCGTGCTGCCCCTGCTTATAGGCTTCAGCCCTAAGCCCGTGTCACCGGGAAGCACGACATTCACCTGCTCTCTCAGAAAGGTGAGTATGTCCCGGGCCTCTCTCGTCCCCTCTTCCCACTCGATTCCTCTGTAAACATCTTCCGTGTTCTCACGGAGGATGACAAAATCAACATGCTCCGGATGCTTGAGCGGGCTGGGAAGTCCGTCAAAGTATCTCACCGGCCGCACGCATGCGTAGAGATCGAATATCTGTCTCAGAAAAACATTGATACTGCGGAAGCCGCCGCCCACCGGCGTTGTGAGCGGACCCTTCAGGGCCACTTTGTGCTGCCGGATACTGGTGAGCGTGCTTTCCGGCAGAAGAACTCCTTCCCTGGCCAAAGACTTCTCTCCCGCGACCAGCTCCATCCACTCGATGCGCTTTGCTCCTCCGTAAGCCTTGCGCACGGCCTCCTCGAAGACTTCGTGCGAAGCAGCCCAGATGTCCGCACCTACCGCGTCTCCCTGAATATAAAGAACTAGAACGCGCTCTGCCACGTTAGCGAAAGCCTCCCTGCTTCTTGATGTAATTGACAAGCCCGCCCTGGTTCAGGATCTCTTGCATGATTGCAGGAAGAGGATTAAAGCGCTTTTCCAGGCCCTTTGTCTTATCCATGAGCAACCCTTCATGTATCTTCACCACCAATTCGTCTCCCTGGTCTATACCATCCACATCACAGATGATGGCAGCGAGACCCACGTTGATCGCATTTCGATAAAAGATCCGGGCGAATGACTTGGCCACCACAGCGCTTATTCCTGCCCGCTTTATAACGATCGGGGCATGCTCCCTGCTCGACCCAAGTCCGAAATTCTGCCCGCCTACAATGATGTCGCCTTCTTGCGCCTTCTCATGAAAACCGGGCGCAATATCCGCAAATACGTGCTTGGCCAGCTCATTCAGATCCGACCTGAGGTGGAAGAATCGCCCGGGAATAATCTGGTCCGTCGAGATATTGTCACCAAACGACCACGCCCTACCCTTCATAACCATCAGAAGACCTCCCGCGGATCCACGAGTCTTCCAGACAAGGCGCTGGCAGCGGCTGTTGCAGGCGAGGCAAGGATGATTTCAGAATCCGGGTTGCCCATCCTACCAAGAAAATTCCTGTTTGCCGTTGAAACAGTGACCTCTCCATTGCCGGGCACTCCGCCGTGGACGCCTATGCACGGGCCGCAGCCCGGCGGGAGAATCACAGCACCGGCCTCCACGAGGCCCGTAAACAGGCCTTCCGCAAGGGCCTGAGCATAGACTCGTTGGGACGCCGGGCAGATGATCAGTCTCACGCCTTTTGCTTTCTTCTTTCCCTTTAGAATGCCTGCCGCAATGCGGAGATCCTCGATCCTACCGTTCGTGCAGGTTCCGATAAAGACTTGGTCAACACGCTTGTCTCTGAGAGAAACATCATCCAGGGTCTTCGTGTTGTCCACATGATGCGGCAGGCTCACCGTCGGAAGAAGAGAGGCAAGATCAATCCGGAAAACTTTTTCGTACACTGCGTCAACGTCGGGTTCCATAGCGGTATACGCCTTCTCTCTCCCGTTCTCCTTGAGATACTCCCTGGTAACCGCATCAGATGGGAACAAGCCGACTTTTGCACCGGCTTCCACCGCCATATTGGACATAGTAAGCCTTTGCTCCATACCCATACGGCTGACTCCGTCTCCTGCGAATTCCATTGACTTATAGGTAGCTCCGTCTGCGCCGATCATACCGATTATTGAGAGCATCAGATCTTTTGAGCAGACACCTTTCTGAAAGGTACCTGAGAGTTCGAACCTGAGAGTCTCCGGTACCCTGAACCATGTCTCCCCAAGACCCATGGCCACGGCCACATCCGTGGAGCCCATACCCGTAGAAAAAGCGCAGAGCGCTCCACCCGTGCACGTATGAGAGTCGGACCCGATGAGCACCTCTCCCGGGGAAACATGCGCTTCAGCCATCACCTGATGCGATATGCCCTCCCCGACGTCGTAGACTCGTGCGCCAAAATCTTCGGCAAATTTCCGGATCAGCATGTGATCGTTCGAGAGCTCCAGGCGAGGACTTGGCGATGCGTGATCAAGAAAGAAATTTACCCGCTCACCGTCAAACAGCTTTTTGAACCCTATGGCCTTGAACTCCCTTGTGGCAAGTGGGCCTGTGCCATCCTGCAGCAGTATCCTGTCAACGCGCGCGATCACCGATTCGCCCTGGTGGGCGTCGAGACCGCTTCTCATGCTCAGTATCTTTTCCGCTAACGTCTTTCCCCGATTCGCCTTCATGTGTATACCTTCCGGGTACCCGCCCCCGGCGGGTGTGCTGCGTCGCTCTCCTCGACGTACTTCTGAGTACACCCGGGTACCCGCTTGCGGGTGGGGCTCCTCACTGCCGCCTCGGTCTCCGCATGAATCCGAATCGAGCCTTCCATCATTATTCCTCAGCTCTGGTCAAATCTTCGAACCGTATGTCGAGTCCCAGAATTCCCAGGATCTCCCCCGTGTCATCCCGAATCGGTCCGGAAACAGTCACGCATAGAGCGCCCGTGATGCGCGATGTGTAAAGGGATGTCACGCTCACTTTGCCTGTCTTCATCGGGTTTATGAACCATTCTCTGTCCGAAAAATCCTCGTGCAAGTCTATTTTGGCGTACTTTGCCTTGTCAACAACCTGCGTAATGTTTCTCGTTACCTTTACGCCCTCGGCATTGACAACATACGCAAACTGTATGTAGGGGAACTCTTCCACGAGTCCCTTCAACACATCTTCCTGCTTTTCCGGCATCATGCTCTTGACTCCCGTATCCTCGATAAACCGCTCGATGAGGTGGGCTGCCATGTCGAAAGCCCGCTTCTTCAAGATATCAAATTCAGACGGGAATATTTGAGGCATGTATCGACGCACGAGATGCTCCATTTCCTCATCTGACATACAGGTTATCCTGCCCTGTTCGTACCGTTGCACGATCGACTTATTGATCCTCGCAACACTCGGATGGGTCTTCTCTATCTTGTCCTGTCCCGTGAGCGCAAAGTGAGCGTTTATCCAGTGGGCGATGCCTGAGAGGCCCGATTTATCAGTAATGTTTATCGTGAGGGTCCTGTTGAGGATCCTCTTTGTGTCGAAGGATGAGTAAATCTCCTCGTTCTTGGCGAGCCCGTCTATGTGGACACCAGCCGACGTAGCATTGAAATCAGAACCCACGAGAGGTTGATTTCGCGGGATGTGCTGTCCTAACTCCTTTTCGAAGTAGTTCCTCACTTCGGTAATTACCGTGGTATCGCAGCCATTATCCTCACCTGCGAGGGAAATGTATTCCATGATGAGTCCCTCTATCGGTGTGTTGCCGGTTCTTTCCCCTATGCCGAGTAATGTGCCGTTCACGAACGTACACCCATACAGCCAGGCGCTCACCGCGCCGATAAATCCCTTGTAAAAGTCGTTGTGACCGTGCCATTCGAGGCATTCAGAAGGCACACCTGCGTCGTCGATCATGGCCCTGATGATTTTCCCTATGGAGCGGGGAAGCGCTGAACCGGGATAGGTTATGCCGAGGCCTAGCGTGTCACACAGTCTGATCTTTATCGGCACCTTTGCATCCTCGGAGATGGTCATCAGCGCTTGGGCGAAGGGAACGCAAAACCCGTATATATCGGCCCTCGTTATGTCTTCAAAGTGACAGCGCGGGATGATCTCATGTTCCAGTGCATTCTCCACAATCTTTATGTAATCCCGGAAAACCGCAGACCTCGTCTTTTTCAGTTTGAGAAAAATGTGGTAATCCGAAGCGCTCGTAAGAATGCCGGTCTCCCTGAGTCCCATCTCCTTAACGAGTTTCAGGTCTTCTTTGTTGGCCCTCACCCATCCGGTAATCTCAGGGTACTTGTAGCCCTTCTCCAGACACCGCTCTACTGCTTCCCTGTCCTTATCCGTGTAGAGAAAAAACTCCGACTGCCTGATGACACCGTGTGGCCCGCCAAGACGGTGCAGAAAATCGTAAAGGTCTTCGATCTGTTGAACCGTAAAGGGCGGACGCGCCTGTTGGCCGTCTCTGAACGTCGTGTCCGTGATGTAGATTTCATCCGGCGGATCAATCAGCTCGATCTTGTGGTCGAAATTTACTTTTACCATCTCGGTGTAAGGAAATATGCTCCGAAAGAGTTCCGGCTGCTCCACATCGATCAAGGGATATTTCGTATTCTTGACGATGTTCTTGAAGATAAAACCTTTGCTCTTCTTCACTGCCATCCTCCCTCTTTTTACTCCTTAACCGTAACCGTCCTGATCTTCAGTTCGTTCAACTGCTTCTGCGAAACCCTGGCCGGTGCCCCTGATAGAAGGCATGTGCCCTTCTGTGTCTTGGGAAAAGGGATCACATCCCGTATACTCTCCAACCCCATGAGCATCATGAGTATCCGATCAAAACCAAAAGCGATCCCGCCGTGCGGAGGCGCGCCCATTTCCAGGGCTTCCAGCAGAAAACCAAACTGCTCACTAGCCTGTTCCTCGTCGATCTGCAAAAGCCGAAACATGGCCATCTGCTCATCTCTCCGATAATTCCTGATGCTGCCACCGCCGATCTCGACCCCGTTAAGCACGAGATCGTAAGCGTTCGCGCGTATCAATCCCAGATCACCGGAGAAATCGACGATAGAATTTTTTGCCGATGTAAAAGGATGATGGCGCGCCACGTAACGCTTCTCCTCATCGCTGTATTCCAGAAGAGGAAAATTCACGACCCAGAGAAATGAAAAGGTATCTTTGTTCACCAGGTCATACTTCGTGCCCAGGTAGAGGCGGAACTTCCCCATCAATTCATTCACCTTGTCTCTGGCGTCAGCCATGACAAAGAGCACGTCCCCGTCATGAAGGTCGCACGCCCGATCAATGCCCGTTATCTCTACTTCCGATAGGAACTTCACGACAGGCGACTGAAGCTTCCCCGCGTCTCTTCTCATCCATATGAGCCCGCCGGCGCCCATACCCTTTGCCATGTCCACTGCGTCGTCGAGATCTTTTCTTGAAAGGGTCCGGCCTCGCAGCGTTATTGCCTTGATCGCGCCCCCGTCTGAGCAGACCTTCTTGAAAACGCCGAAGTCGGTCTGTTGGAAGATATGCGTGAGTTCAACCATGGGAAGTTGGAAGCGCAGGTCCGGCTTGTCCGTGCCGTAGCGTTCCATCGCTTCGTCAAAATCCATTCGTATAAACGGTGTTTGCAACGGTTTGCCCTGCAGCGACTCAAAGACTACTTTTATGATACCTTCGCTGACTGTCACCACATCATCAACATCGACAAAGCTCATCTCGAGATCCAACTGGGTGAACTCGGGCTGTCTGTCTGCCCTTAGATCTTCGTCTCTGAAACAGCGCACGAGCTGAAAGTATCTGTCGAACCCGGCAACCATCAATATCTGCTTGAACAGTTGCGGCGACTGTGGAAGGGCGTAGAACTGGCCCGCGTTAAGCCTGCTGGGCACAATAAAGTCCCTTGCCCCTTCAGGTGTGCTCTTCGTGAGAAAAGGTGTTTCAATCTCGAAAAAGCCCTGGGAAACCAGAAAATTTCTCAAGACCTGCAGGGCCCGGCTGCGCTCCACAAAGACCTTCTGCACCTGCGGCCTGCGCATATCAATATAGCGGTACTTCAGACGGAGTGATTCATTGGGCTCCTCGTCCTCTTCCAACTGAAAGGGAAGAGGTTTGCAGGTGTTGAGTATCTCGAGCGTTCTGACGTAGACCTCTATCTGACCGGTCGGAAGATCCTTGTTCTCAGTCCCTTCCGGCCTCTGCGAGACGCTGCCCTCCACCCTTACGACATACTCCTGCTTGATCTCGTGCGCGGCAGCGTGTGCTTGAGGCGCGATCTCAGGAGAGAAAACCACTTGGGTAATGCCCGTCACATCGCGCAGGTCCGCGAAGATGAGGCCTCCGTGATCACGTCGTCTGAATACCCACCCGGCGAGTACAACGTCCCGACCTATATCCCCTGAAGTAAGCCTTCCACACTCAGTATGTCGCATGATTGCCCCCGATTAAGGAGCATTATTATAAAGGCGAAACCCTTTGTAAGTCAAGGGCCGAGGCGCTGCGGTAGTGTCCTAATTTGCTTTATCCCATCCCTTATTAGGACACTACTCGAAGGAGAACGACAGCGGATTGCGGATGGACCCTAAAGTCATCTCGAGGAAGCGCTCTGCGCCGTTATCCTCAAGCCGATGACTGCCTCCAGAATCTCTACTTCCCATGACCGGGTGCCGGCTCAATTCCGTTGGCGACTGCAAAACTGGCATTGTAGTTCACGACCGCCCATGCGGTTTTCGTTCGCCGGTCGACACCGTAGGTGCCGAGACCATAGCTCGACTTCCATGGGCCTTTTACAAACTTCTTGGTCCCGCCGACGTTGTTGTTAACGGCATTGACCCAGGTGCTTTTGACGTCTTTGGCGCCAATGCCGAAACTGCCCTTGCCGGGATGCTTGGCCAGATGCGGGTCGTACGTTATGAAAAGGACATAGGCATCGGTCTTGCCGGCACCCAAATCGGCCATACCCCAGAGCGTAAAGATATCGCTTGCAAGGAGATTGTTGTCTTTGGGTGCCCACCCGGTATCGACGGGCTTGGTCAATTGCCGGTCGTTGTAATCCTTTTTGACACTGCCGTTGGTACCGCTCAGGATCTTGGCCGTTGTGCGCCCATAACCCGATTCGCCGTTCGCAGCGGCTCCGGATGTGTCATCGGTCAACACGTAGCTTCCTCCCTGAGGCACCAGAATTTCCTTACCATTCTGGCTGTACCCCCAGGTTTCCTTCTTCACGAAGTTGAACGTGGGGGTAATGTGGTTACCGGCCACCGTGCATGACTGGGGCGTTGTGCCGTCAGGGTAGCACTTGTCGGATGCCCAGTTGCCATGGTCGTCCGAGTAGTAATCGACGGTCACGCGGGGCCCGTCAACGGTGTAGATATAGTAACCGATCGTGTACATTTCTTGGGAAAGAGAGGTTTCGCGGCTTTTCTGGCCGTACCACTTGCCGTCGGTCAGGGACTTGGGCGTGTAGAACTTGCTGCTGTTGGGAGCTGCGATGAGCTCCTCGACTTTGGAACTGCCGTCCGGGCTGGCCACGATGGAACGCTGATGGATATGGTCGTGGCCGCTGATATAGTACTTGACGTCGTTGTTCATAAGACTCGCTAGAAAGTCGTTCTGCATAGCCGGCTTCTCATTCGTGTAGCCCGTGAAGATCGAATCCTGGTGGTTTTCTCCTATGAGGTTCTGATGGGAGAAAACAAAGGCGTGCGTCGTGCCCCGTGTGTTCTTATTAAGACGGTTACTGATCCAGCTCTGCTGATCTGCAATAGAGTAGCCATAGCGGTAGTCGGCCGCGTCGACTCTTTTGCTGGGCGTTGCCCAATTATCGATAATCACGAAACGGGCGTTGCCATAGTCAAAAGAATAACTCATGCCATCGAGGTCGGCACTGACCGCAGTGGGGCTGCTGAAATTCGTCGCGCCGAAAGCGTTGCTGACTCCGCGTGTCTGTGGGAAGTTGCTCTGAATAGCCGGTATCGCAAAGCTATTGCTGCCATCGGGCTTTGCAGACGTCTCGTGGTTGCCGCGCATGGGGAAGAAGCCGATGCCCGCGGTGTAGAGCTGCTGTGCCGCACGTGCCCTTACTACTATGCCAGCGTCGTTGCCGTTCTCGGTCAGGTCTCCCACCTGGACGACGAACTTGACGCCCTGCTCGATGAGCCGTCGGTTGATCTGGTTGATGATCGAAACTGGGACGCCGTTGGGGTTCTGCCCCGCCGGATCAGTTGGGCACGTCCACTGGGTATCGCCCATGACCGCGAACTTCCAGGCGTCGGCAAGAGCGCTGGTGGTCCCTAAGAGCACCGCGAACAACAGCGCGCATATTACCGTGAAGTTGGAGAACCTCTTCATAGTCTGCTCCTTCACTGGTTGGGCTTAGTTTCAGGCTTTATATCACGCTCGTGTTAAGAAACGGTGAATAATGCGTTAATTATATATGAACCGGGTGAAAGGAGTAACGGTGCACGAATAAACGGCCCGAACAGGGATCGAAACCTTGGCCACCATCGCTGGCCTATGATGGTTTAACGGGATCGTCAGTTGCTCAAATGCAGCGCCGACATGACCTTGTGAAGATTCCACATTTCCGGATAAAATAGGTAACTAAAGCTAATCATCCGGCACGTTCTCTGGTGCTTTCCCGCGCTTGCTGTGTTCTTGAGGCATCGGGCTGGGGTTGGCTCAGGAGAAAGACAACGATTCCCGTGAGGGTCGCCAGCACGCAGTGTACTACTGCGAAACCTGCCATTCCGTAATGTAAGGCCTCGCCCACCTTGCTGGTCAGGTGATGGAACGACCCCGCAATAATCAAAAAAGTCAGTACCATAAGCGATGGTGAGTTTACCTCTGAAAGCAGCCGGCTATGGCTCAGTACAACGCCAACTGCGGTCAATAGCGGAACGAATCCCAGAGCGCAAAGGCGAACCGTATTGCCACCGGTTATGTCGGGGCCGGCCAGAAACGGCTGCGCCCAGATCGATCCGACAAGCAGCAACAAAAGCCAGAAACGCGCAGGCAAAGCAATCTGCTTTCTGCTTCGCCAATAAACTATCCCCAAGATCATTAAGGTCGCTGTAGACGAGCTGAGTCCGCGAAAAACAAACTCAAGAAGAACCGGTAATCCCCCGGGAGACCAATTCGCAAACCAATAGAATAGGCCTGTCAAATGCTCGAGATTCTCATTCCTTTCACTAATCTCGGACGCTAAGAGACCCGTGATGCAATAAATGGCCACAGCCTCTACCGAGATCAATAACATAAAAGGCAGACTCTTCAGGCGGTCTGGCTTTCCAGGTTTCTGTGTAACAAACCACACCACGATAACCGGCAGTATCGCCATCGCCGTTTGGCGTCCCAGCGCCGCCACTGCTATCCCCAGAGCCACTGGCGTATGCCGATTTGTCAATAAACCCCAGAGCAAGAGACTGAGGCCAACAACAAATACCAAATCTACCACCATAAATGGTGCTGCCAGGTAAGGGCGGAAGATAAAAGGGTTGAAGACAAGAAGGGCGAACAAAAACAGGCGTTGTGCAATCGAAAGCGACAGAAAGACGAAAATCCTGTACATCAAAAGCAGAATCACCGCACAGGATAATAACGTTGCACCGAGAAATACGGCCTCCAGAGAGCAACCGGTCACACTGGCTATGCCACCCAGCGCAAATGGGATAGCCAGCCGCTGAGCACGATGAAACGGCAGCGTATCGGCAGGCAAGCCCGGCCAAGCCTCCGCAAGCGCCCTATAGCTCACGGTATCATCGGCACCCATTATTTCGATTGCGTCGTTATAATTGAACCATGTGTTCGTCAAAAAAAGGGTGATAACGAGAACGAGGAGGCTTACCACGGGGCCAGCTATTCTGAAATGGACTTTGAATCGGTTACTTATTTCAATGCTAGGTAACGTGCACATAGTCTCTGTTCTATAGCGTCCGCCGACAGCCCACCTTCGCTTCTGCGAGATTTGAATAAGCTGTCCCAATCTATTTTCCCCACAACGGCAGGATAGACAAAGCCCTGCATCTGTCGTGCCAAAACCGGGTGACAGGTTCATCGCGTGTGCACCACCCATAGTATAAATCGCTCATCCTCAAAACTGTGTTATATGAGGTTCAAGATAGTGAAGGGGTCATCGGTTCCTGGATCGTGAGCCTCCTCTCTGCAATATCCAACACCCGCAAGCGGCGCAACTCGCCTGTTACGAAAACACATACCACGAATAAGATGAGGCGTGGACAAGAAAGAAAAATGCCAGAGGCCGCTATGGGCGAGAAATGCACCTACGATTCGTGCATTTTCGAGTTCTCGGAAAAAGTGAAGATTACGGTTGGAACAGGCAACCTGTTTATGCCACGTTTCAATTTGTCATCTGATGTCTCTCTACCTGGCTTCTGCCGCGCAAATTTACAAGTAATACTCCTCCCAAGACTGCCACGAAGCCAGCGATGAAGGTGCCAGTTAATTTTTCCGCCAGAAGTGTTGCGCCCAAGAGGGTCGCTACCATCGGGTTCAGATTTACATAGACCGCAACCTGCGTCGGAGATAGCCGCGTCAGGGCAAATGTCCACAGAAAATAACCAACGGCTCCGCCGAATATTCCAAGGAACAATACGAGCATAAGCGTGTCAGCACGCATCCGGGCCATTGCAGAGGAAGGATCTTCGAAAAAACCGGCCGGCACAAGCAGGAGTGTGCCAAACATCATCGTGTAAGCTGTTACGGTCAGTGCGTTGTAGCGAGTTAGCATACGCTTTGCCAAAACCCCATACACTGCGCCGCAGAGCGCGGTCACCAGCATAAGGGCATCTCCTGCAAGCGATAACCTTGTGCCACCGAAGGTCAAGCCGCGCTCGGCAAGCACAATCCCTACGCCTGCGAAGGTCAGCAAGACGCCGCACATTTGGCGCGTGCTGAGCCGTTCCTTTTTGGCTGCGCGGGCAAGCAGCACGCTCCATAGTGGCATTGTCGCCAGCATCAATGCGCCGCGCGATGCCTCGGTCAGACGGAGGCTCATGTTGAAGGTTACCGGGAAGATCGTAAAAAAAATGGCTCCGAGAAGGAGAAGGTAGGGAACATCGCGCCCCTTAATGCGTAAAAAGTCCCGTGCCCGGATGAGCAGCAAGAGCAGTAAGAGGAGACCTCCCTGTCCGAATCGTAAAATTGCCAACGTCAAAGGCGGGATGTCTCGAACGGCAACCCGGACGGCAACAACCGAGGCGCCAAAGAGAATTGCCGCGATGAACGCTCCACAGTTTGCAGTAACATCACGTCTCATTATCGCACTCCATCACGCAGGAAACTGTAGTTTGCCGCGCGCCCGCAACTCCAGCGGCAATAGACTACGATAGATAAACTCATGAAGCGGTGTATCCAGGCCGGCTTCCCGGCCCAGACGCACTACTGCCCCATTCCAAGCCTCGAGTTCGGAAGGCTTGCCGTCAATGATATCCCTTTGCAGCGACGTTGTCCCGCTGGGTGCAAGAGAATCCAGAAACGCCATTGACTTCTCGACGCTTCCGTCTGAAAGCGCAACGTGACGGGCGCGCGCCACTGCGAAGATTTCACGCAGGCACTGCTCCAGTAACTGTCGCGTCTCAGGGAGGGTGCTGATTACCCCGATCGGCGCCCGCGTTACCGCACCCACTCCCCCGAAAGAGACTACAAACAGGAACTTTTCCCATAATGACACGTGAATGTCTGAAGGGACTTCGACCTTCACCCCGGCTCGCTCAAAGACTTGTCGAAGGCGCTCGGCTCGTTCACTTGGTCGCTTGTCCAGTTCCCCGAACTTGATGAAATGCGCTTCGCCGATGCTGCGAATATGGCCCGGCCCAACGATCCAGCTCAGCGTCCCGCACAAGCCGCCCAAAACGTGCTCCACTCCCAACGCTTCCGCCAGTTGCGAAGGTGCCTCGACGCCGTTCTGTAGCGGCACCACGAAAGTCTCTGGCCCAATCATCGGCCGCATGGCTCGTGCCGCTTCTATCACTTGCCACGTCTTCACCCCGACGATCACTGAATCAACCGTACCCACTTGTGCAGGGTCATCTGATGCTTGCGCGGGCTGAATGACAATCTCGCCCCTGGAGGTTTCCACTCGAAGACCCTGCGTCTGCATCGCCTGTAAATGCTTGCCGCGCGCGATGAAGATTACATCCTCTCCAGCGCGGGCCAGTTGTGCACCAAAGTAACCGCCGGCACCCCCTGTGCCAAAGATTGCAACCCGCATAAGAACCTCCCTCTATCTTCTTGGTATTGATGGCTATAGCATAACGGCATAATAAGTAATTATACAGAAATAATTCTGCATATTTCCGCTCTAAGCCACTTTCACAGCATCTCCATGTTGATTGCATCGTTCATCGGACCTACTTGTCCCGGCTATGAGCCAAGTAGTTATTCATCACCATCTCAAATCATTGCGGCAAGTGAAACATCGGACTCCTCACCCCAGTGTGAATGTTTCAGCAAGTACGCACCGACTTAGGTATCGAGCCTTTTCGGCGTACATCGTGCTGTTGTATTTACCCTCAGGCAAGGAGTCCTGCAGCCAGGACGAAATCCTGCGGCGCAGGACAATTACCGAGTTGCGACGGGCCTTACTCTTTCAGCCTGAACGCCCTCCCAGCGCGGGAATAAGACCAATCGATCGGGAGGAAAGGCATGCGGCACGCAACTTGTATCTCCTATAGGATTCCACTGAGGAGGATAGCATGACCCCTAGAATCTCGCAGCAGACGTTTCCGGCTGGATCGCAGCGAAGCACACTTGAGCCGGTCACCGATGTACAGGTCTTCCATGCTCTTCATAGGGTGCTTTCGGTTTGCATGCCTCTGTTTGCCCGGGCTATGGATTCATTGACGAAAGGTTCTTCCGTGGGTATGTTCCGTGATGGTCCGCCGTTACCGTGAGCAGAAAGGATTCTGAGGTACTTATGCCTCTCGATGGGCATGAGAAGCCCTTGAAACAGGCAGTGGTGAAGAGTCTCCACAGGATTATTGCCTCATCGCTCGACTTTTTAGACGGAACGCTGAAACGTTTTCTGTCGCACTCAGGAAAGGAAACGTTTATTGCTGTTCAGGACCGCGATCCTTATCTGGAAAGATTGCTGCTGGCGCTCCACGGCCGGAAATAGTAGCGAGCACGGCGAGTGAGAGGGGGAGGCCAGCGGGTACCCGCTTGCGGGTGGGGCTTTGCCGGTGGAGGGGGCGACGCAAGTCCCAGTGATGGAGGAAGAAGATGAAGGATTACTTATTTAACCTGACACTGGCTGCAACGACGGTGCTCATTGCCTTGGCGTACTATTTCGGCCACGATACTATCAGCCGGCTCATGATCAACGGCCCAACGAGTCTGATGCGGCTGGTGGCGAGGTAACACCGATTTGCTTTCGGGTACGTACCTCGGGATGTAAAGTGTCAAGCTGACTCGGAAGAGCTTGACAGCTGGATGATCGGTAATAAATCCGGAAGGGAGGCTTTGGGCTGCGTGATGGAAACACAAGGTACGTTCGTAAAGGATGATTCACGCGTCACAGGGACTAACATCGATGGCCCGTTTTTCGGATGGAGCGGGAGTACGGTATTCAAACTCGCAAACGGACAGGTGTGGGAACAGGATGCCCCTGCGCGTACCTACCACTTTGCTTACCGCCCGAACGTCAAGATTACGGAGGCGGGTGATACGCACCTGATGGAGGTTAGCGGCGTTGGTAGCGTGCGTGTGCGAAGGGTGTTCGCCTTTGTTGAAAGCTATATAGACGGAGCCTTTAATGGCTGGGACGGCAAAACGGTTTTCCGACTCGCTAATGGTCAGGTCTGGCAGCAATCAGTCTACGCTTACCACTATCAGCACGCATACCGGCCGGAGGTTTTGATCTACTTGTCGAAAAGTGGCTGGAAATTGAAGGTGGACGGTGTTTCCGGGACGGTGGATGTCTGGAGAATAAAGTGATGCAGCAGAGAGAGCACTAACGGTTGTCCAATACCCGCCGCAACGTTTCTGCCAGCTCCTTCTTCATCACAGGTTTCATCACGAACGCACGGATGCCGACTTCTTTCGCCTTCTGGGGTGATGCGGTCTCACTGTGGCCGGTGCAGAGTATGATTGGAATATCGGACCGTATGTCCAAGAGCCTCTCGGCGAGAGTGAGGCCGGTCATCTTAGGCATCGTCTGGTCAGTAATAACCAAATCATACTGATCAGGATGATCTGCGAATTCTTGGAGCGCTTGGGCCGCATCGGCATAAGCGGCCACGCTATACCCGAGACGTTCCATTGCGGTCCTTCCCGTCTCAACCAAGGCTTCGTCGTCGTCAACGAACAGGATGCGCTCAGTCCCGTGGGGCACAGGCTCAGCGGCTTCTTGCCCGAGTGAGCCCGACGGCCTCACTTGCGGGAGGAAAACCCTGAAGACCGAGCCCTTGCCCGGCTCGCTGAAAACGACGATACGCCCCTTGTGGCTTTTCACAATCCCGTAGACGACTGAAAGTCCAAGCCCGGTCCCTTCTTCAGGCGGCTTGGTAGTGAAGAAGGGCTCAAATATGCGCGCCTTAACTGTATCGTCCATGCCGCATCCTGTGTCCCGTACCGTCATTACCACGTAGTCGCCGGGGGACATGTCTGTTTCAGGCAGAAAATCTTCTGCGCTCAGGGTAATGTTCCGGAGAGAAACCTCAAGCTTCCCCCCTGTCTCCCGCATGGCGTATGCCGCGTTGGTACAAAGATTGATGAGCACTTGCTGCATCTGCGACGGGTCGGCAGAAATCGTATCGTTCTCAACGGCGACGTCAAGGTGCATCATGACGCTGCTTGGCAGCGAAGCTTTGAGCATCGTGAACGTTTCCCTCACGAGCTGCCCCAATGTTACTGGCGTGTAATTGCCTTCGGACCTGCGGCTGAAGGCGAGGATCTGCCTCACGAGGTCCCTTCCTCGTAACCCTGTTTTAACCACCTGCCCCACACTACGGTGAGCGGCTGAATCGTTGGGGATATCATCCAGAGCAAGTTCTGCGTTGCCGAGCATGGCTGCAAGGATATTGTTGAAATCATGAGCAATACCGCCCGCCAGCGTGCCCATTGCTTCCATCTTCTGGGCGTGCCTGACGTGTTCCTCCAAACGCAATCTCGCTGCCTCTGCCTTTCTCGATTCCGTCAAGTCAATGGCAATGCCCCGTAAACCGACAATCTTGCCATCCTGCTCGATTCTAGTTGCCCGAATGAAGACGGGAAACTCACTCCCGTCCTTTCGTCTCACCGTGTACTCATCTCCATGACGCACCTCACCGTCCAATATCCTTCGTGCATTCTCTGTAATCCTCGTGTAATCTCTCGGAGGCACCACATCCTCTATGTGGATGCCTGCGCGGAGCTCTTCAGCGGTATACCCGAACATTTCCAGGGCTTGCCGGTTCGCGTACGTGTAGAGTTCATCTAGGTCCGTCTCGAAAACCACTTCCGGTAGCAGTTCTACCAGCTCCCGATACCTCTGCTCACTTTCGCTAAGTTTGACAGTTCTCTCCGTGACGCGCTGCTCCAGTTCTGCATTGGTCTGCCTGAGCTTTTCTTCGCTCTCCTCCAGACGCTGTTTTGATACCGTTGTTGCTTCCAGTTGAGCCACCATGGTGTTGAAGTCAGCAACAAGCGTCCCCATCTCTCCTGACATCGTTGAACGCACCCTGACGGCGTAATCACCAGCGTTGATCCGACTCGTCGCATCCCGGAGGCGACCGATAGTCTTGGAGAAGTAGCTGCCCACGCAGAGAGCAAGGAAGGATGCGACGACGATTCCAAGACCCATACCGACCAGGCCCGTCTTCCGGAAGGCCTGTATGGAGGTGCTAACCGTACTCATGAGAAGCCGCGTCGTATCGCGATGCATACCTTCAGCCTCACGGATGGCCTGCGTGAATTCATCCACGTACGCAGTTGCCGCGACGGTCAGACGAACACCATCATCAGTTCGCACCGAGAGAGGAATCGCATACATGTACTTCTGGCGAACGCTCCCGTCCGGCTCTTTCCAATCGTAATACCCGCTGGCGATGTTGCCTTTGAGGCTTTTCCTCACTATTGCCCAGAATGCCGGGAGGCTCTTTGAGAACCGGCGGAGGTTCACGTTCTCGTACTTCCGGTCCCGATGAAAACGGCTGATACCAGTTCTTGTCTCGTAGAGCGTTGTGTACCCTGTCCGCCCCACATGTTGGACAGCGACTTCGTGGAACTTTCTATCCTTCCGGAGGTCTTGCAACGTCATCCAAGGTACACTCCGGAGCACGAGGTTGAGCTGCACGGCCACGTCCATTGCTTTTGCGCGGATCTGTTCCTCTCCCTGTAACCTGAGAAGGGCCTCACTCCGCCTCCACTCCTGGTCACGCCCTGACTGGACCGTCTGGTTGATTTCGTTCTTGAAGTGGTCACCGGATGTTTGGATCAAGAGGTTGAAAATGACGACGGGGATCAGCCCGGTGAAGAGGGTCATCAGGAGGAGGCGAGAGCCAAATTTCCTGGGAAAGATGCGGATCATAAGCATACCGTGCACTGCTGTAACGGGGACTACCCCGGCGTGACCGCGGCGCGGTCACCCTTTATGGTGAAGTGTGTATTTATCCTTAATACGCTGTCTTACCATTATACCGCCTCCGTGCTCCATCTTGTCAATCAAGAATTAGGTCTTTGGTATTAAACCATATGGCCTAGGTCTGGTGAACAGTTGATTGCTGATGCCGTAGGTCGTTTCCGTTTCTCGATCTAATCAACCTTGAATTCTCATGGCAGCTACCTGCAGGGGTTATGCCTAATAGGGCCTCAACCACTAAAGGCTCACCAGTAAGGCAGATCACGCCGTCGCCCTCAGTTACGAAACAAAAAACGAATGGGTTTCCCTACAGATCAGCAGGAAAGAGTGCAGAAATTCCCTACACGTTATGGCGTTTTTTTGAAATTGTCGGGATTCAGATTATGCTTCTTCAGAAGAAGGTAGAGGTCTGCCCTGTATTTGCCGGCGAGTCGTGCTGCTTCAGTGACCTTCCCCTTGGAGAGTTCGAGAAGGTAGATGAGATAGCTCTTCTCAAAGGCATCTCTGGCTTTTTTCAGGGGCTGTACATGCGTCTGCGTTACGGCCCCCCCCCTTGTTCTGAGAATCAGATCCTCTGTGATAAAATCCTTGTCACTCATGGCCACGGAATATTCGATTACATTCTCCAGCTCCCGCACGTTTCCCGGCCAATCGTAGAGCATGAGCTTTTGCATGGCTTCGGGGGTAACTCCTTTGAGGGCTTTTTTTGTCTGCTGGCTGAAGATCCCTAAGAAATGGTCGACTAGGGGCGGGATGTCTTCTTTTCTTTCCCTGAGTGAAGGTAAATAGATGGGAATGACATGAACCCTGTAGTAAAGGTCTTCCCGGAAGAGCCCCTGCTTCACCTGCTCTTCAAGATTCTTATTGGTGGCGGCAATGATCCTCACATCAACTTCGGTCAGTTTCTCACTGCCCACAGGGTAGAAATGTTTCTCCTGAAGCACGCGCAGGACCTTCCCTTGAAGCGATAAGGGCATATCTGCAATTTCGTCCAAAAAAATGGTTCCTTGGTGAGCCTGCAGGAACAGGCCCTTTGCGCTCCGGATGGCGCCGGTAAATGCCCCCCTTTCGTGTCCGAAAAGGCTGCTCTCCAATAACGGTTCCGGCAATGCGGCACAGTTGACGGCAACGAAGGGGTTTCCTTTTCTGGCGCTGGCCAGATGGATCGCCTTGGCAATCAAATCCTTTCCTGTACCGCTTTCTCCGAGAAGCAGGACCGTGGATTCTGCTCGGGCCACGCGGGAAACTGCTTCCATGACCTTCCGCATTTTGCTGCTTCTGGTTATGATACCGGAAAAGCTATATTTTTCTTCCAAAAGCCCCTGCAGTCGTTCGATTTCGGAGGAGAGCCGGGAATTCTCCAAGGACTTCTCGATTTGGAAGAGAAGGTCTTGCGGTTCAAACGGCTTGGTAACATAGCTATACGCGCCCCGTTTCATTGCCTCCACGGCGCTTTCGATGCTTCCGTAAGCGGTGAGGATGATCACCGGCATCTGGGGAGTGATCCGATGCAGGTCCTCCATTAATGAGATGCCATCCTTCTGTACAAGCTGAAGATCAACGATGGAGAGATCCAGGACCTGCTCTTTCGCCCGTTCGACTGCCTCAAGCTCATCAAAGGCTGCAATAACCTCATATCCCGCTGCTTCGAGCCTCATCTGAATCAGCGCAACAAGGTTCCGATCGTCATCCACAACCAGGATCTTTCCTGACGGCATAAGGGTTCTTTACCTCGCTTTCTCTTTCTTCATTTCCTCGATTTCCATATCCACTTTCCTTGATTCCTCAATGATCCGTTTGAGCTTGTCATTCTCCTGTGTAACGGAAGCCGCTACCCGTCTGGCATTTTCACTTTCCTGCATGACCTGCAGCCAGACTTTCGCTTGTTCAGTCCAGGCGCTCTCCGGGTACTCCTTGATGAGCGTCTTGAGCGCAGCAATCGATCTGCCGTAATCTCTCTTGGGATTGCCAGGATGGGCATAAATCAGTGCCATGTTGTACAGCGCCTCATCTGCAAGGGGATTGCCGGCGGAGAGGGACAAGACCTTCTGGTTTTCTTGCAGGGCTGTGCCGTAGTCGCCCCGTTGAAGCAGTTCCTGCGCCCGAATGAGATGCTCGCGGGATTCGTCCTGGGGCGACAACTTCTGAACTAGTGGCGATCTGTCCAGATCAGCACACTGCGAGAGCAAGAGACAGGTCAGGACGGCAATACAACAGTAAACGTACTTCCCTGTCCCGGTTCGCTTTCTGCCCATACGTTACCTCCATGCGCCGCTACGATGTGCTTCACGATCGCCAGACCCAAGCCTGTGCCCTTCATCCATGCCGAAGTCTTGACGGGAAGTTGGTGAAATTTCTCAAAGATAGCCTTCAGGTTTTCTTTCGGAATCCCCGGACCCGTATCTGTCACGGAAAACTCCACCCCTCCATTTTTGATGTGGGACGATATCCGGATTGCCCCGCCTTCGGGTGTGAACTTCACAGCATTGCTGATCAAGTTTCGCAAGACCTGGAGTATTCTCTCGCGGTCCAGCCTCAAGGAAGGAAGGCCTTCACCGATCTCTGTCTGGAGGGTGATCCTTTTCCCCTCCATGAGCGGGCCTGTCTCCGTAATGACTCTCTTGATAAGAGGAGTGAGTTCTTCGTGATGGAAATTGTACGTCATCATGCCTTCTTCCATTTTGGACAGGTCGAGCATGGAGTTCACGAGGCCGATGAGCCGATGCGTCTCCTCCGAGAGTATAATGAGAAGCCTCTTCTGCTTCTCGCTCATTGAACCGCCCACCCCATCCTGAAGAAGCCCTATTCCTTCCTTTATCGAGGTGAGCGGGGTTCGCAGCTCGTGAGACATACTGGAAAAAAATTCGGATTTCATAGTTTCTACACGTTTCAATTTGTCGCACATCGTGTTAAAAGCGCTTGTCAGTTCAGAAATTTCTGGAGACGAGGGTATGTCAAGATCACCTTTGAAGATGCCCTGGGAAACTTCCTTCGTCTTCTCGATCAAAACCATCAGAGGCTTCGTTATACTCCGGGTCGTGAAGAAGGAGGTACCGATAACCAGAACAACGGCAATGCCGAACATTAAGATCGACAGTCTCCGTGCGGAACTGCCGGCCTCGCTCAGATCACTCATCCGCACATAGATGTCCTGATACGAGGACGCCTCCAGTATCTTTAATTCTTCCAGGATCCTCTCAATCAGCCTTTCCTTTTCTTGCCGATGCAGCATTTCCGCGTTGGATCGGTTGCTCTTGACCGAGTTCATGTCAGCTTGCAGCAAAGCTCGATACTGCCCATAAGCAGCCTGCAGCCGATTCAGGGAATCTTTTTTTGTGGGAGTGTCGGCAATGCGAAGCGCTTCAGTAAGATACGTGATGAAATCGTCTTCAGCAGCGACAAATTGTTCGCGGAATGTTTCATCTCTGGTGATGAGGTATTTCTTTTGATACCCCATCTGAGACAATACGGAATCAGCAAGTTTCTTCCTGAAGTCCAGAATGCGCTGGTCAACGTTGATGATTTGGGCGGTCCCGGTGCGTAACTCGTGGAGTTTAACGAGTGAATAGGAACTCACCGCCCCCATAATGACAAATATGGTGAGGTAGCCTATTGTCAGTCGAGAAAAGAATGTCAGTCTCATTGGATTAGTCGACCTACCGCTCCGCAGTCAGCAGAACAGCTTACTATATTTCAGTCGACAAGTAATCCTCGATGCAGCTCATCTTTCCGAGTTTTTCTTTTTTACGCGACGCAACATGCCTCAATCAGAGTGAAAACTTTCAAATATTTCTTGTATTAATGTCTCAAGGCCCTTCGCCTGCGTTTGAACCTTTTCCGCCAGTGCAGTATCGAATGGTGTCACCGTGCCGCAAGCATAGCATGCATGATGCTTCCCCGGAAGATAATTCGTCAGGTTCAGCATGAATTCTTTCTTGCATTTTGGGCATCTGGGCCGAATTATGATGGACAGGCGCTCATTGGGGGTCGTAGCATGTATGCTTAACATAGGGACTCCTTCATGTCTTGATCGTGAATGATCTCTCTTACCAATCACCATGGTAGCACTTTACGTGCCCACCAAGACGGAAGCAAACAACATGCCGGGTGGTTAGGCCACCGCATGACGTTTACATGGAGCCTTGCAATCCGGCACCCGGTTTGAGCGGATCTATGGTAACAGATGCCGTAGATGGATGAGAATGTAGGTGCCGGGAACCTGATTGTGAACGGTTTTCCCTACACACCGACCGGAGTGAGTGCAGGGTTTTACCGTCGCTCGGGGGCGTGTTTTGTTGAAAGGAGCAGAAAGGGTATCCCAAATGTGGCGGACGAACAGCTGACAGCAGCTTGCCGGCAGAAAGGCGCATACGGCGACGGCTGTTCCACTGCAGATCAGGAAGTTCTCTCCGGCGAGATTAACGAGAGTCTCGAGAGATCACGTTAGCGCGAAGGTCATACCCTACGCCTTTTCTGATCAATATGAAGGAAGAACCATTCATAGTGACCTCCCAAGGTTTTTGCCTTTCCGCATAAACGCCTTCCCGGCCGGGAGATACAATCAATTGATCGTGCAGAAGAGCGCGGCACGTAACTTGAAAGGTTACTCGACCAGGGAGAGCAACGTGGCTGCCGGAATCTCGCAGTCCCAGGCCTGAGATGAAATAGCAAACTTTGCATTTAAACAGTGAACGACTGCATGTCGTCATAGGGTAGGGCTCAGTGTAGCTGAGACAACGTACACGGAGGGTCATGTGCAAAACGAAAGTCTTTCAGCACTGCTCAGTCAGCGGGAAAGAGACGTGGTGTTACTGGCAGTGGAAGGCTTGACCACTGAGGAAATGGCCCGCAGTCTTCAGATCAGCCCGGCTACCATAAAGGCCCATCTTCTGAAGATCTACCAGAAGTTGGGTATCAAGAGACGGGTGCAGCTCGCTAAGTTTGCCAGCGTCCTTTGAGGCTGTGGCGCCTTCCCAAGGCGGCAAAAATCCAAGGGGTGTGTCGAGGACAGACACTCGTCGCAAGGATGCACTTCTGGCACGGATTTTTTTTGCAAAGCGGAATGGTAGGTTTATTCGACGGTGTGAGTGAAGAGCCTTGATCTCTGTCGGGGTATGGGGACGCAACATCAGCATTGACCGGCAAGCTCTGTCTCCTACTCCCGACAGAGATCATTGGGGATCTCTAATTAAGAATGGAGTACAACGCAGCGACCCACCGAGAGCCGGTCGTCTCTTGCATTCGAGCCGAGCGCCTTCACTTAATCCCAGAAAATACCGTTCGTCTTGCCTTTCTGGATATAATAATCCCAAGTCTTAAAGATGCTTGTCGGCTGGTAGGTCTCATCGACGGCAGCCTTCAGCTCCTCGGGCGTCATCGGGATGGGGGTGCCGACCGACATCGCGTCTACAAGAAGCTGCGCGTTCTCTTCGAGGTAGAGGGCAGCGGTGATTACGGACTCAACCGTCCCTTCCGCGATCACGGCGCCATGCCCCTTGAGTACAACGGCCCGATCATTCCCGAGGACCTTCGCCATCTGATCGGCAAGCTGCGGGGTAGCGATCTTTTCCGCATGGGGGAACACGGGCACTTTAGCGCCGAAGATCGCACCGTGGCCACTTACCGGAATGAGATCTTTTCCCACGAGACTCGGGACAATGATGTAGTGAGGGTGAACGTGAAGCACGCAGCTTACGTCCTTCCTGGCGCGGTAGACGGCGGCGTGGATATCGGTTTCGTCCGGCACCCGTTCCGTGCCGGATATCTGCTTTCCGTCAAGTGTTACCTCGCACATGTCGGACGGCTTGACCTCGCTTCGCGGCATGCTCACGGGGTGGATAAAAAATGTCTGACTACCGGGGACGCGGCCGCTGATGTGGCCTGAGAAGGCCACCAGTCCCTCCATGTTCAGGATGCGGATCGCCCGGGCCAACTTCTCCTTCAGTGCTTCCGTCTCTCTCGCGATGTCCAGGTCTGTCTTGAGGAGGGCAATCACGTTCCTTTTGCCCGGTCTCCACATGACCCAAATTTTCTCACCGGGTTTAAGATCCTTGAACTCGATCTTCCTTTCCCTCCGATACACGTCAGTCGCTTTGCCGCGTGATTCAGCCACCACGGTCTCACCCAGCTCTGTCACGAATGTAACCGCCGTACCTGTCTCTTCCACACGGGCGATCGTTCCTGAAGCTGTTCTGGTCTCTGCAAGAACAGAAGTGGAGATGACAAACGACGCCACGATGAAAGAGCCAAGACAGGCCGAGAAGCGTGTCATAATTTCCTCCCTTTCGTATGTTCTGCTGTCCCCTACAGAACCATCCACACTCATTTAGTTCTTGCGCTTTTTCCAAAGCTGCATATTACTTCCGCCACCATTTCCAGGTGTCCTCCTGGGATACCCTGCCAATCCGGTCAATGACCACATTTACCAGTTTCCCATCACGTTTTTCCACTTTCAGCACGTAGAGATTGGAGATCCGCTGGTTGTACTGATCGAAGGCAAGGGGGCCGGAAGGCGTTTCGATTTTCCCTGCAACCCTTCTTATCTCTTTGGCTACCTTTGAACTGTCCTCGACTTCTCCTTTTAGCGCATCGGCGGCAGATCCGATCATCTGGGCAGCAACATAGCCAAACTCACTGTAGCGGGAAGGTGGCTCACCATACTTTGCGCTATAAGCCTTAACGAAGGCGCGGTTTTGAGGAGTGTCTATCGTGAAACCATAGTGGCTCACGGAAACAATACCGAGGGCAGCATCCCCAATGGTAGCAAGATAAGGATCATCAACGAGCGTTGCAAAGCCCAGTAAGGGGATACGTTTCTTCAAACCAAATTCCTGATACTGCTGCACGAATCTGACTGCATCGGTTCCGGCATACCACGTGTAGACAGCATCAGCGCCCTTGATATCCATCGCGGGCATGTATGGAGCAAAATCCATAGTGCCCAGCTTTGGGAACACCTCTTTCCCTACCTTGCCGCCCGCTTCTTCAAAGCCGGCCTTAAAGGCCTCAACCGTATGGTGCCCGGCGGCAAAATCGGAGGCTGTTATGACCATGTTGCGGTACGAAGTGTTTTTGTATACCCACTTACCCATTGGGTAATTCGCCTGGTCGGTAGTCTCAATTACCCTGAAAACATTTTCCTTAGCTTTTTCAGGCGCTGTTAACTCGCGGGTGTTGGCGCAAGGGTTAATCAAGACGACTTTCTGGTTGCCGATGTAGTCGTGGATGGCCAACGCAACAGCGCTGCTGACCGGACCAACTATGAAATTCACCTTGTATTGTTCTACCAGACGCCGCGCCTTGGTCAAGCCTACGGTGGGACTGACTTCATCATCCTCCTTGATTACCTGGATGGGTCTTCCGCCCGCTTTCTGGCCAATTTCTGCAAAATAGAGTTCCACGCCGTCATTGATCCCTTTGGCTTGAAGCGGCATACTTCCTGTATAAGGAAGGAGGAGCCCCACCTTTATAGGTGATGGTTCCGCCGCAATCACATTCGATCCGATCACCAGTACGCAGACTGATAACAAGCAGCCGATCACTACTCCTCTCGTTTTAGCATGCGCCATGTCGTGCCCTCCTCTCAAAGTTGTTTACCCTATGATAGATGCAGGACCCAACTGTTGTCAATTATTTTGCGTGCTGAAAAAGCCATTGACAATGATTTCCAAAGCGGAATAGATTCTGTGTGGCGCGGGCGCTGATGGGACGTCTTAAAATACTTACCTCTGATGGGCATGAGGAGTGCGTATGGAATGCGAACTCACCCTCGGAGGTACAGGCTGCGCGTGAAAAGTTTGAGAAGTATCTGAGAGAGGATGTTATTGCCTTTAAGACGGATAGTGGAAGCAAGGAGGCGATTCCTATCAGACGGTTTGATCCCGCAGCGGAGGAAATTTTTGTGCTCGGCCTTGCAGGCGGCGGATAAGCACGCATGTCAGGACCATCCTTCAATTGATAAGCAGAAAGAGAGGTTAGATTCGTGCAGGAAGGAAAAAAATCAAAGCATGAGAAAGCATTGGAGAGAAAAAAAGGTTGGGGCGTTGAGAGCTTGCCCTATCCCAAAGGGATTGCGCTTATTGATGCGCGCTGGGACCTGTGCATCGGCTGTGGTTATTGCGAGATAGCCTGCTCCATGTTTCATCATGGGGTGATCAACAGGGAACTGTCGCGGATCCGTATCTACCGCTACCTTCTTCCGGCCCCCAAGTCGGTTCAGAATGTCTGTTCACAGTGTCCGGACAAAGAGCGCGAGTGTGAGAAGTCATGTCCTCTCGATCCGCCGGTCATCCGTTATGATCATGAGCGGTTCCATATGGTAGTGGATGAAGAGCGGTGCCTCGGACAAAAATGCGGGCGTTGCGCCAAGGCTTGCCCGGCCCAGATCCCGCGATTCTACCCGTCGCAGCAGAAGGCTACTTTTGTTTGTGATCTCTGCGAAAAGGACGGCGTTCGCAAGCCTCAATGCGTTGAGGTCTGCCCGGCTTTTGCACTTGAGTTTCTGGAGCCTTCGTTCCCCCAGCATCTGCAGCGCATCCACCCGGATGATAAAGCAGCCTGTCTCGCCGAACGGCTCAACCCGCTTCCCCGCAATGTGGCGCAGATCAGCCCGGAAGAGCTATTCGGAGGGAAGCGCTCATGAACGAGACAACGTTCACTTTACTCGAGGTCGATCTCTCCACCGGAGAGAAGCACGTCGTCGATGTGACAAAAGATATGCGTACCTATTGCGGCGGCCGCGGCCTGGGAGCAAAGCTCCTCTGGGACCGTGTTCCTGCTGGCACAGATCCTTTGAGCCCGGAGAATATCCTCTATTTCGGCGTCGGACCTCTGACCGGCTTTGTCGGTTCGGTAGTGAATGTGAGCGCCCTGTCTCCGCTCACGCTCTTACCCGGCAAATCTAACATGAACGGGCACTTCGGCGTCGAGCTGATCTATGCGGGTTATAACGCCGGGCTGCTGCTTAAGGGAAAGGCCAACAAGCCCGTTTACCTTTACATAAAAGACGATGACGTTGAGATCCGTGATGCTACGCATCTATGGGGCAAATGCAACCCAGATCATCAGGAAACGCTCCGCTCCGAGCTGAGAAAAGACCTGGACGATCAGAACTTCAGGATCGCAGCCATCGGTCCTGCTGGCGAGCACATGGTGAGGAATGCCTCTATCGACCACGACTTTTATCATCATGCAGCGCGCCTCGGTATGGGAGCTGTGATGGGATCGAAGAAGGTCAAGGCGATCGCAGTCAAGGGGAGCAAGGCGCCTTCTTACCAGAATCCCCGGCTCATTTACCAGGTGCTTCTCAAATTTCTCAAAGAAGGCTGGGAAGAGCGCGTCACCGCCAGGAGATGGGGCCACAGCGTGACCATGCCCACAAGGTATTACAAGACGACGGAAGGCATTAAGAACAAGCAGCTTGGCTGGGACCCTATCTGCGATCTGAGTAATCCTTTGAAACTGGAACAAGGCGCCAAACTCTGGAGCGACGCCTGTAACCTCTGCCAGGTGGGCTGTAAGGTACCCTACATGAGGCGCAAACCACCCTTCTCACCAACCATCGGTGAAATACGCCACGATAACGCGGGGGGCTGGAACGCAAACGTTATGGTTGCAGGCTACGATCCGCAGACGTACCTTTCTACGTACGTTGACGTGCTCGGATTGGACTCAGAGGATGTCTCCGGCGTCGTCGCCTGGATGATGGAATGTTATGACCGCGGGCTAGTGACAAAAGAAGATCTAGACGATATTGAACTCACCTGGGGGAACGTGGAAGCCATCTGCCAGCTCGTTAAAAAAATTGCATTCCGCGAGGGCATCGGCGACAAACTCGCCGAGGGTCTTAAATTTGCACCAGCGCTGATTGAAAAGGCTGACAAACGGTACGCCATCAGCCACAGGGGTGTTGCCATCACGTCTTACGAACCCCGGGGAAACATGGCCGATGCCGTTGGACTCGTGGTGAATCCGGTGGGAGAGCTCCACGGTGCGCGCGGAAATCCGGAGCGGGTGATCTGCGACTCCCTTACTATCTGTTTTTTTGTGCGCGAAGATTTTCCAAAATATTTTGGAGGCCTCGCAGGCTATGCCCGCCCTATGCTCGAAGGTACCGTTGGGTGGAAACTCAGCAAAAGGAATTGGCAGAACCTGATCCTCAGGGCCTCGATCATGGAGCGCTGCGTTTCCCTCAGAGAAGGATACCTTCCTACCAGAGATGATCTGCTGCCGGACCGTTTCTTCGATGAAGTCATATACAACAAATATGGTGAGCCGAGGTCGCTCGACCGAGAAAAGTTCTTCGAGATGAGAAAGAAGACGTACCTCGCTTTTGGCCTGAACGAAGAAGGGCTTCCGACGAAGAAGCGGCTGCGGGAGCTGGGCATGGATTTCGTCATACCTGCACTCGAAGAGAAGCTAGGGGCTGCCTGGTAAGGGAGACGGGGAAGATCGGGAACTGCGCGTGCTGAGCTTAGATACCCACGAATGAAAACAACGCAATCATGGTCTGCAGTCGAACGTTACGGTCCAGAAGAGTCAACTTGGCCATCATCTGGGGCTCGCACTATGGACGAGGTTCTTACCGCCACTAAATAGATACCGTTGTCTTCAATGCAAAAGCAGTAGAGGCTATCAAATGAGCCAGAAACGGCCTTTCCTCCTTCAAGGGTCGCGATGCCATTGTAATGGCTTCCCTCCCCCCCATCGACTACTACAAACCACTCATCGCCTTGTTCAGCAACGTACGCCACGTGCTTGCCGTCTGGGCTGAACAGAGGACTGCCCACCCCAATGCCATCGTACGGCTTTCCCTCTTTTTCATCGACGATGACCAGCTGCTTGTTGCCTGATTCAGCAATATATGCCACGTGCTTGCTGTCAGGACTGAACAGAGGACCGCTTTCCGCAATGCTATCGTAGCGCTTTCCCTCTTTTTCATCGACGATGACCAACTGCTTGTTGCCTGATTCAGCAATATATGCCACGTGCTTGCTGTCAGGACTGAACAGAGGACCGCCTGTCCCAATGCTTTCGTGGCGTTTTCCTTCTTTTCCGTCAACGACCACAAACCACGTACTTGCTGTCGCGGCCCCATACGCAACGTGCTTACTGTCAGGACTGAAAACAGGCCCACTCGCCCCAATGCGGTTGTACCGCTTCGCCTCTTTTCCATCAACGACGACAAACCTCTTATGGTCTGCTTCAGCAACGTACGCCACCCGCTTGCTGTCAGGACTGAAAACGAGACTACCTAGCCCGAGACCATCGTATTTCTTTCCCTCTTTCCCATCAACAACCACAAACCGTTTATCGACTGTCGCGGCCCCATACGCAACGTGCTTGCTGTCAGGACTAAACAGAGGACCGCTTTCTGCAATGCCGTCGTACGGCTTTCCCTCTTTTCCATCGATGACGACCAGCTGCTTGTTGCCGGTCTTCGCAACATAGGCCAGATGCCTGCTATCCGGGCTGAAAACAGGGCCGCCCATTCCCACGCTATCGTACCGCTTTCCCTCTTTTCCATCGATGACGACCACCTGCTTGCTGCCGGTCTTGGCAACATACGCAACGTGCTTGCTATCAGGACTGAACGGAGGACCGCCCACCCCAATGCGATCGTAGGGCTTCTCCTCTTTTCCATCGACGATGACCAGCTGCTTGCTGCCTCGCTTAGCTACATACACCACCCGCTTTCTATCCCGGCTGAAAACGAGGCTACCTTGCCCGAGGCGATCGTATTTCTTTTTCTCGTTTTCATCAACGACGACAAGCCACGTACTGTCAGCTGGAGCCCCATAGACACGCTTGCTGTCCTGGCTTACCCCGGAATACTCTTTTGCCCGCGAAGTAACGTCCGTTTGAACAAGCAGCCTTCCAGTGATCCCCTCATAGGGAGATTTTTCCTCTCCAAAGACTGCTGTGCTCATCATAAGAAATAGAGCTATACACGAGAATATGAATCTCTTGAACAGTTCAACACACATCGTCGTCAGGGTCATTCTTCCGTGGCCAACCGTCCGGGGCGCCAGCATATGCACATCCGCCTATCTGAGAGTTCTTTCGTCTTGTGCCCCACCGTCGGCACCGGCTCTGCCATACCAGCCACCAGTCATGGAATAGGTATTCAGAAGGATTCATTTCAGACCCAATTCTATCCAGCACCCACGTTTTGCTGACATGCAGCCTACAATACTTATCGGCCGGAATGCGCAGGAATGAAGGGATGAACAGGAGAAAGCTACCGGACCCTTAAGACGGGCGCGGAGAGCAGGCACTACTGTCCGGCGGTTCCTGTTGCCTCAGTCTCCGAGTGCGCGATTTCTCTTTCAAGGGCACTAATGATGAGGCTTCTTATTTCGCTCCAGAGAGAGACAGCATCAACGGCAGCCTGGCTTGTCAGTCGAGGATATTTTTCGAGGGTCTGAGCAGCCAGACTTCCGGCCAGCTTGGCGCGGTTCTCCCGGGTCGACGAGGTGGCCAACTCGAGGAGTTGAAGTGGGATCTCTATATTGATCTTGAATCCTCCAATCACGGCTTCCTCGTAAAGCTCTGATCGTCCTTCCCCGTGAACTGATTCTCTGGCTTCCTCCCGGTCTAGTTCTGAAATGGCCTTGGGAAGTACTGCGTTCTCCTCAGTAGCAGCTTTGCCCTCAAGAGGCTGGTACCCCGGGACCGCCTCGGCCGGGCCAGCGGGCTCACCTTCGAGGTTTAGTAGCGCCGAAGGCTCGCGTTCGACCGTCTCCATTTCTGCGTTCTTTTCGACATCATCGGGCCACAGCCGTTTACGCGATCTTCTTTTCTGCAGTGCTGGACCGGCTAGTTTTCGAAACCGTTCCACCACGCGTTTGGAGGTCACACCGTCTATGATCTCCAAACCGTTTGTCTCCCCGGCCCTCAGACAGAGCTTGCAGATCTTGTTAATGAGGCGGGGAACCCCGTGGCCTGAGTATTCCCATAGTATATCGATCGCATCATCAGCGAAAACCCTCTTGACACCACCAGCGAGCCTCAAGCGGGTTTCGACGTAATCTCTGACCAGTTCAGGCGATTGAATCTTGTCGATTCTGCAATAGGTACCAACGCGCTGGAAGAGATTTGATCGACGGGGATGCTCAAGCCTCCTCGACAATTCTATTTGCCCAGCCAGGACTATAGTGAATAGGTTCAGGTGATCGTCCTGCATATTCGTGAGAAGCCTGAGGCTCTCGAGGTTCTCGGGGGAAAGGGCATTCGCTTCATCTACGAACAGGAGAACCCTTTTCCCCTCGTCGGTTGCCTGGAAGATTATCTTGTTGAAGGCCTCGAGCAGATCGATACGCCTCTCTATCTCACAGGGCTGCCCGGTGAGCTGCCCGACTATCTCTCTCATCAGTTGCACAAAAGACATATCTGGGTTCGTTATAAAGGCGACTTTGTATCTGTCCTGGGGAAGGTTATCCAAGATGAGTCTGAGGGAGAGGGTTTTGCCAAGACCTACATCCCCCACGATGGCGGCGATGCATTCATTGCCTTCCTCTATGGCGAAGAGTGTCTCTGCTATGGTGCGTTTAACGGATGCGTGCGACTCAACATACATCGTAGGGTCAGGAACGTTGTCAAACGGTGGCTTTGTCAGACCCCAATACTCACAATACATGGCCTTCTCCTTTCACCAAACTGCCGCGCTCTCGCTAAGATGAGCAAGAACATCCTCCAGCGAGAACCGCCTCAGCCTGCCGATCTTGTGGCTCCTCAGTTTGCCGCCCCTGACCAGTTTGGCCAAGAACGTTCTGCTTACCTGCAGCATGTCACACACATCCGAGCCAGTGAGCATCTTCATCATGCAGACCCGCTTGAAATAGAAATTGAACACGATTTTCCCGCCCTCCGACCTTTGCACACCCACGCTCGATCCGTCTACTTCATCACCCAGCAGAAGCTTAAAATAGGCATGAGACTTCACGACCTCCGACTGTGCGAGGGTCAGCTCTATGGAAAGCTTCTGATCGTCGGGTGCCGAGACATCGCCACGCAAGGGATACTCCCCTGCCATGGCGACCCTATTCGATGCCCTGATCTCTTCATGTCTCCGCCCATCCACCACGTATTGGTCTACGGTCCGAGCGCTATCAATTTTGCTCTCAGCTACGGGTCTTTTCCGCCTGACGATGCGCAGCTTTTCCATACCATCCTCTTTATCGGCCCAAACCGCCAAGTGCTTGACCCCAGGATTCCAGTGCACGCCCGCGGCACAAGGTTATCATAGTAGGAAGCGATCGGTGGACAACCACAGCCCCATCTGCGAAGACGGCGATACCGAAAGAAGTTCTTCCACGAGTCCTGACGTTGTTATTGGTGACAATATACTTAATATATGTTTGCATATAAATTCACGCGTCTCGTACTGAACATGGCACAGTTTTTACTTGACATTAAGAGACGTGAAGTACTATAGAGCATAGGGTAATAAAGATTCTATCTTGCTGTGGTACCGATAAGAAAAGGAGGTTAGGAGATGGGAATTAGACCACTTTCAAGGGTTATAGTGAGTATGTCTGCTGTCGTCTTATTCCTGGCGGCCCCTCTCGTGAATGCGTACGCACAGGTCGGAAAAGAACCGATAAAGGTCGGCATCAATATTGAATTCAGCGGCGTGTTGAGTGAGACCGCGATGAATACCAAGCAGGGTTACGACCTTTATTTACAGGAAATCGGTTACAAGGTGGCCGGACGCCCGATTAAGGTCATTGAATATGACAATAAGTCCGACACGAAGATTTCTATGGAGGTAACCCGGAAGCTTATCGAGATGGACAAGGCACATTTACTCTTATACGTAACCATGAGCACAGCTGCTATTGCGGGGCGAGCGGATGCTGAAAAGGCCAAGGTGCCGATGACAGTCATTGGCCTGGGCGGCGCTGAACGGGTGAATCTGCCTCCAAGCAAATACGTCTTCAGGACCAGCTATGCCGACGGTCAGATGGAATTACCTTTGGGACGGTATGCGTACGAAAAGCTCGGTTACAAGAAGATGGCCATCATGGGACCCGACTATGCGGGCAGCACCGGAAAGCTCTGGGCATTCCAACAGGGATTTGAAAAGGCCGGCGGTAAGATAGTCCAGACTATTCTCTGGTCCGTTGGAGAGATGGACATGGCTCCGTACTTTGCCCGTCTCCAGCCGGATGTTGAGGCCGTTTTCCCCTTCATCCCCGGCGACATCTCCACCAACAGATTCATAAGCCAGTACTTCGAGCTGGGGCTCGATAAAAAGGTAAAACTGACCACCCACTGGACCTTTACCGAAGATTACTTCACCTTGCCCATCTTTAAGGACAAGATGATAGGCATACACAGCGGGGCTTATTACTGCCTCGATTTCAAATCGCCGGAGAACAAAAGTCTCACTGACCGGTTTTATGCCAAATACGGGAAAAAGAAGCTGATGAATCTCGATGTTGCCACAGGATATGAAGGCATGAAATTCGTCTGTAAGGCTCTTGAGTCAATTCAGGGCAAAGCGGAAGACACAGACGCTTTTCTAAAGGCGATGCATACCACCGAGTTCAAGGGTGTGGTAAGCAGCGCCGTGAGTCTGGACGAGAATGGCAATGTTGTGCGGGATATCATAATCCGCCAGGTACAGAAAAAAGACGGTGTTATCAAAAACGTCGTGCTTGACGTGATCCCTCAGGTACACCAACCGCCCCAGGGTTATACGGTGATGCCGGGAAAGTAACAACAGTACACTAGAATTTAGAATTGCGGAATGAGAAATCGAAACAGAGAACTGAAGAATCGACACTCTCTTTTTCATTGTACGTTCATGTCTTGCATGTCTTTAATGTCTTCGGTAATTTTCAAACCTTTCCTACAAGGGATTTTCCGATAAAGTCTTTGAGGATTTCGTGGGTGCCTCCTCCGTACAGAAGAAAATAGGCATCCCGCAAGTAACGTTGCGGCGAGTATTCGCGAGCGTATGCGTTCGCTCCGTAAATCCTCATCAGCTCGTCGGCGACCTGCAAGCACGACTCGGCTGCGAATATCTTCGTCTCCGCGGCCTTTATGCGGGCATCGAGGCCCCTCTCCATGAGGGATACACAGTTGTAGACCATGAGCCGAGAGGCGGTAATAAGCATATCCATTCTTGCCAGCTTCTCCCTGACGAGTTGAAAATTACCGATCGGCTGACCAAATGCTACCCTCTTTCGGGCAAATTCGAGGGCCTCCGCGTATGCGCCCCTTGCGATGCCGATCGCCTGGGCCGCGGTCAGCGTTCTCACCTCCGAGAGGACCGACTGGAGATAGGTCGCGCCCTTGTTCACCTCCTCGCCAAGCAGGTTCTCATCCGGCACCCACACGTTGTCAAACACGACCTCGCCGGTTATCGAGCTTCCGCATCCCAGCTTATGCAAAATCTGGCCGGGCGAAAATCCCGGCGTACCCTTTTCAACCAGAAAGAAGTTGAGGGCCTTAAAACCCTTCGTCGGGTCGGTCGTCGCAAGAACGGTGCAGAAATCGCATACCGGACCGTTCGTGATCCACATCTTCGTTCCATTGATCCTCCATCCCTTCCCGTCTTTGACCGCCCTCGTCTTCGTTGCGGCAAGGTCAGAACCGGACTGGTCTTCCGTGAAGCAGATGGTGGCGACCTTTTCGGCTCTCATCGCCGGATAAAGACAGCGCTCCTTTATGGCGTCGCTGCCGAACCTGTACACGAACTCAGTGCCCATGAGCATGTTCTGTGTGCAGCTCATCGCAAAGCCGACAGAGCCTCGTGTGATCTCCTCACCAGCGATCATGAACATCAGCGAGTCGGCGTTCATACCGCCGATGTCCTCCGGATAACGCATGCCAAGGTAGCCGAGCGATCCGAACTCTTTCCAAAGGTCCCACGGAAACTCTGTGGCCTCGTCGAGCTCCCCCGCCTTCGGGAGAATCAATCGGTCAACCGCATCTGCGAGCGTCTTCCTGAAAAACTCCTGCTCTTCTGTTAACGTGATGTCCACGGCTCCACCTCGCCTACTCGTTAAATTTGGAGGGCCGCCTCGGCCCCTTCGTGAACGGCCTCCATGATCTGACGGGGGGACACGCAATCACCGGCCTCGTAAAGCTCCGGTACTGACTTTCTCAGGGCGTGCGCAAGACCCTTCTCTGGCCTCAGCCCCGTGGCCAGCACTACCTTTTCGGCCTCGACGGTTCGCTCCACCCCCGTTTTGTCTGTCAGGACGATGCCTTTTGGCGTAATTCTCTTGAACTCCTTGACGCCTGATACAATTTCGACCCTGTTCTCTTCGAGTTCTTTCAGCAGATATTTTCTGATGTCCGGATTGTTTACTTCAGGCGCTGGCTGCGGCTCAGGAAAGAGAAGAGTGACACTCTCCCCTTTTTCTGCCAGAAATGCAGCAATCTCGCATCCCACGAAGCCCGCACCCCACACAAGGGTCTTATTACCCGGGCTTGAAGATCCCTCAAAGGCCTCTGCAAAGCCGACCACATTGGGACCGTCTATCCCGGGTATATCCACGACGAAGGGCTTCGCACCGGTAGCGACAATCACTGTCTCCGGATCGAATCTCCCGACAGATTCGGGTGTGGCTTCTGTGCCGAGACTGACCGTTACTTCCGAGGCCTGCAGCTGTCTTTTTAAATAATCGGCAAAAGCTCTTACGTCCTCCTTACAAGGCATGACAGCAAAATTGAGAGCACCGCCGAGCTTCTCGCCTCTTTCCCACAGCGTCACTTTGTGCCCTCTCGCATCTGCAGTCAGAGCGGCCTCCATTCCAGCCGGTCCGCCCCCCACGACGAGGACTTTCCTTTTCTTCCCCGTTGGCTTCAGCTTCAACTCGAACTCCCTCTCTCTTCCGACAGCCGGGTTAACCGAGCAGAAGAAGGGATCGAGTGACGCCACTATAGCAAAGCCGCATCTGTCGCACGCGATGCATCTCCTGATGTCATCCGTGCGGCCTTCCTCTGCTTTCTTCAGGAAGTCCGGATCTGCAAGCAGACTGCGGCCGATATCGACGAAATCGGCCTTCCCCTCTTTCAGGATGCGGTCGGCCAAATACGGGTCATTAATTTTTCCAGCGACGCAGACCGGTATGTGCACATTTCGCTTGACGGCCTCGGAGACGTCGGTGTTGCAGCCTGCGGGTAGATAATAAGGGGGAGCCGTCCATTCATGGGACACTGCGCTGCCGGTTACCAGGTCGACAGCGTCCACGCCATTTTCCTGAAAGATCCGGGTAAAGGCTATCGCATCGGCGGTAGACACGCCGCCTTCGACCCTGTCGTGAGACATGAGCCTGAAGATGACAGGATAGTCGGGGCCAACGTGCTCTCGCGCCGCCCCCACCAGCTCAACCCCGAATCGCGCTCTGCCTCTGACATCGCCGCCATACTCGTCCGTCCTCTTGTTGACAAGGGGGGACAAGAACTCCGCAACAAGATAGCCGGTGGCCCCGTGTATCATAATGCCGTCAAACCCGGCTTCTTTCGCAATCCTCGCAGCATTGCCGTATTCGGTCTTCATGCTGCTTATGTCATCACGGGTAATGGGCCTCCCCCGACGGCCGGTTATGGGGTGTGGGACATCGGAAGGGGACAGAGGGAACTTGTCTTGCCTGCCCATGTGTGTGTTGATCTCGATAACGATTTTTGCCCCTCCTTCATGTACCGCCTCAACGAACCGTTGGAGACCTGGTAAACGGTTGGCGCCGTCGAGGGCGATTCGCCGAGCATGGCCGACGGGATTCGGGAAGGAGCCTTCCACAACAATGAGGCCCACCCCTCCTTTTGCCCTGGCGACATAGTAATCGATGAGGAGGTCCGTCACGTCCCCCTCATCGGTCGCCAGGTGCGTGGCCATCGGGGGATAGATCACCCGATTCTTCAGCTGCATCTTACCTATGGTCCCTGGCTCGAAAAGATTCCGAAAAAGAGCCATGTAGTTCCTCCTTTGATTAATGGAACACCCGCAAGCGGGTGCCCGGAAAGAAGATCGAAAAATGATCCTTACGGGTCACGCTTGCTCTTTTCTTTTTGATGTCCTGCCGATGTCCTGCGATGCGGTAAGAAACTCAAGGACAATGCGGTTGAAGGTATCGGGTTCTTCCAGGTTGACCGCATGTCCGCTCCAAGGCAGAACCATGAGCCCGGCTCCGGGGATGCAGCGCCTCATGAAAATGGCCGGTTCGAGACATGCATCGTCCCTGTCACCTATGAACAGAAGCGTAGGGGTGTGAAGCTGTCTTAGTCCTCCCTCGAGCTCAAAGATCGTTTTCCTCTCGAGTTGAACCCTCCTGAAAGTCAGCGCGGAACCGAGTGCGGAGTGGTCGGAAAACTGTCTTCGAGACTCTTCCCACCCGCGAGGATCTTTTTCCCTGAATGTGATCCTTGCGGGCGACAGCATAAAATGCTCCTCCACAGCCGCTATCCCTCCTTTTTCGAGCCGTTCGGCCAAAGCCATACCGTCCCGTCTGAACTGGTCTACGTTCGTGGAACCCGAACCGGCGCTTGCAATCACGAGGGACGCGCACCTGTCAGGATGCTCAAGACCGAAGTTGAGCGCGACACCGCCGCCCATCGAGAGCCCCACAACGTGTGCCTCGCGTATCCCGAGAAAGGTCAAAAGCTGGCAGAGGTCCTCGACGAGAATTGACTCGGAATATGATTCCGGCGTCGCAGGGACATCCGAGGGCGGGTAGCCCCGGCAGTTATAAACAACAACACGATAACGCCGTGAAAAAAAGCGGACCTGTGGCTCCCAGCTTCGGTAATCGCCCGCGAACTCGTGGACAAAAACGAGTGGAAAACCGCTGCCGGTGACCTCATAATACAACCGGACGCCGTTCACATGAGCTGTCGGCATATGACTCCTCTCGCCCAGCCATCTTTGGACATCGGGCTTATGGTCTGACCTCAAACCCGCTCGGTGCAATAATGCCATCGCGGTAGATGCTTGTCAAGAAAATAATCCTTGCATCTATTCTCTTGACAAGTCCGCATAGGCAGTGTCATCATTCCGTATAAAGGTGTGAGGTCAGACCATATGGAGAAGCCTGCACGCGGCCCTTTCACGCCGGTCAAACAGGGGAACCTCGCAGAGCTCGTGGTTTCTCAGATAAAGAATCTGTTCTTTTCTAAAGGAATAGACGTCGGCCAGAAGCTCCCACCGGAGCGGGACCTCGCTGAGCAGGTCAACATCAGCAGGTCGGCGGTGCGTGAGGCGCTCAGGTCACTTGAGCACGCGGGATTCATCGAGATCCGGAGAGGCCGCACGGCGGGCGCTTACGTCGTCGATCAACTCTACAAGCCGTTTTATCATTCCACGATTGACCTTTTAAGAAGCGGCAAGATCGAGATCCGGCAATTTCTTGAGGCGAGGACGGCGATCGAATGTTTTGCCATAAGGCTCGCGGTGAAAAGGGCCAAGGAAAAGGACCTAAAGAGACTGGAAAAGATCAACCAAGAATTTGTGAACGCCTCGGAGGGTGTGTCACGGCTGCTCGAGAACAACTCTCGCTTTCACGTAGCCCTCGCGGAGCTTTCCGGCAATTACCTTCTTACGATGATGCTGCAGTCGCTGATGAAGCTGATGGAGGACATGGGCTTTAATTCATCTGAGCCATTTACGTCCCGAAACGTCGCGCATGCTTCCCATGCGGCCATTGTCGAGGCTCTCCGACTGAGAGATTTGCGACTATGCGAAGAACGTCTGGCGTCCAATATTGCACTCTCGAAGGAGTTGCGGCTGCGAAGCGCCTCTTCACGTGTCGACGCTCAAAAAGCGAAGCGGTCGTCGTCCCAAAAGAGGAGCGCGCGGCGTGGAAAAAAGATGAAGTAGAGATAGTATCAACGCGAGGAGGAAAGGATGGCGCGGCAAATTTCGGATAAATATTGGAACCCTGAGATAGAGACGATGTCGTCCGGTGAAATGGAGCGCCTCCAGCTGGCAAGGCTGAAGAAGCAGCTCGCATACAATTTCAATAATTCGCTCCTCTATCGCAGCAAATTCGAAGAGGCGGGCATGAAGCCCGAAGATGTCAGGAGCTTCGAAGACTTTCGCCTCATCCCCCCTACGGGAAAGGAAGAGCAGAAAAGGACGCAGGAGGAATCACTTCAGGAATTAGGCCATCCCTTCGGTCCGGGAACGATTACGTGCGCCCCTCAGGAGAAGATCGTAAGGCTGAGCTCGACATCAGGCACCACGGGCACTCCTACCCTTTATGCGCTGACCCAGAGCGATGTTGAGATCATGAATGAGCTGCACGCAAGGCGGTTCTGGATGGTCGGCATTCGGCCGGGGCACCGGGTGCTTCAGGGGCTGTCTCTGAGCATGTTCACGGGGGGCCTCCCGCTGTCGCAGGGCATTATGCATTCGGGCGCCTGTGCGGTACCGGTCGGCTCCGACAGCGGAACAAGGAGGG
>DATFYE010000001.1:0-7993 GCA_035315185.1 Syntrophorhabdales bacterium | reverse complement strand
TTCGGGATCCGGCACCTCTTTGAGGAGAATTTTTGCCCCCTTACCCTGTTTCTCAAACTCTTTGACGGCCCGCACAATATTCTTCTCTATCAGATTGTCGCCCAGGACCACGCAGACCGGCTCATCCTCTGCAAAATACTCGGCAAGGGAAAGAGCGGCTGCAATACCGCCTTCGCCTTCCTGATACGTATAGTTGATATGCTTGAGGCCAAACTCCTTGCCGTTGCCGAGAAGCCTCAAAAAATCACCCGCATTATTCCCACCGGTGACTATCATGATGTCTGTTATCCCCGCATTGATCAGTGTCTGGATTGGATAATATATCATTGGTCTGTCGTAGATGGGAAGAAGATGCTTATTGGTTATCTTGGTAAGAGGAAAAAGCCTTGTCCCGAGACCACCGGCAAGTATGACTCCTTTCATGGTTGACCCCCTGGTTTCGTTGTTCGTGGTGTCAGAACATTTGTTGCTGTAACTGTTGCTGCAACTGTTGCTGTAACCCGTTTGTTCCCCTCACTGGAGAGGGTGCCGAAGGAGTCGGCCCCGTCAGAGGGGGGGCGCCGCCGGGAACTAGCGGCTGCGCTCTATTTGTCAATCCGGCCAGATTGAAAGAGAAATGTATGGCCGTATCGGGCGGTCTTCTTGTCTGCACCAGACTCAGGGTTACGGACCAGCACCCTGGATGGTACGTTATCGCGTAAAGCGTACTGATCCAGGAATTCTCTTTCAGATCATAGATGATGGTCAACATGCCGCTAAAATCCTTGTAATGTTCTGCGGATATCCAGGTGAGCTGATTTATCTCACCCGCTTGGTAGGTGTGACTGACAATGTTATAAAACTGGCCCTTCATGAGGCCTACAGAGGTTCTCAAGATCTTGGCCTCGCTGTCATGAGGATCGATGTAGCTTTCTTGTGTCACAAAGAATTCTCTTGTAGGGTAGAGTGTCAGCTTCGTGTGGATGTCGGAGAATCTCCCGCCGGGCTGGTTGGGAGCACCGTTCCCAAGAGTATAGGCTGTGGATGGTTTCAAATTCCCTGAGAGTCCATAGGTCTGATCTATCTCCAGGAGGGAAATCTCGCGCGATGAGTCTTTGGAAATGCCATTGAGGTAATGGTTGAAAGAATAGGTGATTGAATCGGTCTTAACGGTCTGATCGGCAGGAGTGATAGGTGGCAGGTCCACAGTGTTGGTAGCAGGAATTAACGTATAGGTAACCCTTGGCTTAATGACGCTTTGCAGGGTGTCTAAGCCGAAGAGGTCTGTCTTGTAGTTTCGGAATGCTTGAAAATTGGCATCCCCTTGGATCATTACCGTTTGGAAATTATCAGACTGTTTTTGATTGCTGTCAATCGAAGTGTCAACCGACGGTTTCTGGTTGATGGAGTAAAGCCTTTCTATCAAGGTGGTACTGGCCAGGAGATTGAAGCCTTCGACATGAAACGGCATCCGCAGAGATGGCTCGACGTTGAATTGCCTGTAAGTGGTGCCCTGGTCCCGCTCATAGTTGGCGAAACCGGAAGATACGTTCGTATACATCTTGTCTTTGAGCAAAGGTAGGTACTCCGTAAAGTACGTCAGGAACGGATAATACTGGACAGTATGTCCATTGTCCGCTACGACCAGGGTTCTGAAGAATGTGGTCTCTGCCGAGAGCAGTGACTTTGTTAAGAATTGTTCGGCGAACACGGTTGATTTCACGGAATTTTCGGCTCGCTCCAGCGTGGTAAGCCCGAAGTCCTGGAGGAAGTCCTGGTCAGAGACCTGGTACACTTTGGCCTTGATGGTGAGGCTGTCGTTGATAGCCTGAGTATGCTCCCCCGTGATGTTCCAACGGGTGTGGCCGAATTTCGAGTCGTCGATGATCGAGGCGCTCCACATGCCCTTCAGTCCCGGAGATATGAAATAGCGATATTCTACCTCCGGCCTTAGGCCCCTGTCCTGTATCTCCTGAAGGCCGAACGTCGCATCTGTATCTCTCGATATGGCCCAAAAATAAGACTCGGTGAGCCTGTAGCCATCGCGGCTCGACTTCACGAGTTCCGGGAGCAGGAGACCCGACTGCCTTTCAGTCTTTACCGGGAACATACCCCAGGGTATGAAAAAGACGGGCTGATTCAAGATGCTGAACTTGGCATTACTTGCTGTTGCATATCCCGGCGCGGTAAGGTTGATGTCTTTTGCGGTGAATGTCCAGGCCGGTTTGTCCCATCCGCAGGTCGTAAACTGGCCGCGGCGGATAACATACGTTGTCTCTCCCGTTTTGTTTATTTCATCACCGAGGATGTAAAAGTTCCCCTGCTTGACGTAAATGTCACCCTTCTCAATTGTCCCTTGCTGCGTCACAAGGTTGAGCGTCATGCGTTGCGTCCGGATAGTTTCCTCGCTGTCCTGGAGAAGAACGTTCCCCTCTGCCAGCACATCCCCCGAGTCTTCGTGGTACTCAACATAATCCGCAACGAGGGTGGCCGTGGCCTGTTTGATCTCTACGTGTCCTCTGGCTATGTACATGCTCTCGTTTTTATCATACTCCAGGGAATCTGCCTGGATATCAACCGGGCCTGTTGCGGCACGCTTGCCGAGGCTTTTGGCTCCAACCGAAAAAGGCAGGAAGATGATGAGTACCAAGCATGGAATCTTATACCAATTCGGATTCAAGATGCAGACCGAGGCGGCAGCGAGGAGCCACACCCGCAAGCGGGTACCCGGGCGTACTAGAAGTACGTCGAGGATGGCGACGCAGCGACAACGAAGGGCCGCGCTTGGAGACGAATTGGTATTAGAAGATTTTGTCAATCAGCGTTCTCGCCTCTCCTATAGTATAGAAAGATCCGGTAATAACGATCAGATCATCATCGCCGGATAGCTGACGCGCTTTTTCCAGGGCCTCGTTGACGGTTTTCGTTTTTATCGCATTTCGAGCGAAAGGAACCAATTCCTCTTCGCGCGCCGCTCGCTCGGTCTGGGGTCTTGTCAATAGAATCTCATCGGCAAGGGGGGCAAGATCAGCCAGCATGGATGCATAATTCTTGTCCTTCATCACGCCGAACACGAGGATTTTCTTCGTATCGGCATGATGCGCCCGCAGATACGAGGCCAACGCCTTTGTGCCGTGCGGGTTGTGGGCAGCGTCAAGGAGAATTAATGGCTTCACGTGCACTTTCTCAAGCCTGCCCGGCCACGTAAGCTCAGCGAGAGCGCGCCGGACCACGTCCTCTTTTGCTCTAAAGCCTTTTCGAGAGAGCAGTTCCAGAGCGCATAAAGCAAGGGCACAGTTTGACAGTTGATGGTCCCCGACCAGATTGATGTGCAGGTCGGAAAAAGCGTTTTCGAGTCCTTGATACGACATCAGCTGGTCCCCTGTCTTCCGGTAATGGAAGGCTTCGTTGAGCACAAATAAGGGACACTTAGGTTGCGCGGCTTCCCGTATTACTTCAAGGGCTGTTCCCTCGGCGCCTGTCACAGCGGGAACGCCATCCTTCAGGATGCCGGCCTTTTCTGTTGCGATCTCCTCTATGGAGTCGCCCAGATAGTCCATGTGGTCGAGGTCCACATTGGTAATAACGCTGACGAGGGGAAAAATGACGTTCGTGGAATCGAGCCTGCCACCGAGTCCAACCTCTATCACGGCAAGGACCACCTTCTTTCGTTTGAAGTACTCAAACGCCAGGGCCGTCGTGAAGTCGAAGAAGGTAAACCTTCTGGAGGGATCAGCTGCCTCAACCCGGCCTTTAATAAACTCGGTCAGCTCAACAGTCTCTGCTTCGCTGATCTGCACACCATTGATAGTGATCCTCTCAGTAAACGAAATAAGGTGAGGTGATGTATAGCATCCAACCGTGTAACCAGCCTCCTGCAATATAGCGGAACTCATGCGGGCTACCGAGCCTTTTCCGTTCGTTCCACCAATATGGATGGTCTTAAGAAGTTGGTGAGGGTTGTCTATGAGATTGAGGATCCAGCGGATATTATCCAGCCCGAAGACAATGCCGGATTTTTCGAGACCGTAAAGGTATTCCAACGTCGCGGAATACCGGTTCATGCGGCGATCAGCGAAAGCAGGCTATGCAGCTTTCGTTTCATCTCCTTTCTGGAAACTATGAGGTCGACCATGCCATGCTCAAGAAGATACTCAGCTCTCTGAAATCCTGGAGGGAGCTTTTCCTTGATCGTCTCTTTGATGACACGCGGGCCCGCAAAGCCTATCATCGCCTTTGGCTCAGCCACGATAATATCTCCCAGCATGGCGATACTGGCGCTTACTCCGCCCAGGGTCGGGTCCGTCAATACCGTGAGATAGGGAACCCCTGCAGATTTCAGCCTGAAGATGGCTCCGGCCACTTTTGACATCTGCATAAGGGACATAATGCCCTCCTGCATGCGCGCGCCGCCCGAGGCACAGAAAACAATGACGGGCAGGTTCTTTTCTGCTCCTTCTTCAAGAAGGCGTGTAATCTTTTCTCCCACCACCGAGCCAAGGCTCCCGCCCATAAAGTTGAAATCGAAAATTGCGGTGAGCACTTCAATTCCGTCTATGCTGCCGTTTCCGCAGACTACCGCGTCACTCCTGTTCGTAGCCTCTTTGGTTTCGGCCAGCCTTGCCTTGTATGTCTTGGTGTCCTTGAACTTCAGGAAGTCCACTGGCTCTATGCGGGTGTAGAGCTCGGTGAAATTCTTGTCGAACGTGAGAGCTATTCTCTTTTCTACGCTGATCGGGAAATGGTACGAGCATTTGGGGCAGACATTGAGATTACGCTCGACCTCTTTTCTATAGAGGAGCTCCTGGCACGAACTGCACTTGATCCACAAGGTCTCGTCTTCCCGCTCAGCCCTCTTGATCTCTTTTTGAATGTCAATTTTCTTGTAAGGCTTTAGCGGAACAATCTTTTTTTTGAATAGGCCCATCTTTTTCTCAGTGAAAATCTATTGAATTTTCGAAAGAAACCTACCAAAATAGAGTGCGTATGTCAACTAGAAGGATAACCATTACGTCAGATGGTGGCTTAGAAGCGATCCTGAGGGAACAGGGACGGGAGGGTGGTGCCGTCATTTGCCATCCGCACCCTCTGTTCGGAGGAAGCATGTACAACAACGTGGTGGAGGCTGTTGAGGAAGGCTTTGCTCTGAGTGGCTTCTCCACGTTAAGGTTCAACTTCAGGGGCGTGGGCGACAGTGAGGGCGTTTATGACGAAGGCAATGGGGAAGTTAATGACGCAGTCGCCGCCTGTAGGTTCATGAGAGACTTGCTGGGTGCTGGGAGCAGGCTGGTGCTCTCGGGCTATTCGTTCGGTGCATGGGTAGCCAGCAGGGCTGCGGTCCGTATCCAGGGGCTCAAAGATCTCTTTCTCGTAGCATATCCCTTTTCCAGGTACGAGCCCGCGGAACTTCGGGCCTTTGAAGGAAGGCTTTACTTCGTAGGCGGATCCTTCGACGAGGTATCTCCGCTTGACCAGCTCCTCTCCTTTTATTCGCAGGTTCAAGCAGAGAAGTGGTTGAAAGTCTTACCCTCATCCCATTTTTTCCCCGGCGTTGAGCGGGAGATAAAAGATTTCGTGCATCAGCTGTTTGGCCCAACGTCAGACCCAACAGCGCAGGCACCAAAGAAGGATTGACGGCTCGTGGGTTTGACAGGGATACGCGACAGAGACGTTAAGCTTATCATGGTCGGTGGCAAGGGAGGAGTCGGCAAAACTACCTGTGCCTCTGCCGTAGCGTTGCAGATTGCCAGCGACGGACGAAGGGTGCTCCTCTTATCCAGCGATCCTACGCCTTCGCTGGGCGACATATTCGAAATCCCTATGGGTGACCAGGAAATCAGGCTTGTAGAAGGCCACGAGCTCTTTGGGCTGGAGATTTCGTCCGACATGGTGCTCAAACGATGGAAGGAAAGGTTTGGGCCGGAGATTTACGAGGTCATATCGAGCTTCGCGAGCGTGGAGTACGACTTCGTGGATTACATCGGTACTGCCCCTGGTATTGAAGAGGAATTTATGCTCCACTTTATCGTTGAACTCGTGGAAGGCAGAAAGTACGACGCAGTCGTTTGGGATACGGCACCGGCAGGTCACACGCTCCGCCTGCTCCGTCTACCGCACCTGTTCTTGAGCCATATGGAAGCCGCAACGAAGTTTTACATGAACATATACAGCTGTTTCGAGAAAGTGAAGGACACGGTCTCCCTGAGGAGCACGAGAAGGAGCCTCTTGGAAATCATAGAGAGCTGGGAAAAGCTTTCAAGGAACATCATCGACTTCATCAGGGACGGGCAGAGGACAAGGTACGTTCTGGTAACGATTGCTGAGTCTCTCGGTGTCAGGCTTACCGAGCGCATGCTGAAAGAGCTTGAGGAGAACGGTCTCTCGGTAAGCAATCTCATTGTTAACCACGTAGTGCGGGATGAAGACTGCCCTTTTCATAAAATACGCAAGGGGATGCAGGAGCGCTACATCAAAGAGCTGGGAGTACTATGCGGCGGTCGGAACATGGTGACTCTCTATCTATGGCCTAACGAGATCAAAGGGCTGGAAAAAATTAATGACATCTCGTGCGCACTCTTTAGTGATGGAGCTTAGGCAACGTGGGGGAATTACGGGTGACCGGTGGTATTCTTAAGGGTCGAAAGATATTGGTTCCGGACCGCGGTGAGGCACGGTACACCTCCTCCAAAGTGAGGGCAGCAATCTTCAATCTGATTGGGGACGTGGCGGACTACGACGTGCTCGATCTTTTTGCCGGATCAGGCTGTTTGGCCATAGAGGCCCTGAGCCGAGGAGCAAAGCGTGCCGTGTGCGTCGAGAAGGCAGGGCGCATGGCGGAGATGCTCAGGGAAAACTTGAGAAGGCTGGGCTTAGATAAAGATTGTGTTGTGTTGAATATGGATGTAATATATGCGCTGTCAGCTCTGTCGAAGAGGGGCGATAGGTACGACCTGATCCTGATGGATCCGCCCTATGAGTTGGGGTACGTTTCAGCAACCCTTGACGTTTTGAGCAAACAGACCGTTTGTCGCGATGAGTCTCTCCTCGTGTTAGAGCATTCGAAGAGGGAGCAACTACCGGGCTTTCTGGAACCAGGGAACGTGAAAAACAGGCTTTACGGAGACACGGCCGTAAGCTTGATTAGGTGCGGGACATACCAACGTTAATAGGAGTGGCGCATGAAGGAAAAAGTGGCAGTCTACCCCGGCTCTTTTGATCCCATTACTTACGGGCATCTGGACATCCTGCAGAGGGGCCTCAGGCTTTTCGACACGGTGATCTGCGCTATAGCCACCAACATCGAGAAACAGTCACTTTTTACAGTGCCCGAGCGCATGGAGTTGATCAGAGAGTCGATAGAAGGCAACAAGAATGTGGTGATCGATAGCTTTGACGGCCTCCTGGTCCAGTACGTGAAAAGGGTCAATGCCCGCTTTGTCATAAGGGGATTGAGGGCCATGAGCGATTTTGAATACGAGTTCCAGATGGCTTCCATGAACAGAAATCTCAATTGCGACATGGACACGATCTTCATGATGACAAGTAAGGACTATTTCTTTGTGAGCTCAAGAACGATCAAAGAAGTGGCAAGCTTCGGCGGCTCCGTCAAGGGCTTCGTACCTTCATCCGTCGAGGAAGCGCTCAGGAGAAAGTTTCCGCATCAATGAAAAAGATTCTTTGCGTTATCTTGTTTGTGCTGCTTTATTGCTCCTTCGCTGCCAGCGGAGCTGCGAAGGATATTTACCAGATCAGCGTCCAAAGTGTGATCGGCCCCCCCATAGCCCAGTTTGTCGTTGAGTCAATCAAGAAGGCTACGGACGCTGATGCTCAAGCCTTGCTCATCCTGCTCGACACACCCGGCGGCCTTGACACCTCGATGCGGGAGATCATCAAGGCAATCATGGATTCGAAAATCCCCGTGATTGTTTATGTGTATCCGCAGGGCGCGCGAGCTGCATCAGCAGGCTCCATCATCCTGCTTGCCTCTCACATAGCAGCGATGGCGCCAGGCACC